>NZ_CP047242.1:1012500-1655000 GCF_009856605.1 Trichormus variabilis 0441 | reverse complement strand
ACAGTACCCAGAGAGTGGTACAGGACTCATATTTGATTTATGGAAAAAGTCAGTACACCTCTCCCTAGTAGTTTGGCAAGTCAACTTTGTGAGGTTAATAGCAGCAAAAAAACCTCTTTCTCCCCCTGCTTCCTCTGCTTCCCCTGCTTGCCTTAGCCCAGCAATTTTGGGTTGGTGAACTACTACCTCCACACCCCTAATTATTGAAACCACTAGCAGATATTACCCAAATGATTGCAAAATAAATACAGTCCGTTGTGGTGACTACCTAAGAAATGCCGACTATACTTGCTGACGCACAAAATTTACTATCTGACCTCATCGCCCGTTACTCCTCGCGTGTAGATTATTTAATGATTCGCCTAGAGGAAGCAGAAGGAACTGATATCTTGTTGCGTGGCGACAAAGTAGAAACTCTCAGCGAAGGGATTTCAATTGGTGGACACGTCCGCGCTTGTTATAAGGGCGGTTGGGGGTTGAGCTGCTTTAACCAATTGGCAACGATTCAAGACAGGATTGAAGAAGCGATCGCCGCCGCCCGTATGGTAGGAGACGAAGAAACGATACTGGCTCCTATGGACTCAGTACAAGCTATATGCAGGCTACCCCTGACAGGTACAGATCCGCGAAAAGTTCCCTTGGCGAAGAAGAAAGAATTATGCGATCGCTACACTGATTTACTCAAAAGTGTTGACCACCGCATTACTACAACCTCAGTTCGTTATGGTGATAGTAGCCAAAAAATTATCCTCGCCACTTCCGAAGGCACTCTGATTCAACAGTCTTGGGTGGATATGGAAATGCGCTTTGCTGCCACTGCAAAAAATGGTGAAACAGTGCAAACTGGCAGGGAAACTACAGGTTCTCGCAAAGCCTACGAAGATTTAATTAATTTAGATACTCAAGTTAAGAATGCAGCACAAAGAGCTGTTGCAGCTTTGTCCCTACCATCAGTCAAAGGTAATACCTATACTGTAGTTATTGATCCCGTGCTGACAGGTTTATTTGTTCATGAAGCTTTTGGGCATCTTTCCGAAGCTGACATGGCTTATGAAAATCCAGATTTATTAGATGTCATGACCATTGGCAGGCGCTTTGGCCCCAAAGAACTGCAAATATTTGATGGTGCAGCCCCAGAAGGACATCGCGGCAGTTATTTTTATGATGATGAAGGCACACCCGCTACAACTACCCAACTCATCAAAGATGGTGTTTTAGTGGGGCGTTTGCATTCCCGCGAAACCGCAGGTAAGTTAGAGGAAACACCAACAGGTAACGCGCGCTGTCTCAATTATCACTTCAATCCTATTGTGCGGATGACCAACACTTGGATTGAACGGGGTAAAACACCAATTGCAGATTTATTTACTGGTATTAAAGAAGGTGTTTACGCTCGTAATTGGTTAGGTGGGATGACTAACGGCGAAATGTTCACCTTTAGCGCCGGGGAAGCCTGGATGATTAGAAACGGTAACATTGCTGAACCTGTCAAAGATGTGACACTTTCAGGAAATGTTTTTCAAACTTTGGCTGATATTGAGGCTATTGGTGATGATTTTTATTGGGATGAATCTGGCGGTTGCGGTAAAGGCGGGCAAAATGGCTTGCCTGTAGGTTGTGGCGGCCCTAGTTTACGGATTCGAGATGTAGTAGTTGGGGGAGAGATGTAATCAATTCAAAGTTCAAAATTAAGAGCGATATCTACTTGTTTGAGCAGCGATTCTAAGGATGAAGAGTTATCTAAAACTACATCTGCGATCGCTGCTTTTTCTTTTAGAGATAATTGGCTATTAATTCGGGCTTGTGCTTGTTCTAAAGTTAAGTGGTTGCGCTCCATTAATCTTTGCAACTGCTGTGATTCCGAACAAATTACTACCCAAATTTCTGTGACTAAATTAGTCATCTGCACTTCAATCAACAAAGGTATGACTAATACCAAGATTGGGGAAGTGGATTCAGCAATTGCTTTGAGGAAGCGATCGCGCACATAAGGATGTATTAAACTCTCTAGCCAATGGCGTTCATCTTGATTTTGAAAAATAATCTCACCCAGCTTTGGGCGATTGAGACTGCCATCTGGTAGTAATATTTCTTTACCATAACGCCCAGCGATCGCATCCAGAATCGGCGAACCCAAAGATACTGCATCTCTAGCATAAATATCTGCATCAAAGATTGGCAAATGATGAGCGCTAGCTAAATAATTAGCGACAGTGGTTTTACCTGTCGCTATACCTCCAGTTAAGCCGATAATCCGTTGAGTCATCTGTTTTACTTGCGCGTAACGTAATCACAAATTAAGAATTACGTAGCTTGCTTTCCGTAGGGTGTTAAGAATTAATCTTAAACATCACCACAATATTTTGTAGCAATCAGTCGATTATTCTTATAAACTAATACTCTGCCATAAGCTGTATCTTGCACAGCAGCATAGAGATAATTTTTGTTTCTAAATCTGTAAACTACATCTCCATTTTCATTACGTCTAGCTGTACCACCATCTAGTAGGAGATCAGGACGTTTTAGTGTAGTTGGAATATTATATGCTGCGTAGCGTAATGTTCCATTGTTGAGGCGGGAAACTTCCACAAAAACACCTTCAGCACTACAACTAAATACTGGTGTAGCGGCAAGTGCAGCAACAGGTGATGCTACTATAGCTGTTAGCATAGAAGCCGCGCCTGTGAGGGTAGCCAAAATTCCCCACAAAGGTTTTGCAGGTTTGCAATTGAAGCTTTTCATACTTAATTCCTTAAAGTTTGTATAACCTGATCTACAAACTTATATTTCCCGGTTTCGGATTTTAATATGTCACGACTAATGAGTTTTAACTCGTTGTTCAGTTACTAAAGTTAGACTCACCCATTCGCCTTTATCGCTATAGCTACGAACCATACGTTGGCGTAAGTTTGGTTGAATTAACCAACCCACTTCTAAAATAAAGCTTTGGCGTACTTGCACTTTGAGCAAAGAAGTCGCAGAAGCACCATTAGGTAAGAGTAATACTTGTACTTGTTTTTCTGGGTCTTGATCAAAGAGAATGATTGAGCCTTTGATCCTAGCAGTGGAAGTTATGGTGCGTCCTGCGAAATTCAAGGTTTGAATTAAGCGCCCATTCTCATCTAGTTGTAATTTGAGGTTTGTAGAAATAGTATCAGGCGATCGCCAATCAGGATAAATTGTTATTGCTTCACCTTGCCATTCGCCCAATAAATCATCAATTTGTAAGGGTGGGTTCTCTTTTGCTGGTGTACCTGCTAAATGTTCACGAATTAGAGTAATTTGGTCTAACTGACCGTTTTTATCAAATAATTGCACCAAGCGCAGACGGCGATTTTCATGAATTAAACCTAATTCTGCACCAAATTCCGAGAATGGAGCTAACTGGATGGAACCTTGAGAAAAAGCGCCATTTTCAAAAAACAGCACAGTTCTTGCCAAGGAACTATACTCTAGAATCTTTTCTGTATTTTCTTGACGAATAATCTGGCGGACTGTTTGATTATTATTCAATCCTGTCAAAGAAACAACCGTCGGAATATCATTTAAAAGTTGACCTTGGGGTGAAAATCGAGTAAATGAACCTTGCCATTCACCAAGATTAAGCAGTAAACGTTCCCACTGAGATGACATAGTAGGTAATCAATACTAAATGCTCAGTAGCATATCAGTTTTGAGGCTTGTTTAGTCCTGACTACTAACTTTTGGCAAAACGTCGGACAGCAAATAAGCTACCCATTAATCCTACTGTTGCACCAAAGCTTAACAGAATTAAAGGTAGTAGCAAAACCTGTGCGACCGTCAGTTGTAAACCATTGCTAATAAATTGAATAAATTCTGGTTGATTGGTGAGTAACTTCCCGGTAAACTGTTGCATTACGGATATAAAACTCCAAGCGATCGCACCACCAAATAAACCAAAAGCTATCCCCTGCAAAATAAACGGTAGATAAATCCAGGCCGAAGTTGCTCCCACTAACTGCATAATTTCAATTTCCCGCCGACGTGCCATCACAATTAGACGAATAGTTGTTGTAGTCACAGCGATCGCTGTTAAAGTCAAGATAGCTGTGATTGTCAGCGTCATCCAATTTAGTCCTTGATGCAACTGGGCGATGCGTTTAACTGCCTCATCGACATACTGAACCGTATCCACTCCCTGTAATTTAGCCAATTGAGTTGCTAAAATCGGCACGGACTGAGAGTTACGTGCTTTGACCTTAATCTCATCTACTAGAGGATTTTCCCCTAGCTGTTGTGTTGCACCTTCAATATCAGCAATTCCCAGTTCTTTAACTAATTTAGTCCAGGCTTGCTCTTTAGTAATGATTTGCATCCCTACCACATCCGGCATTTGGATCACAAACGGCTCAATTGTTTGTGCTGACACACCAGAATCAAGATAAACAGATACTTCTAACTGGCTACCAAACTGATTGAGGAGTTTTTCTACTTGCCAAGAAGTTTGCAAACTCAAGCCAAAGAGAAATAGTAACACCGTCACAGTGCTGACAGCAGCCCAATTCATCCAACCACCGCGCAGTAAACCCAAGAAGGTTTCCTTCAGTAGATAGTCAAGTTTCGTGAGAAATTTAAACACAACTCACCCTAATAAGAGAAAAAGGGGGAGAGAGCAGGGAGCAGGGGTAGAACTTACTCCAAGATTTTCGCCCAATCCCCAATCCCCAATCCCCAACCCCTTTTATACTCGATCAATTATTCGATTTGTAGGACTACTAAAGTCATATCATCGTTATTTTGTCTGTCAGCACCGATAAATTGCTGAACTCGGTCGAATAGGTAATCGACTATTTCCTCTGGGCCGTTACAGTACCGGCACGCCGTACTGAAAGCAGTAACAAAGTTTTCTTCATCAAAGCGATCGCCACTGGCAGCCGCCGCATCCGTCAACCCATCTGTATAATAAATAACTGTATCCCCAGGCTCTAACTGTGCATGACCGTCTTCGTACTGGCTATTAGCATCCAGCCCAATTAACATCCCCAGAGTATCTAAGCGAGTGACGCTTTTTGTAGCTGCGTGCCACCACAAGGGGGGATTATGTGCCGCATTGCTATAGGATAAAATTCGTTTATGCGGATTATACTCAGAGTAAAATAGCGTAATGAAGCGGTGGGAATTTTCCAAATCCGCATACATAACTCGGTTGAGATTCTGCAAAATCCCCGCCGGAGAGTTACCGTGTAACACTTCTCCCCGTAACATTCCTCGCATCATGGTCATAATCAAACCCGCAGGAACGCCCTTACCCATCACATCACCAATCACCAAACCCCAACGACCCGAATCTTGACCAAGTTTGGTGTATGGGTGAATTTGGCTTTGATTAGTGGGAATAAAATCATAATAATCTCCGCCAACACGATTGGCTGGTCTACAGCGTGCTGCGAGACTAACACCAGGAATGTGAGGACACTGACGCGGCAATAATCTTCTTTGAATCTCTGCACCAATTTCTAGTTCTTGGTCTAGACGTTCTTTTTTCCTCAGTTCTACGGCCAGTTCGTCGTTTTCAATCGCCACTGCGGTTTGGTCTGCAACTAACCGCACTAACTTTTGTCTAGTTTCTGTCCAACTATATTCAGGATCGCGGCTTAATACATACAACCATCCCCGTTCTGTGTGCTTTACTAAAATTGCCGTGCCGAAGATTTGCACATCTGGCCCCAGGTAGCGGTGCATCTGGTCATCTAGCATTCCTGTGGCGTTAGCTAGAGGTGCCGTGTTAGGCAAAAGTGTAATTTGGCTACTAGCTGTTTCTAAAGCTTTGCGGATGTTCTTGCGTTGGCGACTGTCTTGCCAATGTAATTGTTCTAATCTGACTTGGCCATTAGGTTTGTAGAGAAACAGCGCGCTACCGTCGGCATCCGTCACTCTTGTTGCCATCAGAGGAATAAGTTCCAAAAACTGGTTCAGATTATTGAAGCTTCTGAGGGCAAATCCTAAAGAACTCAGCAAATCTTGGATTTTGTTCTGTTCCCGGTGCAATCGTGACACAAGTTCTTTGAGTGCTACGACTGGTGTGACATCTGTCGCAGCACTATTATTGTTGTCCGTGGGTTGAGAGGAAAATTGAGGCACAGGCACAGGTTATTGCACTGGAAAGGGGTTAATTTTAGATTGACAATTAGTAAATTTTCTATTTGGCGATCGCTAAACCATATTGGGTTAAAGTTTAACGCTTTTGCAAGAGTATAAAGACGTAAGACTTAAATCGACATAAGTATTACATTTGCTGAGAAAATTTCTATCTTCGGAGAGGAATTTCCATGAATATACTTCAATTTACTGATAATACATGAAGTTTTCTTAAAGGTTGCTGACAACCTTCAGGTAGTCATAAGTTTAGGAAAGCTGTTTAATTGCTATCCAAGATCGCCAACGCTACATCTAATAACTTCCTTTGGTCGCTATCAAGACGGCATTAGATCGAAATTTTAGCAAATAACAACCGTAATGTTATCGAAAATTAACTAGATTAGCAAAAAGGAATTATAGGGACTGGGGATTGGGTATTGGGGATTGGGTATTGGGCGAAAATCTTAGAGTAAGTTCTCCCCTTGCTCCCTGCCCCCTGCCCCCTGGCTCTTCTTCTTAGCCACTCAAGAGAGCTTCTACAAACTCGTAGCTAGAAAAGGGTCGTAGGTCTTCAATGCCTTCGCCAGCACCAATAAAGCGGATGGGTAGGCCTAGCTGCTGCACTACCGCAAGAGCAACGCCGCCTTTGGCTGTACCATCTAACTTGGTTAATACTACGCCACTGAGTTGGGCTGCTTGGGAGAAGACTTCAGCTTGTCGCAATCCGTTTTGACCTAAAGTGGAATCTAACACCAAAAGGGATTCGATTTTGGCATCTGGGGCTTTTTTGTCGATAATTCTGCGGATTTTACTGAGTTCATCCATTAAGTTTTTCTTGTTTTGCAGCCGCCCTGCTGTATCTACTAATAGCAATTCGGTATTTCGTGCTTGAGCTGCGGCGATCGCATCAAATACCACTGCGGCCGGATCTGTATTTTTACCAGGGTTAGAGATTACTTCTACACCGCTTCTTTTACCCCAAACTTTTACTTGTTCGACTGCCGCCGCCCGGAATGTATCTGCTGCACCAATCAAGCACCGATAACCCGATTGTTTTGCGAGGTGAGATATTTTACCGATGGTAGTAGTTTTTCCCGCACCATTGACTCCTGTAATTAACCAAATATTGAGGCTATCTTTATCTGGGGCAAAACTGGCTTTGTGGGATGTTTTAAGGGGTGCGTCTAGCATATCCCGCAAGATTTGTTTTAAGTAAGCGATCGCTTCTTCTGGTGGAGTGACTTCTTCCCGCAGTTTTTTCTGGAGTGAACTAATAATATAGTCGGTTGCTTCTACACCCACATCAGCTTGCAGAAGTAAGGCTTCTATTTCTCCTACAGCTGCTTGATTGAGCGGTCCTTGTCCAACAATTGCTTTGAGTTGGTTAAGAATACTCCGACGGGTTTTGTCTAATCCTTGTCGTAGCTTTTTCAGCCAAGTAATTTCTTCAATCGATATATCTTCTGGTCGTCTTCCCTGGGCTGCCAATACCTCTGCTGACCAAACAAAGCCTTCATCAAAGGATAGCCCAGCAATTTCTGGGGCTGTTTCTGATGAAGTATTAGCTGCTACTGGCTTGACTACTTCGGGTTCCGGTACTTCAATAGCGTTAGCGATTAATCGTTCTTGCCTAGCTTCCCGTTCTGCGGCTGCTCGTTCTAAGAATGATAATGTAGGCGTTGGTGTTGGTTCCGATACTGCTACTGGTTCTATTGGTTCTATGTCGATTCCTACATCTTCTTGTGTAGCCGAAGTTACCTCCTGCTCCTCTTGATTAGCTACTTCCGCTTCCATCACGGGAGTTGGGATATTTTCTACCACCTCAACTGAGGTAGTATTCGCTACTAGTAATTCTAGATTTTCCTTATCAGCAGTTGCCTCCTCTTCCACGCCAGTTGTTTGTACAGGCGTTTCGGCATCTACTGATTCCGGTGTCGCTTCTACTTCCTGGGATTTTTGTTTCTCTTGAATATTTTTGTAAGCGGCCTTTGCAAACGCCAATAAATCTGCTGTCGAGTCTGGGACAGTCGCAGCAGAAGTTGACGTTGCTTCTGGTTCTACTTGAGATTCTGTGACTGGAGATGTTTCTGGTTGTTGTTTTTCCGAGGGGCTATCCGAGGAATCGTCAGTTTGACGACGGAACCAATTAAAAACCATTGCAGCTAGCGGTGATAGTTGTTATGAGTTATGAGTTATAAGTTTAATTTAACTGTGGACTCCTAACTAGTGGTAAACCTCCTGGTTATCCTTACCTCTAAAAGTCGGATTTTTCGCTCAGGGATCAGTGACTAGGTAGTAGAGGGGATGAATCAATTCAAAATTCAAAATACCCTACGGGTTCGCGTAGCGTTCTCGAAGAGTAGGCTACGCCAACAAAATTCAAAATAAATTAAATCTGACTCAACACCAGCTATACCAACAGAGCTTTGCAGCACTAAACACTCAGCGCCTTTTTTTGGTCTGAGACTCGGCGTAGTACACCGTTAATGAAACGATGACCTTCATCGCCACTGTAACGTTTAGCTAACTCTACAGCTTCGTTGATGGCGACGCTGTTGGGCAGATTCAAGAACATCATTTCTGCTACGGCAATGCGAAGAATATCACGGTCAATTTGTGCTAGGCGTGTAACTTGCCAATCAACTAGGGCTGAGGTAATTTGTTCATCAATCATGCCGCGTTCTTCATTGATGATTTTGACAAGTTTGATGGCATATCTGCCTACTTCCTTATCTTGATTTGCCAGCTGAATTAATTCAGGAAACTCAACAGATGCACCTAGCTGATTGATGGCTGTTTGTGTATGGGAAATTGCTTCTTGCAGCATATTACGGGCAGTGTTTAAGTCTGAAGCCCGTGTTTGACTCGTTAGCAGGCGATCGTTACTACGTTGCAATTCAGCGGCCGCATTATCCAAGGTATCTTGTACTTCTGCTCTCAAGGTACGTACTGTAGCCAATACTAGCTTCGGCAGGTGTTCTTCGGTTAATTTTTTGGGGTTTAGTGGTAACTGACTCAGACTTAAAAGTGCCAGTTCACGAGCGATTTGCTGGGGTTTACGGTCTTGCATAATAGTTAAATATTTCAGTAGTAATTTAATTGCTGGGTGACAAATTATTCAATTTTGACAAAGCCAGACAACCATCTTATCTGTATTAGGTACGAAGTTACCGGATTTTTTTAGATTTATTTAGTGGTGATTGCTGAGTTGCCGGTAACAGTAATAGAGTCAGAATTTTCTCTCCTACCCCTCTTGTTCTATATCTGCTTCATCTCTTGCAGGGATTTTTCTATTTTATGCTCTTGGATTAAGTCTAGGTTGGTTAGACTGGGATTTGGTGCAACAATGCCACCAGAAACCACCACTTTGAAAGCATCTTCTACGGACATAGAAAGGTTAACTACTTCGTCTTCTGGGACTACGGCATACCAGCCTGTAGTCGGGTTTGGTGTGGTGGGAATAAATACACTCAACATTGGACGAGGCATTTGAGATTGAATTTCGCTACTAATCACACCCGTAACAAAGGCGATCGCCCATATCCCTCGGCGGGGATATTCTATTAAAATTACTCTCCGAAATTTCCCATTGGAGTCTTTTAGTAGTGTTTCCAAAAGCTGCTTGAGGGTTTTATACACCTGCCCAGCTAAAGGAATCGCCTGTAATAGTCGTTCACCAAAATCCAACAACCATCGTCCAGCGATATTCCTAGCCATTAACCCAATGATCAATATACTTAGTAGAGGTACAGCTAGCCCTACCGCAAAATTAAGTATATTTACTACTATGGGATGTAGTCCATCAAAAGGGTTAAGTTGTTTAGGCACTTGAGTAAGAAAGTCAATTACCCAATTAGCAATGGTAATTGTTAACCAGATAGTGGTTGCCAGGGGAATTACTACTAACAAGCCAGCAATTAGGTCATTCTTTAAGTCTTGCTTTAAGCGGTCAATGCCCAAGCCCTTATTCTCTTTTTTTAGGATAGTGGAACTTTCATTATTGGTACTCATTCCAGTTAATTTGTCTAATTAATTCAGATATAACTTGTAGCCTTTATACTGCAACTCTCAGTCTCAAAGACAAGTCTTGTAACTGTAACCAAGCCATTTCCCAGCATTCACTCGGAAATAAGTTTCTTCGATACTTGTTTACATAAGCAGATTCCAGTTAGCACAAAAACTAGTTTATCTGTGAGGACTTTACTTTTCTTTGTACAACTTGTAAATGATTGTTGCTAATTTCTTAGTTATTACAATCCTACCGCGATATGTTGAAAGCTGACATGACTGTAAAAACAAGTCCAGTAAATTGATGAGAACGATATGCTTTCAATTTACAACAACTAAACTCTAGGGATGTTTATGAAAATATATTTTTATAAATTTTAACCTATTATTTGTGAGCTTAAGAATTATGTCAGTTTTGAGCTAGATGAAATCATGACTCTAGCGTTTAATCCCTCGACCCTAGTTCCTCTCTTGCGGCTTCCTGTTTGCTGTCGCTGCTAGAAACTATCTCTGGTTCTAAACTAGGGATGGGTAGATATTTCATTTCCCAGGCTTTCAACAAAATTAGGTATTCATAAAAAGCTTGTAATGTACACCAAGCCATTCCTGCACGTCCATCTAGACAACCGCCTAAAAGAAAGTACATATATAGAAAACGTAACAAAGGTCTGGCTGGTAGTCGTAGAGATAAGTCTTTTAACGCACGCCGCCTAGCAACTTCCGATTTACCAAACAATAAATCTCGCCAGTCAACCTTGCCATTTTCTAATTGATATAAAGTCTCTTTCGCTTCATCCGTAGAATAACGGTTATGTTTTTCAATCCAACGGCTCAAACCCTTGCTGCAAGTGTAGTGAGGATAGGTCTCTTTAAGAAAGCTGGTAGCACCTTCACAAACTTCTCGTTCTGTATGTCCGTAGTCGGTAAACCAAACTTTACCATGTCGGAACAAACGCATCTGATAACGGGGATATTGAGTGCTGTAGCGAATCCATCGGTTCATGAACATCACCCGTTCAGCAACGTAGTAACCAATGTATTTGGAAGTTGTAATTGCTTGTTCACACTCGGCAAATAACTCCGGTGTCATCCGCTCATCAGCTTCGAGAATATATACCCATTGGTGTTTCGGTGGGAGAGACTCTAGCATCCAGGTTCGTTGGCGACCGTGGCTTTCAAAGGCGTGCTGCACAACACGAATGGGATAACGATTGGCGATTTC
The DNA here is from genome assembly GCF_009856605.1 of Trichormus variabilis 0441. Classification (NCBI taxonomy): domain Bacteria; kingdom Bacillati; phylum Cyanobacteriota; class Cyanophyceae; order Nostocales; family Nostocaceae; genus Trichormus; species Trichormus variabilis. The sequence goes on along the minus strand of NZ_CP047242.1, from coordinate 1,643,671 downwards.
TACAGTGCGATCGCTACTACATGAATCTACAACGATGATGTCATCCGATAACATCGCTGATTCTATACAACCTGCAATATCTAGTTCTTCGTTATAAGTCAGAATGTAAATAGAAAACATTGCCCAGTCTTACAGTAATTTTGCTAAATGCTAGGTATCTTTCATTTCCAGAAATGATTCTCAACTGTCCATAGGTCTTTTACCCTACGGCTAACTACAGGGCTAAGAGTGCTAAGTAACAAGCACTGCCTAGCCCTACCTGAAATTAACGTGCAGGTACTTTACCCTTACGTCCACCACCTTGAAAAGCACCACTAGCTCTGAGTCCTGACCAACCAATAATGATGTAGCCAATAGACAAGATTAAACTGCTAATCCCAATTCGCAGTCCAGATTTCCACGCATTATCTCTAGCTTGCTTCGCAGCGTCTTCTTTTCGCTGGCGAATTTGGTTCAATCTTTGATTAGCCAGTCCTTGAGGATCTGTTTGCTGGGCGATAAACTGATCTAATTCTTGAGGATTGGCTTTAAATTTCTTGAGTAATTCTTTCTGCGCTGCTGGAAGTTGAGAATTATTTAAAGCTTGTTGATATTTTTGATCATCTCGCAACAGTTCAGTAAATTGAGCTTTGGCTTGGGTACGCAATTGCTCTAATTGAGCCTTTCCTTGCTCGGTATTGGCTTGGGCTTGAAATTGAGCTAACTGATTTTTGAGTTGGTTTTCTGCCTGGTCTGCCTCTTGATTGATTTGGTTTACTGTTTGTACGCTGGCTTGTCTCACATTATTGAGATGTAAGGGAAAAATCAGCAGGAACATTAAACCCAAAAGGCTGGAGAGTATTAAAACGGGAAATCTTAAATCAAACCCTCTTGGGCCACCATCGCTAGCACTGTCCATCCAATAGCCAGTAAACAATGCTCCCAAGCCAACCAAAGGGACAATACCCCGGTCAACTAACGCTGTTGCTAGGTTAATTTGCCATAACCTGTCTGTGGGTTGGAATGGCAATAACAGAATCAGAAAATCTAGCAAAAACGAGACAATTAAGACTATCCCCACAATTTTGAGGATAAGGGAGGCATTTACAGCAGCAAAGCGGTTAACCATAGTTTTTCAAATTGGTATGTACTGAGTTTAGATTGAGTGATTGTCCTCTTTAAAGTTACTTGAATATCGCTCCCGTAACCTTGCTTGTTATATGAATCTACCCATATATATGAAATAAAACGCAATGCCACCATGTTACAAAATTTTTACCTCTGGGTTGGAAACTGCACCACATTGGCATCGGTTTTCTAGAGTGGGATTAAAATTATCAGGTATTATATAATACAAGGACAAATGAGATACATTGACCTACATCATCTTAACTTCTGTTTCCCAAATTCGTTGCCAAATGGTTAGATCATCTGGTCTATCAACGTCAGCCAACGGTGGTAAGTGATGATATGAGAGGTTAAGTTTATGAGCAATATCCACAGTTTGCTGTAATACTTGCGAAGTTCCCCAGTCGATATTGGCAAATAATTCGGGGATGAAGCGGCGTAAAGCAATTAAGTAGTAACCACCATCAATGGCTGGGCCAAGCACTAAGTCAACTGTATAAATTTGTTCAAAAGCTTGAGCAAGAATCTGAGAATTTAATCCAGGACAATCGGTACCGATAATGACAACTTGCTTTGCCTGACCTTGAAAGGAATCATACAGCGATCGCGCCATCCGTGAACCCAAATCTCCATCACCTTGAGACTGGTAAACCAAGTCAGCGCCAAGCCAATCTTGCATAAGTTGCAAGTCACCCCCTGCAAACCGCATTTCTAAAGATATGTTAATTAACTTTTGCAGTTGCTTGACTTGAAATAAGGTATATTCAGTCATTTGCCGTTGCAGGTTGGCAGCGCCAATACTACCTAAAGCAGGTATCAATCTGGTTTTTGTTTTCCCAGGTTCTGGATAGCGCGTAAAAATAATTAAGTGCTGTTGTAAAGTTTCCGATGATTTCAGCACACAATACCTTGTTTAAGCTAATTAAAAATATCTTAATAGCAATAGTCACCACCGCTATTAGCCCTATTACGCTCTTTTGCTGTACGCATTGCTCCTAAAATTGTCGAAACATAGACGCAACGCTTAATCCTATCTCTAGACTGACTGGATAAAGTAATCCTGCCTAGAGGTGGTTGTTTAACACTTCCTTGATAATCAAATTGAATTCGCCTCACACCGTTTGATTGCTGTAAAGTCGTTTCTCCATCTAAACGCACACGAGAATCTAGATTATTCCAATTAGCATTAGTAGGGCTGACACTAGCGGGATGAACTGCCCATTGAACTATACCATTTTGCTCGCGGAAGCTGGCTTGCCACGTCAATTTTTCTTTACTAGCTTGGCTTTGGGCTTGTCGCATAGCGTTATAAACTTCGTTTTGAGCTTTGTTGAGGCGTTGAGTATCTATAAAAGTTAACCAGTAAGGTAGTGTCAAAGATGCTAGTATCCCAAGCATGAGAATAACTGCCAATATTTCTGGAAGTGTATAACCCCGATGAGAATGACACTCTAGGAAATTTTTTTTATTAATTAGATGTAGTAGAAGCACCTTGATATATTTTAAGCAGATTTTAACTGCCTGAAATGATTGATAGTTCCGGTTTTGGGGATTTTTTCTTTACTTGTGTTAGTAATAACGTAGATACGCCAGGAGGTAACATCATGATGATCACAGACTTTAAAAAAAGTTTGAGTGTAGCGCTAATTCTTTTTTGTCTAGCTGAATCATACAGAATATATTTCCACAGAAATTTAATAGCCGTCAAACCATTATGTCGAGAATATGGCTTTTGTAAGGCTTTACAAGTCAGATATTTATAAATATTGGCTATACTTAAATGCAAAAGATGCTTACCAATTGTAGGTCTGGCTTGATAAGCTTTCTCAAGTACTTGCAAGGAATATCTTTCTTGTCTAACAAGATTGGCTGATAAAGAATTACTACTGACTCGATACAGTATTTGTACAAGAGGTACAGATACAAAAGAATATTTTTCTGCTAATCGCAGCCACATATCCCAATCTTGAGCAGCTTTTAATGATTGATCAAATCCCTCCAGTTCAACTAAAGCCTCTCTGAGAATTAAAGGATTAGAACCATTCTCTAAAAAATTGTTAATCAATAACTTCTGATAGACATCGCCACTCAGAGTAACGCGTTTACCTGAAGCTAAAAAATTACCATCTTTATCAATATAATCAGTCCAGCTATAAGCAACATGAAACCCAGGGTTTTTGTATAAAGCTTCCAACTGAGATTGGAGCTTATCAGGCATCCAAATATCATCTGCATCTAAGAAACTGATGAACTTACCCTGGGAAATATTCAGACCGCGATTTCGACTAATATTTCCGCCAGCATTCTCAAAAGAAAATATCTTAATTCGTGAATCTTGTACTTGGTAAACAACATCTAAAGTGTTATCTTGTGAGCCATCATTGATGACTATTAATTCAAAATCACTGAAAGATTGCCTTAGAACTGATTCGATTGTTTCTTTGATGGTGGCTTCACAATTATAAGCTGGAATAATTACTGAAATTGTCGGTGGATTGAAAAAATATTCAGTCATGATTGAAACTCATGTCTTTATTTGCTATTTTTTGACAATAAAATATTAGTGAATATAGAGGACTCAAAAGACTACCTAAATAAAAATTAAATTCAACAATTGCCACTGTATTTCTATTTAAATTCTTATTATACTTAATGATATGCCAAAATAACCTGCGTGTATTGCCTAAAATTGTTCTGAGTAAAATCATTGGTGATTGCCCTTGTTTAGCATTTATTAATCTGAGTTGAAAAATACATAACCCACAACCACGAGCTATATTTATTAAGTAATTCTTTTCAAGTCGCCAGTGGGGAATTTTATGATAAATTTCCATTTTTGGGTTGTACCAAATTTCCCAACCAGATTTGTATATATATAGGAGAACTTCTGTATCCTCCCCAGAAACCATTAAATTCCCAATTCTTCCCTTAAAAACTAACTGTTGGGGTACGCTTTCCAGCCAGGCTTGTTTACGAATAACAAGTGCAGCTCCTGGTGGTAGCTTTAGATTTTTAGCATCAAATTTATATGCTTTTTTTCCATGTTCCCGAACTGCTAAAAAAGACTGGATTTGCGGAAAATCCTCTGGCGGTTTTACTTCAAAATCACCATGTATTTGGCCACTCCATGCACCTGCTTGAGGATGTTCTTCACCAAAATTATAAGATTGTAAAATCCAATCGGATGCTGCTAAGTTGTCATCATCTAAAAAAGCGATGAATTTACCTTGAGCTTCCTTGATTGCTCTGAGTCTTCCATAGGCTAATCCCTGTTGTGTTTCCAGAAAATATTTCAACTGACATTGAGTAAATTTTTTCTGGTAATCACTCACTACTTCAGGTGTGCGATCGCTGCTATTATTATCGATAATAATAACTTCCCAATGTAAATGCTCTATACCATTTTGAGTCAATAGTCTATCTAACACTTGTGGTAAACGTTCTGCACCATTCCATGTGGGGATGGCAACAGTAAAGTCTAGTTGTTCTCGGAAATTTTGTGGTTTTTGTGTCATGAATCAAATTATCATATTTATGACTTGCTGCCTTTATTTAAATAGCCATTTTTCCAAAGATAAAAAGGACTAATGAGGCTATTGATTAAAAGTTCTGTTTGGCAAGCTATCACCAAATCATTTTCTATCTTGTCTCCATATTTAAGTAATTGTAAAATGAGCTTTCTAATATCATTTATCATGTAAGCAATTAAGATAAATGGCTTTTGATAGGTTTTAAGATTTGTCATTCTAGTGACATATCGACTTAGGCCAATACCCCTAAAAAACGGAATTAAATACTCTTTCTTTAACCTAGATTCTGGGATTTTATGATAAATTTCCATTTCCGGACTATACCAAACTTCCCATCCAGATTTCTGGAAATAACACAGCATTTCTAAATCTTCACCAGTGAGCATATTACCAGTTACTCTACCAGTTAAAATAGGCTGGTCTGGTACACTTTCTAACCATGCTTCCCGACGGACAACTAATCCAGCAGAAGGTGGGAGGAGTTTTTTTCTAGGGTCATAAAATAGAGGTTTATTTCCACGTTCTGTAATTGCTAAAAAGGGAGTTATGGACTTAAAGCCTTCTGGTGGTTCAACTTCCCAATCTGGGTGGATTTGGCTACCATAAGCCCCTGCCTTGGGGTGCTGTTGAGCAAAAGCAAAAGCTGCTGCTACCCATGTAGGTGTGGGATAGTTATCATCATCTAAAAAACCTATTAGTTGTCCTGAAGAAACTTCAACACCTTTTTTTCTGGCGTAGGCTGCACCTTGTTTAGCTTCAAAATAATATTTCAAAGGATAGGGATATTGCCAGTTTTCTTGGTACTGTTGTACAACTTGGGCTGTGTTATCGGTGCTGTTATTATCGACAACAATAATTTCCCAAGAAATATTCTCGGTGTTAATTTGATTTCGCAACCTCTCTAACAGTTCAGGTAAGCGATTTGCACCATTGTAAGTGGGGATGGCTACGGTAAAATCAATGTTTTTACTCATTTTTCACAAGTTTTATTTGGATTTGTTTGTCGTTTGGAGGTGACTGGAAGATGTCAAATATTTGATCGAATTTATTTGAAGCTAGGCTATAACTGATGACGAGCAAGTATTTAATTTAAAGATGGTAAATATAAGTCATAAAAAACATTTTTGTGACTTCTTGGCATCTCTTGCAAGTTATATTTTGAGTAAGTTGATTGTCGAATTGAAATGAAAATATTGTGGGCTACACATTCTAGGTATTCATATAGTCCATAAAATATGCAGCCTGGAATTCCTAAAACTTAAAACCTGCACCCTGTATTTCAATTTTGCGTTGAAGGAGCAGTTTATCGTACAGTATTTATATGGAGTTTTAAAAAAAATATTGCTACATCAATATCTGTTTAATTGCATTTATCATCTTTATCAGTAAGTGTTGCACCTAAGAGAGTTTTTAAGATGACGCAGCGCTTGATGTTGTTATTGGCTACAACAACTTTGATTCCAGGTGCTTCATCTGAACCCGTAGGCGGCGTACCAAAGTTTGCATTTGCTAAAGTCCCCATGTAGTCGAAAGTAATTGTTTGTGGGGCGCTAGTATTAAAATTTGCAGCATAGGTAACAGAGGCGCTAGCAGTGTTTACGTTACTGAGGTTTGTGCCAAGTCTCATTGTCCCCGTTTTAATGTCTAAATCTTCACCTAAATTACGCCAGTTAGTTGGTGTTGTACCTGAATAAACTGCAAGCTGCGGGATATTATTGTCTGTTTTGAAGCTGACACTGTAGCTCAGTTTTTTTTGTTTAGCTTGCCTTTGTGCGTCTTGTATTGCGGACAAAACAACCTCATTAGCTTTAGTAACTCTTTGGCGGTTGACATAAGCAGACCAACTGGGTAGGGCGATCGCTGCTAATATACCTATCATTAGTACAACTGCGATCATTTCTACCAAACTAAAACCTGCATCTAGTTTCCTAGATTCAAGTATATAAAGGTGCTTTCCTATCAGGTTTCGCTGTCGCAATCTTACTAATAGAAGATTGCAATTGAATTTTTGTAACGTTAATAAAGCTACACTGTACATACTATCCTTTGATTCATTAACTAAAGGAGTTATAAAAGTTATTTAGTAAAGAGAAATCCCCTACCTTGGGCGCGAATGCTGCCATTGGGGAAATAAGTAGCAACATTATTGTTAAAGGCAATATTATTGTTATTGTTCAGGCGAACAAAAGCATTACCTCTTAAATAAACTTGTGCCACTACTTCTGCGGAATCGACACAAGCTGAAAATCCACTTGTTGGGCTTCCTACAAGTTTTGGCGCAGGGCAAGTAATTGCCGGGCTAGTCGTACTAATGAAATCAACTAAAGTTTCTACACGTTGAGTATAACTACCTGATGCACCGAGTGCGGTCTGCCATTGGTTCATTTTTTCCTTGAGTGTAGAACCAGTAAAAGTGTCTGATAGTGGTGGTGGATTAAAGCCTGTATTTGCTGTAGCGTTGGAGTAAGCAGCATTGACTGAACCGCGAAGTTCAAATCTGCCAATCCGCGCGGAAGGTGACCATGTAGGGTTAGCAGCATTGGGATTGGTGATTAAATAGTAAGCCACTAACGAATAAGCAAAACCATCATCTCTTACAGTGTCAGTTGCAGAACCAACACCAACACTGTTGGCGACAAATTCCCGTTTCCAAAAAACTAGTATAGGAGTACAAACATTGGTATTACTAGCACCAGTAGGGCTACAATTAGGCGCAGATTTAACAGGCGGTATTTGGTCTCTAATTCCTGAACTAGCAACAGTAGTAGTATTCCGATCTCTGGTTATTCCATCAGCATCATATATATATACAGCTTGCTGTAAATCGCGTGCCATGTAATCTAATGCTGCTTGAATTTCTTGTTCAGTAGTGGCTTTTGCTTGTTCTTGGCGATCGCTGTTTAACACACTAATCATAAACCCCATTAAAGGTGTTATGACTAATACAGCCAAAATAATGGCTACTAGCAGCTCAATTAAGGTAAATCCTTTATTTATTTGACTATTTTTGAGGTGTTTTAATTGCAGACTTAGGAGAAATTTTAATGGACTTATCATATTGCAGCTTCCCTTTTCTTGACAGATATTTGATAATCAACATTTAATTAGTGCAACCACCTGTAATACGGGCGCACAAGTCACTATATTTAGGTACAGTGTCACTGATATCTGCTGTCATTTCTAATAGCGGTGCTGTACGTTGACCACCACCCGGTGTGTATGTCCTTTGTGTTAGTCTAGTTGTCGAAGTATTTTTGAGCAGAGTAGCGCTAGTTCTAAAAGCATTTGCCCCATAAACTCTAATTCCTAAAGCGTAGCCTTTCGTGGAGTCATTGTTATTAGGACGAAAAGCGTGAACAATCATGTCTGATACACTAGTGTTTGTACAGCTACCATCGTTATCTAGGTCTACACAGTATAAGGATGATCCTGTAGGGGGAGTAGGAGCTGTACAGGGGAAATTAGCAGTACAAGTCAAAGTTCCCGTTGCTGTAGGCGCAGCAAATGCTGATAGTGTGGTAGCTGTCGTTGGGCCTGATGGGGCTGCAACAAGCTTAGTTCTAACTGCATCAATATATGATCTAGCGGCTTGAGACGCTAATTCTACTCGTCGAGATTGTACACGGGTTGCGACTGATAGGGAAAGTACTGGAGCGATCGCCACTAATAAAATACCCACTACAAGTATTGCCACCAAAGATTCAATAATCGTGAAACCCTGCTCACTAGATTGCAAGTAAGATGCTGCTGTGTTTATCCTGTGTTTCTTAACTTGTTTCCCTATCATGGCTATTTATCAAATACTTCAACTAGTTTTTGCTGTTGTATGCTTGCGAAATGATTTAGTTTAATTTCGTGGTGAGGACTTCAGTCCTCAAAATCAGGACTAAAGTCCTTACTACAAAAAATTTGTAGGGTGGGCATCTTGCCTACCCTACAAGTGTCAAACTTTAGGCATCATCTGGTATGGCTTTACAATCATTTGGGCGATATTGGCTAGGAACAGCGCTTGTATAAGTTGTTCCAGTTCCTGGTTCACCGGCGCAGAGTAGGATTTTCACCCAAGGATCATCCCGACCAATTTCTCTAAAGAACTCATTCGGGCGACCTAATGGCGGTGCTGTAAATCTTTGTGCAAACAAGTCTGGTTGCTCTGACAATAGCGCCACATCAAAACCCCAATTTCTATCTGGTGGTGAGTAAACAGGTAATAGACCGCTACTATTAGGGGTTGGGTAAGTATCTAATCGATAGTCAAAAAGGCTTAGATTGTCAGTATCGGTTGAGGCAGTTGTTTCTCTAGAACGGAAAATAGCTGAAAATGGTCCACTGGAGAAGGAACTGCGTTTGAGTTGAATAAAACTACCACTAATTTTCGCTGAAACACCATTCCAGTTTTCTAAAAACCTTACAAGGTTTTGCAGACCTGCGGAAAGTTCTGCTGGCCGGCTAGGGCTATTTCCTAATACAAACGTTGCATTAAAAGTAGTAGCTGCTGCTTGTTGTATCCAGTTATCCCTAAAACTATTTTGCTCCGTCGTTTCTGTTCTAACGCTTGTGCTGTTGCCTGTATCATGAATCTGCAACACTGGTACTAAAAGTGGCTGACCATCAGCAGCAGTAGGTGGAAAATAGAACAGTGGTCTGTTATTGTTGTATGAAATTTGTGCGGGTGTTAAGTCTCCTGGATTAGTGGTGCTGTTAGTTGATCGGAAGTAAAGAGACTGGTTTCCTGGCTGACCGTAGTTAGTACCCTCGACTGTACCACCATAACTACACCCATTGGCAGTATATCCAGTACCAGTAATATCCAAGGGGCAACCTATCCCGATTGGTTTGTAAAGAAAAGGCGCAACAGTGTTGGTACTAACAAGCTCGTTCTCAAGACGGCCTGTTACGCCTTTATAGCGTGCAAAGGCTACGCGTCGAGGATAGCGTTGATCTGATGTTTGTAGAGCTAATCCTCCTGTATCACCAGCCCCTAGTCTTTGTCTAATGTTTCTGTTGCATCTTGTATTGGTACTGATATTAGTACAACCAGAAGGATTGGGGGATACCTCTAACCAGGTTGTTGGAAAAGTAGACAAGAATGCTGTACCCCACCAGGTTGAAGTGATACTAGCAGCGTTAGCTGATGCGAGTATAGCTTGACCTAACTGATGAACTTGTATATTTCTTTCAGCCAGCCTGACAGTACTACCATTGACTGTATAGTCTCGTTCAGTGTTACTTAAAACACCATCACCATTAATATCAAATCCAACTACCCAATCATTAGGCTGGTTACAATCAGAAATCAAATCCTTGCGGCAGATTTCCATTATGTACATTGGGTGATTAACTCGGCGTTGAATTGGAGTCACGCCATTTACCGTGTAAGAGCCTACACCTGTAGTAGTGTTTAAGTTTGGGCTTGGGTTAGCTCCAGTTGCAGTCCACCATCTCGTACTTGTAGCAAAGTTATTGTCCCAAAAACCATTTTTCAGGCGATTTTGTCTTCTAGTATCTAATGTAGATAATACAGACTGAGTAGCAGGAGAAACTATTGTACTGATAGTAGCTGGGTTGAAATTATTCTCAAGTACAACACCTGCATTGTAGTTTAGGTCATAGTCACCCTCACTACGAAAACCGTCTTTAAAACTATCGGATAGTAAGGTCATAGAGTCAGCAATGATTGTTGCCGATCGCCAAAAATCACCAGTAGTATCACCAGATGCTAACGTGCAACCAGGTCTATCTTTACGGCAAGCAAAGCTTAGATTGCGAGTACTACGGTCGTAGAAATCATCGCTATCGTATGTACCAGTGGTTGGCTCTGTTTCAGTAAATTCTTCTATTTGTGTTGTACTAGTAGTATTTGTGCGATGCAAATTGAATGCACCCTTCACATATACAGGTAAATCAGTTGCCAGGATCAAGCCTTTTTCTTTAGCATTGTAAACATTAGTACTAGTTCTGGCTAACGTTCCCCCGTTAATTAAACGGATACCATTAGGGCGACGAGTATAGTCAAGGTTAAAATCAGTTGGGCTGAGTAACTGACTATTAGCTGTTGAATCACTTGCATCACGCAAAGCATCCTCTCTACTTGCGTAAACAATACCGCTATAAGGCAATAAAAACTCGTTAGCTGTAATTGCATTCCGTGTTATGCCGTTATTAGCGATATCTAAGTCGATGTCTGTAACTCGAATTTCTAAGGGTTGACGTTGTTCTAAATCTAGGTTGTATGTGCTTGGTGTACTTGGTGGACTAATCTGCTTCACTTCCCTTGCATCAAGAAAAGCAGCTTCTTTGATTGCACCGTGCTTGGGTAAGTTAGTGTTACTGGTCACAAAACCAGATTCATTATTGAGGATGGAAATAGCACAAAGTGCTGTATCAATGGCTGAGTAATCAGATAACTGTAACCCAGTACTAGGTACTGTAGTAGCAGTCCCTATTTTTCCTAAGGCTTCTTTTAATGCTTGATTTACAAAACGGCCATTGGGGAACCTTAACCTGGCTTGTCTCTCTAGAAGAGTTTTGTTCGTTGTAAAGGTGCTTCTACCAGGGAAAGTATAGACAATGCCGTTATTGGATCTGCCACCAGTTCCTGCCCCCCAAGGTAAATCTACAGTTGAGGGCGGAGCAAGAGGATCTAATGGATCAGGCGGAACAGTTAAGCCAGGTTTATTCAGACTTGTAGTATTATTACTTGGATCATAGTAACTACTTACACAAGCTATTGGTTCTTGGCCAGTCCCATAATATACTTTGTAGTGATAAACAGCCGTAGCTCGCATTAGTAGATCACCTTTGCGAGTTTCTGATGAATTAGCACTTGACATCGGCATAGTGTCAGGCCAAACAAAGATATCATTAGCACCAACAGATCCGGAAACAAGGGTTGAAGACGGGGTTGGATCTGGTAAAAATGAATTAACACCACGGGGATAAAATGGACCATTAGTTGTGTCTACAGTAGTCCCAATTGGAGCATCAACATAAATTCCCGCGCCTGTAATAATCCGAACTCCACCTACGCTATCTAGGTCATTTATGGGGTTTTTTGCCGCATTTTCTTCCCAGAAACCATTACGGTCTGATATACCTAAATCTGACAAAGCTTGTATCTGAGTATTACGCCATCTTTGCGGTGCTTCTGAACCACTTCTAGTCCAGTTGATAGCAGTACCACTACTGTTAGTAATCATTTGTTGCGCGTCTGAGCCAACATATTGACTACCTTGTAACCACAAAGCAGGTAGGTTGTTACCAGCAACAACGCGATCGCCTAATTCTGTTTGAACACCCTCTCTTCTTTGTAAATTAGGATGTGTGGCTTCTAACTGAGATGTAGTTACAGTAACAGTAACTCCAGTAGGTGTACCAATAAACTGGTTACTACTATTTAATGGTTGTCTCCAACTTGCTTGTGGGTCCAAACTAGCGGTAATTGCAGTGTATCCAGTTGTTGCATTTCCCCCATCTGCTACTTCGGCAAATGGCACCCGTCGCGTTCTGTTTCGCAAATAAATTTCTATTTCTTGAGAGAGGGTTTTCTTCGCCGTGTCTCCATCATCACTATCGTCTACCTTAGACCTAACATTATTTTTTACTTCACTAGGGTAGCCACTTGCATCTACTGCTGTTTTAAGCGCACTGCCTGTTGTTGTTGTTGTTGCATAACAGGTTGTACATAAGCTGATTGCAGTATCTTTCATTGCTGCAATACGTTGATTATAAGCTGTATCGTTAAACCCGATATTAGCCCCACCTGATTGATTCGTAGATTTATTGGTATCGTTAATGGGTTTCGTTGTTACATCTTCTCCATAACCTCTATATAGGTCAACAGTAACACTCGTACCAGTATTCACCTGAGAAAGGCTACCATTCCCAACATTACCACCTACACTAATCTGTCCATTTTCTTGGTTATAAAAACATGATGTTTTACTACTAACTTGGCGGAGAGTTATGTTACCACCGTTATTTTGTACACCTACCAACAAATTACCATTGGTGTGAACTCTACCATTTAATAAGAGTGTTGTACTACCAACTATTACTTCCAGGTCATTTTCAAACCAAACTGCGTTATTTGGTAGAGGAACACGGTTACGGTCTTGTTGAAGTTCTAGCGCAACAACACCCTTATTTCCCTTGTAAGTTTCATATTCTGATGTACTAAGACTGCCAATGTCAGTAATTGGCACATTAACAACATAAACAAAGAAGCTTTTACCCAAATTACCACTGTTTAATCTAAACCAACTAGAATTACCAACTAAACTAGCAAAACCCGTTGCACCAGTACACGCCTGATTTGTTGAACTATTATCCATTGGCGGAGTTCTGGCTTCTAGGGGATTTCTTTCACGATTAAATAAGCCCGTGGTAGAGTTTCTACTAGGTGAACGGAAAAAGATACCATAAAGAGTAATAGTATCTTTCAAACCATTATTATCGGTATCAACGGCATATTTCCAAGCCGTTCTCATGGTTTCGTCGTCTTCTAAGGCTGTACTACTAGTTGGCTGAGAAATACTACTATTGTTGTCTATATCAAAGCCTAACTTTAAGCGAGTTTCATCACCAAGTGTATATCTTGTTCTTTTTAAAGCATCATATAAAGCATTATCCGTGGGAGTTCCTCTTGGTAGAGTTGGATCTTCAAATAAGGCATCCATTTTTGCCCTAGCACGATCTAAAGCTGGTGTAGCCGCATTCAAAACAACTTCATTAACTCTGACATTACTAGCATTTTTTGCTCGCTCAAAAGACCTGAATAAAATTGCTGTAGTTAGTAGAACAACTACGAGTGCTACCATTGCCACAGTTGGCAACACAAAGCCAGCATTGACTGCGCCTCGTCTTTTGCGATTCACAAAAAAAGTTCGTAGCAGTCTATTAATTTGCCTTTTGAAAGTCGATAAATAATTTTTTCTAAATAATTTCGCTGTTTTTTTGATTGTCTTGACTAGCTGGCGTTTTATAGTCATGGCTGCTTTCCTGTCAAGTTATTGGCTACAAACTTCTCTTTTTTTGCAATCGACAATTATGCCCACAGATTTTATCTAGAGGCATAATTAAATTTATATATATTTGGCAAAACCCTGTTTTGCTAACTCCCAATGATTGGATTTTTTACTTTATATCATTCTTTAAGTTTTGAGATTTTTCGGTAAATACTGAATTTTTTCAAAATCTTAATTTTCTAAGTAAATAAGGATAAAAGCATCATTGGTTTACATTTCATTTACACAAATATAGTTCATTGGTGGGTCACTTTATGAAGATATGGCTAGTTAGGTAAACTTATAGTACCCAGCAATCGAATAAAAGATGTCAGTTGTAGCGGTTTTTGTATGTCTGAAGTATAAAGTAATTGATTGTAATACCGTTTCTTGATGAAGATGCACTTTATTGTGTACTGTAGAGACGTTGCATGCAACGTCTCTACATCATTTCTTTGGCTCAATACCATCATTGGAGACCCTGGGTATCTGATCACCGTCTTGCTCATTCAAAGTTTCAATTAATAAATCTATTTGTTGCTGTCGTTGCTGTAAAAAAGTGTCGCATTGACGCAGGTATTGAACGGCGTTGGCAAACTGCTCAAAAACGGTTTCTAGTTCCAATTCTCCTGATTCAATCCGTGAGATGATGGCTTCTATTTCTGCAACCTTGGCTTCATAATTACCCTGTGCCACAGTACCTGAATTGTCAGAGTTTTTACGTTTAACCATTAATCTCTCTGCCTTTATTGCCGTTGTTTTACTTCTATCACTTTGGCCTTAACTTCACCTTGCGCCAGTTGAATGAATAACTCATTTCCTACAGCTAATTCATCAGCAGAACGAGCGATCGCACCGTTTTCTTGTTTCACTACTGCATAACCACGCTGTAATACGGCTTTGGGGTCGAGGCTGCTTAACTTTTGTCGCAAAAGTTCTAGGTGTTGTTTGGCTTGCTGCGATCGCCCCATTGTTAATTGCCACAATCGCTGACGTTGCCAATTTAATTTTTGCGCTTCTTGTTGCAAGTGTCTATCTAATCTGAGATTCTGCAAACGGTTCCGTAATGTTTGTAGTTGGTTTTCCGCAGAGGTTTGAGTATGGAGCAAAACTTGATGTAAAGCGATAACACGCTGACAATGTTGATTGTATAACTCTGCCAGTGATGGTACAACCTTCTCTGCTGCTGCCGTCGGTGTATGCACACAAACATCAGCCGCTAAATCTACTAAAGATTCGTCTCGTTGATGACCAATCCCAGTCACTACGGGTATGGAACACTCAGCCACAGCACGGACTACCCGCTCATCATTAAAGCAAGCTAATTCTTCTACGGCACCACCCCCGCGCGATAAGATTAGCACCTCAGCACGACCGTCTTTTTCTACTCGTGCGATCGCCTTCACAATAGATTCTGGAGCTTGTTCACCTTGGACTGTGGCAGGAGAAAATAAAACGTGTAATCCGGGATATCTATGTTTAAGGGTTTTTTGAATATCACCCCAAGCCGCCGCCGTCGGTGAAGTGACAACGGCGATGGTTTGGGGATGAATAGGAAGCGATCGCTTTCTTTGGGGGTCGAATAACCCCTCAGCCAACAAGCGATTTTTGAGTTGCTGATAACGTAGTGCTTGTAAACCAACTCCAGCAGGTATGGCTTGCCAGACTGATAATTGATACTCTCCCCTTTGTGGATATAAACGAATACTGCCTAAAACAATTAATTGTTCACCCGCTATGGGTAATTGAGCGAGCTTTGGTACTTGGCTATTCCAAACCACGCACTTAATTGCTGCTGTACCATCGGGATCTTGAAGTGTAAAAAATAACCCACTGCGGTGATGATTAGCACTAGAAACTTCCCCAACTACCCACACTTGCCGTAGTTGCTCATCATCTTCTAGCAGCAAGCGGAGATAATCAGTTAATCCAGATACAGAAAGTGCTGTATCTAGAATTACGGAAGCGGCGAAATCGTCAGCCATCAAAAATTTGAATATATTAGTACAAGTATATCCAAATCGTAGCATTGGTAGGTGCTGTAAAATCCTGTAGCTCTAGCTGCGCTTTCTCACTTCCTATAAGTAAACTCTGCTTTATAAAAGCGGCGAGAAACTTTATTCCCTAGAAAGCGGGACGTTACGCGAACGTGGGTGGTCGAGGTTGCTCAAAGCGCCGATGCAGGTAATAGTTAATAGGTAATGGGTAATAGTCCAATTATCAAAAATGTTGAAAGCTGATACAAAACTTTACATAGTTAGTTACATTAACTCTATTAAGCCCAAAATATTCAACATAACATCATCTCTTCAAACCAATGAACATAACTGATTTTCTGACACATACAGGATTGTAAATAGCGGAATTTATCTAATAGTGTATGTCCCCATTGTTCGGGAATAGATACAAGCTGTAAAATCAGATATGCTATCAAGCTAACGTAGATTTGTATGGTGATACCATTAACATTTTTAGTAATTAATTTGTCAAGTTTTAAGTGCATCTTTAAAAATTTCCACAACAATTCAACTCCCCAACGTAATAGATAAATATCCCTAATATCATCATCACTAACAGTAGCCTCTCCATCTGCTGGTAAATTAGTTACTAACCGAAATTCAGTTTTTGTTTCTAAATCACAAAAATTAATTACTCTATAGGCTTGGGCATCATCAGATGCACCAACTTTAATTAATCCGCTTGACTCTTCAAATTCTAGTTTCCAGTTGTTTTTTATCCGCAGAACAAAATATTTGTTTTCTTGTACTAGTTCTTGAATAAACTTTAATCCGGCAAAGCCCCTATCCATTACCCCAACAGCATTTGTTGGTAAATTAGCTATCATTTTTGAACCAAACTTATAATCATGGTCATGTCCAAAGTTGATCAAGTTATCCTCTGGGCTTCCAGTAGCTAAATTTAGAGAACTAAAAAGTTTTACCTGATGATGACCCAGCACCCATAATAACTTACTAGTTAATGTAATAACTGTGGAATCAATCGGGCATATTGCATATTTATTATGGAGTTTATTCTCAGCTTTATTTTGGACTAATTTATTTAGTTTTTGGTAAATTTCTTGAAAGGGTTTTTGGCTTCGATGCAAATTTGCTTTAGAAAAAGTAGAAATATCTAACTCAAATCCTGTATTATTTAGCCTGGCAAATAAACCTCGCATACTTGTTAAGCTATTATCCAAGACGTAAGATAGCCAGAACTCAAAAAACAGACGACTGTTCAATACTGGATAATCATTTTTTGGCAATCCTTTCAGGATATCTTTGACAATTTTGGGAAATGAATTTATAATCACTGTGAAATCAAAATATTGTAATACCTAGCCCAAAATTAACATATCTTGGGCTATTTTTCTCATCTTTTTCTTAATATTCAACACTTCTGTCCAATTATCTATTCACCATTACCAGATTACTCTTCCCCTTGTGGGTGAGAAATTTCATTGACACTCAATAAAATATCTGTAATCCTGTCTATTCTTCGGGCAAATCAGCACTGCCAAACTTAATTGGCATCACTTAGCTAATTGCATCAAGAATTGAGATAGAATAATTGTCGCCTTGTAACTAAAAACAATGATAATTAGTATGTATACATCACGTTTTTATTTTTCCTGGAATGAATTTATGCTTGTTTTATGAATATTTTTATATAAAAATGATAAATCTTTAAAGAGATGAGAAATAAGGGTAAAGCAAATCATTTGTCTGCTTCTGGCGACTCGCGCTAAACATTTAGCCGTCCATAATTCTCTGTTATTAGCTTCCCTTAAGTTCTATAAAATTTTTATCCCATAAGTTTTATTTTACCTGGATTTAGTGTATCCTAGTTTTCCTGAGTATTTTTTCAAACATTAGACACCATAAAACCTTTTTACGGATCTCTCTCAAGATTCTTGAAGAACTGTACTAGTGTGTCTAAAAATCAGTCTTTAGATTATCCTTTTTCTCTCACTGTATAAGGCATAAAAAACCAATGGATATACGACTAATAAAAAAATCCGAGAAATTAGTTCTGAAAAAAATCAAAATGATGGAGGAAACAGAAGATCAAAATCTGCCACTAGATCCTATAGATATAGCAGAACCAGTTATTGAAGAACAAAAAGAACTATATATAGATATTAGAGAACCTAACTACATTCCTTTGAGAGATAATCCTGTAATTCAGTCTGCTGGAAACTCAGGCTGGCAGGTTTCTGATATTTGGCGAGATATTAGAGTAGATGATTTTTGTAATTAGTTAAGAGGGATTGGGGATTGGGAGATATGAGAGGGATGAGGGAGAATAATCAATTTACCACTCTCCACTCAATACGTTGCTCAACTCCCCTCTCAGCACTCCCCACTCTCAACTAACGTTAATGATTACACCCTGGCTCTCATTTGCTAATCGGTCTACTGCACAGACAGCATAGGTTCCTGGTTGGACTGTGGCGAAGGTTGTCCCAGCAGACAAGACTCGCTGTAGTATCCAATTACTGCCAGTTTGACGATAAAGTGTCCAAGAACGGACGGGTTGATTATCTCCTGGTTGCCAACTGAGTCTGCGGTTGTTGACTTGCAGTTCTTTTGGTGCAGGTGGTGTAGTTGCAGTCTGCCAAGGCATAGCAGGTGCTATGGCAGGTGTAGTATAAAGTGAATTTTGGAAAGTTGCTGAGATATCCTGGCGATTTTCAATAATAGAACTGACGCTAAAAAAGATATTGCCCAGAGATAATTCTCCGGCTTGATTGCGGCTGATTTTGACTTGTTTTTCTATCTCTTCATTTTTCCAAGCTTTGCCGTCAAGTTGTCCAATATTGTTACCTGCGTAAATGTGTCGCCGCTTAGAATTAATTTCTGTCCACCATTTCAGCAATACGGGATAACTCTGGCTGGTTTGGTCAGTACGCCAATATAGTTGCGGTGCTAGATAATCCACCCAGCCTTGCTCTAACCATTTCTTGGCATCAGCATATAGTACACTATAGGCATCTAAGCCTGTGATTCCTGGTGGTTGTCCGGGGCGATAAATGCCAAAGGGGCTGATACCAAATTTAACGTAAGATTTTGTCGCTTTGATGCCTTGAGACAGACGCAACACCATTTGATCAACGTTTTGCCGTCGCCAGTCGTTTAAGTTCAGTTGTCCACCTACTGATTTATAGGCAGCATAGGTTTTATCATCGGGGAAAGCCTGGCCTTGAATGGGATAGGGATAGAAGTAATCATCGAGGTGGACTGCATCTATGTCATAACGGCGAACAACATCAATGATGACGTTGTAAGCCCTATCTTGGACAATTTTTATCCCTGGGTCCATCCACAGTTGATTACCCCATTGATAGACTACTTCTGGATTGGTTACGGAGATGTGGGGACGAACGTTAGGCGCGCTTTTGGTGCTGGTTTTGGCGCGGTAGGGGTTGAACCAAGCATGAACTTCTAGGTTGCGTTTATGGGCTTCGGCGATCGCAAACTGCAATGGATCGTAAAATGGTTCTGGAGCTTTGCCTGGAGTCCCTGTCAGCCAAGCACTCCAAGGTTCTAACTCAGACGCATATAAAGCATCTCCTTCTGGTCGCACTTGCAAAATTACGGCGTTGAAATTCAACTCTTGGAGACGGGTAAGAATTGCCACTAATTCAGCCTGCTGTTGAGCTACAGAAAGTCCAGCTTTGGAAGGCCAGTCACTATTCCATACTGTGGTTATCCAAGCCCCCCGGAACTCTCTGTTATGGCTTACCCGTACGGTGGGTAATGTGGGTTTTGGGGGTATCACCAAGTAAACAGAGGCGATCTTTTCTGCCTGACCAAGATAAACTAAAGCTTGATAAATAATTGCGGCCACATCACCACGAGTAGCCGCAGTAGTGAAGTTAAGTGATTTGATATTGGGAAAACTGGAGACTAAACCTGCACTAGTGGCGATCGCAATTTGATTTCTGCCATAAGCTGGTATATTACCCGCATCTTGATAAATTTCCGGTAATTTTTCTAGTAAATCCGGTTTAATCTTCGTGGCTATTTCCAATCCATTGACTAGAGATACTAAGATATCCCCCCTAGAGATTTGATTACCAGGGCGAAAGGTTTTATCGGGGAAACCACTCAAGAATCCGGTTTCGTAAGCTTTTTTGATGGCATTTGCTGCCCAATTACTTGTCGGTACGTCAGTAAAATTAATGTACGGACGTTTTACAGATATATTAAATACGGCTGCAACTATAGCGGCGAACTCAGCACGGGTAACTGAATTATTAGGGCGAAAAGTTCCATCAGGATAGCCATTTAAAATCCGTCTTGCTGCCAAAGCTTCGATGAACGGACGCGCCCAATGGTTAGGAATATCGGAGAAACGTGTAGTAGTAGATACCATTGTTATTTGCTGCTAGTTTGCTTGATTGTAGATATCCTTGGCAAATCTAGCAATATGAGAGCGTTACAGGAAGCGATCGCTATAATCTCACCAAAATTCTCTTAATATTGAGTTGAAGTTGCATAAAAAAGCAGTCCCGATGAAGCAAGTTGCACAGTCAAACGTGAAAGATATGTTTTCACTACACCCTTACACCCCTACACCCCTTTCAAGGCAGAGGGCAGGGGTGGGGAAGCCTTACACCCCTACACCCTGAGCTAAAAACATAGTCAAACTTTAAATAGCTGCTTCTTCACGTTGACAGTCAAAAACAATCATAAAGGAAGCATTCGGTATTACTTGGCGTAGATGCTGTATGTAACCATCTGCATCAGAACGACTGCGAAAGCGAGCCACAATCTCACGTTGTGTATCAGGAAGTAACCGCGCAATAGCCCAAGAATTTAGACGTTGTTTATAGGCGATTGGCTGAGTTTCAGAGTTTGTTGTTGTGTATTCAGTGTTTTGTGGCATGATTGTCTTAACCGTATAAAGTTTCAGTAAGGTGTTAGTAAATATCTGAGCAGAGATTTACTAACTCTTTTTTTATGATCTGCCACCTTGTTATTCGATTATTTAAAAATTGTCAACACTGAGTGCTATATTTTAGACCTAACTCTAAGTTATGAATTGTAGTCGCCTTCTATTTGTAAATCAGCAATAGACTGACTTGACTACAGATTCTTCACTCCAGTCTTTTAGCAGCGATCGCTAAGGATAGAAAGAAAACTTAGGCTTAAAATTAAATTTAGTAAATTGCCACTACTGTAGTTATTGGTATAATTTCTTCAGATAAACTTAGTACTAGTATTTATTGAAAATATTTTGTATTAAAAATTACGAAAAATTCTAAATATTTAGTATATGTTCTACCTTTATGTAATAAAGTATATAAGTATAGAATAATCATTCAATCTCGCTGAGATTGTTTGAGTTAATTTCTTAACATTCACATAAACTTGCAAAATAAATGGTCAAACAGTTGAATTTAGTATTCATAAAAGCGGCAGGAAACTCCATCCCCTTGTGGGTGAGGAATTTTAATAGTTTTTATCTTGACCAAGATTGAGATGTTAGTTAAAATTCCTGCATTAAATTATACTTTTGGACTAAAAAATGCCATTAGTCACGTCAATAATTCAGAAGATAGCACCTCAAATAGGTGCGGTTGTTGTGGTAGATCCAGAATATGAATTAGTGGGGCATATTACATTTAAAAATGGAAAAAAATCATTTTTTAGTACCACGAAATTAAATATTAACGGTTTTGGTTCCGCAGAAATAGCCAAAGATAAGGGTTATTCAAAATTTTTCCTCAAACATTTTGGCTATCATGTGACTGAAGGGCAAACATTTTTTAATCAGAAATTATGTAAAAAAATAGGTAACGAACGAGATATTGATGCTGGATTTGAATATGCTAAACTTATTGGATTTCCAGTAATTATTAAACCCATTAATTTAAGCCAAGGAAAATTAGTTACAAAAATTCATAACAAAACGGAGTATTATCAAGTAGCCAAAAAAATATTGCGAGCTAATGCAGGATTGATTATTGAGAGATTTTATCTAGGTAAAGATTACAGAATTGTGGTGATAGATGACGAAATAATAGCGGCATATCAAAGGCTACCACTATCAGTAATTGGAGATGGAAAATCAAATGTTACAGAATTAATACAACGTAAGCAAGATGGTTTCATCCAAAATTTGGGAAAAAAAATTATTGATGTTGATGACTTTCGGATTAAACGCAAGTTGCAGAAGCAAAGTCTCAATTTAAACAGTGTGATTCCCAATGGTAAGGTTGTATATCTTTTAGATAATGCTAATTTATCTAGTGGCGGTGAAGCAGTGGATGTTACGGAAAATATTCATCCCGACTTTCAGAAATTGGCTTTAAACGTCACAAAAGATATGGGATTGCGATTAATGGGTTTGGATATAATTACTCAAGATATTACCAGACCTATGGTGGATTATGTGATTATTGAAGTTAATGGTTCTCCTGGCTTAACACATTATGCTTCCATTGGAGATATTCAAACTAAGAGAGTGGAAGATTTATATCTCAAAGTTTTGAAAGCATTGGAAACGGAGTACAACAGCGAAAATTAAGTAGCCGTGATGAACGGCATATGCCAAAACTGAATCATTACAACTTTTCTAGCAGCCAAGCTACCGCCGCATCAGCGTCTGTTACTTGTTCACAGGCTGGTACGACTGGACGATTGACCATGACAACCTGTACGCCTAGTTCTCTTGCTGCAATAATCTTGGCGTAAGTGGCATCACCCCCACTATTTTTACTAACTAAAGTATCAATATTATGTTGAATGAGAATGTCTCTTTCTTGGGGTAGGGTAAAGGGGCCGCGATCGCACAATATCACCCCAGGCGGAACTAAAGCATCAGCAGCCGGAGGATCGATCATCCGCATGAGAAACCAAATATCATGTAGATGAGCGAAAGCGGAGAGTTCTTGTCTCCCAACAGTTAAAAATACTCTTTTGGCTTGATTTTTTAAAATAGCGGCGGCGGCGCTTGTAGTATCAACTTCTATCCAGCGATCGCCTGCTACTTTCACCCAGGGAGGACGGATTAACATCAAACGTGGTATCTCCACCTCATCAGCCGCCAGCGCCGCATTCTCAGAAATTTGTGCAGCAAAAGGGTGGGTAGCGTCAATTAATACATCAACCTGCATCTGACGCAGATAGTCAGCCAATCCAGCCGCACCACCAAAACCCCCAACACGGACATTACCAGATGGGAGAGAAGGTTCACGGGTGCGACCGGCTAAAGATGCGATCGCCTCAATACCTGGAATAGTTGCAACTTTAGCACTTAGTTCGGCTGCATCTCCAGTTCCACCCAGAATTAAAAGGCGCATCTTCAGGTGGGAATCCTGGCGAGAATGCCTTTTTTCAAAGGTTCGGGACGTTCTGACCAAGGCAGTAAACCATCTGCTTTATCGTAGTATTTACTAGCACATTCCAATACCGCAGAGGCATGATCATCTACAGCTAGATCACCAAATAAATAAGTTAATTTGCCTTTACCTGTAAAAGCTACAACACAAGAACGGTTGCAAGCACTCATACATTCCACTTCTCGGATCGGGAATTTATCCCGTAACTCCCACTCTTGTGCTAGCTGTTGGAGTTGATTTAAAAGTTTTTGACCGCCGCTTTCACCTACGCGTTTACCATCTTGCCAGACACTAGCGCAGGTTTTGCAGACAAAGAGTGTGTGTTCTGCCACACTCAAGGAATTATCAGTAGTCATCCGTACCTCGCAGATGTTGAGAATCGTCAATTTCGGCGGGCGTTCTGGCTGGGAAAGTTACAAGAGTTTTCTTTCCTTCACAGTTGCGGGACAGCGCCGGACTTACACCGTTCACCTACGAAAGAGTGCAGGTATACTTTCCCCGTTACCTCTGGTGACTGCTCCCCACCAGAACCGAATATTTACTTAATCGTAACATCTAGGACTTACCCATGAAAACGAAAAACTCAGGGTGTAGGAGTATGAATCAATTCAAAATAAATCAGGACTTACGCAACTGGCACAATAGTAGGGTGCGTCAGATGTAGAAAATCCTCTAATGTGTACGAAATTATTAGAGCTGACGCACCCTACAGTTAATTTAGCCCTATGTTGGAAACCCTTAGCTTCATTTAGTTAGTAATATTCGGTTGTAAAAATCGCTTAATCTCGCCAGAAGCAATATAAGACTTGCCATCAGGTGCTGTCTTCACTTCCTCAACCACATAAAGCATTCCTTCCTCACGAATGGAACGGGGAAAACGCATATTCCAATCCGGTTCATATCCGTCGGAGACTACCCTAGCGCGTAACTTGCTACCATCTTTGACGCATTGAATGAGAACACCATGATCTATGGTGTCAGTGGTGGGAAGATCGGCCGCAGTAGCTGGAGCTTTGGAGGCTTTACTTGTGTTAGTTGATCTCGATTGTCTAGGAGCAACAAAAATGTCTGTTTCACCAGGTTTGGCAAAACGACTGACTTTGCCGACTACACGGTAGAAAGAGCCATTACTTGACAATTCTAGCCCTTCAACAATGTACCGCGCTCCTTCAGCACGAATGGAACGGGGAAATTGAACATTTTTAGTTTGGTCGTAACCATCAGATATAACTTTAATCCGTAGTTTACCGCCTTCACGGACGCAAGCAAGTTCCACCCCAGTACCGATTTCATTGACAACCGGCATTGCGTGTACTTCATCGCCAGCAGTGACACCGCGCCCCACCAGATCACCGCGATTGCGCGTCATTGTTTGATAACTTTGATCACGTAGTTCTTTCCGCCCGGCGTTACCTAGAGCTTGTTGTGCAATTCGACCTGCGAAATACTCCAGCTGATCAATCTCTTCTGCAATTTCAAAATTCTCATTTAAGCCTTGGTCTCGGAGATACTGCACCAAATCACGGAGGGTTTTTTCAGCTGCTTGATGCTGACCATGTTCTGCTAATTCGAGGGCTGTTTCTTTAGCTTTGGCGATCGTCAGGCGGCTGAGGTCGAGGATAATATGACTGGAAGAGGCTAACGCTGATTCCTCAACTGTGCCAACTTTGGCGATGACATCTGTTGTTCCGGAAACCCTTTGAATAACGTCATTCTGCACTACATCAGCACTGTAATGCAGCTTCATCACTGGTAAATTACCTACTTGAGCAGAGGATATCATCAAACTCAAACCCAGAAGCTTATCTTCTCCCTCGTAAAGCTCCCCCAAGGTAATTACAGGTTGACCAGCTTCATTTTGGCTAACTTTAGCAAGACTTAAAGTATCAACCAGAGTGATACCATCAGCTAACTCTAGTGTTACTTTCAAGTTTTGACCTACTACAGCTCTAAGACTATCTAGTTCAATGCTAAAAACTTCTGCTGCTTCATCAATGCTTTGAATGAAGTAGAAGTTGCCATTAGCAGCTCTCGCCATCCCAATTAGTAGATCCTCATTGAAACCTTGAGCAAACCCCAAAGTAGTTGTAGTAATCCCTTCTTCAGCTTTTTGGGCTGATGTGGCTGTGAGTATCTTTGGGTCTTGAATACCCATATTGGCATGACCATCAGTCAGCAGTAGCACACGATTTATTTTTTGCGGATCGAGTTGATGCTTGACATATTCGCACCCCTTGAGCCATCCTCCCGATAAGTTAGTAATACCACCTGCCCTCACCTGACGTATGGACTTTTTGAGCGCAGGTTTGTCAGTTACAGGTTGGGGTGAAACAACCGTATCTACCGCATCATCGTAAACGACCACTGAGAGAATATCCTTTGGCTCAAGTTGATCTACCACAGATTCAGCCGCCTTGAGGGCATGATGTAAAGCTGCACCTGCCATAGAACCTGAGCGGTCAATTACAAGGGAAAGGTTAAGGTTGCGCCGGGGAGATTCGGGTATTTCCGCACGAAAACGTAGTAGGATATTAGCCTTTAATGAAAATCCGGCGGGTAAAATAGGTTGGTCGAATTCATAACTTGTTTTTACCATTTCATTTTCCCCTGTGAGTTATTTGTCATCAGCCGCAACCCTGATGATGTTTAAACACTAAGTGTTGCGATTAGTGTACCCAGGATGTCTTCATGATTTAGGGTAGAAAAAACCCAGCCTGACATTTTGGCAAAGCTAAAAGTTTCTTAACTCCTAGCTTTGAAAAAACCTAACGGCACTGGCGATATTTAACGTGATAAACCAAGCCACGGTGAGCCAGGTCAAAAGAGTCAACAGTCGCCATCCCTTGGCCACTAGCAGTCATTGCAGCATTCACACGCATATTTACACTGTCACCACAACGTGACCAGACATTACCCACAGTAACTAATTTATCTCGGACGTTGTAGTCGGTTTCGCCTCTAAATGTTCTGGAGAAAACTGGCCCGCGCTGACCTGCAAAAAAGTACTCTGCTCTTAGTCTCCCAGTTGT
This sequence comes from Trichormus variabilis 0441, assembly GCF_009856605.1. Classification (NCBI taxonomy): domain Bacteria; kingdom Bacillati; phylum Cyanobacteriota; class Cyanophyceae; order Nostocales; family Nostocaceae; genus Trichormus; species Trichormus variabilis. The sequence continues at coordinate 1,617,651 of NZ_CP047242.1, read as the reverse complement.
ACTAGGAGCAACATAGCCCCGATAATCAGCATCATAAAGGGAAATTTGAAAGCCTTGGGGTACTTTAATCGGAATGCTCATATTACAGCTTTTGCGACGTTCTGCTGCTTTATTGCCCAGAGCGATAAAGTTATCAAATAGAATACTTAACTCTTGACCATCAGGGCTAACATTCACACTAGCAGACCCATCAGGGCAACCGTTACCACCATATTCTGCGCCTAAAATTTCAACTTTGTTGTTAGCAAGGGCAGGGCCGACAGAAGCCATGATCATTGTGGAGGCAGCCAGAAAAGCTTTTACGGAGTTGATAGATGTTTTTGTGAAGTTTGGATTAGTCATAAATCTACTCTCCTGTATGGAGTATCTTGAATAGTTTTTAAATTCAAGTGTAATCCGAAGAATTTCGGAAACTCTAAGTATAAGAAACTTCACAAAAGTCACAAACCCCTTTCCTTGAGGAAAGCCTCAAATGTCAACTTGTCAGGCAAGGAAGTTTGTGCGCCTAATTTTGTTGCAGCTAAAGCACCAGCCGCCGCACCCCAAATAACTGCCTGATGTAAGGAAAGCCCAGAATAAAGTGCTGTTGCCAAACCACCATTAAAGGCATCACCAGCCGCTACAGTATCAACTGTATCCACAAAGAAGGCTGGGACAAAAAAGGTCTCTTTGTCTGTGGCACAAACAACACCTTTAGCGCCCAGTTTAACGATCGCACTTTTCACGCCTCTTTGCAATAACACCCCGGCTGCCTTTCGCGCTGCTTCTTCTCCATCTACGGGAAAACCTACGATTTGTCCCGCTTCCACTTCATTTGGGGTAATGATATCAATCAAAGGGTAAAGTTCTGCTGGTAAATCTGATGGTGCAGGTGCGGGATCTAAAATTACTGTGATATTGTTACTTCTGGCGGCTTGGGCAGCTGCGATAACGGCGGTTATAGGAATTTCTAATTGTAATAGCAGGGCTGTGGCTGTGGGTAATATGTATGATAATCGTTCTACATCGGCTTGATTGACTCTCCCATTAGCACCAGGAATGACAACTATTTGATTTTCACCATCATGAGCGACGGTAATCATCGCCACTCCAGAACTGGCAGTTTCATCTACAAAAATATTGTCAGTTTGTACGCCAGCATCTTGCAGATTTTCCATCAGTTCTGCACCAAAACCATGTGCGCCAACACGTCCCACCATTTGGGTAGGAACTCCCAGTTTGGCTACTGCTACAGCTTGGTTTGCACCTTTACCCCCAGGAACCTTGAAAAAGTCTTCTCCCAGTAAGGTTTCTCCTGCAATTGGTAACTTGGGTGCTGTGGCAACTAAATCTATATTGATGCTACCGAAGACGATAATGCTCATAAGAATGATTTTTATTGATCATCATAAATCTTACGCTCTGGGTCATAACTAATAAGTGATGATGTTTTATTTCTACTTTTACCAATTACTCATTCCCAAAGTATTATTAGCCATACCAATTCTCAATTAAATTTAGTATGTATTAATACTGAACTTTTAGTATAAAGTTTTTGTTAGGTTTTTACATAGAAGCTTATAGGTGCTTTTATGTCGAGTATGCCTTCGCAGTGTCATAATCTAAAAGATCAAGTTGAGTCTATATTGCAGCTTTTACAGGAGGAATTATCTTTGCGATCGCAAGATATCACATCTGTACAAACTTCTCTAGGTAAGGCGATTTCCCCCCAGTTTGAAATTGTGTTTGCTGGTGCATTTAGTGCAGGTAAATCTATGCTGATTAATGCACTATTAGAACGGGAATTGTTATACAGTGCAGAAGGACACGCTACAGGTACAGAGTGCAAAATTGAGTATGCAGAATTAGATAAAGAACGGGTAGTTTTAACTTTTTTAAGTGAGGTAGAAATTCGGGAACAAGCAAACTCTCTGTGTCAACAGTTGGGATTTACGACAGCAGTTAATATTAATCAAGCTGAAGTGGTTAGCTTATTACATCAAGGGTGTGAAGCGATTATTCAGCAAGAAGGTGGTGAGAGTAAATCAGAACGTGCCAAACAAGCGAAAGCATTAATATTTTTACTACAGGGATATGAGGCGAATCGGCAACATATTCATACAGTAAATAATGCTACATATTCGATGGAACATTTTAATTTTTCCAACCTGAAAGAAGCGGCTGGATATGCGCGTCGTGGTAGTAATAGCGCCGTATTAAAACAGATTGAATACTTTTGCAACCATCCGCTTTTGCAAGATGGCAACGTAATTATTGACACACCAGGGATTGATGCACCAGTGGAAAAGGATGCACAACTAACCTACGCCAAGATACAACATCCTGATACTTCGGCGGTGGTGTGTGTGCTGAAACCTGCTTCTGCTGGTGATATGACGAAAGAGGAAACAGAACTGTTAGAAAAGATGCGGCAAAATGGAGGAATACGCGATCGCGTGTTTTATGTCTTCAACCGCATCGACGAAACTTGGTATAATACCCAACTAAGGCAACGCTTGGATGATTTAATCAACACACAATTCCGAGATACAAGCCGGGTTTATAAAACCAGTGGGTTACTTGGTTTTTATGGAAGTCAGATTAAACAGACAAGTACTCAAGATAGATTTGGTCTAGATTCTATCTTTGGAGAAAGTGCCAAATATGTAAATGGTAACGAGGAAACACCGCAGTTTGTTTACGCCTTTAATAACTATTGTGTCAGTTCTGGTAAGTTAGCTTCTAGTAATTTTCGCATTTCTCTCAATGGTTTTGAAACACCGAATCAAAACTATGTGCGGATTTTAAGTGAACAGGGAACACCTTTAATTAATCAGTTAATTCAAGATAGTGGGATTGAAGAATTTCGCACAGCCGTCACGCGTTATCTAACTGAAGAAAAGCGTCCCCAGCTTTTTAAAAATCTTGCTGATGATTTAGAAGATATTTGTATTAATCTGAAAAAACATTATCAGACTGTACATCGTGACTTAGATAGTCAGCCCCGTGAAATTGAGATGATGAAGGCGCAGGAATTACAATATCTCAATCAGCAATTGCAACAAGTTGGTAAAGATTACAGCCTACACATCACAGAAGAAGTTAATCATGTAATTAATCATGCTTGTGACAGATTTGAGACGGATTTTCGCCAATTGCAATCCCGGATGATTCGTCGTTTAGATGAATTGTTGGATACATTTTCTGTAGCTGATGCTTATCGTCGTGCGACTCTGAGTCATCCGCGTAATGCTACTGCGCCATTACTAGCAATTTTAGTAGAGGCGTTCTATTATTTGGCGAACCAATTAGAAGATATCTTAGTAGATTCATCTCAGGAATTAGTGACGAATCTTTTCCAAAGGTTGATGGAGAAGATTCGTAAATCAGAATACTATCGCCAGTTATATCGTTTGCTGGGTAACGATGCAGGGATTGAACAAGAACTCAAAGCTTTAGAAAAACGTGTGACTCAATCTTTAGTAGATGCAGCTAGTGTAGAATGCGATCGCTTTGTTAGAGAAAGTCCCAGTTTTTATGATGAAAATACTTTTTCTATATATCAATTCCGTCAAACATTGCTGCAAACTTCCCAAAGTTATGATAGCGAAAGTATGGTAGAAGCAGAGCCAGCAATTAGGCAATTATTAAAGTTAGATTTTGAGCCAAAGGTTTCTCATACCATTCGTAAAACCTTCCGTCAAACTATTAACCAAATCCTCAAAACTCAATTGTTGCCAATGGCGAAACAGCAAGGGGATGGAATTTTACAACAATACCCACAAGCGAGACTTTATTTAGAATCAACACTGCAACAAGAAGCAGAGCAAAAGATTAATAATAATAACCGTTTACTCGGTGTCGTTGAAGGAAAAGTAGATGTGTATAATACGGCAATCGCTAATATTAACAATTGTTTACAAGCGATGCAATTATATGATTATTTATTACCTTTAATTAATCTGGGCGAGTTAACAGTTGTTGATCAGATTGCAGCTAATAATGGTGTGGTTGTCTCTGACGGGTTATTGGATGGAGTGACGCAGGTTTAGGAATTAGGTGATTTTAAAGTCCGCCTTTGCGGACTTTTTTTAATGATGGGTATTGTAAAATATTTTACTTTTAACTTATACCAATTCAATTAATGATTGCAATACATCCTTGGGTTAAGAAGACGCGACGCCAGTCGCTACAACGGGGGGAACCCCCGCAACGCGCTGGCTCATGAATCGCGTCTCTACAAATGGTTTATTTGTCGCATTCTTTTTTCAAATTGGTATTACACAATTCATCTTGATACCGTTTCTTAATGAAGATGTGCTTTATTCTGGACTGTAGAGAGGTTAGATACAACGTCTCTACATCATTTATTGGTTGCAACTTGATAGAGAATTTGTATGAGCGTTGTTGATACTTGATTGCCACCGACTATATGATCAGCTTTTGAAAGGGATGATGTGGCAAAGCCAGGGTAGGGGCGATCGCATCAAACCGTTTAATAGCTCTATAATTTTTACCAAACGTTAATTTAACTACTTCCGTTTGACCCGAATACTTGAAAGTAAGGATTAATGCCTCAGAAAATTCGAGAGTTAAAAGCGATATTACAGAAAGCAGGTTTTAATTACCGTCCTGCAAAAGGTAGTCATACATTCTGGACTCATCCACTTATACTTGATGAACCCGTTACCATTGCAGGTAAGGATGGAGACGATGCACCAAAATACCTGGAAAAACAAATAAAGAAAGTTTTGAATAGATTAGAAGAACTGCAAAAGCAATCTAGCAAAAATGACGAGGATGAAGCATGAATTATCGCTACAGTATGGTCATTCAATGGTCAGATGAAGATAACAGCTATTTAGTCCACCTCCCAGAATTTCCCTGGCAACAATATCACACCCACGGCAAAACTTACGAAGAAGCTGCTAAACACGGTCAAGAAGTAATTGAATCATTGATTGAATGGTATCAAGAACAGGGCAAAGCTTTACCTGAACCTATTGCTTTACCGGAAAAGCCATTAAAAGTAGCTTAGATTTGGGCATCATTTAACGTTAGATTACCCTACTAAACGATAATTGCCAGATGACAAGAGAATTTAACGTGGTTATAGAACGGGACTCTGATAGCTATTTTGCCGCGTCTGTACCTAGTCTGGCGGGATGTCACACCCAAGCTAAATCTTTAGGCGAACTAATGGAGCGTATTAAAGAAGCTATCGAACTTTGTTTAGAAGTTGAACAAGAACAAGCCGAAGTATTAGAGTTTGCGGGTATGTAGAGGGTTTCTAGTAAAAATATTCTCAGGGTGTCTTAAGGTTATAGAATGTCGCGTAATGAGATTATGCCAACTGTTCTTCAATTAGATACGATTGATGCTAGATAATGGGAAGGCTTTGGCATTCACTAGCAAATCTAGCCCGGAAGAACAAATTAACAACTATGCGAACTCACTATTGCGGCGAACTCCGACAAAAGGATATTGGAGAAACTGTTACCTTATATGGATGGGTAGACCGTCGCCGCGATCATGGGGGCGTGATATTCTTGGATTTACGCGATCGCTCTGGCATTGTCCAAGTAGTCAGCGATCCTCAACGCACCCCAGATTCCTACGAACTGGCTAACTCTCTACGTAACGAATATGTTGTGGAAATTACTGGCAGGGTAACACAACGTCCAGAAGAATCACTGAATAGCCGCATCCCGACTGGGGAAGTGGAAATCTACGCCGATAAGATTGAACTACTCAATGGGGTGCGGAAACAGTTACCATTCCAAGTTTCCACCGCCGACACTGAGACAGTTAGGGAAGACTTGCGGCTGAAATATCGTTACTTAGACTTGCGGCGCGATCGCATGGCGCGTAACATACAACTACGTCATCAAGTGGTGAAAGCGATGCGTCGTTATTTGGAAGACGTAGAAGGTTTCATCGAAGTGGAAACTCCTATTCTCACCCGTTCCACCCCCGAAGGCGCGCGGGATTACGTGCTACCTAGCCGCGTCAATCCAGGGGAATGGTTTGCGTTACCCCAATCACCACAGCTATTTAAACAGATCCTCATGGTATCGGGCATGGATAGATACTATCAAATTGCGCGATGCTTCCGCGATGAGGACTTACGCGCCGACAGACAGCCAGAATTTACCCAATTGGACATGGAAATGAGTTTCATGTCTGAGGAAGAAATTATCCAACTCAACGAAAAGTTAGTTAGTTATATCTTCAAAACCGTTAAGGGTGTTGAGTTACCGCTTCCGTTCCCCCGTCTCACCTACGCCGAAGCAATGGAACGTTACGGTTGTGATAAACCAGATACCCGCTACGATTTACAACTGGTTAATGTTTCCGATGTCATGAAAGACTCTGGTTTCAAAGTCTTTCGGGATGCTGTCGCCAATGGTGGTATCGTCAAAATTCTGCCAATTCCCAACGGTAACGAGCAAATCTCTAACGTGCGGATTAAACCGGGTGGGGATTTATTCAGAGAAGCCAGCGAAGCCGGTGCAAAAGGTTTGGCTTACATCCGGGTGCGGGAAGATGGGGAAATTGACACCATAGGCGCAATTAAAGATAACCTCTCAGAAGAGCAGAAACAGGAAATCTTGCAGCGCACAGGTGCAAAACCAGGACATCTGTTACTGTTTGGTGCTGGTGATGCGGCTACCGTAAATAAAACCTTGGATAGATTGCGGCAAGCGATCGCCAAAGAGTTTGGTTTAATTGATCCAGATAAAATTAACTTGCTTTGGGTTGTCGATTTCCCCATGTTTGAGTGGAATGCAGACGAGAAACGCCTAGAAGCACTACACCACCCATTTACCGCACCCCATCCTGATGATTTACACGACTTAAAAACAGCCCGCGCTCAAGCCTATGATTTAGTATTCAACGGTTTTGAAGTTGGTGGCGGTAGTCGGCGGATTTATCAACGGGAAGTCCAAGAACAGGTATTTGAAACCATCGGTTTATCTCCCGAAGAAGCCCAAAATAAATTTGGTTTCCTGTTGGAAGCGTTTGAATATGGTACACCGCCACACGGTGGCATTGCCTACGGTTTAGACCGATTGGTGATGTTGTTTGCTGGGGAAGAATCGATTCGAGATGTTATTGCTTTTCCGAAAACACAGCAAGCACGTTGTTTGTTAACAGACGCACCTTCTGGTGTAGATGTCAAGCAGTTGAAGGAATTACACGTTGCTTCGACTTATAAACCGAAGTCTTAGGGATGAGAAATAAGATACCTGGATTTTTGAGAATTCCGGTATCTTATTTTCAATGCAGAGGTACGCGGAGGGTAAGAGTTTGAAAATTGGAGTTATGCAATGTCATCCACCGCAATTACAACAGTTATCAAAATGATGGAGTCTCTACCTGTAGAGATTCAGGTGCAAGTTGCAGAACATCTTCGAGAGTATATTAGCGATTTACAAGATGAAGCACGATGGGAGCAATCGTTTCAGAAGACACAAGCTAACCTGATTGCTGCGGCTCGTCGTGCTAGAGAAGAAATCGCTCAGGGAGAAGCCGCCCCGATGGACTATGACCAACTATGAAATCAGCCACGTTGCGATCGTTTTGGGCTGCGTATCGACGGTTAAATGATGAAGTTAGGCTGAGTGCGCGGAAAGCTTATCGACTTTGGGCAGAAAATCCATTTCATCCGTCTTTGCATTTCAAATGTATTAACACTGAGGAAGGAATTTGGTCTGTCAGAGTGAATCGAAATTATCGCGCGCTTGGTGTGTTAGATGGTAACACTGTGACATGGTTTTGGATTGGTAGTCATGATGACTATGAGCAATTTTACTCTTGATCTCAAGTGGGAATAGGGGTGTAAGGGTGTAGGGATTTTTAACTCAATCCCCAGTCCCCAATCCTCAAGACGCTTGATTTGTGATTGTCTTAGGGGAATCATCGGCTTTTAGTTTTACCCAGGTGAAGAAGGGAATGGCTAAAAGCTGGGTTGCAGAAGAGAAGACGATCAATGTAGTGATGGAATGGTCGTATAGAATCCCCATGAGAGCGCTGCCTAAGAACCAGGATAGACCGTAACCAGTGCTGAAAATGCCGTAGGCGGTGGCGCGTTTATGTTTGGGAACCATACCGGCGATCGCCGCTTTTAAAATGGATTCTTGCGCTCCCATACCAATACCCCAAAATGCTATGCCTAAGAGTGCCAGATTGGTATCGCCTAAAAATACCAGTGGGGCAAATAAACATGAGATAAAAGCCGCGATGATTAAGATAGAAATGCCTAGTCGGTCAAATACGTAGCCAAATATTAAAGCGGCGATCGCATCTACACCCATCGCTAAGGCATAAAACAGAGGTATTGTCTCTCCTGTAGCAATGCCTGATTTTTGAAAATGGAAGGCAATTAGGGGAAAATCTGCATATCCGGCGGCAATAACAGCTACTGCACCTAGATAAATCCAAAATATGCGGGGTAATCCTTCTTGTTGTTTCTGTTCCTCTGTTTCCTCTTCAAAATCACTGGGATTGGGATAGAGAAATTGTAATACTAACAACACCACCAATCCCAAGACCGCAGGTACAATCAAAATTGTAAAGGCGTGACGATACTCACCCTGGAAATAGACCATTGCAGCCACAGCCAAAGGCCCCATGACTGCACCAGTCTGATCCATTGCTTCATGTAAACCAAAGCCAAAGCCTCTGCCAATTTGACTCGCGCCGTGGGAAAGCAGCGCATCTCGTGGGGGAGTACGCACGGCTTTACCAGTACGTTCAGCCATCATCAAACCTGCGGCTGCTTCCCATCTTCCGGTCAAGGCTAACAATGGTACAACGGCAGTGTTGAGGATGTAACCTAAGGTTGTAATTCCCCAATATTTCCGTGACTGGTCGCTGAGATAACCAATCACTAACCGCAAGCCATAGCCAATTAACTCACCAAAACCAGCTACCAAGCCTACCACAGTGCCGCTAGCACCTAAAACCTGTAAATAAGCCCCTGTGATACTGCGCGCCCCTTCATAGGTCGCATCGGCGCAGAGGCTCACGAAACCCAATAATATGACAAACCTTAACGCGGCTGATTTCTGTGGCATACCATTCTTTGTAATTTACGGCTTTCATATTGAAACACTGAATTACAAAAAACAGTTGTTGATGAACCGCAAAATTAGATTGTTTATGCTTGGAAATTTAATTCATGAGAATTAAGCGCAGTGGATCTAAATGCACATACCAAGGAAATGGTTTTTCTTTGATAGTCAGCCATTTTTCTTTGAAAACTTCTGCTTGGAGATGATAATCTTGTGGGCTGCTGGCTGGGGAATGGAGTTTTAAAAATAATGTGATGCGATGGGGGGTTTCATTTGTTCGTACTAACCAGCAGGGGAAGGTGTTTTCTTGGTTGGGGTCATTGGTAAAGGTGATTTGATGGGCGCGGATGCCAATGTGAGATAATTCTTGGGGAATTGGTTCCATAACTTTGAGATGACAACCCCAGTCTATTGCTTCTATTTGTTGCCCTGATTCGACAATAGCGCTGGAGAAGTTCTTGCAGCCAGTGATTTGAGCCACACTCACAGTAGCCGGATGCTCAAAAATATCATATTTAGAACCATAATGTACCGGGCTACCGTCCTCCAATACCAAGAGATTGGGGCAAATTCGGTAAGCTTCTTCCATGTTATGGGTGACAAATAAAGATACACCTTGGTAGTCTGTGAGGGTTTCCATCATTTGCTGTTCTAATTGACTCCGCAGGTGGGTATCAAGAGCTGAAAATGGTTCATCTAACAGCAAAGCTTCTGGTTGACTGGCTAAAGCCCTAGCTAAGGCTACCCGTTGTTGTTGTCCTCCCGAAAGTTGGTGGGGATAGCGATCGCCTAATCCTTGTAACTGCATGGCGATGAGTTGTTCTTCTACCTGCACCCGCATACTGTTGTCTGATAGTTTTTTGGGTAAGCCGAAAGCAATATTTTGCGCCACTGTCATGTGGGGAAACAGGGCGTAATTTTGGACTAAAAAACCAATGCGGCGATCGCGGCTAGGCAAATTAATCCCCTGTTCGGAATCAAATAATACCCTACCATTCAAAACTATCCGTCCCCTGGTTGGTGTTTCAATCCCCGCAATACACCGCAGAATCATACTCTTACCTGCACCCGAACCCCCCAACAATCCCAAAGGTTGTTCATCTGTGGTGAAAGCAACTTTTAGATGAAAACTCGGCAGATGTTTTTCTATATCTACCAACAGTTCCACTTGAGAAGCAGGCGCAGACAACAAAACTACCTCACTCCCTTGTCCTTTTGTCTGTTTTACTTGTCCCCCTCGTCCCTTCTTCTCCCTCACCTCTTGCCATAAATTAACAGCAAGAATCCCCGATAGGGAAATCACCATAATCATAATTGCCCAAAACCAAGCCTCATTGGTCGCCCCGGCTTCCACTGCGAAGTAAATCGCCATTGGGATTGTTTGCGTTTGTCCGGGGATATTCCCAGCCAACATTAACGTTGCACCAAATTCACCCAAAGCACGGGCAAAAGATAACATTGTCGCGGCTACAATCCCAGGGAATGCCAAAGGTAAACTGATACGCCAAAAGATAGTAGATTCACTAGCCCCCAAGGTTCTCGCTACCCGCAGTAAATTACCGTCAATCTGGGCAAAAGCTCCCAGTGAGGTTTTATACATGAGAGGAAAAGAGACAATGGTCGCGGCGATCGCCGCCCCATACCATGTAAAAACTATACTGAAGTCAAAAAGCCCCATCAGTTTCCCCATAGGGCCGTTTTTCCCGAAAAACAGCAGTAGCAGAAAGCCGACAACCGTAGGGGGTAAAATCAAGGGAGCGACAAAGATACCTTCAATCAAAGATTTGCCTTTACCGCGATAACTCAACATCCAATAAGCAGCAGCAATTCCTAAAAAGAAGGTGATAAATGTGGCAAGTAAGGACGTTTTGAGTGATATCCAAAGCGGCGACAAATCCAGTGGCATGGTGATATATGTGTAGAGTTCGTAATTTGTAATTACTTTGCGCTCAGAGTTTTATGAATTAGCAACAAATCTTGTAGTAATTAAACGTGAGTTCGACGGAACCTAACCCCAACCCCTTCCCTACAAGGGAAGGGGCTGAAAATCTATAACTGAGTATCAAAGAATCAGAGTTTTAAGCCTCTCTCCGCGTCGGGGAGAGGTTTGGAGAGGGGTTCTTCCGAATTTATCGAACTCACGTTAATTAAGATTCCTCATTTTGGCTTCAAATAATAATCTACCAACTTTTTACGCAAAAGGTTGGTAGATGACAACAAATTAGCGAATATACTTAAAAGTCAATGGTCAATAGTCAACATTGCAAGATTTTTGACTATGGACTATTGACTAATGACAACTGACCACTGACAACTAACCACTAACTAATTACCTTGATTTTTATAACTAGCAACAGCTTCCCTCAGATTTCCTTGATGTGCTGATAAGAGCCGATCGCCTGCGTCTTTATCCAAACCAGTCCAGTGCATCACCAGCGCCAGTTTTACCCATTTACCACTACGTTCTAATAAAAAACCAGCCGCTTCCCGACTTAACCCGGTGAGGTCTTCCAAAATTCGCAAAGCGCGATCGCGTAACTTCTGATTTGTGACTGCTACATCCACCATGCGATTACCGTAAACTTTGCCCAGCTTGACCATCACCCCAGTCGAGAGGATATTTAGCGTTAATTTAGTAACTGTACCGGCTTTGAGACGTGTGGAACCAGCCAATATTTCTGGCCCTGTTAACAAGCGGATATCAATATCAGCTGTAAAACTCACTTGTTCAGCAGGAACACAAGCGATGAAAATTGTCAAGGCTCCCCGTTGACGAGCAGAGTTAATCGCACCTTGGACAAAAGGCGTTGTCCCGCCAGCCGTAATACCAACAACAACATCTAACTGGGTAATATGACGTTGAGCGATCGCTGCGTCTCCATCTTCTGCCCGGTCTTCTAAATCTTCCGAACTGCGTACCAATGCACCAGCACCACCAGCAATAATTCCCTGTACCAATTCTGGCGGGGTACAAAAAGTTGGTGGACACTCAGCCGCATCTAACACACCCAACCTACCACTGGTTCCAGCACCAACATAAAACAAGCGTCCTCCTTGACGCAGGCGATCGGCTGTCTGTTCAATTGCTGTCGCAATCTGGACTTTAGCCGCCGCCACCGCCTCAATAGTCTTGCGGTCTTCACTATTAAACAACTCCACCAATTCCAGAGAACTGAGTTGATCTAAGTTCTGACTCAGAGGATTGACTTGTTCGGTCAATAAATGCCCACGTTCCTGCAAATTTGCCATGTATGTGATTTCCCCTGCCATTATGTAATTTAGTCAAGAATCTTCATCTACAGACGTTGCATGAAACGTCTCTAATGACTAAACGACTAAGTTACAACAATCCTTCCAATTTGCGACGAATATTTTCCAACTCAGTCTCAGAAAACTCCGAATCTTGAGCCGGTGGTACTAGGTCGGACTCAAAAATTTCGTCCTCAGTATCCTCGTCATCATACTGACCATCAGGTTGCCAGTCAGTTTCTTCCACGTTAATATCTGGGGGAATTACGAGGTCGCTATTTTCTGGGATTAATTCCCAATCATAATTAGCACTGGCGCAAAATTCCTTAACATCCTCCGCATCAATTCCCTCTACTGTGGGAGTGGGGAAATCCTGCGCTTCCAACATGAGGGCAAAACGGACAGCATCATCTTGGGATTCAAACATGAGAATTTTATTGCGATCGCCCACACGAACGGTATGAATCCCCTCATTTTCCGTATTAGCGTTAAAAATCAAAACAAAAACCCGCATTGGCGTAATCATCTATCCTTATGTTCCGAGGTCTATTGATTAATTAAAGTTCTAGACCGTGTACCTGGGAAAGTCACAGCAATATTTTCACTTTAATTCAGATTTGACTGACAATATTAATGGTTTATTTTCCCGCATTCAGGATATGGGAGATGAAGAGGTAGGGTAGCAAAGAGCAAAAATTCTTAGTCACCAGTCAACAGCCCCTAGTCAATTTCACTCACCGAGTTGATCCGAATGTCAAAAGTCCCAATTGATTTGTATCCTGGTATTGGCATATAAACGCAAATGCCAAATAATGCTTGCAGTGCGTCAACCACCTCCAGCAAATAAAAGTAAACTCATACCATGAATAATCCTCCCAAGCAAAATCAAAGCCCACAAACCTCACTTAGGAGTCTATGGTTGCTGATTTTGAGTCGTGGCGGTATGGCAGTAGGTGGACTTTTAATTGTGGGTTTGATGGGAGGTGTTTGGCGTTTATGGACTTTCGTACAGAAGGAATTAACACCGTTAGCGCAAGAAAGTCTGACTACAACTCTTAACCGTCCCGTACAACTGGGAAAAGTCACTAATTTTTCGTTAACTGGAGTACAGTTTGCGGCTTCGTCCATTCCTGCTACGCCTACAGACCCAGATAAGTTAACAATGGATGCAGTGGAAGTGGGTTTTAATCCACTGCTGTTAGTTTTTAATCGCCAGTTAAAACTAAATGTGACCTTAGTCAATCCTGATGTTTACATCGAACAGGATAACCAAGGACGCTGGATCACTACGACCATAGCGCCACCAGGTGCAGCAGGAGCTATTAAAACGGATTTAGATCATATCAATTTCCGTAATGGTAAGTTGTCGCTGCTACCACAGGTGAGAAATTTGGCAGTGGGTGAAGCTAAAACTACAACCCCCTCGTCTTCTTTATACCCCCCTATCCCCTGCCCAGAGGGGAAAGCCTGCACCTTGCCTCCATTAGAATTTTCGCAACTCAATGGAACGGCTCAAATACTGGAAAACAACCAGCTAATTAAGTTCTCCGCTAAAGGTATATCCGATAGCGGGGGCAGTGTGGAGATGGAGGGCGAAGTACGTCCTAAGACAACTGCGGCTAATATTCAAGTGCGAGGGCAAGAATTACTGGCGGCGGATGTTAGTCGCTTGGTAAAGTTACCAGTTGGTTTAGAAGCCGGTAAAGTTAATGGTGATTTGCGAGTCGAATTATTACCAGGACAAACCCCTTTACTATATGGCAGTGCTGATTTGCAAAAGGTAACAGTCCAAATTCCTCGCGCACCGCAAGTCTTGACAAATACCCAAGCTAATGCCTACTTCCAAGGGACAGAAGTAAAATTAGAAAATGTTGTAGCTAACTATGGCAGCATACCTCTAGTGGCGGCGGGAACAATCGACACCAAAGCAGGCTATAAGCTAGCAGGGCGCGTTAACTCAGTCAGTGTAGCCAATGCCCAAAACACACTCAAATTAAAATTCCCTGTACCCGTAGCTGGACAATTACAAGCCGATTTGCAGGTGGTAGGAGCCGCAAATCAGCCTATTCTCTCAGGTACAGTTAGGACTATTAATACTGCCCGCATCGATAAAGTTAATTTTCAAAGTATTAGTAGTAAGTTTGAGTTTTCGCCCAACAACAACTTAGTTAGTTTGGCAGATGTTCAAGGCAAGACCACAACAGGCGGAGCAATTACTGGTGGTGGCAGAATCTTAGTTGGGGAAAATGCCCAACTGAATCTGAATTTCACTGCCAGAAATGTAGCCGGAGATGCGATCGCCAAACTATACAATGCCAATACTCCGTTTCAAATTGGTACTGTATCGGCTACGGCTCAAGTCACAGGTACGCCCACCAATGTCAGAACTTTAGTAAACTTTGCCGCACCGCAGGCAGCCTATCCCGCCACTGGGGAAGTGATTATCGGTGCTAATCGTAATATTAACTTTCGCAATGTGGCTGTGAAGGTTGCGGGTGGAACGGTGCGGGGTTATGGCAATTTTGCTAATGAACGTTGGCAGGCTGTAGCTCAAGCTAATGGGGTGAATTTAGCACCATTTGTCAACCAGAATCAACTAGAAAATGTCTCCTTAGCAGGGGCGCAATTTAACGGTCGTTTAATTCTGGCTGGTACTGCTACACCCTTTCAAATTGCCAGCATTCGTACAGAAGGGGCAGGGGTGCAAATTGGTGGCGGGACAGTTGCAGTATCTAACATTCAACTGCAAGATCAAGCCTTTGCCGCCAAGTTGGTGGCGAATAATGTCCGCCTAGCACGCATCCTGAAAAATGCGCCGCCAGCTTTAGCTAATCCTTTGGCTGGGACATTCCAAGTAGCCGGTAACAGAGAAAACTTCAGCCTCAAAACCTTACAAGCTACAGGTGATGCCCGCCTTAGTGTAGGTAGAGGAACAGTTACGGCCGGGAATATTCAATTAGCTAACGGTGTATATCAGGCGCAAGTCCAAGCCAGTAACGTCCCTGTGCAACGCCTGGCAACCTTACCACCCCAGTTTCAAGGTAATCTGACCGGGAAATTTGCTGTTACTGGTTCTGCTGAGTCCTTCAGTCCCCAATCTATCCAAGCCAGTGGTCAAGCACGGTTAAATGTTGGCAATGGTACGATTACCTCCTCCAACATTCAATTAGCTAACGGTATATATCAGGCACAAGTCCAAGCCAATAATGTCCCTGTACAACGTTTAGCCGCCGTACCACCAAAGTTTCAAGGTAATTTAACTGGACAATTTAATGTTGCTGGTTCCGTTGCACCCTTCAATCCCCAATCTATTCAAGCCAGTGGTCAAGGGCGTTTAAATGTCGGCAATGGTACGATTACCGCCTCTAACATTCAATTAGCTAACGGTAGATATCAAGCGCAAGTCCAAGCTAATAACGTCCCTGTACAACGTTTAGCCGCCGTACCGCCTCAGTTGCAAGGTAATTTGAACGGGCAATTAAATCTGGCTGGTTCTGTTGCACCTTTTACTCCCCAATCTATCCAAGCCAGTGGTCAAGCACAGTTAAATGTTGGCAATGGCACCATCACAGCCTCTAACATCCGAGTGACAAATGGTAACTATCAGGCGCAAGTCCAAGCCAATAACGTACCTGTACAACGTTTGGCTGCTGTACCGCCCCAGTTGCAAGGTAATTTGAATGGGCAATTTAATGTTGCTGGTTCTGCTGCATCTTTGAGTCCCCAATCTATTCAAGCCAGTGGTCAAGCACAACTACAAGTAGCGGGAGGGGGTACGATTAATGCGGCGAATATCCAACTGGCTAAAGGTCGTTATCAGACTGTAGTGGCGGCGACTGGGGTGCAGTTAAATCGGTTTAATCAACAGTTGCGGGGTCAATTTGCAGGTCAATTGCAACTAGCAGGTAACTTGGGTTCGACGCGGTTAGCTGATGTCAGTGCTGCGGGTCAGGTACAATTAACTCAAGGCCTCCCCGGTGTTGAGCGTCCCTTGAATGCGGCGATCGCCTGGAATGGTGAAAGGTTAACAATTCAACAAGCTACAGCCCCCGGTTTAAATATCAATGGTGATATCTTAGCCAACGCCACCAAACCAGGCATACCAGAAATTACCGCCCTCAATCTCAACGTCCAAGCCCAGGACTTCGATCTACAACAGTTACCAGTCACCTTACCGAATCAAGTAGCTGTGACAGGTAGGGCAGATTTTAACGGTAAAGTTACAGGTAAATTGCCTTTGCCCAATGTTAACGGGCAACTCAGCTTAAAAGATTTAGTAGTCCAAAATATTGCTTTTGAACCTTTATTAACAGGTAGGATTCAATCGGGACAAGGATTAAACTTAAATTTAGCTGGGAATAGCGATCGCCTTGCCCTGAGTTTAGATAGTAATAATCGCCCCCAATCCTTCCTAGTACAATGGCAACAAGCTTTAGCCTCAGGTCAAATTAAAGGCAATGATTGGGCTGTGAAAGTTGCCAACTTCCCCTTAACTCTATTCAACTTGTCACCACCGCCAAGTCTGCGTTTAGGTGCTGGTAGAGTAGCCGGGACAGTGACAGGGGATGTGCAGTTTAACCAGCGTACATTTGCGACTAACGTCAATTTGGCGATCGCTAATCCCGAAGTTGGCAGAATTAAAGGCGATCGCTTCACAACCCAATTCCGCTACAGTGATGGTACAGCCACCCTCACCAGTAGCCAATTTATCAAAGGAAACAGTCGTTACGCCTTAGCTGGTAATTTTGGGCTAACCCCCAAAGGCCCCCGCATCCAAGGCAAGCTGAACGTTACTCAAGGTAACATCCAAGATGTGCTGACAGTAGCACAAATCTTTGATTTACAAGACTTCCAGCGTAATGGAGACGAACCCAACTACGGTACGGCCTCGGATCTCAAGACCTACGCCCAAGGTTTGCCTGATCAGTCTTTATTC
This sequence comes from Trichormus variabilis 0441, assembly GCF_009856605.1. Taxonomy (NCBI): domain Bacteria; kingdom Bacillati; phylum Cyanobacteriota; class Cyanophyceae; order Nostocales; family Nostocaceae; genus Trichormus; species Trichormus variabilis. The sequence goes on along the minus strand of NZ_CP047242.1, from coordinate 1,600,410 downwards.
GACCAAATCAAGCGCTTTTACGAAATTGATGCGATCATCGCAAAACAAGAAGAAGAACGTAATGCTTCACCCATACCAAACCTAGCAGATTTGCAAGGAACCTTTAACGGAGAAGTAGCTGTAGACACTGCCACTGCTAATGGTTTAGCAGTACAGTTCAATTTGAATGGTCAAAACTTTGTCTGGGGTAAGGAAGCAGAACCCAATCGTTTTTATCGTGCCGATAATATCATTGCTGAAGGTAGTTTTGCTGATGGGGTTTTGCAGCTGCGACCAGTGCGTATTGAGTCCGAGAATAGTCTGTTAGCCTTCACTGGTAATATAGGCGGGAACGAACAATCTGGACAACTGCGCGTCAATAACTTTCCCCTTCAGTTACTCAATAACTTCGTCAATCTCCCAGTCGGTGTGACGGGAAATCTCAGTGGAACAGCAGCTTTAGCAGGTAGTATTGCCAACCCTCAAGCCAGAGGAGAATGGCAAATCACTGAGGGTACACTCAACCAAAAACCTGTGGAATCAGCCACAGCTAGTTTTAGTTACGCCAATGGTCGCTTAAATTTTGGTAGTACCGTCGCTATTACTGGGCCGCAACCGGTGAATATTTCAGGTAGCATACCTTATCAGTTACCTTTTGCCTCCGTCGCTCCTGATAACAATCAAATCAGTTTGGATGTCAAAGTTGAAAATGAAGGATTGGCACTATTAAATCTATTAAGTAATCAGGTAGCTTTTGAAAAAGGTCAGGGTCAAATAGACTTGAAGGTAAGTGGAACCAGAGAACAGCCCATAGTTGAGGGTATTGCTACTATCCAAGATGCTACTTTTGCGGCTCAAGCTTTACCAGGAAAAGTCAGAGGTGTTACAGGTAGAGTCCGGTTTAATTTTGACCAAATTTTAGTAGAAAGTCTGGAAGGCAGATTTAGTCGCGGACAAGTACAAGCATCTGGAGCAATTCCTGTATTCGACAACAGTAGTGTCACTATCGAGAATCCTCTAACTGTCAACCTTGAGCAGCTAAGATTGAACCTCAAAGGCCTGTATCAAGGCGGTGCTAGCGGAAATATTCAAGTTACTGGTTCTGCCCTCAACCCTAGAATCGGTGGTAAGGTAGATTTGTATAGTGGTCAAATATTATTAGCAGAATCTAGTGATCCTAACCAACCTGCAAATAATGTTTCTGCTATATCACTAACGAAGTTTAACAAACAAGATACACCCATAACTAGCAGTGCCAACACGAGTTTCAATAATTTAGAACTGGAGTTAGGTAAGGACGTAGAAATTGCCCGTCCTCCTCTTCTCAGCTTCGCTGCTACAGGAAATCTAAAAGTTAATGGTTCTTTAGCTGATCCCATACCTGTAGGCACTATTCGCTTAAGAAAAGGTGGCGTGAATTTGTTTACAACTCAGTTTAACTTGACTCGTGGTTACGAACACACCGCTACCTTTAGAGCTAATCAACCCCGTGATCCCGATTTAGATATTCAACTACTGGCTAAAGTGCTAGAGGTGGTGCAGAACAGTGACTTAAACAGAATTAATTCTGTCGGGTTAGGTGCTTTAGAAACTGTGAGAGTTGAAGCCAATATTAAAGGCCCAGCCAGCAGACTGAATGAAACCTTGGAATTAAGAAGTAGCCCCTCACGCAGTGAAACTGAATTAGTCGCCCTTTTAGGTGGTGGATTTGTCGATACTCAAGGACGTGGTGACAGTACCTTAGGTTTAATTAACATCGCCGGGTCAGCCGTTTTCGGTAACTTTCAATCTGCTTTTAATCAAATCGGTACTGCTTTTGGTTTAAGTGAACTGCGAATTTTCCCCACTGTGATTTCTGACAATCCAGAAGCTAGTAATAGTAATAGCAGTAGAGTGGGTTCCAGTATAGAATTGGCAGCTGAAGCGGGAGTAGATATTTCTAACAAGTTCTCTATTTCTAGCATTAAAATTTTAACGGCAAATGATCCTTTCCAGTGGGGTCTTAATTACCGTATCAATGATGAGTTTCGTATACGTGCTTCTACTAATTTAGAAGATGATAGTCGTGCAGTAGTTGAGTTTCAAACTAGGTTTTGAGAATGGGTAATTGGTAATTGGTAATTAGTTGGGCTTGATATTGGTAGTTCAGGCTAAATTCCAACCAAGGGCGGTGGCTACTTGACCAGCTAATTCTAGCGGATTGAAGGGTTTAGCGATCGCACTCACCATCCCCAATTGGGAGTAGCGGCGACGGTCAGAGGCTTGGATTTTGGCGGTTAATAAGATTACTGGTATTTTTTGGGTGACGGAATTGGCTTGCAGTTTCTCAAATGTAGCGATACCATCCATATCCGGCATCATCACATCTAGTAAAATTGCATCTGGTTGGTAAGTCTCGGCTTTATTTATGCCTTCTTGTCCTGAACTGGCTGTGACAACCTCCCAGCCTGCAACTGTTTCCAAGCAAATCTTGGCAACTTCTTGAATATACTGCTCGTTATCGACCACTAAAATTCGTTTGTTGTTCATAGTTAAATTAGTCATTAGTTATTGTTCTTTGCACCCCCTGCTTCCCCTGCACCCCAATCCCTAACCCCTAATCCCTAACATTAGTCGGCGTAATTCGCTGAAGTAGTTCAATTACTCGTTGTTCAAACTCTTTGGTTGTGACACGGCCTTTGGTTAAAAATTCTGTATGTCCTAGCTTGAGGCGTTTACGTTCTGATTCATCCAAGTCTTTAGCAGAGTAAACCACTACAGGGATATTACATAGGCGCTGGTGCTTCTGTAGCCAATCTACAACAGCAAATCCGTCAGTTTCTGGCAAAATTAAATCAAGAATGAGTAAATCAGGATTTACTTCTTGGCTGAGGTGGATGGCTTCCCGTCCGGTTTTGGCTGAGAAGGTTTCAATATCATGTCTTTCAAACAAGGTAACAAACAACTCAGCTAAATCTGCATCATCTTCAACAATAAGAATGCGGACTCGGCGGGAAGATTTGGCTATTGCTTGTCTGAGAGAATGTAACAGATAGCTTTCTTGGACTGGTTTACTTATCCAATCAACAAAATCACTACTGGGTTGGTTATTTGTAGTCGGTTTGTAGACACTGCAAATCACAATTGGGATATGTTTGGTTTCTGTACTTTCCTTCAACATAGCCATTGTTTCCCAACCATTCATCCCTGGCATGAGTAAATCTAGTACAATCACATCTGGATGTTGAGTTGACGCTGAGGCAATCGCTTCTTTTCCAGTAGCCACCGTGACTACTCGATATCCTCCTTGTTCTAAGAGTGACTGTAGTTCTGTGCGGATAAGTGGATCATCGTCACAAACTAAAACTAGGGGGGAGTGGGTACTGGGAATTGGGGAAGGTAAGTCCCCCTCTGGGGATAAGGGGTAATGGGTGAGAGAGTCGGGAAGTTCTGAATTTGGGGATATTGGTAAAATTGGTAAAGTAAAGTAAAAATTACTACCTTCGCTCAAGACACTTTCTGCCCAGATGCGTCCGCCATGCTGCTGTACAATACTTTGGCAAATAGCTAAGCCCAAACCAGTACCGTCATGGTTGCGTGAATCGGAAGAATCTACCTGTTGAAACCGCTCAAAAATACTATCAAGTTTGTCGGCGGGAATACCGCGTCCGTTATCTTTCACCGTCACCAATAGTTCATCGCCATATTGTTGTGCTACTAACCATACTGTTTTCTCCGCCGTCGAAAATTTAATCGCATTACTCAACAGATTAGTTAATGTCTGCACAATCCGGTCTGGATCAACCCATAATTGAATTGATGGATGGGAAACTGATAATTTCACTCCAGCTTTATTAGCTAAAGGCCGCATAATACTAACTGCGGACTCAATCAAGTCGGTAAGGTTGCAACTTTCTCGCTCCATTTTCACCCTACCAGATTCGATACGTTCTATATCTAATATGTCGTTAATCAACCGTACTAGGCGTTCTGTACTATCAGTGGCAATTTCCAACAAACGTCTCCCCTGTTCTGAGTCGGCTGGTAATAAACCACTAGCTAGCATTCCTAAGGAACCATGAATAGAAGTTAAGGGGGTGCGGAGTTCATGACTGACAACAGAAACAAACTCATCTTTCATCCGTTCAATTTGTTTTCTTTCTGTAATATCACGTAAAATTACAGTATAAAATACCTCTTTATCTAGTTGAAATTTGGAGATAGAAGCCTCAGCCGGGAATTCTGTTCCATCTTGACGACGACCAAATATCTCTCGCCGCTCTCCCATACGCCGTGCCAAGTTGGGAGCCTGTCCAAAATCAGCTACGTGCTGACGATGTGCCTGGGTGAAACGCTGGGGTATAAGTGTATCTAGGCGTTGTCCGATAATTGCCTCGGCAGAGTAGCCAAAAATTTTCTCTGCACCTTGATTAAATAAAGTGATTTGTTGGTTACCGTTAATAGAAATAATGGCATCATCAGCAATGTCTAAAATGCGTGCCAGCCGCACTTGCGATATGCGTAGTGCTTCCTCTACGCGCTGGCGTTCGTCGAGTTCTGATTGCAATTGTCGATTGACGTTGACTAACTCAGCAGTTCGTTCTGCTACTCTCAACTCCAGTTCGTTATTGACTTTTTGCAGAGTTGCTTCTATTTGCTTGCGGGAAGTAATATCTCTGACTATACCCAACATCCGCACTGCTTCACCCATTTCGTTGTAGTAGAGTTTGCCTGTTCCTTCAATCCAGTGAATATTACCATCTGGCGAAATGATGCGAAATTCATGACTGTAGTCAGTTTTTTGCTGGCGAGCCGAATTGATTACCTCTGCCAAGCCTCCCCTGTCTTCCGGATAGATACAAGCTTGAAAGGCTTCATAAGTCCCGTCAAATTTCTCTGATTCTATGCCAAATAATCGGGCGTGACCTTCAGACCAGATAATTTGGTTAGTCGTGATGTTCCAGTCCCAAATGCCTAAGTTGACTGCTTCTAGGGTCAAAGCCAGACGTTCTTGACTTTCGCGTAGTGCTGCTTCGGCAATTTGGCGATCGCGCCGATTGCGTAATGCTACTATGCCATAAGCCACATCTGCTGTCAGTTCCTCTAAAAGTTTCACCTCATCACTATCAAAAGCATTCGCTTCCGCAGCGTAGATGTTCAAGGCACCAAAAGCTTGACCATTATTCATTAAGGGTAAAGAAATGGACGATGCGTAACCCCGATTACTAGCTTGACAGCGCCAAATTTCAAATCTAGGATCAGTCAAAATATTTTGAATAATGGCTGTTTTTCCGGTGCGAATTGCCGTTCCTGTCGGCCCTTGACCCCGGATTGTATCTGCCCAAGTAAGATTGAGAGATTGCAGATATCCTTGTTCATAACCAGCTTGAGCCACTGGATGAATACTTTTTTCAGCATCATTTTCTGCAAAAGCCACCCAAGCTAATCGATAGTTACCAACATCCACTAAAATTTGGCAAACTTTCTGCAATAACTCACCTTCATCTTGAGTACGTATTACTAATTGATTGCAGTCACTTAAAGTTTGCAAGGTGCGATTAATGCGTTTAATTTCCAGTTCTGCTTGTTTGTATTGGGTGACATCCCGTGTAATTGACAACTGCACCAAATTACCATCTGTTTCATTTCGCACAGGTACAGCGTGAGTCGCCATCCAACGACGGTTACCACGACAAGTGATAATTTCAAATTCTAGTGTTCCTTGTTCTCCTTGACAAACGCTTTCATTGAGTTGGCGAAACACCTGTTGATATTCAGGAACTACCAACGAATACACCCGCTTACCAATCACTGCACCAGCACTATCTGCTTCTATAGCTGCCACACCGGCTGGATTAATATCCAATAAAGTACCATCAGTAGCCACTATGGTGACGCATTCTGGTTCAGCGTTGAAAATAGTGCGCCAATCTGTGAAGCTAGGGGATGGGGGAGAATTTTTTTCCCCTATACCCCTACTCTCACTTACTTTATGTAGCAATTTCACCCGTTCTAACCGATTGATAATTCGCGTTACTAGCTCTGGCCCGACGATGGGTTTACTAACAAAGTCGTCAGCACCAACACTAAATACCTGATTGACAATTTCCCCATCTTTGTGAACCGTCAGGAAGAGTATGGGCAATTCACTCCATTGGGGATCATTTCTCACCACCTGGCATAGTTCTATACCATTGGTATAAGGCATCTCCACATCTAGAATTAACAGGTCTGGATTCACATCTCTTAACGTTTCCCAAAATTGACGCGGATCATCTAAGGTAATTACTTGTAATCCCCAAGGATGAAGTAATGTTTGCAATATGGCGAGAATTTGCGGGTCGTCGTCTACTGCTAAGACTTTTGCTTCTGCTTGAGGAGGTTGTAGCTGGAGGATAGCTGCTGAAGTTGTTTCGGGTGATGCTGCTTGCGGTTCATGTGCTGCAACCTCTTGCCTTAATAACTTGACCCAATTTTGCAAACTTTGAATCTCAGTCGGCGTTAATTTCTTACCAGATTTCAATAGTTGCTCAATTTTCCTGGCTAACTTCGACCCTTCAGGTAAACCAAAAGTCCCCAGTGAACCGGCTAGTGTGTGGGCTTCTCGTATTGCTTGTGAGCGTAATTCTGGGTTTAAAGTCTCTTGAGTAAGGGTGACGATTTCCGGTCGGTCAGAGGTCATCGCCGCTTGTTCCAATACCTTGACTTGCTCATCTACCCGCCCATAAAACTTTTGCCAAATACCAGCTATTGCAGTCAGTGTTTGCTGCTGAGATTTGCCTTTTGAAGTAGACTGAGAATGTTTTACCTCGTCCTTACTTCCTTGTTCCTCTTCCTGTGCTTTGAGGCGATAACCAATTCCATAGACTGTTTCTACTAAATCACCAGGCGCTCCCGCGTTACGCAACTTCATCCGCAAGCCCTTTATATGGGTGCGTACCGCTTCTTCTCCTGGAGTGTCTTCATAAGACCATATGTGTTCTAAAATCATGCTACAGCTGAACACTCGGCGGCTGTGACGCAGAAATAACTCCAAAAGTGCATATTCCTTGGGAGTTAATGATAGTAAATTTTGATTGTATCTGACTTCACAACTACTGGGGTCAAGCTGCAAATTACCCCATTCTAGAATCGGCTGGGCTGTTGTGCCTCCCCGACGTAACAAAGCCCGTACACGCGCCACTAATTCTTCTTCATCAAACGGTTTAACTACATAATCATCTGCACCTGCATCTAACCCAATCGCCTTTTCGTGGCTACTATCACAACCGGTTAATAATAAAATTGGCATCTGCCGACCACTTGACCGTATTTGCCGACAAAGACTAATCCCATCCAATCTGGGTAGTATCACATCCAAAAGAATCAAATCATAATCGTAAGTTTGGATTAATTCCCAAGCAGTAATACCATCAGATCCTACTTCAACTGCATAGTTCTGATTCGTGAGAACGGCTGTCAGCGCATAAGCATTTAACTCGTCATCCTCGACAATTAAAATTTTCATATTATTAAGTTTACTAACGTTAATTATTGAATAGACTTAATAGATTAGAAATAAAATCTTTTGGGATTAAACCCAAATTAATAAAATTCTCGTACTTAAAAGTATCTTAGTTCATAACTCTTATAAAGATTAAGTTTAATTAACCAATATAAATATTTATCAATCTTTAGGAATAAATTATTCAGTAGCAAATTGCCAAAATTCGATTTGGCAATACTGTTGTATTAAGAATCCAACTCGGCAGATTCTAAAACTCCACTGCGAATCATTAGTTGCGGCCAAATCAACAAAAAAAATCCCATCCAAACTAATACAGGAATAGCAACCATTACAGTTACCCAGATAATTTTCAACAGTAACCAGCTACCACCAATTAGGGTTAAACCAGTCAGTAAAATTGACCAGGGTTGACACCACCAAGGTTTATAATTCCAGGGATTCAGAGTTTTTTGCTCAGACATAAGTTATATTTTGTTCTAGTTGTAATTTTCACTTAGTATTAGCGTCTTCTTCTCAATTGCTGTGTCCATGCTTCTAAAGAGATATACTGATTTTCTATAACATCTAAAGCCTCTATTACACCAGTTTTAGACACACGAAACCAATAAATGGTTGTATTATGGTCTGGCTGGTCTTCATAGACGCGAACTTTGTAGTAAGGATCATCAGGGGTAGGTAAACCATCAACGATCGCATCTACCTTGATAGCTCCTCTTGATAGTCTCTGAATTGTTCTAGCTTTGCGTTGTACCTGCGGAAGATTCCAGACTAAGCTATAAGCTGTTTTTTCATTAATTTCTTTTGTCGTCTGACTGACATTGACAGTATTAGTTTTATGAAGTCTAGCTAGGAATTGTGGTTGAACTGGTTCCTGGTGAATTTGCTTGGCAGTACTTTGAGTGTTCCCTGCACTTGCTGGAGATATTCCTTGCCCATGTACTCCTATTAGTAAAGCACTCATCAGAGGATACCAGATAATTCTTTTCATACGGCTTTCCTTCATGAAGTGTGTACTAGTTACAGCTTTTGAGTTGATATCGAGAATTTCTATTAATAAATTTTAATACAAGATCAGAAAATAATTATGTGGTTTAGCTGGTAATGTAATATTTATCACTAATATATTATCTAAATGTGACCGACTTAGATAATACCCATTTGTAGAAATAAAATGACAGATGCCTGGATGAGCGCTTATTCTACTAAGTTATGATGTTCATTCATATATCAACAAAATAATTAAAATTGGTATCATTTCCACTACTTGTTTGCGATTTTATTTTACAGAGTTATACTAGATGACTAGTCAAAACTACTAGTATATAAAGGAACTAGGGCTTATTTATTCAACACGCTGGACAACTCCCACTACAGCCCTAAGCGCTGCTGTACCCGTCGGCATAGCTTTGTATTACTTTTTCCAATGAGTAATCTTGTCTTATTGGAAATTTGACCAAGGGAATTGTAGTTCTTTATCACCACATTAAGCAGCCAGATAGAAACGCTGAAGCAGTAATGCTTCAATTCATTACCCAAGGAGATGTATTCATGGCAGAATCTACCGTAGAATTTTCTAGCTTAGAAAAATTTCAAGCCAGTAATGGTACTCTTAAGCTTAGCGAAGCTGATACTGATATTATCAAAGAAATTCAAACCCTACTGAATAAGAAGGGACTTTATAAAGGTGGTGTTGACGGCGTTGCTGGTAATCTCACCCAAAAAGCATTTGCAGAATTTAAAGAGAGTGTTTGGCTCGATTCCCCTGATTTATTGGGACCGACTACTGCTGCTGCATTACTAGAGATTGCAGAAGAGCATCAAACCAATGAAGAACAAACTCGCACACTCACACCTTTACCTACATCAACATTAGGAACTAAAACTGGACGTTCTTTAAGGTTAGTGACTGGAGAAACAGTATACGAAAATGAGTTAGTGGTGGCGGGTATTCCCTTAACTTGGGGCGAAATTACTAAGGGATGTGACCCAGAAAGAAATCCAGAATCAAAAGCAGTTATTAATAATATTATCAAAGCAGCCAGAGGCTTTGGCAAAATTCGAGATAAATACGACAGCCCAATTTCCATTAATTCTGCCTATCGTACACCTGCTGTGAATCGTCGCATAGGTGGCGCTCGTTTTTCCCAGCATATTAACGGTCTCGCTTTGGATATTGCTCCTGTAGATGGTAATTTTGGCAAACTCTTACAAATTTGCCGTGCTTCTGACTGTACAGGACTAGGTAGAGGTATGCACCGAGGTTTCATCCACTGCGACTGGCGGCCAGGCGGTCGTGTGGTTTTTGATTATCCCTAATCAATTCTATTGTCAAAGGATAGCCTCTGAGTAAGTGCGATCGCACTAATTAAAGGTGAGATATATAAAACCTAACCCCTTTCCAACACGGGAAGGGGTTAAAAATATCGCACCTTATACACTCATACTAGATGCCCTCATACTAGTAATAGATTAGACTAATCTAGCGCTTCTCGTTTGTATGCAATACACTTTGACCTCTCTCCAAACCTCGCTCCTACAAGGATACTGTTGGCGAATTGATAGAGGGCAAAACCAATCATCACAAAATAGAAAATCAGGAATACTATGAGGCAGTGGGAGCAATTCGAGCAAAGTGAGAAACGCGAGTCTGACTGCGTGGGACATGTTGCCACCAATCCCACATCCGACTGAAGTTGATAGCAGCAGCAGTAATGACATGCTGCAAGAGAGTTTTGGCAAGACCAATGTAGCGACAACGGCGTAATTGGTAGCGACCAGTAGCTTGGGAAATCAAGCCTTCAACGCCAGCACGTTGGTGATAAATTTGTTGAAAAGATTCAGTTTTTTGGCGAATGCGAGCATCATGTAATGCAAGATGTAGTTCCTGTGGTTTGAGGGTCAGAAGACGCGGTAGTTTTTTGGAGCGAGTGCATTTTGAGCGACTTGAACAAAGCGAACAATCGGATTTGTCAAATTGTATTTTGACTACTGGATTGTCATGGCTATCGACAGTTGTACGCCAGGACTTACTTTGTTTACCCATTGGGCAATCAACACGCATCAAATCCCAATGAATAGTGAAGCAATTTTGCTCAAAGCCGGATTGTGCTGTTGCTTGCCAACTAGTTCCGGGGGGAACTTTTCCTACTAAATCAACATGAAAATGGGATTGACTATCGACTAAGTTTTGAGCATTGACATAGCCAGTATCGACAACATGTTCTTGTGGCAAAAGATTGTTCTGGTTTAAACGAGAATGAATTACTGGTGTCATCTCAACATCCGCACTTGTGGCCACGGACGTTTCCACATTGATAATTAAGTTTGGCAGTATGGGGTGACAAATTTCTGTCAGATGCAGATTATAACCAGTCCAGTTGATTTCTCGCTTGCTGGAATTGCGTGCATCAACATCGTAAGGAGATTCAATCTGTAGTCTATTTGGTGGTAAGTTATCTTGTTCTCGCCAATAGACTTGTTGCAATTGAATATAGTATTGTTGCACCCAAACTATACGTAATGTTTCCACTGATGGAATCTGCCACAGCCAATTACAAGTTGAGTCTGCATACAAAGCGGATAGCAAATGATGACCATCCTCACCAATTTTTCGCCTCAATTTCTCACGTTCGGCTTTTGATTTGGGCAAGCGGTATTGCTCAAATCTCAGGGAGTAACGTTCAAACCAATCAACGTCAACTCTCGATTTGAGCCAATCAGGGGCAAAATAAGCCAAGTCATTTAAGGTATGACGTAAAGTTTCTCCCACTAATTCCAAACGATTTAACTGTCGTACTGCGGCTAATACGTGAGTTGAATCAGTTCTGACACGGCCGCGATTTTTGAGCCAACCTAGTTCTTGGAAACGAGCTAGCATTTGGTTGAGTAACTCTCGCTCTCGTCCTGCTTTGATTAATCGCTGACGAAATTCTGAAAGTACTGAATAATCAAACCCTGGGTCATTTAATTCCAACGATAGTGCGTATTTCCAATCAATATGACCCCTCACTGCATCCGCCGCTTGTCTATCCGTTAAACCTTCGATAAATTGCATTACTGTCACTAATGCCAGTTGTCCTGCTGATATTCCACTTTGACCACAATCTGCGCGGTAAAGTTTGACAAAATCCTCATCCTTATATAACACTCCTATTTCATCCCGCATCTTCATATATATGTTCCCTTTGGGAAATGAATTCCGGGCTACTTGCGCTGTTGTTTCAGGAATCTGCGACATATCACGCGGGTGCAGGGTCATAATCTTTGTAGATGCTACGCTCAATATACTTATTCTCTTTTTTCCACTGTTCCAAACTCTTGAGGGGCTTAACCCTTCAATAATTCGCCAACAGTATCCTTGTAGGAGAGAGGCTTTGAGTATTACTCCCTTCCCTTGATGGAAGTAAAGAAAATAATTCGGTAATTTAGAAGAGGAGAGATCAGCAGGTTTTGTAGGATGAGTCGAAAACCGATCAGCTTGGCTCTCAAGGCTGAGCAAAAAGATGAATTAGAGTTTGCGCGAGATCATGATTCGCGTCCGTATATTCGAGAACGTGCGGCTGGGTTACTGAAAATAGCAGATGGAGAATCTGGATTGCAAGTTGCCACTACAGGGTTACTGAAACCTCGTGACCCCGATACAGTATATGGATGGGTGAAACGCTATCAGCGCGAAGGGATAGCAGGATTAATGATTCGCTCAGGACGAGGACGTAAGCCCGCTTTTTTTCCCTCAGTGTGAGGATAGCGCTACAGCCAAAGCGGAACTTATATCTGTGGTTCGGCGTGACCCGCAAGTGTTGGGATATGCTCAAAGTCGGTGGAGTTTGCAAGCGCTCGCTGATTGCTGTCGGTGGCTGCGAGTCACAACCAAAGCGGGCTTATCGCAACTGCTAGAACGTCTGGGTATCAGTTATAAGCGAGGGCGAGACTATGTGCATAGCCCAGATCGTTTCTATGAGGACAAGTGCAGTCAAATTGAGTTAGCCTTATTGCGAGCTTGGTATGACCCACAACGCTATGTCCTAGTCTATCTCGATGAGTTTGGGTTCTATCGTCAGCCGAGTTTAGCGCCAGACTGGGAAGCAGTGGGTTCCTCTCAACCCTTAGCCCGTCGCTCTCACAAAAGCGACACATGCTATCGGGGTATTGGCGCGCTCAATCCACTGAGCGGACAACTAACGTACTTGTTGCGATCCCAAATCAGTGTCTCGGTACTGTCCAAGTTTTATGGCATGATTCGAGCGGATTATCCCACGGTGGAACAAATTTATGTTGTGGAGGATAACTGGCCAGTGCATTTTCACCCTAATCTACTGGCTCAGTTGCAAGCGCAGGACTTTGCTTATTCCCCCAAATTACCCAACAGTTGGTCTCAGTTGAAGATGCCAGAACGCTCCAGCGACCCATTACCGATTACCCTGCTCAACTTGCCCACTTATGCCCCTTGGCTCAACCCGATTGAAAAGCTTTGGCGCTGGTTAAGGCAACAGGTAATTCATTTACATCGTTTGAGCGACGATTGGAATACACTCAAACAACGAGTGGCCGATTTCCTTGAACAGTTCCGTCAAGGGTCTTTAGACCTCCTCCACTACGTTGGCTTATTACCGACATAATTCCTTAACTTCCATGTAGGGAAGGGGCTGGGGGTTAGGTCTGTATTTGACTCAACTACAAACTGCTACATTACTTTTCACACCTAAGTAAATACGCTAAGATCCCACCTAACAGTTACAAACGTATTGTATAAGTTCTCACAATGATAGATATCGCCTCAATCGTTACATTTCTTGCACCCTATCTGCCATCTCTGCTGAATGTGGGTAGTAAAGTTGCCGAAGGTGCATATCAACAAGCTGGTGCAGATGGTTGGGATAAAGCCAAGGCTATTTGGGGTAAGCTACAGCCAAAAGTAGAGGCTAAGGAAGCCGCCAAAGAAGCGGCGGCGGATGTAGCACAAAAGCCAGAGGATGAGGATTTACAAGCAAGTCTGCGGGTGCAACTCAAGAAAATTTTGGATGCTGATACAACACTGGCTGAGGAAATAGCCCAGATTTTGCAAGCAACAAAATCTAATGATAGTTCTGTTAATCTCAATGCTCAAGCTTATGGTGAAAGTATACAGATAAATACAGCCGGTAACGTTAATAATCCTACCTATGATTTGAGGAGGTACGACAACCCAAAGTAATTAATATTATTACTGCTCAACAGGAGGAAATCTTAACTTTATTAGAAAGCAGTACCAAGGCAGAATCGCCGGGGGTTCTCAAAGCGGGGAATCCAGGTAAAAGTTTGGCTTACTGGCAAGGACGAAAAACAGAATACGCTCAAATACAGCAATGGTTAAGTGATGATGATACCTTTTTAATTGGTATAGAAGGCATCGGTGGCACGGGTAAATCAACGCTGGCGACAAAGATTTATGATGAAATTGCGGGTTTCCCCAAGCGATTTTGGGCTGATGTCAGTAACGGTGCAAGTTTTAGCGATTTAGCCAGAGAAGTATTAACAGAATTTGGCTTTTATGTACCAGAACAAGAAACGCAGTTAGTGGAGGCGTTAGTTAGGTGCTTGCGTTCTGGGCAATTTTTACTGATTATTGACAACCTGGAAAGCTTATTACAACCTGATAGACAGTGGGGAAGTTTATTTTACGGCGACTTTTTCCAAACATGGGTGGAATCTGGCGGTAATAGTAAGGTGTTAGTTACCACCAGGGAAAGACCGGAATTAAAAGGCTTTGAGTGGCTATCCCTGAAGGGTTTACAAGTAGATGAAGGGGTAGCACTATTAACAGCATTGGGTATTAAAGGGGATTTAGGGGAGTTTGTCAAGTTAGTAGATGGGCATCCCCTATTGTTGAGATTGGTAGCAGATTTATTAAAAGAAGAATATTCACAAGACCCGAATTTAAGCAGATTAGCAGATTTAGGCTTAGGGAATTTGCAGCAGTTGTTGACAGATGCCCAAGTAGTAGGTGTGCATCGCCGGGAAAATGTGGGGATGGTGTTGGTATTGGATGCCAGTTTTAATAGATTGAGTGAACTGCAAAAAGCGTTATTGCTGAATATTAGTGTTTATCGTGTTGCGGTTGACAGTGCAGCAGCCGTAGCGATGTTGCCGGGAAGTTCAGCACCAGAGATTGAGAGAGAATTAAGGAATATCGTTAAGCGTTCTTTGCTGGTAGAAAAACTCAATGGTAAGCGGCAATTTGGGTTTCAGCCTGTGGTGTTGGAATATGTGCGTTATAAAGCTGGTGATCAAAGTGAGGCGCATCAACGAGCTATTAATTACTATCTTTTGAATTTTAAACAAAAACCTTGGCAGACTAAAGATGATATCAAAGAATATCTAGAAGTTTTTTATCACTGGTTTCAACTAGAAAATTATGACTCAGCATTTGATATATTAAAATTTTGCGATTATTTTTTGAGCTTGCGGGGCTATTACACTGTCCAAGTTGATTTATATGAGCAATTAGTACAAGCATGGAATAAAACTGGCAAGAGCGAAAACAGGAATTATCGAGCGACTCTCACTTCGTTAGGCAATGCTTACAACTCTCTGGGATATTACCCACAGGCAATTTTTTTCTTTCAACAGTCTTTGACAGTATCTAGGCAGGTAGGCGATCTCTTCTGGGAGAATGCTTCCTTAACAGGGTTGGGTAATGCTTACATATTACAGGGGCAGTATCACAGTGCAATCGAATTCTACGAACAGTCTTTGACAATATCTAGGGAAATAAGTGATCACAAAACAACAGAAGGCAAATCCTTAGCTAATTTGGGAAATATTTACTTATGTCTAAAACAGTACCAAGCAGCAATTGAGTTCTACAAAAAGTCTTGGGAAATATTTAGAAAGATTGGCGACCGTGATGCAGAAAGCAAATCTTTAGGTAATTTGGGTCTTGTGTACTTATCTTTAGGGCAGTACCAACGGGCAATAAAGTTCTTCCAGCAGTCTTTAGTAATATCTAATGATCGCAATGTAAAATGCTCATTTTTAAGTAATTTAGGCCTTGCTCATTATTACTTAGAGCAATACCAACGGGCGATTGAGTTCTACCAGCAGTCTTTGGAAATAGCAAAAGAAATAGGCGATATTCGAGGGGAAGCAATAGCCTGGTTTAATTTAGGTTTGACATTAGAAAACGTCAACCGAGAATCAGACGCGCTTGGTGCTTATCGCAATGCACGCGAACTTTATCAAAAAATGGGACTTGATGCCAATGTGCAGAATTGCAACGATGCAATTGAGCGTCTTTCTCAACCACAAACGCCTGTAGTTACTCGCCGTGGTTTTTGGGCGTGGTTGCGGCGGTTGTGGCGTTGGCTTCACTCTTGGTTCCGGCGGTAAACAAGATATAAGCTATAATCAATCACAACATTTCATAGAATTAACTATGACAACTCCATTGCTGCCAAAGCTTCAAAACCTACCCGCTAACTTACCTTTAGAGGGTGTAATCAGCATTGAGTTACAAGCGGGAATACCTATATTTAGGGCTTCTAATATTGTCCAAAACCGCATTGAAGTTTTACTAGCCAAACAACTAATTTCTCCACTCACACCCGAAGAAGAACAAGAACTAGATAGCTACGAAGAAATTGACGACTACCTGAGTTTTCTCAATCGTATAGCTCGCAATCTTTTACAAAACCCCCAATAACCAGATTATATAAATGTGGCTAGTCGTAAAATTTCCGATGCAATTCAGCAACAAATACGTCAACGAGCCTCTGAATTATGTGAATATTGCCACGCCTCTGAAAAATGGCAGTATGTATTATTTACGGTGGATCATATTATTCCCTTAAGTCAAAACGGTGAAGATACTATAGAGAATTTGGCTTTAGCTTGTTTTCATTGCAACCGTAGAAAGTCAGCCAAAACCACAGCTTTAGATCCTGAATCTGGTTTAGAAGTTCCATTATTTAATCCAAGACAAAGCCTTTGGAGTGAGCATTTTATTTGGTCTGCCGATAAACTAAAAATTAATGGGTTAACACCGACTGGCAAAGCAACAATAGCGGCGCTAAATTTAAACCGAGAAAGAATTGTGAATATTCGTGCGGCTGACAAAGTAGTTAACCGCCATCCTCCGCCAGAAGATCCAATCGAAGAAATAAGTTAAGCATTCAATATTAAGTTAACGTGAGTTCGATAAATTGGGAAGAACCCCTCTCCAAACCTCTCCCCGCGTCGGGGAGAGGCTTAAAACCTTCATTATTTGTACTCAGTTATAGATTTTGAGCAGCCTTCCCTTGTAGGGAAGGGGTTGGGGTTAGGTTCCGTCGAACTCAAGTTAAGTCATGAGAAATGATGCTCAAGTACAAAATTGCAACAAGACAATTGAGTGTCTTTCACAACTAAAAAAGCCTGTAGTTTTTCTCCGTGGGTTATGGGAGCGATTTTGTGAGTACACCCCCACAACTTAATTTCTCACGTCCTAACCTAACGCCGATTTTAACTCACTCTGGGCTTGTTCCAAGGCGGTTGGTAGTTTACTGGCATCGCGTCCGCCGGCTTGGGCGAGGTTTGGTCTACCGCCGCCGCCACCGCCGCAAATTTTGGCGATCGCACCAATGAATTTACCGGCCTGTAGTCCTTTTTTGTTGACTTCTGGGCTGAAGGCTGCAACTAAGCTAACTTTGTCGGCTTCGGGAACGGAACCCAACACCACAGCGCCGTTACCGATTTTTTGTAGTAGGCGTTCGGCTGCACTTTTCAAGGATTCTGGGTCTACGCCTTCCAATTGGGCAACTATGATTTTATGGTCGCCAAGAGTGTCTGCTGTTTGTAGTAGGCTGTCGGATTTGGCGATCGCTAGTTGTCCCTTGAGGGTTTCTAGTTGCTTTTCTGTGGTTCTCAGTTCATTTTGCAGAGTGGTGATTCTCTCTGGTAGTTCTTCGGGTTTGACTTTAAAGCGATCGCTTAAGTCTTTAACTACTTTATCCCGCACATTCAAGTAATCCAGTACAGCTAGTCCAGACACAGCTTCAATCCGCCGCACTCCGGAAGCAACACCAGCTTCAGAAATAATCTTAAATACGCCGATCTCTGCGGTATTACTTACGTGCGTACCACCGCATAGTTCCATCGATACGCCGGGGAAATCTATGACTCGGACTTCATCACCGTATTTTTCCCCAAACATGGCTACCGCACCTCTGGCTTTCGCCTCAGCTAGGGGTAATACTTCGATTTTGGCGGAGTGGGCTTCAGCAATCCAGGTGTTAATCTGTTCTTCAACTTGTTGAATTTCCTCTGCTGTCAACCCACGGGGAGAGTTGAAGTCAAAGCGCAATCTGTCGAAAGAGACGAGAGAACCGGCTTGCGATATGCCACCATCAACAATGGTCTTTAAGGCTGCTTGTAATAGATGGGTGGCGGTATGGTTCGCTTGGGCGCGACGACGACCAGCGCGGTCAATTTGGGCGGTGACGCTATCACCTACGCGCAGGGTTCCCCGTTCGATGCGTCCGAAATGTACGAAGAAATCAGATTCTTTTTTGACATCTTCCACCTGAACAACGATCCCATCACCGGAGATATAACCGCGATCGCCTATTTGTCCCCCAGATTCAGCATAGAATGGCGTTTTGTCAAGGACAATCTGTACTTCGGTTCCTGCTTCTGCTTCTTCTTGAACAACACCATCTACTAACAAAACTTCTACTTTTGCTGTTGCTGTTGCTTGGCTATAACCGATGAACTCGGTAGCGTGGATATGTTCTGCTAATTTGTCGAGGGAACCTTGCACAGTTAAATCGATGGTTTCGTGGGCTGCTTTAGCGCGTTCCACTTGTTTCTGCATCTCGACATTAAAGTCGTCCTCATCAACGGTGAGGTTGTTTTCTTCGGCGATTTCTTGAGTTAGTTCCAGGGGGAAGCCGTAGGTATCGTAAAGAGTGAAAGCACTTTCACCACTAATAATTGTTTGTCCTTGCTTCTTCACCTGTTGGATAATTTCCTCTAGGAGTTTTTCCCCTCTATCAAGGGTTTTGAGGAAATTAGCTTCTTCCCGTTCTAGTTCTGCTTTGATGACGGTTTCCCGTTTGCGAACATTGGGGTATGCTGATTCGGAAAGAGCGATCGCTCTTTCGGCTACTTGGTTAATAAACTCCCCGCTAATCCCAATCAATCGTCCATGACGCACCACCCGCCGAATTAATCGCCGCAACACATAACCCCGCCCCACATTGGAGGCGCGAATTTCATCAGCAATCATGTGGACAACGGAACGGACATGATCACCAATCACCTTCAGGGAAACTTTGGTAGTCTCATCGCTGCTGTGGTAGTCAATGCCAGCAATTTTGGCTGCTGTCTCGATAATCGGGAAAATTAAGTCAGTTTCGTAATTATTCGGTACTTGTTGCAGGATTTGGGTGATTCTCTCCAAACCCATCCCGGTATCAATGTTTTTGTTTTGCAGTGGTGTTAAATTACCCGACGCATCCCGATTGTATTGCATGAATACCAAGTTATAAAACTCGATAAACCGGGTGTCATCTTCTAAATCAATATTTTCATCCCCCCGTTCTGGGTGGAAGTCGTAATAAATTTCTGAACAAGGGCCACAGGGGCCAGTGGGGCCAGATACCCAAAAGTTATCATCTGCACCCATGCGCTTAATTCTGGCTTCCGTTACACCAATTTGATCGCGCCAAATTACGTAGGCTTCATCATCTTCCTCAAAAACGCTGACTACTAGGCGTTCTTTGGGTAAGCCAAAAACTTCTGTGGAGATTTCCCAACCCCAGGCGATCGCTTGTTCTTTAAAGTAGTCACCAAAGCTGAAGTTACCCAGCATTTCAAAAAAGGTTTGATGCCGTTTGGTGCGTCCCACATTCTCGATGTCGTTAGTACGGATGCACTTTTGCGAAGTTGTCGCCCGTTTAAATTCTGGTGTGCGCTGCCCCAGGAATATCGGCTTAAATGGTAGCATCCCCGCGATCGTCAGCAGCACGGTTGGATCTTCCGGCACAAGGGAAGCACTAGCCAAAATTTGGTGTCCCCTTTGGGCATAGAAGTCGAGGAATCGGGTGCGAATTTCGTTACCACTCAGGTGCTGCGGGTTTGAAGACATGGGAGGAAAGGAAAAAGTAGTTTAATGGGGGACTAGGGATTGGGGATTGGGGATTAGGTATTAGTACTAATTCTTTTATCCCAGTTCCCAATACATAAAAAGTATGCCTCAAGGTAGGACAACTATGTTAAGAGTCAGCAGCCTTGGGACTTGGGTCTACTAAGTGTATTTTCATAAGTAGCTTTATATATTTTTGCATTTTGTTTGCTTTTGCTGCCAGTGGCTTTTGTAGGTAGGCTCACCTCCGCAATTTTTCTGTATTTCTATGTATGTATTTCTTCAACTACCTATTTTTAGGCAATGCCCACCCTCTCAAGGTTTTAATGGGCAATGCCCACCCTACATATATTTCAGAAATCCAGTATGAATCCTATATCTTTAGTCAGATGAATATTGACAATTCACTTAGATAAGTTGAATTCAAAGTACGTACCGAGGTCAGTCATGTCTCTAAAACTTAAAGTTCCTGATATTGCCTGTGATAGTTGTGCAGTTAAAATTACTGAATCTATTCATGTGATGGAACCAGATGCTCTAGTAAAGGTAGATGTTCAGGATAAAACAGTCACTGTAGACTCTAAAGCTTCTGATGAGTCTATTAAACAAGTAATTGTGGCTACTGGTTATAGTATAGAGGGTTATCAATAATTATCATATTCTTACCAAGATATAAAGTTGATATCACTGCATTTAGGTAATGTTTGCTTTCATGTTTGTATCTATTGATTGTAATAGCAAATACCCCCTTAATATTAGGATTAGGTAAAAGTAATATTTAATGTTTTGTGTTCCCTTGCAAAGGATATTATTAATAATTGCTAAATTCTACGGGAAATAGTCTTTTTTAAAGAGCTATTTCACAAATTATTCTCAAAAAATATTTTGTTACAGAGTAGATACACTTACATAGCTAAGTGATATATATTTGAGTAAATACCTCAATAAGACCTATCAATTAAGTATAATCACATAGGAAAATCCGGTGGATAGCATAAAGTATAGTCATTTCGAGTAGTTATCTATACTTATTTTCTGGAAATATAAAATATTTATAATTATTGATTAATGAACTATAAAAAAATCCTAGATCCTAAACAAGAAATTTAAAAACCATGATCCGGTTAATATTTTTAAGCTCTAAATACCTGAGTAAATACAGTGATTATATGGCTATAATATAAAATTTTCAGTATTTTCACTGTTTAAAAAATAAAATATAAAAACTAGAGATTAGTAACAATAGTCTATCTTTATATGATTTTCATCTATCTTAAGTAATGTATTAAGATGACATTAAAATTACTAGGTAATATTATATTTAGAGTTAAGACTATATCAGTATATGTAAAGGTCTCTTGTTTCCAGAGACAATATATTCATGAATCGGCAGAATATCAGTAATTCTTAGCTAGAAAAAAGGCAAAAAATACAGCCATGACTATGACAATTCTGGTCTTTGGAAGTTATGACTTTCTCACAAAACTTCCCGATCAGATCCATAAGAGAGCTACTGATAAGTTAGTAGTGATTACGGATTTTCATCAGGCCGCATCGCAGATCCAAACTGCGTCACCTGATGTCATATTTGTGCAGGCAAGCCTCAAGGGTAGTGTAGAATTGTGCAGCTGGTTGAAAGAACAAACTCAGCTATCGTGTATACACTGTATTCTCGTGGAAGATCGTCCTCAACAACTAGCACAGCGAAGTCAAAACGGCTGGGAATGGGAGTTTGAGATGACTGCCACAGCACTTCACCAAGGTGCAGATGCTTATATTTGGCAACTGCCGACGGAAGTAACGGCAACTCACAATCTGATATTGGGTCAATTAACAGTTGGTTTGCGTAAAGCGCAGAAGTACCGCGATTTGCTCCAGAAAAACCATATCTTATCAGCGATCGCTTTAGCTGATTCTTTGACAGAATTGAACAATCGGCGCGCCTTGGAATGGGATTTACCCAGACAAATTACCAAAGCTCGTAATCAAAATCTTCCTTTGAGTTTAGTGATTCTAGATGTGGATTATTTTAAGAAAGTCAATGATCAGTATGGACACTTAATTGGCGATCGCCTGTTGCAGTTGTTATGTACTCGGCTACGCCATAATTTACGCTCTCAAGATACCGCGTTCCGTTATGGTGGTGAGGAGTTTGTCGTCATTCTGGCTCATACCACCGGTGAAGAAGCAATGATCGTGGCGGAACGCCTCAATCGGATAGTAGGTGAACAGCAGTTTAGTATCAATAGTAAACTCATGATTAGTGTCACCATTAGCTTGGGTGTGGCTTGTCTGGGAACAGATGATGATGAACAGGGAAATAGCCTGTTAGATCGCGCCGATCAATGCCTACTCGCAGCTAAAGCATCTGGACGTAACCAAGTTATCGGGGAGCATCGATTATCTAAATTGTCATCCCTAAAAGCTGTTTCTTGATGGTGTTTTTCTTTGCTAACAAATTTATTGCTAAGTATAGTATTTCGTTAGTCCATATCGAATTACACTTAGCTGTGTTCTGACTGCCACTACGCTTACAAAACGAGCTGATGGTATGTGAACTGTACCGTAAATTAGTTGGATATCAACGTCAACAAATAGTGCTTGTTATTTGCTTAATCTTGTTAATACCCATATAAATTAGTAAGCGTATAAATGAGTATGTAATTGTTTTTGTTAAAGCAGTAACAACTCACGTATATAAGAGTCTAAAAGCTTTATCTAAAACAGATGTAAGCCCTAACAATTCATTTGTTTATTTCCTCAGCTAGTAGACTCTGAAATTGACTTCGGTGTCAGGGTTTTGAATATTTACGCATCTACATCCCAAAACCCTGATTTTTTCTCATGTGATTAACTCCACTGACGAAATAAAAGCATTCAGTAGAATTTTCCACGTTTTATTTTAAAATTTTATTATTCATTGGTTAATCTAGAGTTAACCTAAATATTGTAATCCCATGATTTTTCATGCTCTAGGTAAACGAATCTTAACAAAATAGTTTATTAAGCGATCGCCTTTCAGTTGTCAGATGTTTTTGGATCTGCTTTGACACCTTTGTGTGATCGGTTTTTACATAAGCTATGACGCTTTTAAATTACATAATCACTTGCATGGTTTGTTGACTGTTGACGGTTAACTGTCAACGGCCATTATTGAATTTGTATCTATCAAAAGGAGTAATTTTTTGATGGCAAAACAAGGGGATATGGCGAATTTAGGATTATTTAAAAATATGCGATTGCTGATAGTCACAGTAGTTTTACCTGCGACTGTTTTTCTTCTCCTAATGCAGATTATATTTAAGCTAAATGGCATTCCCTTTTATACATTGGTTGCAGATCCCAACGAAATTGGCAAGCTACCTCCTTATGCTGGCATGATTTCTATGTTAGGCATACTTTTCTGGTGTGCATCGGCAGCAATTTCTATATTTACTGCTAGCTTTTTAAGTAAAAATAAGCTCGTAAGGTCAAAAAAATGGTCGAATTTCCTCTTATTATCCGGATTTCTGACTCTGTTTATCCTTCTTGATGACTTATTTCAGATTCACGAATATTATTTCCATCCCTTTGTAGATTTGAAGACTTGGGAAAATCCTAGAAGAGTTCAAAATTTCTTTGAGACAGTATTTTTTATTATTTATATGATTTTAATTGGTATGTATTTATATCGATTTAAATCTATTTTTAAAATAACTAATTACAATATTTTACTTTTAGCTCTTTCATTCTTTGCAATTTCCACTATCGTTGATATAGCTACACCAGAGAGTATGTTCTTACATTACACAATTGAAGAAGGTTTAAAATTCTTGGGGATTGTAACTTGGTTCAGCTATTTCATGGATTGTTCTTATCAACAGTTAAAAAGTTCTATTGGGATTGAGCAGGAAAGAATGCACATAGGAAATATACAGGAAACTAATTACTCTATACGCAATGACGGGTAACTGCAATTTTACTGCCAACAATTAAGTATATTTGCTCACTAGCTTCTGTCTGCTTCCACAGGAGCATTAGCGATCGCTGTTTGACAATCGGCGATCGTTGATTTTTGACGTATAGCTTGGACTAAAGCTTGGTAACTCGCCCAGTTATTCTGTAGTAAAGTTTTGGCTTGGAGGACATGAAACCGTTGTTTCTGCTGACAAACTGACTCAGAAAAACCCAAGACTTTAAAGATAGTTGCTAATTTGCTTTTATCATCGGTTCCACCTTCAGCGCGCTCAAAAACCAAAGTTTCCGCAGCGATTCCTGCCATACAAATAGTGCAGTAGCGTTCCAATGCCTGATTACTGATTTTACCTTGTTCTACTTGAGACACTAATTCAACATCATCAAAGGTAACACCGCCTTGGCCAGGTTGCCCTTGCCTCCACGCTTCCCATGCACTGAGAGTGTAACCTGTAACAGGAACGCCCAAGAGGTATGCCACTAAAAAGTGTCCAGCTTCGTGGTGAATAATGCGATCGCGGTGTTGTGGTGAAAACCCCGCAATCCAATCTAAAAGGATAGTTCCGCCTTTGCCTTGCAAGCTAAAACTATCAAAAGTTGCTATACCTAAAATTGTGAAGGTAGCGATCGCGGGGACTGCTGGCGATAAGTTAATTAACGGCCCCAATAAAGCCGACATCGTCATGAGAAAAACAGAGATTGCAACTAGATTTAAAGCAGTTTGACTCATGTTTACTTTTTTAAGTACAAATTAACTTTTCTTCATTATATGGATCAACGTCCCATAAGAGAGACTGGAGATTGGGGACTGGGGATTAGGGATTGGGGATTGGGGAGGTAGGAGGAAGAAAATTGACTACTGACTACTGACTATTGACTATTGACAACTGACAACTGACCACTGACTAAAAGATGAATCCACAAGTACACTCCCACAACAATAATCCCCAAGATTGGTCATGGCCGTTCTGGCCTGCTTTACCGCTTTATCCCTACGGTAGAAAGCGCACACTTTGCCGGGAAGTAGTTAAAGATACCATTTGGACATTTGACCAAGTTCAAGGCATTCTCTACACCGTAGTGCCGATTAGGATGACTGTAATCAAGCTAAATGCAGGTGGCTTGCTAATTTATGCGCCAGTCGCCCCAACGAAGGAATGTGTCCGATTAGTTAATGAGTTAGTTGCCCAGCATGGTGAAGTTAAGTACATAATTCTACCTACCAGTTCTGGTCTGGAACATAAAATATTTGTCGGCCCCTTTGCGCGTAAGTTTCCCCAAGCACAGGTATTTGTTGCCCCCCATCAGTGGAGTTTCCCATTTAATTTACCACTGAGTTGGCTGGGTTTTCCCCAAAACCGGACTCAAGTACTACCAGAAGACTCTAGTCAAACGCCTTTTGCGGATGAGTTTGATTATGCAGTACTGGATATTAATCTGGGACGAGGTTCTTTTGTGGAGGTGGCATTTTTCCATAGGCGATCGCATACTCTACTTGTTACCGATGCTGTTCTGTCTGTGCCAGCAGAACCACCCGCTATCTTGGAATTAGAACCTTACCCCTTGCTATTTCACGCCAGGGATAACGCAGGGCAAGTCATTGAAGATAACCCAGCTAACCGTCGCCAAGGATGGCAGCGTATTGCCCTATTTGCTATTTACTTTCGCCCTAGCGCCCTGGGATTAACTGAATTGGGGCAGATGTGGCGCGATGCACTCAAAGCACCAGATCATTCCGCCAAAGCATACTTCGGTTTTTTCCCCTTTCGCTGGCAAGAAAATTGGCAACAGTCCTTTGCTGCCTTATCCGCCAATGGACGACCTTTTGTCGCCCCGATTTTACAAGTGCTGATTCTGCCCCAAGCCCCAAAGAAAGTTCTTAACTGGGCTGATACAGTAGCACAGTGGAATTTTCAACAGATTATTTCCTGTCACTTTGACTCACCATTTATCGCCAGTCCTGAACAATTTCGCCAAGCCTTCACTTTCCTAGAAAATAACTCTGTTGATAGCGACAATCAGGCTTTGTTGGTAGAAGATTTGCGATTCATCAAAGAACTGGAAGCAAATTTATTGAAACGAGGCATTGCTACACCACCGAGAGAGAAAGTTTAAAAATTCAAAATTCAAAATAGCCTACGGCATACACACATCTTTGTGCTGGGTACAAAATGTGGTTCGATCCCCCTAAATCCCCCTTCAAAAGGGGGACTTTAATTATAATTCCCCCCTTTTTTAAGGGGGGTTAGGGGGGATCAAAACGTTATGAGGCAAGGTTGATCAGGCTTGTGTGTACACCGTAGGTTTCGGAGAGAGGTACCCTGCGGGTACTCCTGCGGAGAACTCGTAGAGTAGCAAGCTATGGAGAGGTGTTATTCCGAATTTAGCAAACTCACGTAAAATTACGGTGCTGTAGTTGGTGTAGGTGTGGGCGTTTCTGTGGGCGTTTCACTGGGAGTTGGTGTAGGCGTGGTCGTTTCGCTGGGGGTTGGTGTCGGTTCTGGTGGCGGGGTGGGATTTTCTACTGTGAGGGTGAGTTGATAATCTGCGGATGTGGATGCAGTAGACACGACAACGAACTCATAAAATCCCGATTCTGGGAGTTCAGTTGATAAGCTGCGTTTTTCAGAATCTTCTAAAAATATGGTTTTTCCTGAGGGGGAATATACCGATAATAAAACTTTGGAGTTGGCTTGTAGCTGCAATTCTAGAGATTGGTTTTGAGCTAAGTCAGCAATAAAAACTCTACCGCCAGCAGGCTGGAGAGTGCCACTGACTGTTTTACTTGTAGCGCCTGGATCAAAGACAATCTTTTGAAAGACAGTACCAGCAACGATCGCACTCAGTTTATCACTGACAAAGGCTTGCCAAACTTGTCCAATTGGTTGTTCGATAAAGTTTTTACCCTTCTGTTCAGGAAATGCTCTGAAGAAGGCTGCATCACCTAAATCATATAAAGAACGGCTACCAACGTTGATTTGATTGACTTCTACTTTCCAGCGATCGCGTTCTGCGGCAGTATAAGTACCTAGTTGTCGTCTAGCCCGATTACTCAGGGGTTTGAGTTTATCTAACAATTCGGCGGCGACTGCATCCCATTCGGTCCGTAAGTTTTCATCTTCTGCCCCATCGCTGAGGGTGCGTCCCCGTTCACTAGGGTTTCTGTCCCAGAAAATTTGATTGACTACATTAATGTAAAAGTTAAAATCTATACCCAACTGTTGACGGCGATCGTTCAATGTTTGTTTGCGTTGCCGTTCTGCGGGGGAGTATTTATCTAGGGGGTTGGTGGGTTGTGTCTCTGTGGGGGTGGGAGTGGGGTCAACTGAGATAGAGTTGCGATCGCTGTTACTCATTCCTAACCAAACTAAGCCAACAGTACCGACTAATAAGAATGCGGCGGTTGGTATCAACCAGTTTTTCCTTTGGGGTGCGGGGGAAATGTCAGGAGTGGGAAGGGATGGGGCTACGGCAATTGTATCGGGTGTAGAAACAGGTGGTGGTGTGGGAAGGGGTGTTGGTATGGGGGGTTGAGTGGGGGGATAATTGACTGGTGCTGGGTTAAGCGCGTGTAATATTTGCTGGGCAGACTGATAGCGATCGCCTGGTCTAGCCGCCAGCATTTTATCTAATACTTGCCCAAAAATTGGACTAAGGCTAATTTCTCGTCGCCAATTCCAAGATAAGTTATATGTATCAAGTAATTCCTGTGGTTGTTTTCCAGTCAGTAAAACTACTGCCGTGACCGCCAAAGCATATAAATCACTGTGGGGAGAGACATTTCCAGTTTGCATCTGTTCTGGTGGTGCAAATCCCACTTTACCTAGTAGGGTAGCGGCTGGAGGAGATGCAACTACACCTGGTTGATAATATTGAGATGCAACAACGGCTACTACTTGTTTGACACCACCAAAATCAATCAATACTGGTAGCTTGTCAACACTGCGAAGAATGAGATTATCTGGGGATATATCACGATGAATCACACCCAGAGAATGGATATAGTCCAAAACTGGGAGAATTTGCTGCAACAGTTGACGGATTTCTGCTTCTGTAAACCGTAACCCTTGCTGTATGCGTTGATTTAATAACCCACTATAAGTTTCCCCTTCTACATAATCTTGAACTAAAAATAGATATTCTTTACCGGCTAGATTGACACGAAATATTTCTCGAAAGCGGGGTATTTGGGGATGTTGTAGCTGATGGAGAACCTTGGCTTCCCGTTGAAACAACTCCTCAGCTTTTTGTAAGACGTAGGCTGTTTGAACTTGGGGTGAAAATTCTTTTAAAATACAAAGTTCACGAAAACGGTTAATATCTTCAGCTAAATAAGTGCGCCCAAATCCCCCCTGACCAACTTGACGTACAATCAGATAGCGATCACTTAAAGTTAACCCAGGTTGAATTCCCTGTGTAAAAAAATTATCCACCAACTTCTCCCCACACTTAAGACAGAACCGAGTCCCTGGGTAATTCTCGTGTCCTTTTGAACAATATAATTTAGTCATTAGTCATTAGTCATTAGTCATTAGTCCATAGTCAGTTGTCAGTAGTTACCAATTATCAATTACCCTACTTAGATTGTGCTTTACTTACTTGATCAGCTGCGATCGCATACCAAACTTGACCAAAAGTTTGTTGATTCAGTTTCCCACGCTGCTGACCAGGAAACAACTGATCAAATTTTTCATTTGTGTCTTTATTTAGTTGGCTAGCTGTGTAATTTCCTAGTTGTCCAGAACGTGCTTGTCTTCTCCAGTTTTCATAGTCTTTTTGGGTATAGCTTCCCAGTTTGCGCCGAGCTGCTGTACTGAGGTTCGCTTGTTCTATTTTATTCAAAAATTCACCAGCGACAGCGTGCCATTGATCTCTTAGCGGTGCATCTTCTGGTTTTGATGTGAGGCTACGTCCTTTTAATTCTGGCTTTTGAGCATAGAATAAGCTATCTGTGATCTGAATAAAAAATGTTTCGGGGATTTCTAGCTGTTGACGACGGCTGAGAACTTCACTGCTACTAGTTTTGTTTTTGTCGCTGACTGGTTGGGCTAGTGGGTTGGGTAAGGATGGTAATTCGGGTAAGGAAATCGAAGGAATCGTGATTGAAGATACCCCTCGAACTACGGAATTTACTAATGCCCAAGTACCTGCACCAGTTAAGACAACTAAAGCTGTTCCCCCAAAACTAACGGCGAAAGGACGTAGCCAAACAGGTAAAGGTAACTTTTGGCTCACTGCTTGAGTTTTGTTGTGTAGTTTACCCGCGAGAACTGTTACCTTGCGTCCGGGAGACACTACCATCGTCTTAATCTTAGTGAGATGGGTAGTTGGCGGCTTAGTGAGG
This sequence comes from Trichormus variabilis 0441, assembly GCF_009856605.1. Classification (NCBI taxonomy): domain Bacteria; kingdom Bacillati; phylum Cyanobacteriota; class Cyanophyceae; order Nostocales; family Nostocaceae; genus Trichormus; species Trichormus variabilis. The sequence continues at coordinate 1,571,547 of NZ_CP047242.1, read as the reverse complement.
GATGAGGGTGAGGGTAAGTCGGTGAGGATTTGTGCTGCATTTTGATAGCGATCGCCTGGCTTATAAGCAAGCATCCTTTTTAACACAGATTCTAGTTGAATACTGGCGTTGATTTCTTTCCCCCAACGCCAAACACCCTGATAGCTGTCGTATAATTTTTGTGGTTCTTTACCTGTGAGTAAGACTAGAGCCGTCACCGCCAAAGAGTATAAATCGCTGTTTATAAATACTTTTCCCTGACGTAGTTGTTCCTCTGGTGCGTAACCTTTTTTACCTAACAAAGTATTATTACCAGCCAACTTGGTAGACCAGAAACCCTGAGACGCTGGTAATTGTTTCACACCGCCAAAGTCAATGAGTACTGGTAAATTATCAGAACGGCGCAAAATCAAATTATCGGGGGAAATATCGCGGTGAACAGTGTTTTGAGAGTGAATATAAATCAAAACAGGTAAAATTTGCCGTAATAGAGTAATCACTTCTTCTTCAGTAAAAGTTTTCCCCTGAGTTTGACGCTGTTCTAAAAGTTGGAGATAATTATCACCCTCCACATAATCTTGTACTAAAAAGAAGAAATCTTTAGTACCAATCTTGGCTTGTAGGGAACCGTGAAAACGGGGAATCTGGGAATGCTGGAGTTTCTTGAGAACATTTGCTTCTCGCTCAAACAACTCCTTGGCTTTTTGTAAATCCTCTTTGTGTTCTACTTGGGGTGCAAATTCCTTCAGTACACAAGTTTTATGAGATTTTTTAATATCTTCAGCTAAATAAGTGCGTCCAAAACCACCCTGTCCTAATTGACGTATGATGCGATAGCGATTATCTACAACTTGCTTCACAGCAAGCGGTAAAGGCTCACCACAGTGAGTACAAAAACGATTACCGCCATTATTTGCGTGTTGCTTACTGCAATAAACCTGCATGATGCTGAAGGATAGGTAAGGGTTTTTCTAAATTACTACAACAACTGTAGTCGCATTTACGAATATTCTCTAAAGATGCGGAGTGTTGACTATTGACTATTGACTATTAACTATTGACTAGGTGCATTATGAATCAAGAATCTAGAAGAAAAGACGTGATTGAGGCTTGGGGAGATTTTGTTTCTACTTCCCTGGAATCTTTACTGAAAGAACATATCGGAACCTCTGATGAGTCAGCAGTTTTAAGTTTATTTCATGATGTAGTGGCTCATGTACCTGCGTATCAGGCTTTTTTAGCAGAAAGAGGAATTGATGCTGCTGCTATTCAAACTTTAGAGGATTTTGGCAGATTACCTGCGATCGCTAAAGATAATTATATTTCTCGTTATCCTCTGACTGACTTGTGTCGCCACGGCAATTTGTCTGGTTGCGATATGATAGCTGCTTCCTCTGGCTCCACAGGTAAACCCACATTTTGGCCTCGTTTCTTCACTGATGAACTGCAAATCGCTACACGCTTTGAGCAGATTTTTCACGATAGCTTTGCTGCTGACACCAGACGCACCCTAGCAGTGATTTGTTTCACTTTAGGTACATGGGTGGGTGGTATGTTTACTACTAATTGCTGTCGTTATCTTGCCAGTAAAGGCTACCTCATCACCGTCATTACACCGGGTAATAATAAAGAAGATATTTTACGGGTAGTGCAGGAACTCGGTGGTAATTTTGACCAAGTGGTGCTGTTGGGATATCCACCATTCCTCAAAGATGTGATTGATACAGGAATTGCCCGTGGTGTGGAGTGGCAACGCTATCAAATTAAACTGGTGATGGCGGGGGAAGTATTCAGTGAGGAATGGCGTAGTTTAGTTGGGGAAAGAGTGGGTTCCCAAAACCCTTGTTATGACTCAGCATCACTTTACGGTACAGCCGATGCGGGTGTGTTGGGGAACGAAACACCCTTAAGTATTTGCATTCGCCGCTTTTTAGCCCAAAATCCCGAAGCAGCCAAAGCTTTATTTGGTGAATCCCGCTTACCTACCCTGGTACAATATGACCCAGTTAACCGCTTTTTTCAAGTCCAAGACGGTCAATTACTCTTTTCTGGTAACAACGGTGTTCCCCTCATCCGCTACAACATCTTAGACACAGGCGGAATCATCAGTTATGATGCTATGCTCCAATTCCTCGCCAATTGGGGCTTTAATCCCCTAGAAACCCTTGCTGCTACTACTCCCAACCCTTCTAGAGGAATTAATCAACTACCCTTCGTCTACGTCTTTGGACGCTCAAACTTTACAGTCTCTTATTTTGGAGCCAATATTTACCCGGAAAACATCTCCGTCGGTTTAGAACAACCAGTTATTCAAGCATGGGTAACAGGTAAATTCGTCTTGCAAGTAAAAGAAGACGCTGACAAAAACCGCTTTTTATCCGTAGTTGTAGAACTAGCACCAGGGGTAGAAGATAGCGAAGACAAACGCCAAACCATAGCCACATCAATTCTCACCCAACTATTGCGCCTGAACGGTGAATTTGCCAACTATGTCCCCCCAGAATATCAAACACCACAGATAGCCCTAGCACCAATGGGCGATCACGAATATTTCCCCATCGGTGTAAAACATCGCTATACACGCCAATAATTCTCTCCTAATACCAATTCAATTAATGATTGCAACACATCCTTGGGTGAAGAAGACGCGATTTATCGCGTCTTTACAGATGGTTTATTTGTCCCATTCTTTTTTCTAATTGGTATAACTCTCCGCGCCTCTGCGCGACAGACACTTTGCTCAATTCGGGAACCCGCCCACGCAAGTGTCCTCCTCTGCGTGATAAATCATTTCCTAGCGCAATGGCGATCGCATACAATGCTTTTCAACCTTATTATTTCCCTATCTTTGCGGCATCGCACTCAACCAGTCTAGTCATTTCAAATAGCTGTTGGGCATTATTTCCCAGAAAACCATCAAATAGCTTCTCTTTTCCAGGTTCCACTTGTAGGGGATAACGTTGGGCTATTTCGTAATAGGCGTAAGTCCAAGGAATTTCGACTTCTTGACCACTAATATCATCTATAACTGTTACCATTTCCTTAACTGCTTGGGTTGCTGTTTGACGCAAACCCCAGGTAACATCGCCTTCAATTTCTGCCTTCATAGGTACACCCAAATTAGCCAAACCACGGGCAGTATCATCTATATCTGCATATTCTGGAGTTTGATGGCGATTAACATAGCCTGTAAAGTGGTTAACAGCATAGCCGTGTAACAATACCCATGCACCATATTGAGTAACTTGATTAACTGCTTCCACCACAGAACGTCGAGGAGTCATCCAAGGACGGGTGAAAAACTTTTGCAATTGTTGGGCAATAACTCCGTCGTTTCCTTCTGCTGGTGAGAAATAAGTTAGAGGCGAAGTAAATTCATCAGCAACGGTAGAGACTGTTTGAGTAATGAGTTGGATAATATTATCTGGCAATTCATCAACAATTAATTCGCTGATAAATAACTTAGGTAAATCAAACTCTATTTGTTGAGGATGACGATAGTGACGGGCATAAAGATGAGTTTGGGGAAAGTTATATTCTCCCGCAGGTTCGTAACCCAAAGCTTCAGCTATTTGAGACAGATAGTTAATACCCAGATTTACTTTACCTCGTGGGCTATCTACCAATAAACGTAACGACCGAAAAGCAATATGGTCATTAGCCACAGTTCCACCAGCCGCAGTAATCATTTGCTCATAAGTACGTGCATAAGGAACTCTGGCGCTATAGTTTTGCCACAATAATGAAAAAAGATTGAGTGCGGTTTTCGGTGACATGATGATTAACTGTAGAGGCTTAAGCACAGTTTAGTCATTCAGCAGGAAAAATCACACCTAAACAGAATATTGGTAAGACTGTAAGTAGATTCGATCATAACTGAGAACTAGAGATCAGCCAGATTATGATAGTAATAACACCTGTGCATCCCATCCTCGTATATCACCCTTAGCCCCAATTAAGTCATGTCAATCGCCCAAGATTTACAACCAGTAGCAGGTATAATATTTCCGCCAGGAGATATTGAAAGTGACCAACCAATAGAAGATATAATATTTCCGCCAGGAGATATTGAAAGTCACGAACCACCATTGGAAAGCGATTTACATCTACGCCAGATTATTCTGTTATTACAGTGCTTAGAATTGTGGTGGCAAAACCGCAATGACTTTTATGCGGCGGGAAATTTGACAATTTATTATAGCCAACGTCAACTCAAATCAGAGGACTTTCGCGGCCCTGATTTTTTTGTGGTGCGAGGATGCGACAAGAAACCACGCAAAAGTTGGGTAATCTGGCAAGAAGACGGTAAGTATCCCAATATCATTGTTGAATTGCTGTCACCTTCGACAAAAGCCACGGATAAAGATTTAAAAAAGCAAATTTATCAAGATATCTTTCGCACACCAGAATATTTTTGGTTTGACCCCAATAATTTAGAATTTGTCGGATTTCATTTAGTAGATGGTCATTATCAACCTATAGAACCAAATCCCCAAGGTTGGTTATGGAGTCAGCAGTTAGATTTACACTTGGGTGTGCAGAACAATCAGTTACGCTATTTCACAGCAGAAGGACAGTTAGTACCAACACCTGAAGAATTGGCACAACAGGAAACATTGCGCGCGGAACAGCAAACACTACGTGCTGAACAAGAAACACTGCGTGCTGAACAAGAAAAGCAACGTGCTGAACGCCTAGCCGCTAAGTTGCGAGAATTGAATATTGACCCTGATAATCTATAAAATGTGAGTTTTCCGTCAAAAGTAGAACTTATCTTAAAATTTCCGCGAGGATATCCAGAGTGGTTTGGATTTGTTCACGGTTGATAACTAGCGGTGGACAGAAACGGATTGCAGCTTTACCACAACCCAGTAATAACAGTCCGTGATAGAAGGCCTCTTGAATGATGCGATCGCGCAACTTAGAATCAAAATTACCGTCTTCATCTAATAAATCCACCGCCACCATCAATCCTTTACCTCTAGGTAAGGACATTCTGGGGAATTGTTGATGCAATTGAGTTAAACCAGTTTGTAATAATTCACCCATTTGGGTGGCGTTATCCATCAAGCCACTTTCGAGTAGTTTGAGGGTGACAATACCCGCCGCACAAGCTACCGGATTGCCGCCGAATGTGGTGGCGTGGGAACCGGGAGGCCAAGTCATCAATTCAGCACGGGCTAAAATCGCTCCCAAGGGCATCCCGCTAGCGATACCTTTGGCGGTGGTAATAATATCAGGTGTGACATTCCAATGCTCAATGGCAAATAAGCGGCCGGTGCGCCCCATACCTGATTGCACTTCATCGACTACCATTAATATGCCATAGCGATCGCAGATATTACGGATTCTCTGCAAAAATCCATCCTCTGGCACAATATAACCGCCTTCTCCCTGGATTGGTTCAACAACAATAGCCGCTACTTCATGGGCAGGGATGATTGTAGTCAATAAATTGTTTTCTAAGTAATCTAGGCTAGCGTGAGTGCCGTAGGGAATGTGAGTCACCCCTGGTACTAACGGCCCAAAATTGGCACGCTGTACAGTTTTAGAACCAGTCAAAGACATAGCCCCGTAGGTGCGTCCGTGGAATGCGCCTAAAAAAGCGATGATGAGCGATCGCTTGGTGTAATATCGAGCTAGTTTGATGGCTCCTTCGTTGGACTCTGCACCGGAATTGGTGAAGAATACCTTTGTATCATGAACAAAAGGGGCTTGGCTGGCTAGGTTTTCCGCTAGTTCCACCATCGGCTCATAATAGAAATCCGTCCCCGACATATGTATGAGACGCGCCGACTGTTCTTGAATTGCCCTGACTACTTCTGGGTGGGCGTGTCCGGTGGCGGTGACGGCGATACCTGCTGTCATATCTAAAAATACATTGCCATCCACATCTTCCACCATACAGCCCTCACCACGATTCACCACCAAGGGATAGTCGCGGGTATAAGAAGGAGAAGTAACAGCGCGATCGCGTTCTACAATTGCTTTAGCTCTAGGCCCCGGTAATGATGTCACCAAATGAGGTGTATGAGGCAAATGTTGATTAATAGGGATACTTAACATTTTGTTTTCAGGTATTTCTGTATCCGGATAATTAAACTACCCAGTGTAATTCTTAACAGTAGTGTGTGATTCTCTATGTGTATAACTTAGTAATTGACAAACCGACAAGAATATATGATTGCGATCGTCAAAAAATACAAACAATTTTTCACGAATCTCTAGAAAGATTCCTCAGCAATCTGCATTTCCCCCAATTACTGAGTGTTTATATTGGCTAGTAGACAGACTATAGTCAAAGGCTCAAGAATAGGAATGAAAGTTTAGTCATCAGTATGCAGGTTATAATGTGACGTTAGGCTGATTTTCTCCCTAGAAGTGGGAGAGCTTTGATGCCCTGTCAAATGCCTTAAAAGCGCATTATCAAATTAGTATTGGGAAATTTGTTGGCAATTTATGAGTATCCTGTTCAGCCCAAAAATGAGACTCTTGCTAGGTGTTGCAGCTTTATCACTGGTGGGTATAGCGAGTAGTACTATATATGATAGTTACTCCCAAGCTAAACAGCCAGACCAAAAATCTCTAGAGGATAAAAGTTTCGACTTAAATCAACAGGTAATAGCTAATAAATCTCAACTCAGGGTAACTCAAGCAACTATTCATAATCCCCCAATAAATACCTCTTTGGGGCAAAAAACAGGAATTAATCAGGTGGGAACATCTTCCCAACAGATAACGCCACAAAATACGCCTGACTCAACTCCCGATGTAGCCACAACATCTATCACTTATCCTATTATTGATGAGTGGAGAAAGTATAAATTTAGCGTCAATGGTAATCAAATTTTGTCTCCAGTACAATTACCGACGGCTAAAGTTAATGTTAATCAATCAGATTTATTAACAGTCCTTGTCAACACAAGGCAATACTTTCAAGAACACGGTTCAGACGACCCAGATATTTTACGTCCCGGATTACTGAGTACGCAAAAAGTCACAACAGAAGATATCCTCAAGACTCTGGACTTCATGATTGAAGTCCTCAAGGAAGACATCGCCAAAAATCGCATCACTCGGTTACAAAATCCTAACTTTATCAACCGCAACTTCCGAGTCATTAAATGGACAGCATATAACCCAGAAAATCAAGTACAAAAGCAATTGAGATTGACAAAATATGCTGTATTTACTCACCCAGGCTCTCGAAAACGCACAGCAACTTTTAACACACCAATTTATAGTTTAAAAGACAATAATATTACCGACAAATTTTATACCAGATATACAAAACAGGATGTTTTATCTGGCATTTATGAACCGGGTGGTAAGGAATTTGGCAAAGTTGAACCTCTGGCTTATTTAACCAGAAATGGACTCGAAGAAGCTTTAATGCAAGGGACAATTCTCGTAAATTTTACTGATGGCTCTAGAGCATTTTTTAACGTGGATAGAAATAACGGGATGTCTTATGTCCGTGGATTAAAAGCCACATCACAAAAGCGTTATTGGTATTTTCGGCAAGTTGATGCAATTAAAGGTTACGGACACAAGATAGACGCTAAAATTTCCGTTAAGCCAGGAGTTACTTTTGCCGGAGATGTTTTAAATATTGGCTTAGGTAGAGTAGTTTTGTTAGAGCATACGCAAGGTGGACGTAAGCAATTACAAATGGGAGTTATTGCAGATACAGGTGGAGCATTTTTACCTAATTTATACCAACTTGATTTTCTAGCTGGAATTTTTCCCAGCCAAAACTCTTTTAGGCAATATATTCGGCAGTTACCTGAATATGCCACAGCATATTTTTTGGTGAAAAAATGAAACCTAAAATCTGCATAAATAGTCTATGAGTGATGAGTGCTGATTATCTAGTCACTCATTACCAATTACCTTTGTCATTATTATAGGACTTAGGCAAGTGTCATAATCAAACTAACTTGATACTGTTTCTTGATGAAGATGCCATTTATTCTGTACTGTAGAGACGTTGCACACAACGTCTCTACATCATTTATTTGGCGCAACTTCATAGAGAATGGGTATTAGGGTGCGTCAGTCCTAATAATTTTGTACAGAGGATTTTCCATACCTGATGGACTCTACTATTGTGCCAGTTGCGTCAGTTCTGTATCAGTGTTTCATGACTTTGATCAGCTATCTATGTTGTTAAAATGGCTGAACTAAAGGAATTTTGCAGAATAGCAAAATAAATTCTATTTTTTAGGAAAATTTTGCTATGTTCATTTAGCTTTCAGGGTGTAATCTCGTTATACAGTATCTTTCATAATAGTCTTGTTTGCTCATTGACACTCGCAGGTGAATAACATGAGAAATTTTGCTGAACCACAAGCATTACTCCTGAGTCAAATCAAAGATAAACTTTGTCCGCGTCGAGATTTTAATGGCTGTAATTTGAGTGGAATTGACTTAAGTACAGTTGATTTAAGTGGTGTTAACTTAATAGGGGCAGATTTAAGTTTTGCCAATTTGTCTGGTTGTATTCTTACGGGTGCAAACCTGACTGAAGCAAACTTAATGCAAGCTAATTTGCGTGAGGCTAAGTTGCATGAAGCTGTTTTATCAGAAGCTAATTTGACAGATGCCGATTTAACACAAGCGAATTTGTGTGGAGCTTTGTTATGGCGATCGCAATGTCGTAATATTAATCTTTGGGGTGCTTCTTTATGCGCGGCTGATTTACGTGAAGCTGACCTAACTCAAGGCACATTAGTAGAGACATCTTTAATTGAGGGCAATCTATCCAGAGCTAATTTGACAGATGCAAAGTTATCTGGAGCCACACTACTAGAAGCTAACTTAACAGGGGTCAACTTCACTAACACTGACCTGACATGGGCAAATTTGACCAAAGCCAACTTAACTAATGCCAACCTAGAAGGAACAAAAATAGCTTTAGCTAAGTTACACGATACCATTATGCCTGATGGTAAAATCTGCAATCCCCAAATAGTGATTTGGGAATAATTTAAAACTCCCGACGTGAGAAAAGGGAAATAGCGATCGCCAATAACATGGCAATATATACAAAACCATAGACAGCATTACCCATGAGTGCGATCGTGTCAGGTAGTGCCTGCATACCGTAAACAGCATCATTTTTTAAATCTAATCGAGATAAATCTGGCAATATCAGATATAAAATCTGACTAATACCTTCCATTGCAGGGTTACGACTAAGGCGGCTAAACTCTACTATATTCTGAGTAATATTTCCCATAAGATACACGGCAAAAGTTAAAGCTATAGCCAGTAAGGAGCTAGTAAAAACCCCGAAGGTAATAGCTACAGCCGTTATCAAAGATAACTGCAAACATAAAAACAAGACGGCAATTAAAATACTCGGCGTTGTATGGGGAATATTGCCAAATTGCAAAAAGAGTAAATAAATTGCCGTCATACTGACAACTAAAACAGTCAGTACGGACGATAAACCAAAAAATTTCCCCGTGATAATTTCTCCACGGCTTACAGGTTTAGCAATTAACAACAAAATAGTTCTTTTATCTATTTCCTTATTAATCAATCCTGTACCCACAAAGACAGCGATAATCAAACTGATGACACTCATCGCCGCCAAACCGAAATCTAGAAACATTTTATCTTCAGTTGATGCAGCAAACTCAGGCAAAGCCCGGATAGCCACAGCCAACAGCAAGACATAAAAACCGATAATATACAGGATGCGATCGCGTACCACTTCCTGAAATACATTCTTAGCAATTACAAAAGTTCTCATCATAATTTATCCTCCCCAATACCCAATACCCAATCCCTTACTGCTGCGGTGGTGCTGCACCTGAGAATAATTTATTCAAGCGATCGCATTGTATTTCTGCAACGGCTTTTTTCTCCTCCGGTGTTCTACTGTTAGTAGTAGTATTAATTGGTGTTGTTGCCACTGGGTCAATTTGGCATGATTTCCGCAGAAAATAACCACGAGGATTAGCCGTCGGGCCTGTCCAAATGCTGAGTAAATCTAACCTGTAACCTGACTTATTATTAACTACACGCGGCTCAACACGCCAGAGTGCTTTTTCTTCATATTGTGCCAAGTTATTATTTAATACTTCCCTACCTAATTGACCAACTCTAACATTTGCTTCCAGGAGCCATCTTTCAACCTCTGACCAAGGTTTTTCAGCGATTTGTTCCTCAACTAATGGTTGCAGTCTATCTAAAATTACAACTCCATTAGTAGGAATTTTTTGTTGCTCTTCTCTGGTAATTACAAAAGTACTACGCCCAAAGTTTTCAGCTAATAAACTAGGATATTCTTGTAACCATTTATCTAGAACAAAGTAAAACTGAAGCCAGCAACTTATCATCATACAACTAGCAACTAAAACAATGATTTTTTGCCGTGCATCTGGTTTAGGAATCCGAGTTTTAGAGTCAGTGTCGCTTCCTTCAATAAATTCAGGAATTGCCGTGATTAATGCTGATATTGTCGGCCAAAGTACAACTGTTCTAGATGTAATAACATCTTCTTGATTACTGAAAGCAAACACACTAACTAAAAATCCTGTAATCACCGCTCCCACTGGCATGAAAGTCCCAGGAACTCTTAACGGATCATCCGTTGTGTACCAAGCTGTACCTGCAATTAAAAACAACCAACCGCAAAGGGCAATTATATCTCTGATATAACCTGTAGCAAAATAGGACATTACCCAAGAAAATACACTCAAATAAATGAATGTCTGCCAAGAATAAGCTGTGGTTGGGACTAATATTTTTCTGACCCGCTCATAAACATCTTCAAAAATTTTAAATATCCCAAAAAGGTCTTTGAATAATAAATTCACAATTTACCTACCTTTGTATTTTTGTATTACGAATAACCTTGATTTTGCTTACCTATTGCGTATCAATAAAATAATAGTTATGGCGGTGTAACTTAATGAATTGGCAATAAGTGTTGTAGTTAATAAGTTTGTATCTTGCAGCCTAATTTTACTGATGAAACGGATTTTCTGCCGATAAAATGGTTGGGGTTCTTCTTGCTTTTTACCTATATCTTCACTTAAGGTAAAAACAAAAAGCCTCAAAAGAAAAAATTTCATTAAAAAAGTCGAAAAGAAAATGATAAAAGTAGTTAAAATCAGAATACCTTGGGTATTGGTTGATCTAAAAATATTAAAAAATATGTAATTAATTAACTCAGCCTTGATCGGTACTGGTAATACAGGCTCTGCGAAAAAAAATATCACCCAGCCGATGACACCAGAAAAGCTATTGACGGCGATCGCATAAAAGATACTAGTCTTCTTATCAAATTTGAGTCTTTTATGGTAGATGTAACCTTCTATGGGAATAGCAATCAGTAAAAACAACAAGTTAAACAAAATTGCGCCAATCGGCCAAATCCTGGGTATAGTCAAATCTTCAAACATAGACACTCAACAAAAAAGGGAAACTGTAGAGAGTATAGCCGTAATAATGAGTGCTGAGTAATGAGTACTAAGTACTGAGTCATAATTCTCCAATCCTCACTCTTCAATTCCCAATCCTTATTAACTCTCTTGGTGTGCCAGTATACTCCGATTTATCTTTAATAAGACTTATGTACCCAGATTTTCTGTTGAGACTGGGTGTAGGGGTATAGGGGCGTAATACCAATTTGAAAAAAGAATGCGACAAATAAACCATCTGTAGAGACGCGATGAATCGCGTCTTCACCCAATGATGTGTTGCCATCATTAATTGAATTGGTGTAAGGGTGTAAGAGTGTAAGGTTTTGAATTTAGAGCGTAGCGCCCTAACCTCCGGTAAGATAGGAAACTGCCACGTTACAGCTTTTCAACAGATGACAAGGAACGGCATCGGTATCCGCACGGCACAAGTGCGTTCAGAACGGCTTACTGGCCAAATTCATGTATATGATGGTGTCGGTAAAGGTAAGTCGCAAGCAGCGTTGGGTGTAGTTTTACGCTCGATAGGCTTAGGAATAAACGCACCGAACAATTCCAATCGTGTACTGCTATTACGCTTTTTAAAAGGACCCGAACGAGATTACGACGAAGATGGAGCGATCGCTGCATTACAGCGTGGATTCCCCCATTTAATAGACCAAGTACGCACCGGGAGAGCAGAATTTTTTGGCCCAGAAGAAATTACAACTTTTGACCGTAGTGAAGCGGGACGGGGTTGGGATGTCGCCAAAGGTGCGATCGCTTCTGGTTTATATTCTGTTGTTGTCTTGGATGAAATTAACCCAGTCCTCGATTTAGGGTTACTTTCGGTAGATGAGGTAGTGGGGACATTAAAATCTAAACCCCAAGAGTTAGAAATTATTGCGACGGGAAGAGGTGCGCCGCAAAAATTACTTGACATTGCGGATTTACACTCAGAAATGAAACCTTTACACCACCCCAAAGCCACAGAACTTTTGATGAAGGGGATTGAAATTTATACTGGTGCAGGTAAAGGTAAATCTACCAGTGCTTTAGGTAAGGCATTACAAGCGATTGGCAGAGGTATTAACCATCCAGGGTCAACGCGGGTATTAATTATGCAGTGGCTCAAAGGTGGTAGCGGTTATACAGAAGATGCAGCGATCGCCGCTTTACGGCAATCATACCCGGAAGTGGTAGATCATCAACGCTGCGGTCGAGATGCGATTGTTTGGCGCAATTCTCGACAAGAATTAGACTACGTAGAAGCAGAACGGGGTTGGGAAATAGCTAAAGTTGCGATCGCCTCTGGACTCTACAAAACCATCATCCTTGATGAACTCAATCCCACTGTTGACTTGGAACTACTTCCTGTAGAGCCAATTGTCCAAGCCTTACTTCGTAAACCCCGCGACACTGAAATCATTATTACTGGACGTTGCCAAAATCAACCCGCTTACTTTGACCTAGCCAGTATTCACTCCGAAGTTTACTGCCACAAACACTATGCCAATCAAGGTGTAGAACTAAAAAGGGGCGTAGACTTTTAAGTTGGTCAACAGTCAACAGTCAAAAATGAAGGTCTTTAGCTATTGACTATTGACTATTGACTATTGACTATTGACTTGTCCCCAATCCTAGCAACATAAGTTGAAAATTTGATAAAAAACTTTAAAATAAGGGTTTGGGGAGGTGCATTATGAAAGTAGCAATTACAGGCGCAACAGGATTTGTCGGAACTCGACTAGTACAAAGACTTCACAAAGAAGGTCATCAAATAATTGTCTTAACCCGTAACACTGCATCGGCTCGCAGGCATTTTCCTGCACAAACATTTGCCAATGTAGAAATTGTTGCTTATACACCCACTACATCCGGGGCGTGGCAAGATGTAATTGCCGGTTGTGATGGTGTAGTCAACTTGGCAGGAGAACCCATCGCAGAGGCACGCTGGACACCAGAACACAAACGAGAGATTCTTAACAGTCGTCAACTAGGCACACAGAAAATAGTCGAAGCCATAGCGAAAGCTAACCCCAAGCCTACAGTATTAGTTAACGCTTCGGCTATTGGTTATTACGGTACAAGTGAAACCACTACCTTTGATGAAAATAGCCCCTCTGGTAGGGATTTTCTCGCTCAAGTTTGTCAAGCTTGGGAAGCAGAAGCCCAAAAAGTGAAACAATCAGGCGTTCGCCTAGTGATACTACGTTTAGGTATTGTTCTAGGGTTGGGTGGTGCTTTAGGAAAAATGATTACCCCTTTTAAACTCTATGCTGGGGGGCCAATTGGTAGCGGTCGTCAATGGTTTTCTTGGATTCACATTGATGATTTGGTGAATCTGATTGTGCAAGCCTTAACCAACCCACAACTAGAAGGGGTATATAATGCTACTGCACCCCATCCAGTTCGCATGACTGACTTAAGCCAAACGATGGGACAAGTAATGAACCGTCCTTCATGGTTACCTGTCCCGGCTTTTGCTCTAGAAGCTCTTTTGGGAGATGGGGCGATCGTTGTTCTAGAAGGTCAACAAGTACTTCCCAAACGAGCCTTAGAAGCCGGGATTAAATATCAGTATCAGAATTTACAACCAGCCTTACAAGAAATTTTGCAATAATGCTCTTTGTCAGTGGTCAGTAGTCAGTTGTTGGTTTTTTGAAGAATTTTCGGGATACCCAACTAATCAAACCACTCAGAATTGCACCACCCATCAGAATGCCGATCGCTGGGTTAAATACAGGTTGCCAAAGTTTGTGCCACAAATCTAGACCTAGATTAACGCCGATCGCTTCACCCATGACAGCGATCGCAAACCAAAAAAAGCCTAACAATACCAGAAATACATCTGCTACTAAAATCAAATTTAGCCAGTTTAATAATTTTTCTTTCATAAGAAAGTGGGGATTGGGGATGAGTGATTGGGGATTGGGGACGAAACAATGATCTGAAAATTCAGTTATCGGAGATACGCACCTCGATCAAAGATTCTTGCTTCAGGGCTGTCCATAGTCAAGAGTCCAGAATTGAAGGCTAGCTTGGACTGTGGACTGTGGACTTTTGACACCTGAGTGCGAAATATACGATTTAAATGCGTAACAGCTTAACCTCTAGTCTCTATCCCCAATTCCCTAGCCACTATTCATTAAACAACCAGCCTTTAACTTTGGCCAAGCTCTGCCAATCAGGTTTTCTGCTTAAACCATCTGCAATACTATTTTGAATCTCATCTCGCCAATCGGGATTGACCAACATTAATTGTTGTGTAATGTCAATATGTTGCCGCAAGCCTTTTTGACCAGTTTCTAGCATAGCCACAGCGAGATTTACCCTAGCTTGTGGGTCTTGAGGATTGATTTTTACAGCTTTTTGTGCTGCCTTGAGAGCTAAGTTTGGCTTATCCTCCAGCAAATATAACCAAGCTAGACAGATCCAAGCGGCGCTGGCTTTGGGAGCGCGATCGCATACTTCTTTAAACACGGGGATCAAATCAGCAGCAGGCTCCCCAGCTTTATAACGTTCTAATCCTGTATCAAACAGGGAATCAACAGTGTTAGTCATTAGTTATTAATCATTAGTCATTAGTCATTAGTCAGTAGTTACTCGGAACTAACAACTGACCACTGACAATTGACAATCTTACACCCCAAACGACTTACCGCAACCGCAGGTCTGAGTAGCATTAGGATTGGTAAATTGGAAACCACCACCGATCATGGCATCGCTATAATCAAGCATTAAGCCATAAAGATATAAAATACTTTTGCGATCGCAGACAATTTTGAAGCCATCGTAATCAAAAACTTCGTCCTGAGGAGTGATCTTGCTTTCCTGTTCAAAGTCCATCATGTAAGACATCCCAGAGCAGCCACCTTGGCGTACTCCTACCCTCAAGCATAAATCTTGACCTTGCTTTTCTTGGAGGGACTTTACTTGCCGCAAAGCGGCTTCGCTCAACAGTATCCCTCTTTGTTGAGACTGAGTTGCTTGTGTCATCCGCTTTTCAACTCCTTAAATGATGTAAAATATCCGCTTCGGGCTAGTGATTGCCCTTGGGTCATCTTTCTAGTTTTTTTATTCATTCTAGCGACAATGATGACGCTAATCGCTAAATTGTGAACACTCTATCAAAAGCAGGGCAATATTTTTATTCTAGAATTGAGAGACTCAGTGTGTTTAAAGATTTGGTATTTTTAGAGTTCCAGCCTGAGCTATAACCAAGCCAAGAACATTTGTTTCATGGCCAGCCATTCCCGAAAGTGTACTTTTCCATCGCCTGTTTCTGATTAACCTACTCTATGACAAGTTTTAATCGCTCTACCAGTCGTCGGTTGAAGAAATTAACCCAAATTCCTTCTGTATGGGAGGGCGATCGCCGTCCGTTGTCATCATCGCCCACCCCAAATTTCAACTCAGAGTCCAAGGGCGATTGTATTCTCTGGGTGGATGGCTCCCAAGGCATTGTCCGGGGAATGGATGTAATATCAGAAGATACTGGGCCGGAAGCGATCGTTCGCACCTTAATGCGAGCAATGGAACATCCCCACAGTCCAGCTAAACCCGCGCGACCCCAAAAAATTGTCGTGCGCGATCGGGAAATTCAATTTTATTTGCGTGGTGTTCTCCAAGATTTGGATATTGCGATCGATTATTCGCCAGAACTACCCTTAATTGATGAACTGTTTCGAGGGTTTGCAGAAATCATCGACAGTCAAATTCCTGATGTTCCTCCACAGTATGCCAAACCTTTACACGAAAAAGCCTATGCTATTTGGCAAGCCGCACCCTGGGAATTTTTAGAAGAACAGCAAATCATATCTATAGAAATTAATAAATGGGATGTAGGTACACTCTACGCCTCAGTCATGGGAATGCTGGGGATGGAGTATGGAATTTTGTTTTATCGTTCCGAAGATTCCCTCAAGCGATTTCGTGCAGCCGTTTTAAATGATGACGAATCTCAAGGTCATTTAGAAGAGGCTTTTCTCAAACAAGATTGCTTATTCCTCACTTTTGAGCGTGAAGATGATACTGATGATGAAGATGAATTTGATGATTTAGCTGATTTGGCATTATCAGAAATTAGCCCAACTTTTGGCAACATCCATCCATTGGAAGGATTGCGCTCTGTCTTATATGATGAGGAAGCAGCTGTTGTCTTCCTAGCTTTAGAAAGTTTTTGTCGCTTCATTCGTGACCATCGTCGTCAGTTGTCCGGTGGTGATTTCCCCAATATCAGCCATCGTTATCGGATCTCCTTACCTGCATCCGATGAAACAACCAAAGCAGTATCTGTCACCGTCTCTACCATGCCACAACTCGCCGCAGAGTTAGAAGAAATGGCAGACTTAGTATTAGATGACGAAGAATTTGGTGAATTAACCTCCATCGAGTCTCACTCTCTGCGTGATGACTTAATACCAGAAGACTCATTTCTCAGTTTGGGTGTAGTGTCCTGGGAAATGCTCGACTACCTACGTCAAGGAGTAAAGTATCATCAACTGGGCGAATTTAAACAAGTAGGTGATGGTTTACCCGTAATTTTGATTCAAACCTCTCGTCCCAAAGCCAAAACGGTGATCGAAAATATTGAAGCAGTCGGAGGACTCAAAGCTATCTGCTTTAATCCGGGAGCTGATCCCTTTGATGGCGATCGCTATGACTTGGGTTTACTGCAAACTCAAAATGGTGAATTATTTCTATTTGGCGAATTTTTAGATGATGACCCTGTTCATGTAGAAGCTCGTCGCAAGTGGAATCAACGTTGTAAAAATACCAAAGGCTTCTGTGGGTTAATTATTGCCAAAGGTTTGACAGGTGCTTCCCGTGGCAATCCTCAATTACGAGATATGATGGCTCTATTTGAAGCGCGATCGCTCTCACCCAAGGATTTAGGTCTAGGAACTCTTCAGCTGATGCCCCAGTTTCAATTAGAGTAAAATCTGGTTCAATACCAATCTTAACTCAAGCAACAAGGCGAGAAGCAATACTCCTTAAAATCATTCTTTTCAGAAAATAAAAGAGTTTTATATCGTTTATTTTTCTTATCTAGATTCAAAATAACGATTTTCAGGAACGCAGAAGGACATTCCTAAAATCTTCCTTGACCATATATATTAAATACTTTTCACATCCCATCCCCGCTTTGCAGATGGGTTTCCACAAGCTTAAAACCCTTACACCCAGTCTCAACGGACAACCTGGGTGCGTAAGTTCCACGCTTGTGAAAAGTCCACAACCAAACGCGAATAAACGACGATTTCGCTATTTATCCCCGCTTTTAGACGAACATCTGTTATTTTTTCGACACTAAAGTGCTAACGACAAAACAGTCTTGGTCGTGCTGTTGTTCTTCACTGAAGGGAATTCTTCTCTATCCCCTATTGCATATCTAGACAGCAACCAATAAAAGCCTTGAAGTTCCTAAGCTATTAGCCGATATTCTTACTTTATTAAAATTTTATAAACTAGGACTACCCTTATAACTTCTGTTAACTATCTGGGTAAATTAAAATTGTTGTGCCTAAATTGCCAGGCATAAAATTTATCAGGGTTTTTGGGAAAATAATCTAGTTGAGGTGAATCAATAATTAACCTGGATATTTCTCTTGTTATGTTTTTGATTACTTGTCAATAATTTTAATCAAAAGTTTAGCAATAGAGCCTTTGACTTCATACTTTGCTTATAAAGACGAAAAAAGTCTAGATTGTACTTTTGATAAAGATGAATACAAGTATAAAAAACATGGATATAATAGCCATACAACGACCACTTAATTGCTGAGAGAAAGGTTCCTAATTATTTTTATCATGGGTGCTAACAGTAGGGAACTAAAGCTAGTTATCCTGGGATAGGATAGTTCAATATCTAGTTTTTATTTGAGCCATTGATTGAAAGCTCCTGCAATTCAATTCATGACCCAAAATACCAAAATTAGTTAAATTATCTATGATTTTGCTAAAAAATAGTACGCTAAACAGATGTATCCGCTCATCATGTACTAAGCAAAAATATTCCGGCAGATAAGTACATTAACTAGCTGATTTCAGTTTTTGTAAAGCTGCACTGTTGTCAACCACAAAGTAAACCAATTAATAATCAGCAATTGATACAATATGTGAATCATATCAGTAAGAATTACGGGAACAAAATTCAACTAATTGCATCCTTACTATCTTACTATTTCGGCAACAAATGACTTTTAATAAGTTGTTTCAATGCCTATAGTGCTTAGCTTTTCACCGGATTGACCATAAATCTTAGAGAAAATACCACAAGATGTAAGATGGGACTGTTTGATTTTATGATTCCGACTGATGTTATCTTTCTCAGCTAATACACCAATAATATGTATCTGAGGCTAGGAAAGAACAAGTAATGCAGATGTAAAAAACCGTGGAAACCATCCAAAATATGATTTTTACGAGTGTAAAAATTCAATTGTGCTAATCATGAGAGTGATTGCTTGATGATATGTACTCTAACGTAGTTGCTGATGGCAGAGCCATTATCTAAGATTGTGGGTGATGTTAGCTGGACTAGAATGTCACATAGTTTTGATAATTCAAAATTTTGGAGAATTCTACAAAGTGAGCATTAAATTAGTCAGACCCACCTCTACAATTTAATTGCCGAACTTTAGTGACCTATTGCTAAGGTTATTACCTGGAATAGTTGAGTTTACCCTATTATTCCTTCACCAGTGGTAATTAATTTCTTATATTTTCAGGAAGAACGATGAATAATTTGACAAAAGAGACATTTTTGTCATCAACGGTATCGCTTGTTTCGTGACACAAATTCTGATAATCTTATCGTCTTCATCTTTGATTAAGTTGTTTTTGATGATGTCAATACACAGCAAATAGCATGATAATGACTAATAAAAAATGGGCCGTTAAACGCATAACTGTCAACTTAGCAGCACAGGAAGCAGAAAAACTGGAAAAATATTGTCAACAGACAGGTAGACCAGCAACTGATGTGATTCGGGAACTGATTAGAAGTTTACCTGTATCAGATGACAGCAAAGAAACAAGTCGATAGGAGGTGTTGTAATTTTTTTGCTGCACATTTACGACTACATCTATATGACTACTCAACAAACATCTATGATGCTTTTTTAGTCTGCTTTTACTAACGAAAGTTAGTTTACTGGAATATGCACACTTCAAGTCAAGTGTTTCTCATAACCAGAATCAAAAGGAGTAATAAAAGCTTATTGATCATCAGGTGCATGACTTTGTTATCTTTCAATACACTGCTGAAATTTATATAACTAGCAAATTCCGACACCAAGCCAGTTACAATTTGTAAAGAAGCTGAAGAAGGAAGAACGGAATGCGCGTTGCAATCGTAGGAGCGGGATTGGCTGGGCTAGCAACCGCTATAGATTTAGCTGATGCTGGCTGTGAAGTCCAAATTTTTGAATCCCGTCCGTTTATCGGTGGTAAAGTTGGCAGTTGGATTGATGGCGATGGCAATCATGTTGAAATGGGTTTGCACGTTTTTTTCGGGTGCTACTACCAACTATTTGAACTCATGAATAAGGTGGGGGCGTTTTCCCATTTACGCCTCAAAGAACATACCCACACCTTTGTCAACAAAGGGGGACTGACAGGTGCTTTGGATTTTCGTTTCTTCACAGGTGCGCCCTTCAACGGGTTGAAGGCGTTTTTTACCACCTCTCAACTCTCATTACAGGATAAACTACAAAATGCGATCGCTCTAGGTACAAGCCCCATTGTGCGTGGATTAGTAGACTTTGAAGGGGCAATGAAAACCATCCGCAACCTAGATAAAATTAGCTTTGCCGATTGGTTTCGCAGTCACGGCGGTAGCAATGGTAGCATCAAACGGATGTGGAACCCCATTGCCTATGCCTTGGGATTTATTGACTGTGAAAATATCTCCGCCCGTTGTATGTTAACAATCTTCCAATTCTTCGCAGTTAGAAGCGAGGCCTCCGTACTGCGAATGTTGGAAGGTTCGCCTGATGAATATTTACATCAACCTATTCTGAAATATTTAGAAGCGAGGGGGACAAAGGTTTATACTCGCCGACAAGTACGGGAAATTAAGTATGCTGAAGCAGAAGGGCAAACCCGCGTCACTGGCATAGTAGTAGCCAAAGGTGATGAAGTAGAAGAAATTACCGCAGATGCCTACGTTTGTGCTTGCGATATCCCTGGAATACAACGAGTTTTACCTCAAGAATGGCGGAAATGGTCAGAATTCGATAATATTTACAAATTAGATGCAGTACCCGTTGCCACTGTGCAGATGAGATTTGATGGCTGGGTAACAGAACTGCAAGATGAAAATAAACGCAAACAGCTAAAAGAGGCCGCCGGGCTAGATAATTTGCTATATACCGCAGATGCTGATTTTTCTTGTTTTGCTGATTTGGCTTTGACTAGTCCTAGTGATTATTATCGTCAAGGTCAAGGGTCGTTGTTGCAACTGGTATTGACACCAGGAGACCCATTTATCAAAGAAAGTAACGAAGCGATCGCCCAACACGTCCTTAAACAAGTATATGAACTGTTCCCCTCATCACGGGAGCTAAACATGACTTGGTACAGTGTAGTCAAACTAGCCCAATCTCTCTATCGAGAAGCCCCAGGTATGGATGTTTACCGTCCTGACCAAAAAACTCCCGTAGCCAACTTCTTTCTAGCAGGTAGTTATACGCAGCAAGACTACATCGACAGCATGGAAGGAGCGACAATTTCAGGACGAAGGGCGGCAAAAGTCATCCTAGATAATATTAAAAAATAGAGTTAGAGCTGCTAATCTAATCAAATCTCAAATCCGAAATAGAATGTCTAACTGGCTAGAACATAGCGTACAGGTAGAAGTGGAAGCCCCCATAGATTTAGTATGGGGGTTATGGGCTGACTTAGAACAAATGCCTAAGTGGATGAAGTGGATTGACTCTGTAAAAGTTCCACCAGAAAATCCCGATCTATCACTTTGGAAATTAAATACTGGTGGACTGGAATTTACCTGGAAATCCCGCATTACCAAGGTTATTACCAACCAAATTATTCAATGGGAATCGATTGATGGTCTACCCAATCAAGGCGCTATCCGCTTTTACGATCGCCACGGTCATAGTATCGTCAAGATGACTATTTCCTATGCTATCCCTGGCTTTCTAGGCAAAATCATGGATAATTTGTTTTTGGGTAAAGCTGTGGAATCGACAATTCAAGCTGATTTAGAAAGGTTTAGGGAGTATGCCCTGAATCTTCATCAGTCATCAGTTAATCGTTGAAAAAGTGTAGAGACGCGACAATTGCGTCTCTATTACGTAGTAACTGAGAAAGTTAGTAGTTACGCTAATGCCCTGCTAAGGGACTTCCAACTAAGAAAATATACAATCACTGTGGTAAGCAGGGGAGGAAGAATACAATGATCATATTTGCTCTGACCCATTGAATAATTTATTTTCTGGAAGTCCCTAATAAAAATTAAAATATATCCTTATGAGATTGGTTAGCTAGAGGAGAAAACCGCGACCACCCTTGGATGTCGTGATAGTGGAATATCACGGCATTTTCTACTAAAATCAGCTGCAAGCTATTAGCGATTACACCAGCTTGCTAAACTAGGATTAGGCAAAAATTTTAGCTCTTTTTACAACTAGTAAAACCACTAGATACTGACGTTTTTTTTCAAAACTATAAATCAAATTTATACCTAATTAAAATAGATTTTTTTTATTAAAAGCTAAATACGGAGCGAACCACATTAACTTTCAAAACATTGATATTTTTTATACTATAACAATCCTTGGGAAGAAATTAACTCCTAGAGTTGCTTAGTTTGTATTTTGTAAATAGTTATATAATCAATTTAAGACATTTTAATCATAAAAAAGTTATCAAAATTACAACATAATATCTCAGTATATTAGCCAAAATTAACATCAGAACTGTGATTTGAGAAAAAAGCTAAATTTTGTCATCTGGACTGAAGATTCATACTTTTTAAGCTGATTTTGTGCTGTTCAGATTTTTAATATCACTTTTTTATTGCTTTCACGGAAACACTTAACTAATGCCATCACTTTATCCTGTGGATTTACCTACCATAGAGCAGGTAATGGAATGTTACCCTTTAACTGTATTACCGGATACTCTGCTCGTTGATGTAATTGCTCTCATGAATCCGGTAAGCAGATGTACAATAGTTTCTGCATCTAATTTTAGTAGTTGTGTTTTAGTAGTTGAGGAAAAAAAGTTAGTAGGTATATTCACTCTACGGGATGTAGTCAGGCTCACTGGCGTAGGGGTAGATATATCCAGGAAAAAAATTTCCGAGGTGATGACTCAGCCAGTCATTAGCTTGACACTAGCTGCGGCTCAAAATGCTCTCACCGCTCTAGCTTTTATGCGCCAGCATCACATTCGCCATTTGCCTGTGGTAGATGAGCAAGGACAATTGTTAGGCTTGATTACTCAAGACAGAATACGTCAGGTGGTTCAACCAGCGCATCTGCTGAAACTGCGATGTGTGACAGAGGTGATGGTAACGGAAATTATTCATGCACTGCCAACTACATCTGTGTTGGAATTATCTCAGATGATGAGCGATCGCCGGATCAGTTGTGTTGTCATTGTCGCACCGCAAGAGACAAAACTGATTCCTGTGGGGATGATTACAGAGAAAGATATTCTCAAAGTCCAGTTACAGGGACTAGATATCGCCCAAACCCCAGCGCAAACCGTGATGAGTTCCCCTGTATTCAGTATTAGTCCCCGTGAATCTTTGTGGACTGTTAATCTGTTGATGCAAGCGCGAGGGGTGCGACGGTTAGTCGTGGTTGGTGAACAAGGCCAAATGCAAGGACTAGTGACACAAACCAATCTCCTGCAAGTGCTTGATCCCTTAGAAATAGTCAACGTCATCCAAGCCTTAGAAGCCAAAGTTGCAGAGCAAACATTTCAACTCCAGCAAACTAACCAGCAGTTAGAAGCAGAAATCAAACAACGCCACCAAGTTGAGGAATCAATGCGCCAAACTCAAAAAGAATTAGAGTTTCGGGTGGCGGAGCGGACAGCCGAACTAATGCAATCTAATGCGCGTCTACAACAGCGTGAACAGCAGTTGCAAGCCTTGTTTGATCACGCTGTGGATGCGATCCTGATTGCGGATGATGAGGGACGTTATGTGGATGTCAATGCAGCAGCTTGCGAATTATTTGGTGTATCTAGGGGAGAACTTTTAGCCTCGACAATTGGGGATTTTGCTGCACTAGAATTTAATTTTACCGAAGCTTGGCAACACTTCCGTGAACAAAAACAAATGTCGGGCGAGTTTCAATTGCATCGTCCCAACGGTACAGTAAGAGCAACAGAATTTGCGGCGGTTGCCAATTTCATACCACATCGTCATCTTTCCATCATCCGGGATGTGAGCGATCGCCAGCAGGCTAAAGCAAATCTGCAAAACAGTGAGCAACGGCTACAACTGGCACTCTCAGCCAGCAGCACAGGTATGTGGGACTGGAATCTGCAAACTAATGAGGTGGTCTGGTCTGAGAGTATGTGTTCTTTATTTAATATCGATCCCCAGACATTCAACAACAGGTTTGAATCATTTGTAAATTTCATCCACCCTGAAGACCGAGAATTTGTAGAACAACACCTGATGCAGTCTATTGATCAAAATACCATCTGTAATGTCGAGTTTCGGGTAGTGTGGCTTGATGGTACAGTACACTGGGCAAGTGGCAAAGGAAACGTCTTCTACGATGAAGTTGGGAAACCAATCCGCATGATTGGAGTGCATCAGGACATTACAGAACGCAAACAAGCTGAGGCAAAACTGCAAAAAAGCGAGCAACGGCTAAAACTAGCACTCTGGGCTGGTAATACTGGTACTTGGGACTGGAATCTGCAAACCAATGAAGTTATCTGGTCTGATCATCTGTTTTCTTTATTTGGTTTAGCCCCTGATACGTTTGATGTCAGCTATGAAAATTTCTTAAATCTCATTGTCCATCCTGAAGACCGAGAGTTGCTGCATCAATCAGCGTTACGAGCTATTGAGCAACAAGTACCCCATGATATCGAATTCCGGTTTCTTTACCCAGATGGTACAGTTGGTTGGTCATTATGTAAAGGTCAAGTATTATACGATGACATCACGGGTGAGCCACTCCAGATGATTGGGGTGAATATGGACATTACTGAGCGTAAAAACGCTGAGGAAGCTGTCAGAGAAAGTAATCAAAGGCTACAGGCGATTATAGATAATTGCCCGGCTGTTATCTATGTTAAGGATATGCAGGAACGGTATATTCTGGTGAATTCCGAATTTGAAAGAATCACCCACCTGACACGAGAGCAAGTCAAAAATAAAACTAATGTAAAAATCTTTTCTCCTAAAACTGCTCGCTCCTTAAGTATAAATGATCAAGAGATTCTATCTTCTAGGACTCCTGTGCAGTTTGAGGAAGAAATTCAATTTGAGGATGGGCTACACACTTACTTAACTGTCAAGTTTCCCCTCTGCGATGCGACTGGTGAACCCTATGCGATTTGTGGTGTTTCCACAGATATAACAGAGCGCAAACAAGCCCAAGAGCAAATCCGTCAACAAGCAGCTTTAATTAATGTTGCGACAGATGCCATTTTTGTCCGTGATTTAGCAAACCGCATATTATTCTGGAGTCGAGGGGCGGAAAACTTATACGGTTGGACAGCAGAGGAAACTGTGGGGAAATTAGCCCATGAACTTTTCCATAAAGAATCCTCGTCTCAATTGGAAGCAGCTGTAACAACCACTCTCGAACAAGGTTCTTGGTATGGAGAATTAGAGCAAACCACCAAAAATGCTCAAGAAATTATTGTTGCTAGTCGGTGGACACTGGTACACAATCAATTCGGAGATTCCCCATCAATCTTAGTAGTTAACACCAACATCACTGAGAAAAAACAACTAGAGCTACAATTTTACCGCGTTCAACGACTGGAAAGTATCGGCACTCTAGCCAGTGGCATTGCCCATGACCTCAATAATGTGTTTGCTCCCATTGTGATGATTGCCCAACTGTTGCCTTCCAGATGCAAAAATGTGGATACAAGGACTCATGAACTGTTCAAAACTCTAGAAACCAGCTCCAAGCGTGGCTCTGATTTAGTAAAACAAATTCTCACCTTTGCCCGTGGTACTGAAGGTCAACGCATCCTCCTGCAACCTGGACATTTGCTCAAAGAATTAGCCAAAGTCATCCAACAGACATTTCCTAAATCCATTGAAATCATTACTGATATTCCGACAAACACCTTGTGGATGGTGCAAGCTGATCCCACCCAATTAGAACAGGTGTTCATGAACTTGGCAGTCAATGCCCGTGACGCTATGCCCAATGGTGGTAAGCTTACCATCACTGCCACCAATCGGGTAATCGACTCTACCTATGCCCGAATGCACCTAGAGTCGGAAGTAGGAGACTACATTGTTGTCACCATCTCAGATACAGGCACAGGAATTCCGCCAGAAATCTTAGAACGCATATTTGATCCCTTTTTTACCACGAAAGAAGTCGGTAAAGGTACAGGGCTAGGACTATCAACGGTTTTAGGTATCGTCAAGAACCACGGTGGTTTTGTAGAAGTGGCAAGTCAGGTAGGTCAAGGCACAGAATTTCAGGTGTTCTTACTCAGAGGAAAAGGAACAGCAACCGAGACCATAGCAAAAACAAAATTGCCTAGAGGTAATGGCGAGTTGATTTTAGTTGTCGATGATGAAACGATCATCCAACAAACTGCACAAGAAGCCCTGGCGGATTATAACTATAGAATTTTGGTAGCTAACGATGGCATTGAGGCGATCGCGCTCTATGTCGAATATCAACCAGAAATCAGTGTTGTCTTGCTAGATATGGTTATGCCCAACATAGACGGATTAACCGCCATCCGCACTCTACGCACCATCAACCCCAAAGTCAAGATTATTGCCTCTAGTGGCTTACCCGCCAACGAGCAACAAGCGATTGTGGCTGGTGCAAACAGATTTATATCTAAGCCCTACACAACCACAGATTTATTGACTACTCTATCGGATGTCATCGGGGTTAAAGAGTAGAACATTGCTTACTTACAAAATGCCTTATCAAGATACTTGCAATTATGCTATTTTCTCAAAAATGATACCAATTCAATTAATGATTGCAACACATCCTTGGGTGAAGACGCGATTCATCGCGTCTCTACGGGTGGTTTATTTGTCGCATTCTTTTTTCAAATTGGTATGATTAAGAATTCTATTTAAGCCAAAACAGGGCGATAGAGATACACCGCACTGGCTCTCAAAACTCTTGCTCTGGCTAGATTGTAGCAACTCCTATAAGACACTAAGGGCTACGTTTTCTTACCAAGTTGGGTCGCTAAATAGATGAATAGTTAACTCTTCGCGCCCCGGTGGTACAGCACTAAGACAAGCACGAATGACCTCGCCATCTTCAAGTTCCACAGTGCAAGCATGGCATGAACCCATAAGACAACCAGTGGGAATGAATACTCCCGCCCGATCTGCTACATCTAATAGGGCTTCTCCCACTTCAGCATTAGTGGTGACATCATCTGGCAAGAATCGGACGCGAACATTCATGAGATACTAGCCTCGCTAGGGCAGAAAAAGGGTCAAGTCTAAATGGTTTTCTACTTCAGTAGCTATATTATCTAACATCTGTTCTCGTTGTTCGCGGTAGTTAGCCACACCTGTAGGTAGAGATTTTAAACCGCGCTGTTGACGAAGACGGTTTAACCAAGCTCGTCTCCAGGGGCCATTGTCAAACAATCCGTGCAGATAACTACCCCAAACAGATTGACAACTATCTACTAATCCTAAGTTAACGTCATCGAATAGAGGTTGGAAAGCTTGGCTATCGCCTTGTGGTTCCACGCGCGATCGCCCTTGGTGAATCTCAAAGCCGTTGACGGGTAAGCCTAGTTGCGGGAAATTTGAGCTAACTTGGCGCTGACGAGCAATCTTTTGTCCGGTGATTACGGTTCTAATGGGTAAGAGATTCAAGCCTTGATATCTACCAGCTTGCCCTTCGATACCTTCTGGATCGGCGATCATTTGCCCCAGAATTTGATAACCCCCGCAAATACCCAAAACTGTACCCCCGGACGCTGCATAGTTCTGGATTGCTTCTGCCATACCGGTTTTTTGCAGTAATATCAAGTCGGCAATTGTAGTTTTTGTCCCTGGCAGAATCACTGCATCTGGGTGTCCTAAATCTTGTTTCGGGCTAATGTATTTGACCGCAACGGTGGGTTCTGATTCTAGAGGATCGAAGTCGGTAAAGTTGGCAATTCGCGGTAAGCGAACAACTGTGATTTGGAGATCCGCGTGGGCTTTGTGTGTTTTGCGTTCTAACAAGTCTAGGGAATCTTCGGCGGGAAAAATTTCTTGTAAGTAGGGAATTACACCGACCACGGGAATACCAGTCCGTTCTTCTAACCATTTGATTCCTGGGTCTAGGAGCGATCGCTGTCCCCGGAATTTGTTAATTACTACGCCTTTAATCAGTTGGCGTTCTTCTGGTTCTAATAATTCTAGTGTGCCGACTACGTGAGCAAAAGCACCACCACGGTCAATATCAACTACTAATAGAGTTGGGGCATTCAAATATTTTGCTACCCGCATATTAGTTAAGTCGCGGTGCTTAAGGTTAATTTCTGCTGGACTACCCGCACCTTCGCAAACGACTAAATCAAATTCAGTTCCTAAATGTTGCAGAGATTCTTCAATTGCCCGCCAACCTGGTTCAAAATATTGTTCGTAATAATCAGCAGCATTGACTCTGCCTACAGGTCTACCTCTGATAATGACTTGAGAAGTCATATCTCCTTGGGGTTTGAGTAGAATCGGATTCATTTCTACCCACGGTACCACCCCTGCTGCCCAGGCTTGTACTGCTTGTGCGTAGCCGATTTCTCCCCCATTGGCTGTGACATAGGCATTTAATGCCATATTTTGACCCTTGAAGGGTGCCACTCGCCAACCACGCCGTGACAAAATGCGACAAATAGCCGTACTTATCAGTGATTTTCCAGCGTGGGATGTCGTTCCCACTACCATTATTGATTTCATAGCCACTTTTAGTTATTCAAAATAAGGGGTGAGATAGTTGGGGGATAATATAGCAATTTACTGCTCAAATGTCAGAAATTTGGGCAGCTACTGAAGTCAATTGATAATAAGTATTGTCCGCAAGTTTAGAGAATATACCAGCGTCATGACTTACTCATCAAACCTTAATTAACAATCTCACCAATTCAATCAAATGAAAATGGTAAAGATTTTATAAATGGGTTGATGTTTCTCCGTATATATTGTTCCCTAAAACTGTCTCATCCTAACTTTGGGTTTCTGTTTTAGTACAAGGGGTGTAAGGGTGTAAGGGTGTGAGGAAAAGAAAGATTTACCCCTAAACCCCTATCTTCAAAACGGAAGCCTAAACCAACGAATTACAATATCGTATAGGCGATCGCGCCATGAAGGTGCAGGCAGGTTTTTTCCTTGGTATTGTTCTATGAGTTGGTGTCCCAGGGGAGTGAGGCGGAAACTATCTGTAATGCCTTGTCCGTCCACTTCTCGCCGTAATAAACCCACTTGGATTAACCAATCTAATTCGTTATCGCAAGTCAATTCTAATAATGAATTTTTGGTATAACCGTTTTTAACACCAGCTTCGTTGGCGATCGCACCTAAGGAAACGCTCTGACTACGCATAGTTGCAAATAGCCCAATATTGAAGGGAGAACAAATGAGCGATCGTCTTGCTCTTTCTATGGTGGTTTGTGGGTACGAGAAAGCTTTGGGTGTTGGGGAGTCCATTGTCGGCATAATTCTTAATTCGTAATTAGGATTGAATACTGGGTATTGGTGACTGGGAAAGCATTTTTCCCAGTCACCAATACCCAATCCCCAGTTTCCTAAGATTGTCATGAAATTATTGTAAATTATTGTAAAATTTCAAAGTCATCAAAAATCTGAAACAGGAAAGGTTCATTATGCCTCTAGCGGTTGGTACGGATGCACCTGCATTTACCGTCAAAGATACCAACGGTAACACCGTTTCGCTATCTGATTTTGCTGGGAAGACAGTGGTTTTGTATTTTTACCCCAAAGATGACACACCAGGCTGCACTAAACAAGCTTGTAGCTTCCGTGATGCTCAATCTGATTACAAAAACAAGGATGTAGTTGTTTTGGGTGTGAGTGCTGATGATGAAGGTTCTCATCAAGCATTTACTCAAAAATATAATTTGAATTTTCCCTTGCTGGCTGACACTAATAAAACCTTAATCAGCGCCTATGACGTTGATGGCGGTGGTTATGCTAAGCGTGTCACTTACGTAATTGGCCCCGACGGTAAAATTGTTCATGTTGATGCCAGTGTCAACACAACAACCCATGCTAGCGATGTTTTAGCTGCTTTGGGACTGTAAGTTAAGTACTAAGTAGTGAGTAAGGAGTCATGACTTTTGCTTGTTCTCTTACTCCCTACTCCCTAGATTAATTGTTACCAGGGACAGTCAAAGTAGATGGACTATCGGCTGATGGTGTTCTACTGGGAGGCAAAGTGGGAAGTATTTGTCCCTGGGGTTGAACAGTAGTAGCCTTATTTTGCCTTTCTCTAAATGCCCTGGCGGCATCGTCTATTTGTTGACTCTTGCTATTAGGGTCAAATGAGCTATTTCCTAAGTTTGCCCTATGGATGAGGTCAAACATATTGAAATTGCCTGAATCGAAGTTAAGGTTATTATTTTGATTGTCTGAATTATTACCACCTGCATCTACTGTGCCGAGTTGAGCCAAGCTTGGCTGTGCGGTTAACAAGGAAGCAAAGCTGATTCCTGCTAAACCTACTAAGAGTCTGGTTACTGGTAAAAATAGTTTTTTCATGGGTTTTGACTCTAAAATTCCTCTAACACCATCCTGCTTTGATTTTAAGCAAGAGTCCGCCGTAGTTGGGGCTGAATACTCAACAATGCAACAAAAGCAAAGCTAAACAATATTAGCAAGGCTCCTCCAAAAGTGACATCACCCCAAGGTGCTTGCATGACCACATCACCCAATCCCCAATGACTGTGGAGATAGAGATAACGAATTGGTTCAATGGCGTAGCTGAGAGGATTGAGGGTAGCAACAACCTGCAACCACTGGGGCATAAAGGATAAAGGAGCGAGAGCCGTACTTGCAAAAAGTAATGGTAGGTTAGTGACAAAGATTACTGCAATTAATTCAATGTGTCCTGGTAGGGCAAAAGCCAATCCCAAGGAAATTGCTGTCACACCTAAAGCCAGTAGAAAGACAATTAAGGCGATCGCACCCAGTCCCGCTACATCTGGTAAGCCAGCACCCAGAAACGCTGCCGCACCAACGATTACAGCCGCTTGCAATAAACTTTGACTAACAATAAAAATGGCTGAAGCAAAGACAATAGAAAATCTGGATGCGAGGGGAGCGACTAATAACCGATTCAAAAAGCCGAACTCACGGTCAAACATTACAGGTAAACCA
Source organism: Trichormus variabilis 0441 (assembly GCF_009856605.1). Taxonomy (NCBI): domain Bacteria; kingdom Bacillati; phylum Cyanobacteriota; class Cyanophyceae; order Nostocales; family Nostocaceae; genus Trichormus; species Trichormus variabilis. Next base: position 1,540,599 of record NZ_CP047242.1, on the reverse strand, counting down.
GCATTCAGCGCTCCGGCAAAGGCTGTAAAGACGATGACACCCGCAGCTAAAAATTGCCCGTAATTTGTCGTACTCCCAAATAAACCTTTAGGAGCATTTTGGAACAAAGCGCCAAATAACACTAACCACATTACAGGCTGAATAATCCCAGCTAATAAGGTGGAGGGACGGCGTTGTAATTGAATAAACAAGCGACGAGTTAACGCCAGGGTTTCCTGCACTAGTTCACCAAAAAAGTTAGGTGCAGTATTAACGTTAGCTTGCGGTGATGTGGCTGGTTGCCAATTGATATCTGATTTTGGGGTTACACTCATGGTTGTTAGTTGTCAGTTGTCAGTTGTCAGTTGAGTCATACCTATCTCATATTTTGCTTTTTCTCAGCCTTGGGATCGCGATTGGCTACTGCTGCTAATTCGGCATCTAGCAGGGTGCGTCCGGTAGCTGCGAGGTAGACATCATCGAGGCTGGGACGGGATTGGGCGATACCAAAAATTGGTAGGCTGGCGTTTTTGAGTGCTTGCTGGATGGTAATTAAAGCATCATTTTGTGGTGTTACTACCAGGTTCAGGGAATTGCCTTGAGCGTTGTTGATGATAACTTCCTTGACAAAAGGTAATTCTTGTAGTAAAGATTTAGCTTGTTCTGCTTCTGGTGTGGGAGAGAACTCGCGGATTCTTAAGGTGATGCGATCGCCTCCAACCCTATCTTTTAATTCTGAGGGTGTACCAACGGCAATCACTACACCACGGTCAATGATAGCCACGCGATCGGCTAGCGCGTCAATCTCTTCTAAATAGTGGCTGGTAATTACAACCGTTGTTCCCGATGCTCGGAGTTTTCGCAAGAATTCCCATACTACGAAACGACTTTCAATGTCAAGTCCTACCGTTGGTTCATCTAACACCAATACATCTGGCGAGTGCAGTAAGCCAGCCGCCAAGTCTAGGCGTTTGCGTAATCCACCAGAATAGGTTCCGGTTTTTTTGTTGGCGTACTCTTGTAAACCGAGTAAATCTAAAACTGTCTCGATTCGCTGTTTGGCTACGGCATTGGGGAGGTGATAAAGTGCTGCTTGTAATTGCAGCAATTCTTTTCCTGTTAGCACTTTATCTAAGGCGACTTCTTGAGCAACATAGCCTAGCCGTTGTCTAGCTACTCTGGGGTTATCCAACACAGAAATTCCAGATACCTCGATTTTGCCTGCATCTGGAGTGGTGAGGGTACACAAAGCACGTAGAGTAGTGGTTTTACCTGCACCGTTGGGGCCGAGTAAACCAAAGATTTCCCCTGGTTCTACCTGGAAAGAAACATCTTTGACGGCTTCAACGGTACCGTAACGCTTTTGTAGATTTTGAATTAAAACGGCGGGAGCCATGACAGCTAGACCCTAACTATACAATTCTCAACAATATCTATATATATTGTAGTTGAGTCGTGTTAGGTCAGGCGATCGCATGGCTACATATTGGCTATTTTATGAGTTGGCTGGAGATTGAGGGATATTCGCCAATTAGTTCACCAAATCGCTTGAGATGGAGAAATCCAAGAACGCCTCAGCTAATTCTTCTATTTGAGTAATTGATCAACTACGAATCTGCTGGTCTGTTTCTGCTGGAAACATTACCCAAGCAGCGTGTCAATTGACACAAAATGAGTCCTTATGGCTCTTTTTCTTTCCTCGTGCTTCTCATTTTTACAGAATGTCTCGGTAAATTACAAATTTCCGCCTAATTTTCTCTCTATTTAAAACAGATAAATCAAATTCTACATAGAAATATCTCTGAAATTATTGATTTCCAAAATAAACTATAAATGAGATGATCGATCCTTCTAAAATTCATATATCAGACTCCCAAAAAGAGATTATGTAGACTTGTTAAATCTCGTGTTAAAATGGAGAGTGAGGATAAGATTCGGTCACAATTTTTGTTGCTAATATTAACAGGCTTTTACCTTTTGTTATTGACAGGCTTGTCTCCGGAATTTCCATCTCTAAGCACTCATAATTTTGGAGACAACTTATGTCAGACTATATGATGTCTGTTATTTATGGAATCTAATAAGTACAAAACTGAGTACAAGTTTCATTCAATTACTATTGAAGAGGAACAATTAAGCGGAAAAGCTTATTACTACAAGATTTCTGGTGAATTATGTCACCATAACGGATTCGTTAATTCCATCTCTGAGGCTGAAAAGGAAGCTAGAGAGAAAATTGACGAAAAATTTCATCAAATAGATAGAAAATCCGCGCTACACAGATATTGTGTAATGCGTGACTTTGAAAGCTTTGTTGAATTGTTGAATCAACAAAAAGAAATGTCTCCAGAAATTACGTATCAAATAGCCTCCCAACTGGCTTTAGCTTCAACCTTAAAATATTTTACGAAAGAAGTATTAAGTAATGACATAAATACTTCATCAGACAATAGTCAAGAGCTAAACCCAGATAACTTGCAATAGAGTAGTTTTTGGGAAAATATTCTGGCGATCGCCCCAACTTCAGTTCATTACATTGATTTGGCTTTACCTTAACTCAACATCTTGCTCAAAAACAAAAATAGAATCATCTATGGTTTTTTTGTATTGAAAACCATAATCTAACAACGCTTGCTTTAAACTTTGCAAATCAGTTTCTTTGAGTAAATCTTTCTGGGGCTCTATCTCAATAGCATTATGATTGATTTGAAAACGGAAATGCTGTTTGAATTCTTGATAATCCCAATTTAATTTTCTCGCTGCATTTAGCTCGATAGCAGCCAATGTATTATCGAATTTCTGCGTAACCATAACTTAAATGCTCACTTCATCTTAACCACATTTTAACAATTGAAATCAGGAAAATCATTAATATAAAATATTTATAAATAGTCAAGAGTAAAAATAATTCATTTTACATTAAAAAAAATCAACCTTTTGGTAAAAGTCTTAACGAAAGTGATGAAGTAATATTTTATAGTAAACAATATAGATAGTACTGTGTTACCTTAGTAGTACTTGCAAGACAAGGCATTGAAAATTAGGAGGAAGCGATTATCGTAGTCCAAAAGCAGCTGATTAATTCCCAAATCAAGTCACCCCAGGTCTTCTTGATTGACCATGAGAATAACAATCGCGGTTTAATCGATACCTACGAAGCTCTACAATTAGCCCAGAGTGTAGAGCTTGACCTAGTTGTAGTTTCGCAAAGCAAAGACACTCCAGTAGCGAAGATTCTTAACTACGGTAAGCTACAGTATCAGAAGAAAAAACGCCAGGGCCAAAGTGCTAGACCCACAGTCAAAGAAGTCCGATTCCGCCCTAATGTTGGTGCGGCTGATTATAATTTACGTATTGAGCAAGCGCTTCAGTGGTTGAGTAAAGGTGATTCCGTTAAATTTGCTATTCGTTTACGGGGTCGAGAAAATCAATATCGAGAACAAGCCGGACAAATGCTAGAACGCATTGTGACTGATCTGAGTCAAGCAGGAAAAGTCCAGTCACTTGATAAACGCTCGCTCATTGTTCAAATTATGCCCGCTTAAAGCTTAAAATACTCTCAGCGCTCTATGCTTTGTTGCTAGAGCGCTAATTGTTCATTTTATGAGATTATATCTATTGAGGGATAAAAATCTTGTAATTAGCCTTAATGAAATGCTTATACCGTTTCTTGATGAAGATGCAATTTATTTTGTACTGTAGAGACGTTGCATGCAACATCTCTACATCATTTATTTGGCGCAACTTCATAGAGAATTGGTATTACGCAAGAACTAAAAGAAAAATTTATCTTTTAATTTCTTGTAATGTCTCTATTTCAAGATTTTTAGTAGTAAGTATCAAGAACTGATTAGAAAGTTCTTGAGCAGGTATCTGCGGTGAACAACTAACTGTATCAACACAGAACCAATCATAACTTTTATCTTCTTCTGTTTACAAAAATTTTAGTTTGATATTGGGAATAAAATTAATGCCTACTGATACAGTTGCTTACGTTCAAGAAAATGAATTTGATGCTGTTTTAAGTGAAGATAAAGTCGTTGTCGTTGACTTTACGGCTACTTGGTGTGGCCCATGTCGTCTTGTTAGTCCGTTAATGGATCAACTTGCTGATGAGTACAAAGGTCGCGTTAAAATAGTTAAGGTAGACGTAGACAACAATAAACCTCTGTTCAAGAAATTTGGACTTCGCAGCATTCCAGCAGTGTTAATTTTTAAAGATGGTGAGTTAGCAGAAAAGATTGTGGGAGTTTCTCCTTATGAGCAATTCAGTGCAGCTGTAGAAAAGCTTCTTTAGCTTGTTTTTGCGTAGTGTTGAAACAAGTACTGTGGTATGGACTAGGTATTATTAAAACCGTTCTATAATTGTTGTACTGAGCAGTAATTATTAATGAATTTTAATATTTACAAAAAAATATTAACACAGACAGAATAGATTGATATTCTGTCTTTTTTTATGAAGTTCGAGTTATCCCTTGAGCCTTTGTTTGGTTTGACGATCGCTCACCATAGGCGATCGCCAATTCTTAGTCTAGTTGGCAGAAACCTTGTCGCCTTCTTGGATACTGCTTACACAAAAGCTAATATGAGAGCGAATAGCTTGCTCATAAACCACAGTTTGTTTTGTACGTACTCCTACAGGCTGGTATACTAACTTAATTTCGGGAAATTCGCACCAATACATCAGAAAAATATCTTTCGCCGGAGTAATAATCTCGTAATTATTCTCTTGCTTTTTCTTTTTCATCTTGCAATTATTTAGTTGTAACTTCTGTCTAAATAGTTTTTCAAATTCGGGAATTATATTTGAAGTAGTTTCCATACTGTATACACGTTGAAACGCGTTATTAGGGCGAACTTTATCTGTTGATACTACTAAGTATGACATCTTTAGCTACTTTAAATTAAAGCCAATCATGTCAAATCTTTAGGTATTGAACAATTTATAACAACGATAGCACTTGCAGAGACGAAATATTTGTCAGAACTACCACCGCGATCGCTTCTAAATTTAGCACAACAGTTATTATGACAACTTTCCTCGTAGTTTTGTCGCTGCAAACTCAGACTATTTCGTTGGTTTGATAGTCATCCCCCCTTACATGATGAAAAACCTTACATAGTTACACTTCCCATTCCCCACAACTGTAACGTTCATTACCCCATTGATACTTGAGATTTTGATAGTATCAGCTTGTGACTTGTATCACCCTCTTAACGAAATAGGACTTACGCAATGAAATTCCTCGCTTTGGCAAGGTATCAAGTTTTTAAACACCTATACCTCGTTTGGTGAGGCTCACTAGCCGCCTATACCACCATACTCCTGGAATGCTTGAGCTTTTCGTTGCTATCCGTAAGTCCTCAAGAAACACCTGTTGGCTAGCGCAACTAATGTACATAGATGCTGATTGCTCATCAACTAGCAACACAAATTTTAAGATTAGGAGCAAGAATTCAAGCTGGGGTTGGGGAAAAGCGTTTTATTGTAGGGTTGATATTCCAATAGCTTTAATTTTGCCAATACATTTACAAGATGTGATGAACTAGAGACTTGTATTGGTATCAGTATTTTCGTTAAGCTGGCAACCAAAGATGCAAAATTAATGTCTCAATTGCTTATAAGCGTATTTTGACGATGTAGTCAAGAGTAAAGGGGAAAAAGTTAGTAGTCAAGAACTAGTGATCATTAACTTCCCAGAACAGCTTGACTTATTTTCGACCTCGTATCCCACTTGAATAAGATAAAAATGGCGAACAACGAAGAATCACGCGGTTTAAAGTCTCTATTTGATTGGTTCGCAAACCGACGTAAAGCGGGTGCAACCAACCCCGAACGCCAAGAACGCGAAATTGCCGATGGGCTATGGCACAAGTGTTCTAAGTGTGGTGTGTTGACCTATACTAAAGACCTAAGAGCTAATCAAATGGTCTGTGTTGAATGTGGACATCATAATCGGGTAGATAGTGATGAGCGCATCCGCCAATTGATAGATCAGAACACCTGGAGACCGATGGATGAAAATCTGCGGGCGACAGATCCATTGCAGTTCCGCGATCGCAAAGCCTATAGCGATCGCCTCCGGGAAATGGAAGACAAGCTTGGTTTATTAGACGCAGTTAAAACCGGGTTGGGGCAAATCAACAGTTCACCCGTTGCTTTAGCTGTGATGGATTTCCGCTTTATGGGCGGTAGCATGGGTTCCGTTGTCGGCGAAAAAATTACCCGCCTGATTGAACAAGCCACCCAGCGACGTTACCCAGTAGTCATCATCTGCACCTCTGGGGGAGCGAGAATGCAGGAAGGAATGCTTTCTCTGATGCAGATGGCTAAAATTTCCGCCGCTTTAGAACGCCACCGCGACGCGAGATTACTTTATATTCCCGTGTTAACAAATCCCACAACCGGCGGCGTAACGGCTAGTTTCGCCATGTTGGGAGACATTATTTTGGCAGAACCGAAAGCCACAATTGGTTTTGCTGGTCGCAGAGTTATTGAGCAAACCCTCCGAGAAAAACTGCCAGACGACTTTCAAACAGCAGAAGACTTGCTCAAGCATGGCTTTGTCGATGACATCGTACCTCGTACCCAGTTAAAAAACACCTTATCCCAACTAATTGCCCTACATCAACCCGTCCCTACAACCCCCCCTATGGTGCTGTGGGAGACGATGAGTCTTAGTTCCACAGCTGCTGAATAAATGGGAGAGTGGGGAGTTTTGACTGTTCATTGTTGAGTAGGAAATAATTACTTCCTTTGTCTCCCCAGTCTCCACTCCCCATCACTTCCCCGGTTCTTGGATAAAAAACAAGGGAATTAACGCTAACAGGCGCAATGCAGTAGATAGAACAAAAACTGCCAATAAGCCTCCATATTGGGTGAATTGGGTGATAAAACTACCTATAGTTGTGCCTACGGCACCACTGACACCAGCGACAGCAGAGGCGATCGCAAAATAAATGGACTGATTCCTTAATGGTGCAATTCCTAACTGCATATTGTTATTACATAAATCAATAGCCGCCGCAGTTCCGCCTAGTAAAATATGTAATAAAGGCAACCATAGCCAAATATCTAAAGTGTTAATACCAATTCCCAGCCATAGTAATGGTGTCAGCGCTACTAAAATTCCTATATAAATTAAAATACGTCGATTCCCGATTTTATCTGCTAACTTGCCCCACAAAATTAGCATGAGCAAATTAGCTCCCGCTAGGAGACTGCCGTAAATTGTCACCCAACTTACATCTAGATTTAATGTGTCTAGCATATAGAGATTGAAAAACGGGGCGCTAATATTTACAGCTAACATCCATAGACCAAAATAAACCAGAAACATCAGGAAATTTGAGTTTTTCCAAATGGTAATAGACTCAGGTTGTGGTGGAATAATTGTTAGTTGTAAGGTGGATGCAGATGTATTACTAACTTCATTCTTTTGAGGATATTGGACAACCTCATGTTGTAATTGCGGATTCACATCTATTTTGAAATATTGACACCCCAAGCTCAAAAACCCAAACAAGATACTGATCAAAAGTACTACGCCATAGCCTTGGATAGTTCCGCCATACCAGTGAGAGACAAGCAACCCAGCCAAGGGTACACAAATCAAATTAGTCAGGCTAGCTGCGCTATTACGTAACCCAAAATACCTACCTCGTAAGCGCCGAGGAACAATCATTGCTAGCCAACTTAACCAAGAAGCACTCCCTAATCCCCCCAATAAATTTGTGATTAATAGTATTGATAATGTCAATACTTCTAATTGTTGAGAATCGACATTTCCCCGTGTGAATAGAATTACCCCGATAAATAAAATCAGCCATAAGAACCGCGCCGTGCCAAAAATACACATGGAATATCGAAAACGGCTAGTGGTAAGTTCAGATAAGTAAGCTCCCAAAGGCTGAATTAAATTGACCAGCATAGGGATTGAAGACAACATCCCGAATACGATGGGACTAGCGTCCAACTCCACTAAGAAATTACTCAGCAAAATCCCACCAGTACCCAAAGAATAAACTGCTGCAAATACAGAATCGACAGTTGATGCTTTTAAACTAGTGCGAATTGCCTCTTTAGGAATGCGAATATTAGATTGATTAGCTAGAGTGAGTGTTGTCTCTGGTGGAGTAATCTGGAGAATTTCCGAATTTAGAGAAGTAGCCGTTTCAATTGGGACAGAATCCATAATTAAAAGAGTGATTTACCCTGGTACAAACAGGTAAGGGGTATTTTACTGAGTCCACACGTATCTTTACTTACATTTTTGTGTACTAACATGACCCTAAAGTAATAACCATAAGAATTCATACCTTGGTTGTATATTGCTCTTTTCCTGTATCTCGTAAAAAACAATTTATACATTGTTGGGATGTAGAAACAGAGTGAATAATGACTAAATGTTAGATTTGTCTAGGTTTAGGGAACAATGCTGTTTATGCTTGCAATCCCTTGGCTGAAGATAACGGCATGAAAGCGCCAATTGTCCAACAAATAAGATTTTGGAAATTATGTATTGTATTGTGCTGTGTTTTGTGCATATGTTTGGTGTCAATACCAGTATTTGCTAATAATTCCGCTTCCATTGATACCCTAAAACAGCAGCAGCAACAAATTCAGCAAGAAAGGCAAAATGTTGTACAAGAACGCGATCGCCTCACTAATCTACAACAAGCAGCGCAAAATCGCCTGACTGGTATTGCTAACAATTTGCAAACCACCAACAGTCAAATTAAAGATAGTGAATTGCGATTACAACAGGCTAGCCAACGCCTCCAACAGCTAGAGGCCAAATTAGCTGTGACGGAACGTGCTTATGAAGAACGTCAAGTTGCCACAGTAGCACGATTGCGATATCTCCAGCGATCGCCTCTCAATCAAGGATGGGCTGTTTTATTGCAAAGCAGAGATATCGGTGATTTTTTCAGTCGTCGTCATCAGTTGAAGTTAGTTTATCAGGCAGACCAGCAAATTTTGGCGAAACTCAGCACTCAAGCCAACTTGATTAATCAGCAGAAAACTAAAGTAGAGGAGCAAAAAAACGAAGTTGCTTTGATTCGGGAACAACTATTGACGCAAAAATCTGATTATCAAGCTCAAGCTCAATCTCAGTCAGAATTAATACAACGCTTAAGTAGCGATCGCCTGGCCTTAGAAGCCGCACAAAATCAACTAGAGAGAGATTCTAAAAACCTGGAAGGGTTAATTCAGCAAAAGGTAGCAGAAGCCAAAGCCAGAGAAGAAGCACAAGCCAAAACCAATAGCCGGACAAACATCATCATCAAAGGAACAGGGCTTTTTGCCTTTCCTAGCAGTGCGCCTACAAGTAGTCCCTTCGGTTGGCGCGTACACCCCATTCTCGGCTATCGCAGGTTTCACTCTGGGTTGGATTTTGCCGCTAGTTATGGCAGTACAATCAGGGCAGCCGATTCGGGAACAGTAATTTTTGCTGGCTGGTATGGCGGTTATGGTAGGGCTGTAATTATTAATCATGGTGGTGGGATCACGACACTGTACGGACACGCCAGTGAATTATATGTTGCCGAGGGGCAACCAGTACAACGAGGGCAGGCGATCGCGGCTGTTGGTTCCACAGGCTTATCTACCGGGCCACATCTGCATTTTGAAGTTCGTCGCAATGGCACACCAGTCAACCCAGGAGATTATCTTTAGCCCAAAATCTTCTGGAGTATGATATAATTAGCAAGTGCAAGGGCGCGTGGCTCAGTGGATAGAGCAACAGATTCCGGTTCTGTGGGTCGGGGGTTCAAATCCCTCCGCGCTCGTTTTTTCAGTTAACTAATTGTTTGTCCTAGTTGATAGATTTACCCTTGTGGTTGGTAATGGCTAATGGCTAATGGTAGAAATCAATTACCAATTAGCTATTACCCATTACCGCCCATATCATTAACTACTCACACTTCCGCCGGGTGATATTCCTGCTGTCTCTCTACGAAACTCTGCACACGGGAACGGTAATCCCGCACGGTCTCATCTACCCAATCGCGCTCGTGGCTATTTGCATACAAATGTACTAACGGTTCACTAGCATCTGGTAAAACTAACAGCCAACTGTCATCAAAAGGTTGGCGAATCTTCACACCGTCGATGAGTTCGAGGTTTTGGGCTGGGTGAGTTTCCACCAAGTAGCGCATCAATGCACCTTTAGCCGACCAGGGACAACGGATGGTGTGGGTTCTGTAAATCACACGGGGTAATTCTGATCGTACAGTAGCCAGCGATCGCTCTTGTATGGTTAACATTTCGATGATCTTGGCAATGCAGAACATGGAGTCAAACCCCGGATGCAGTTGGGGAAAGATAAAGCCAGTCTCGCCGCTACCACCTAACACCACATTGGGATTTTTCTGACAAGCTTCCATCAAGGCTGTCGCGTTGGCTTTGGTGCGAATAATCCTACCATCATGGCGACGGGCGACTTGTTCCACTGCACTGGAAGCATGAACCGGCACAACTACCGTTCCTCTAGGGTTGGAAGTCAAAATCATATCTACCATCAGTGCGGTTAATAATTCGCCGCGAATGGGGTAGCCTGATTCGTCAACTAAAATGAGCTGTTCGCCGTTAGCTGAGACTTGCACACCAAAATTAGCCTTCAATGCTTCCACCACATGACCTAACTGAGTCAGTAGTCCTTCTCTATCGGTTGTGGTGACAGCATTTTTATTTAAACTGGCGTTGAGGACTACTGCATCAGCACCAAATTTATCTAGCATTTGGGGTAAAACAGCCCCAGATACAGCATAAACATAGTCAATTACGACTTTTGCCCTGCTGTTGTGCAAGGTAGAAACATTCAACAGTTTCTCAAAAGCTGTGCAGTAGAGGTCAATAACTTGGCTGGGGTAAGCCACATCACCAATTTCGTGGGTTAAAGCCCGGCGCATATCTTCCTTAAAGTAAGCCCCTTCAATTTTCTTTTCTTGGGCTTTGGAGATATTAATTCCCTTATGATCCATGAATTCTATCAGGATATAGTCGGCGCGATCGGGGTGTACTCGTACATGAATCCCTCCCGCAACTCCCATTGTGGGTATAACAGTCCGGGCGATGGGGATGGCTGTTGCATCAAGATTTTGAATATCCACACCTACAGACATTAAACCTGCAATGAGCGATCGCGTCACCATGCGAGAAACATTACGTTGGTCACGGGACACAGTTACTTTCGCCCCAGGTTTTAAAGTAGAACCATAAGCAGCCCCTAACTTAACTGCAAACTCTGGGCTGATATCTATATTGGCTAATCCTTGTACCCCGCGTTGCCCAAATAAGTTTCGTTGGGCGGTGTTACCCCAAATCAAGTTGATGTTTAAAATTGCCCCTGATTCAATCTTTTTACTAGGCCAAACTCTGACACCGGGGCTAATCTGGGCTTCTTCCCCAACTGTGGACAAAGAACCAACTACAGAGGCTTCTAACACATGGGCGCGGCGGTCTACACGGGTTCCACGAGAGATTACACAAGCACTCAACTGGGCTTCTTCCCCAATAATTGCCCCATTCCACACAATCGGACGCTTGAGATTGGCATCAGCACCAATAGTGACATTATCTCCAATCACAGTCCCGGCTTCAATTTGCACTCTCGCACCGATACGGCAATTGTTACCTATCACGACTGGGGCTTCAATATGTGCAGAGGGGTCAATATAAGTATTTTGTCCTATCCACAAGCCAGGGGAATTTTCCCTGTAAGCAAAATCTAGTTTTACTTTACGTTCTAACGCATCATACTGAGCTTCCCGATAAGCATCTAAGTGTCCGACATCGCACCAGTAACCTTCGGCAACGTAACCATACATTGGCTCATCTTTGGCCAGTAGCAGAGGAAATAAATCTTTAGAAAAGTCGCATTCTGTATTTAGGGGGAGATATTCTAAAACTTCTGGTTCCAGAATATAAGTCCCAGTATTGACGGTATCAGAAAAAATTTCGCTGGTAGATGGTTTTTCTAAAAAGCGTTTAATTTTACCTGCCTCATCGGTGATCACGACACCAAATTCTATAGGGTTAGGAACCCTTGTTAAAATTAAAGTAGCTTTTGACTGTTTTTGTTTGTGAAAAGCGATCGCTTCTCCTAAATCGAAATCTGTGATGCTATCACCGCTAATTACTAAAAAAGTTTCATCCAGAAGTTCGGCGATGTTTTTCACACAACCTGCTGTTCCCAGAGGCTGGTCTTCTTCAACAGCGTAGGTCATCTGCACCCCAAAATCACCGCCATCTTGAAAATAGTCTCGCAAGACATCAGGTAGATAATGCAAGGTGGCAATAACTTCTGTGATGTGATGTCTTTTGAGGAGATTAATGATATGTTCGGCAATTGGGCGATTGAGGATCGGTACCATTGGTTTTGGTAGATCGCAAGTTAACGGGCGAAGTCGCGTTCCGGAACCGCCTGCCATCAGCACTGCACGCATAAATCCTCCTTAACTTTTTGCAGCATTAGCTGCGTTTAAACCCGTGAGAGTATATTGTGTTTTTATCTAGTTTCCTATGGATACTGATATTTGAAACACCCCCGTAAGAAGCATCTGACATAACTAAGCAAAAGTACTTATTATGCTGGTTTGGCAATAACCTTCGGTCGGTCGAAACGCCATTGCCACAAGTGCTTATGTTATACGGGGGTCTGGACTGAATCAGTTTATTTATGCTAGCTACCAAAAACTGAAGAAGCAACCAAGTGGAAGGAAAAAGTAATATAGAAACCAGGTTAGTTTTGTTTAGCTGTGATGATGCGATTTCTTTTACTCATAATATTGTTCTATCCTGACAATAGATGTTCTTATGAGTTGATGGAGAAATAGGGGTAAAATCTATAACCTCATGAGGAAATGTATCATGAAACAACACTGATTTTAAAAAATACTACGACAGATACATTTGCATCAACCATCTATGGAAAGTTGAGTCATACTGGGATTAATGTGGATAATTTATCGCTTACATACTGCGGAAATATTGATCTCAAATTATATCGTTGATTAGCGGAGTTGATGGTAATGGGAAAACTAATTATTTTCGGATTAATTGTGATTTATATCGGTGGTGTGTGGAAGTTCTGGAATGGTTTTTCGAGGACAAATTTCACCCAATCTTTGCCTAATAAGATTGGTTTAGCTTTGCTTTGGCCAGCTTTATTTGTTGCTAATAGTTCTTATCGGCGTAATTTTAGGAAGGCATTGAAAGGTTAGAAATCATTTTCAATTAGGAAAGTTAAATTTAGACGATGGCGTTCTGCCCACGTTAGGTAATTACTGGCGATTTGGTCGGAAACAATCGTATTTTTATCACGAAAAACCCAAAACCCATCCATTTGCGGATGGGTTTTTATTAATAGGTGATAGGTAATTGGTAAGAGCGCCTACTACCCATTATCTATTACCTATTATCTTTAAAATTATCTTCTGCGCTGGTTATTTCGCCAGATATTGACTGCTGCACCTGCGCCTGCGCCATTGATAACGTTGTTCAGAGGTCTTCTGCAACCACCAGTAATCGCGCCAGTTAACACACCAGCACCACCACCTACAGCTACGTCTTGTATCACACTACGGTTTCTGGTGTTTCTCCTCAAACCATTTGCGCCATTAACAGCAGCACCAGCCGCCGCACCCTTAGCAGCATTATCTAACACTGAACCACATCTGGTGAATACTCCAGTTAAGATACCAGCCCCGGCTCCAATAGCTGCATCTTCTACTACTCTGTTATCAGCAGCCGCAGGTTGTAAAGGAACCAAGGTGATACCTGCTAAACTTGCAGCCATAAGACTGGGGACAAGTGTGCGTTTTAGCATTAGTTTCATAATTTTCCCTTCTCAAAACATCCACAATTAGAGCATACTTATGCTGATCTCTGTCACAGATGTCGTCGGTTTTCCTAGTTTTATTGTAGACAACTGCAACAGTCTTTGTATATGACTATGGTCATAATTACACTAACAGAGTAAGTATTTTATCTACTAAAAGCAGCAATATTTATTCTCTATTCAGAAAATTTAATTGAGTGCTTCCCCACAAAATAGCGTCTCATCACCATGCAGTTAAATATTCTAATCGCTGAAAAAGTTTTATATATGCTGTCAACAACTTGACGGGAAAATGCTACTTCCTTTAACTAGTTTTATACATTTCACTATTGACTTTTGTTCCTAAAAGCTCTAGATTCTTTTATCGGGACAGTTGAAATTTATTTGCAAAAATACTGCAAATAGTTCTTGATGGAGATGTGCAAATGAGTGTAGGCCAAAAAGGCTTGTTAGGTGCTGGCGCGGCATTGATGGCGCTGATGGGTGTGGCAGTTACTACCGTTAGTGGTATCCAAGCGACAACTGCTAATTCTATTTATAATCAACAAGCGCCGCGCTTACTTGCCCAAAAACTGAAGACTTTAACAGTAATTTTTCCCAGTCGTTCTGATTCGACAGATTTGCAATCTAAGGCAGATGCTGTAGCAGCTTTTTTATCAAAGGATTTGGGTATTCCTGTCAAAGCACAGATAGGTGATGATACTGCGGCAGTGGAAGCTTTAAGAGCGAACCGGGCTGATGTGGCTTTTTTGAGCAGTCGTCCAGCGTTGAAAGCTGAACAATTAGCAAATGCTCGTTTGTATCTAGCAGAAGTACGTGATACCTATTCTGGCAGATTCACTTATAATTCAATCTTTGTCGTCCGCAACAGTAGCCCATTGAAATCCAGAAATAATGCCAAAGCCACACTAGAACAGCTACGTGGCAAAAAAATGGCATTTACATCTCCCACCTCAGGTTCAGGATTTATTTTCCCAGTTAGTGAATTAGTTAAACAGGGGTTTGTCCCTGACCGCGATCGCCTTGATGGTTTCTTTGGTCAAATTGCCTATGGTGGTAACTACAGCAAAGCATTACAAGCCGTAGTGCGCGGTCAAGCGGATGTGGCTGTTGTCTCAGAATACGCCATGTTTCCACCGTACATTACAGCAGAAGAAAAAAATCAGTTGCGAGTACTGTATAAAATTTCTGGTGTACCCGCTCACGGTATAGCCATTGACGATGACGTTGCTGCACCCGATAGAGAAAGAATTATTAATTCTCTACTTAAGTTAAATCAGTCACAAAATAACTCACTGCTACGTAACTTGTACAACTCCACCGAATTAGTGAGAGTAGATCACAGTCGTCACTTAGCACCAGTTCGGGATGCTCTTAAACGCGTTGGCATCGAACCATAAAATTTAGTGCTGTAAGCACTAACAAGGGCGTTCAGCCCATCAAGAGTTATGAGTAACTGAGTTTTTAATTCAAGCACTCTTAACTCTTAAATTTTATACTCGTAAATTGATGAAATCGACCAAGGCAGAGGATGAGTGATTACGTAATTGAATGTCACAACTTAGAGACAGCTTATGTTGGCTCTTTGAATCGCCCCATCCTCAACGAGATTAGTTGTCACATCAAACAGGGTGAATTTGTTGTACTGCTAGGACTCAATGGAGCTGGTAAGTCTACGTTATTGCGATCGCTGGTTGGGTTAGTGCCATTAGTCAAGGGAGAAGTCCACATCAACGGCGTAGCAATGAATAGCCGCATACTTCCCCAAATTCGCCGTGATGTAGGAATGTTGTTTCAAGGCGGTGGTTTGATTCCCCAGTTATCAGCCATTGAAAATGTATTGTGCGGTAGACTTGGCACGAGAACAACTTGGCAGACATTATTTGGCTTTCCCAAACGCGATCGCCTATTGGCATTAGAATTACTCGAACAGTTGGGTTTAAGAGAGTTAGCTTACCAAAGAACTAGCAAACTCAGTGGTGGACAACAACAAAGAGTAGCGATCGCTCGTGCTTTAATTCAATCACCGCAAATACTCCTAGCCGATGAACCCACAACGGGATTAGATGTCATCGCCACCCAACAAGTAATGGAGACCTTAGCGGAATTACACACCCAGCAAGGTATGACAGTTGTCGCAGTTCTGCATGATTTGGGAATGGCTGCCAGATATGCCCAACGAGCGATCGTTCTAGATGCCGGACGCATTGTTTACGAGGGTTCCTGCGATAACCTGCAAGCACAGTTTGTGGTAAATAGTCAATAGTCAATAGTCATTCTTCTTTGCCTCCCCTGCTTCCCCTGCTTCCCCTGCCCCTGCCCCCTGCCCCCTGCTCCCCTGCCCCCTGCCCCCTGCTCCCCTGCCCCCTGCCCCCTGCCCCCTGCCTCCTGCTCCCCTGCCTCCTATATATGAGTTATTTACCACTTTCCAAACTCCTACGGCGCTACTCTTGGGTAAGCTCCCTCATCATCTTATTAATTGCTTTTATAATTTACACTTGGGCTTTGCAAGGACTGAAAGTTGATTTCGCCCTTTTGACATCTAGCGCCCCTTACATTGCTGATTTCATCTCACGGTTATTTCCTCCTGACTTCACAGTTATTGATATCGCTGTTAAAGCACTGATAGAAACCGTACAGATGTCCCTTTGGGGGACAACCATCGGTGCTATTATCTCAGTGCCAATAGCCGTCGCTAGCGCTAGTAATGTTGCACCTAGTTGGCTGCAATGGTTGGCAAATCTGCTGCAAAATGCGGTGCGTTCCGTTCCTTCAATTATTCTGGGGCTAATTTTTGTTGCCGCCACAGGCTTAGGCGCACCCGCAGGCACCCTAGCCTTGAGTATATACACAGTTGGTTACCTAGCAAAGTTTTATCAACAAGCGATCGAAGCAGTCCAGCCTCGTTCTTTAGAGTCTCTGCAAGTTATAGGCGCATCTCGATTCCAAATTGCTCAGTATGGAATCCTACCCCAAGTGTTGCCTCTAAGTTTGGGCTATACCTTATGGATGTTTGAATACAACATCCGCGCCGCTTCTGTTTTGGGTGTGGTTGGTGCAGGTGGGATTGGCTTTCAATTAAAAAGTTACATTGATGGGTTTGAGTACAATAAAGCCACAACTATGATGTTAGTACTGTTGGTAGTTGTGACTGTAATAGATGGCTTCAGCAGCCAGTTACGCCGCCGCCTTGAATCGATGTAAAACGTAAATTGGTAATGGGGAATGGGTAATGGGTAATGGCAAGAAATTTATTCTCAATTACCAATTACCCTAAATCAACGTGAGTTCAACAAGTCTTTTTTGACCTCTCCCCCAACCCCTCTCTCTTGAAAAGTTCTGAGCGCCGGAAGCCGGCGCTCAGACTTTTCGCTCCGACGCGGAGAGGGGAGTAAAGACCATGACATATTGACGTTTTAAAGCCTCTCCCCGCGTCGGGGAGAGGTACCCTGCGGGAAGCAAGCTATGGAGAGGGGTTCTTCCAAATTTATAGAACTCACGTTAAATCAGGAAAAACCTCTTGTACAGCTGGGTGTACAAGGCGATGATTCTGCACATTTAAACCCTTGGCCAGTGCTTGATTCACTTCCAGCGCTTTGAGTCCTTGATTTGCCAACTGTACAACGTAAGGTAATGTACTATTGTTAAGTGCTTGAGTGGCTGTCCAAGGTACTGCACCTGGCATATTAGGAACGCCATAATGCACTACGCCCTCTTCAATGTAGATTGGGTTAGTGTGGGATGTGGCGTGCAGTGTTTCCACACAACCACCTTGATCTACAGCCACATCAACTATTACCGAACCTGGGTGCATTTGTTTAACTAATTCACGAGATACTAGAATTGGCGCTCTGCGTCCTAGTACCAAAACAGCACCAACAAGTAAATCTGCTTCTTTAACTGCGGCTTCGATATGGGCAGAACTGCTGTAAAGTAATTCAACTCTAGAACCAAACAAAGTTTCTAAATAAGATAAACGTTCAACATTTACATCTAATATTTGTACGGCTGCACCCATACCTACAGCAATTCTGGCAGCTTCCGTACCAACTACACCACCGCCGAGAATCACTACTTTTCCTGGTTTAACTCCAGGGACACCACCCAGCAGTACACCTCTACCACCTTGTTGGCGTTCTAAATAGCGTGCGCCAAATTGTACTGCTAACCGACCGGCAATAATGCTCATGGGGGTCAGTAGTGGTAGTCTGTTAGCGCCTGGTTGTTCTACGGTTTCGTAAGCGATCGCACAAATGCCAGAATCAATTAAATGCTCTGTTAATTTGCGATCGGCCGCTAAATGCAGATAAGTAAACAATATCTGCCCTTTTTGTAAAAAGTTGTACTCACTCGTCAGTGGTTCTTTAACTTTGACTACTAACTCTCGACTCCAAACTGCCTCTGCTGTAGGGACAATATCCGCTCCTACACTGCGATATTCATCATCTGTAAACCCAGCACCGCTACCAGCTTGAGTCTGAACAAAGATACTATGACCATTTTCCTTCAACACCCGCACGCTAGAAGGACTTAAGCCCACCCGAAATTCTTGATCTTTAGTTTCTTTAGGAACACCGATTTCCATTTAACGCCTCTGATAAATTTTTTGTTTAATTTAGCCTGCCAGTATCAGACTGACACTTCCGTATTGTGGATATCTATCTACAACATTAGTTTGCCCAATCCCAATATCTAAGCCGCAAACTCTTACCCTTGACTATTGCCCCAGTGCTTCTACAATATATAAAGATTAATTACAATTTGTTAAAAAATCATTGCGTGGCTTCCGAAATAGGAGCTACTGGATTTTTCGACTTAACCTTGGCGTTTTCGCCTTGCAATTAGCTCAAAACTCGTTATTAAGTCCCGTTTGCCGAAAAGAGGTTTTTCAAAATGTCCCAAACACAGCCAACAGTCACACCCAAGCTAGAAGAGCCAAAATTTGGCTTCAATGAATATGCAGAACGCTTGAATGGTCGCGCTGCAATGATTGGTTTTCTTTTGATGGTAGTCATTGAATATGCCACCAATCAAGGTGTCTTGTCCTGGCTCGGACTTAAGTAATGTGGAGTGGGGAGTTCTGAGTCGTGAGTGGAGAGCTAGAATTTTTTCCTCTCTCTACCCCCTATCTCTTAGGGACTTCCAGAAAATAAATTATCCAATATTAAGCGATGTGCGACTTATTTTTGAAACCCCTCTCCAAACCTCTCCCCGAAGCGGAGAGAGGCTTTGAATCTTACTCCCCTTCCCTCGCAGGGAAGGGGTTGGGGGTTAGGTTTGAGAAAAAGTTGCACAAAGCGTAATATTGATAGCAAAGACGATGAGAAGATTCTTTCTCCCCCTGCTTCTCTCTACTCACCAAAGCGATTGGATATTTTTTTAGTTGGAAGTCCCTTACCTCCTACCCGACTGAAACCAATGTTAAAGTTGTAAGCTAGTAATTAGCAGAGTTAGAGCCAGCTGGAGTATCTAGCTGGTTTTGACTTTATTAACTTATAGTGAACTACCTCAGACAACTTGCCTGATATAACTATGAGGCACACCGAAGAGTGTTAGTAATATCTTAAAACTTGCCAAGTCTTCATGTAAGGGAGTGAATTACTACACGGAAACCCCACTGAAAAAATTATAATCTTTACTTAAAGATGCCTTTGATTCAGGATAGTAATTCTCCGGTAAGGTATTCTTGGTAAATTTACACAAAAGGTTATCTGGACAAACCAAGCTGTGATGAACGTTGTATTACCTCGTTTTTTGAAGTCAGCCTACAGAAAGGAACCAGTCATTAGTGTGTTAATCACAATGGGTGTGGTAGATGCGCTAATTGGTGGGTTAGATGATAGCTGGTCATTATTTGCTGTTGGTTTGGGAACAGCAGGTGTCAGCCTCGCTTTTAAGTTGTGGCGTAGTAGTCAGCAGCGCTCTCCTGTTATAGAAGAGCCTGTAGTACAACATTACTTGCCCCCTCGCTCGTCTAGTCCGACTCTGCCGATGCTGAGTGTGCAGAAGAAAAAACCACCGTATTAGGGAATACTGAGTTAATAAGTGTTGAGTCTGCACTTGACTAGTATTTGATTAGGTGTATTTAAGCCAGGTGAGGAAAAACAGTGAGGAGCAAGCGAACAGGAGGGACGTACTTCATGGTACGGCCATACTTGATATTACTATTTATGGGGGTTGTGGCTCTGCCTGTGAATCTAGGGTCAGGGCTAAGGGTAAATGCGGCGGATACGGTGCAAGTTACACCCAACCCAGAACCAACAACAGGATTTACCAATCCTAGACTCCTGCACAGCCTCAACGCCCATTCAGGGAGGGTAAAATCTTTAACTTTTAGCCCAGATAGTCGGACTATCTTCAGTGGAGGGGCTTATAATGATGGCATTATTCGGCTGTGGAACTCAACAACTGGTAAAAGAGTAGGAACCATCAACAAAGCGCAAAAAAATGCGGTGGAGTCTTTAGTGATTTCCCCTGATGGACAAACTTTAGCCAGTTCTGGCAGTGACAATATTATTAATCTGTGGAATCTTAAAAATAATCAATTTACACGCTCATTTGTAGGACATACCGCTAGTGTCATGTCCTTAGCTGTATCTTCAGATGGTAAGGTTCTTGTTAGTGGTGCTTTAGATGGGATTCGGGTGTGGGATTTGCTCCAACAACGCCCATTATCTACTTTAGTGCGCTTTGATAATAGAATTGATGCCCTGGCAATGAGTTCTGACGGTCAAACTCTGGCTAGCGGTGACACAAAAGGTGTAATTAAACTGTGGAATTTAAGTACAGGTAAATTAATTCGGGAATTTACAGCCCATTCTGGTACAGTTACGGATATTGTCTTTACACCAGATGGACAAAATTTAATTAGTTGCAGTAGCGATCGCACTATTAAAGTTTGGCATATCCCATCCGAAAAACTCAGCCGCACTCTCACAGGTCATAATAATTGGGTAAATGCGATCGCTATTAACCGCGATGGTAAAACTCTGGCTAGTGCTGGTAGAGATGGAATTAAACTCTGGGATTTATCGACTGGTGAGTTATTAAATACACTGATTGGGCATAGTGATTGGGTAAGTGCGATCGCTTTTAGTCCAGATGGTAAAACTCTTGCCAGTGGAGGATTTGACGGCAGAATTAGTATTTGGGGTAATCCACCAGTTACAGTTCGTAAGTAACAATTCAAACTTAAAAATCATCATTACGACATCTATTTGATTTTTGCATTTAATCACCTTGAGGATAGTCGTTCCACAAGGTGGTAACTTCCCGTAAACTTTGATGATTACCATTGCCCAAAATCAAATGATCTAACAAGGGAATCCCTAAAAGTTGCGCTCCTGCTAATAATTGGCGCGTCAACTCTATATCTTCTGGGCTGGGTTCCACGTTACCGGAAGGGTGATTATGGGCAACGATAGTACGTGTTGCACCTTGACGGATGATTTCCCGAAAAATTTCGCGCGGAGAAGCTAAAGTTTCTGTAGCTGTGCCAATGGTAATTACCTGTGTTCCCAGTAAACGATTTTTGACATCTAATAGTAATACGGCAAAGCGTTCTTGATTCTGCCACATCAAATCTTGACTCAGCGCCGCCACCGCAGCCACGGGACTATCAATTGGTGTTTTATCTAAGGGACGGAATTGAAAGGTGCGTTTACCCAATTCAACCGCCGCTAATATACTTGTGGCCTTTGCTGGTCCAATTCCGGGGATTTGCATTAACTCAGCCGGAGTAACTTCTCGCAGAACTGCCAATGGGTCACGCTGATTTTTACCCAACTCCTGCAACAGATATTGCCCTAAACCAACGGCTGAGAGTTTGCCAGGCCCTTGACCAGTGCCTAAAAGAATTGCGATTAATTCGGCTGTGGCTAAAACTTTTGGCCCGTGTGTCATTAACCGTTCACGGGGACGCTCATTTGTGGGTATATCGGCAATTCTCAGGCAGTAAGTCATAGGATAACTGGGACAATAGTCACTATAGATGCAACTATCTTTAGTTATCCCTTGTTTACGTTCACAATTACCCTAGCTTGAGAAAATTTTTAATTTTTAATATGTTATGTACTAGCTGCCAAATTTTTTTAAACGTTCATACCGAGCGAAAATATCATTCGTAATGTTAATTGCTGTCGGATTATGACTTGCTAAACACAAAGCATAAAGCACTGAATTAGTTGAGTTTTTCATGAGAACTGGTTTACTAACGTGGGGAAAAAGTGAACTCAGTTGCTTTGTATACAAACTTGCCAACCATTCAGCTTTGATAGTTTCACGACTTAAGGCTGGTTCTTGTTCTGGAAATAAACTTAGTTGAACAGGTGGTTGATATATCTGATTAATCCAATCGGTACTACCCATCACCTTGTTCAATTGCTCTATTACTTCTGGGTCTGGAGATTGATCTCTAGGCAGCAAACGAGTAACGCCCATAACAGAGAAATTGACAAAGATGTCACAAGTTCTAGTATTTGCTAATTCCCTAACTGTATCCCAATCAATTTGCAGCCCGTAAGGATCTAAAAAGACAAATGCCCGTGTCTTTGATTGATAAGGAATTCGAGGAATAATTTCGTTACATAAAACCTGATTACAGTTTCCTTGACTTATCTCAATTGCACAGTGCGGAAACTCTTCACGAAGTTTTTCAACTCGCTCTACTCTTCGTGGTGAAATATCTATAAACCAGTAACCATCAAATTGAGGTTCTGTCTGTAAAGCCCTTAAAGGTGAACCATCAATATATCGTTGCTCATCTTCTTTAGCTCTAGGCCTAATAGATCCAGCAAAAGCATCAATGTAGTAGTAAGCTCTGAGCCAGCTTTTCTTTTGCTCACTCATGATCACGGAGTAAGCCTTAAGATATTTTGCTAGTAAATCTAATTTTTCCTCAGACCAAATTCCTATGATGTCCTCACCTTCATTCCCCAGCCGACTCATTATGAACTCTCTCTTATTTAGTGGACATTAGATATTTCTGCTCTAACTCATGCAATTTTGGTTGCCCATGAAATTTTTTCTGCCATTTGATAATGTGCTTTCTCCAAGCCTTTGGCATCTCTTCCCAGGTATGGTCATCTAGCATTCTGCCACCAGCTTTTGAATGTTTCCCTCCCCACTGTTTGAAAAAAAAGGCAACTTCTGCTTCTCTTGTTTGTTGCAAAATCTCTCGAATCCATTCTGGTTTTACAGGTCGATGGTTGTACCCAGATTCACCACCAACAATAACCCAATCGATATTTTGCAAATCTAAGTTCAGTGATTCCAGTAAAGGTTCACATGAAAGAAATCGAACTGCTGCTGGCACTTTTCTTAGAGCATCTATCCTGTAGGTATATCGTTGACTTTCCACGGATACACCCATCCATATATTTTCAGTCCATTCGAGTTTAGGCGCTAAATCTACTAAGTTTTCCTCTCGCTTTGTCAAAATTTGATAGATATGCCAAGGAGTTTCACGCATAATGCTAAAAATTTCTTGTAAAAATGAAAATGGCACATCTTCATGAAATAAATCGCTCATTGAGTTAACAAAGATACGGCTAGGAGTACGCCATCGCTTTGGTTGTTCCAATCTTTCTGGATGTAGGTTCAGCTTAAAACCTGTAGGAAAACTCTGAGGAAAACGCTCAGTAAGTGCTTCAGCATAGCAATAACGACAACCCGGACTTACTTTGTCGCAACCAGTAGTTGGGTTCCAGGTTTTATCAGTCCATTCGATACCAGTATGAGTGCTTGACATTTAGATACTATATGTCTTTTCGGACTAGTCGTAACACTAGCATAGTACAAAGGATCTATGTTTGATAGACATCTTGATTTTTACTGATAAATTTGCGTTGCCTTGAGCATATGGTAGGTGATGATTAACTGAGTCAGGGCGAGGGGGTAACTTTGTAGTGTTTCGCCAGTTGTCCCCGCAATCTTGCCCAATTCTGGGTTACTTTCGCGATCGCATACACTACTTAAGTAAGGCATATCAGAACAGAGAATATGCTCTAATTTATTTACCTGTTCTAAGGTAGCGTGACCATCAACTTCTAACACATCAACTGGTTTACTCATATCTCTGTCCAATCCCAGGCGAATAGCTGACACAGAACTACCATTAGTCAAATTAATAATGGAAGTAAAATCTGGGTGGGGAATGGTAGGACGCAATACTAAACGCACGTTGAGATGTCCGTTGGTTTCATCTCCATCCTCATGAGGTGGATAGAAACTGACAACAATATCAGACCATTGTCTTTGGGGGCGAATAAATTGCTCTGAATCTGGTTCGCGCTTTTCTAATTCTGCTAAAACTTGTTCGGGAGTGTAGCCGCGTTTTTGCGTGTCGCGTTTCACTTTCCATTTAGCACGGAGGTTCTCTGGAGGAGCGAGGTAAACTTTCACATCGTAACAGTCACGGGCGGCGCGAGTAGAATAACCAAGTAATCCCTCGATAATGACGAATTTATTGGGTTTTATATATTGGGGCGGCTCAAAACTTCCGGTTTTATGACTATAAACTGGTTTAAGAATTGGTTGTCCTGTGCGTAGCAGCGATAGATGCTGCTGCATAATATCTAAATGGTTACAATCGGGGTGGAGAGCTGTAATTCCTATTTCTGCACGTTGTTGGCGATCATACCGATGGTAATCATCTGTGCATATGAGTGTAACATTTTCTGGCCCCAGTACCTGAGCAATGCCCCTAGTTAGTGTAGTTTTACCAGCAGCACTATCACCAACAATACCAAGAATTATTGGACGGCTCATCATATCCCCCCGATACAAGTAACTATAGTAATAAATTTTCAGAGAATGTTTTTTTATTTTAGAAGGGATTGTGTCAAGTCATTTAATTGCACACATTTGTGCAACATCTCTATACATTTAGAAAGAGGATAATTCTTAATTGCTTGCACAATTACACCTAAATTCCAGTAGTATTTAGGGACTTGATGTTGTAATCAAGTATTCAACATCTAGAAGTCAGCATAGATAGTATTTTGATATTCTTATTGCCATACTTGAGCATCAATAATCCCTAAGTCAAAATAAATTAAGTCTTTGATATTCCAGCTTCATCCTTTTAATCAAATCAGATTGATGATGACTTAATGATTTTCCTGGGTTCTGGATACTGACTCCTGCATTCTTAAATATGTAAAATACTGGCTAAGTATCAGAAATTTTCCTACTTTTGAGGCATAGCCAATCAAGGTCAATCATATCTACTATGACGGCAGTAGATACAGTCAAGAACTATTGCATAACAGCTATATATGACTTTCTTTGGGATATATAAGAATAATCAGGCAGTATTGGGGAGCAAATGGGGGCAGGGACTATGGTAACGCTAAATCATACAGAATTAGAATCAGTTGATCAGTTTCGTAGTCTGCAATGTACTTTACGCGATCGCTGGAAAACTATCGAGCAATTTGATACTGGTGAAGCGGATATTGTCGTTATTCCTTCCTTAAGTATTGACCAACGCGAAATTCAAAAAGTTGAAGGTTGCGAACATTATGAAGAAAGATTACTTTTTGCTTTGATGCGGTTACGAAATCCCCGTACAAGATTGATTTATGTAACATCAATTCCATTGCATCCCAGCATTATTGATTATTATTTGCAACTACTGCCGGGTATCCCATTTTCTCATGCGCGTAATCGCTTGCTACTGCTTTCGACTTATGATTCTTCTCCTCAACCTCTAAGTCGAAAAATCTTAGAACGTCCCCGCTTAATGGAAAGAATTCGGCAAGCCTTGAGGTTAGAAAAATCATTTATAATTTGCTACAACTCGACAGATTTAGAAGCAGAATTATCACTTAAATTAAATGTACCATTGTATGCTGCTGCACCAGATTTGCAGATTTGGGGGACAAAAAGCGGTAGTCGGCAAATCTTTACAGAAAGCGGTGTACCTCATCCTGATGGGAGTGAACTGGTTTGGCGCTATCAAGATTTAGCAGTAGCAGCAAGTGATTTGTGGGAACGCCAACCTTCATTAAAACGGATGGTAGTCAAATTAAATGAAGGGATTTCTGGAGAAGGAAACGCCCTGCTAGACTTGCAACCAATTATGAATATTGCGCCAGGACAAGCATCGACAGCAGAAAGGGTAGCAGCAATTAGCGATCGCTTTTCTTCTCTGCGTTTTCAAGCCAAGCAAGAAAATTGGCAGAACTTTTCAGGACGAATTACCGAATTAGGGGCGATTGTCGAAGCATTTGTGGAAGGAGAAAATAAGCGATCGCCTAGTGTCCAAGGACGGATCACCCCCACAGGTGAAGTAGAAATTCTCTCGACTCACGACCAAATTCTTGGCGGCCCAGATGGTCAAATTTATTTGGGTTGTCGCTTCCCGGCTGATGAGCGCTATCGCTTGCAATTACAACAATTAGGGTTACAAGTCGGTAGAAAGCTGGCTCAAAAAGGAGCTTTAGAAAGATTTGGGGTAGATTTTATCACCGTTGACCAAGGTAACGGTCAATGGGATATTCAAGCAATTGAAATTAACCTCCGCAAAGGTGGGACAACCCATCCTTTCATGACCTTAAAATTATTGACTAACGGTCGTTATGAACTATCAACTGGTTTATTCTATAGTCAGCAAGGTCGCCCCAAGTATTACATTGCTACAGACAACCTGCAAAAAGACCGCTATCGTGGATTGCTACCCAACGATTTAATGGATATCATCGCCCATCATAGATTGCACTTTGATAGCTGTACGGAAACCGGGACGGTGTTTCATCTGATGGGTTGTCTTTCTCAGTTTGGCAAATTGGGGCTAACTAGCATTGGTGATTCTCCCCAACAAGCCGAAGATATATATAACAAAGTCGTCAAAGTTTTGGACGAAGAAACCCGCGTTAATAATAAACAGTTTCCCCTGTTTTCTGATTACACCTTCCCCAATTCCTGGGATGGATATAGTTAATTTGTAATTCCCAATTATCTTGTAGCTTGATTTTGCAACCACCCTACCAAATCGGCGATAGTCGAGAAATCTAACAACGCCTCAGCTAAAGCCTCTAACTGTTCTAGAGATAAAACCTCAATCTGGCGTTGCTGTTCATCGGGAATTGCGCCTACTCGTTTGTTTAGTTGTCGGAGAATAAGCGATCGCGCCTCTTGTTCCCGTCCTTCTTCCCGTCCTTCGCCTCGTCCTTCTTGTTTCGCTTCTTTATAAACTCTTGTTTCTTCCAACTTTAGTCCCAGCATCGCTTCAATTTCCTCTCGACTTAAGGTAGCAAATTTGTAGACCATAATTGTCGTCACTAAATCTATTATCGCTCGTGAAGACAAGATGTCTACTTCTTGTTGTTGTGCTTGCTCCAGCAAAAATCTTGCTGATTCTACTGCTTCTGTTTCCGGAATGGTTGTCAGCAGCATCAAGCCTAATCCTAAGGGTTGTTGTCGCAAATCCCCTAACTCATCAAGATATACCCGCCGCACTTGACCACTTTCTAGTAATGCTCTATGAATTGTTGTATTTGAAGGTTCCAGGCTGCGCGAGGCATAAATTATGACCCCAAACCAGTCATCGTAACGAATGGTATGGCGATAGAGAAACAAAAACAATTCGCTAAAAAAGCGATGATATAGGTCGTCATCCTTTTGAAACTGAACTTCAGCAAAGAACACAACCTTAGAAGCTGCATTGGCGGGGGGTAGGAACACGCCATCAATCCGAAATGCTGTTTCTTTAACCTCGACCGATTCAAACTGATACCCATCAGCTTGTGGGGGTGGTTGGTCTAGTAATTCAAACAGCAAACCGGGAAATTGCTTGAATAATTTGTAAAAGATGGAGTCACGTCGCATAAACTTAATTGTATAAGCTTGGGGTGCTAAATATTAGCGATCGCAACTCCCCACCTCTGCGATAAAATTCTCAAGCACAACAGCTATAATTCTCATGCAAATCGACTGGCAATCTACCAAAACCTACGAAGATATCCTTTATCACAAAGCTGATGGTATGGCTAAAATTACCATCAACCGTCCGCACAAACGCAATGCTTTTCGCCCCAAAACTGTTTTTGAACTGTATGACGCGTTCTGTGATGCTCGTGAAGATACTAATATTGGCGTAGTTCTATTTACTGGTGCTGGTCCCCATACTGATGGCAAATATGCCTTCTGTTCTGGTGGAGACCAAAGCGTGCGAGGGCAAGCTGGCTATGTGGATGATGCTGGCATTCCTCGCTTAAATGTGCTGGATTTACAACGCCTGATTCGTTCCATGCCAAAGGTGGTAATTGCTTTGGTTGCTGGATATGCGATCGGTGGTGGACACGTCCTACACTTGATTTGTGACCTTACCATTGCTGCTGATAATGCTATTTTTGGTCAGACTGGCCCGAAAGTGGGCAGTTTTGATGGTGGTTTTGGCGCTAGCTATCTTGCGCGCATTGTTGGACAGAAAAAAGCACGAGAAATTTGGTTTCTCTGTCGTCAATATGATGCCCAACAAGCTTTAGAAATGGGTTTAGTAAATTGCGTTGTGCCGATAGAGCAACTAGAAGCAGAAGGAATTAAATGGGCTGGAGAAATTCTAGAAAAAAGCCCTATTGCCATTCGCTGTCTCAAAGCAGCATTTAATGCTGATTGTGATGGACAAGCTGGTTTACAAGAACTAGCTGGTAATGCCACCTTACTTTATTACATGACAGAAGAAGGTGCTGAAGGTAAACAAGCTTTTTTAGAAAAACGTCCACCAAATTTTCGAGATTTTCCTTGGCTACCGTGATCGAGTATTAAAGATTAGGTATTGGGTATTGGAAAAATTAATTAATCACCAGTCCCCAACTCCTAATCCCCAGTCCCCAACTATAAATCTTAAAAGACAAATCTAAAATTCTACGCAGACTGCAAACACAGTCAGGTAATATATGAATGGTTAAATAAGTACTGTCTCAGCTTTTGCTTGTTCAGAAGTAGAGGCAGTTTTCTCCTGAGTTACGGCGAAAACAGCATTTTCTACATTACACACCAAAGGTTCAGATTCTACTAATACTGGTGTGGCATCAGGTAAACTCCAAGCATCTTCCAAGGTTTCCCAAGAAGGAGCAAAAGGTGGTAGCGCTAAAGAGCAAGCTTTCCAACAGGCTTGCACAGGCGCTCCCAGCTGTTGGCACATCCCGCCTCGGCGACCCTCTGGCTTGTAATGGCGACAATATCGACAGGCAGATGTCAAAGAATTAATGGGTTTCATTTGGTTTCATCTTTAGTGCCGTTTATGGCTGATTTCGTCTCTATATTTTCCTTCTAGATAGAAATACGTATTGATCCCATAACCCGTGATTATATCTAGGTTATAACCCGTTTAACGGCAAAATAAACTTTATTATGTTTTTAGATTTATGTTATATTTTTCAATGTTACTTATAGTGGTTACATATAAATTATTGCCAATAACTTATTGGGGATCAACGGTAAAGATAAAACTTTAGACGTAGGAGATTTTTTCAATTAAGCTGTAATATCTCTTGTCTCAGTAAGGTTATCAGGTGTTTTCTAGTAAAAAAGTAACGTTGCCAACCAGCTTCAATTTTATATAAAAACAGCATTTTTATACAGAAAATAATTACATATTTTTGGGCAACTGCTTAACGCTACAAAACCCACAAACCCCCCAACGCTGGAGTTCGCCTGGTGGTGTAGGGCATTGACATTGAGGACAAAGGGGTAAATTTTGCAATCGCCTCTGCCTTGTCTTGGCCCAATGACCAAAAACCTGATTCACATCTTGATTAACTGCTGTTACTTGACCCTGGTCTTCATTGACATCACCCAAATAACTGGGATGTTGGCTATGTAACCCTATTGAGTGGGGTTTTTCCTTTTGTGGATGGCGTTGCCAACCAGCAGTAGAAAAACGCAAATCTACAATAGGGGTAGATAACTTTTGATTTAACTTTAAAAGTAACGTTTGACGACTAAATGTCAAATTTTGCGCCCAAGCGGCACTAGAAGTTGCTACGCGTAAAACATCACGCTGTAGTGATAAAGGTTGAGTTTGGGCGGCAATGGCGCTGCCTACAACTTCTGCCCAAAACTGGCATACTTGCTGAAATGGTTGTTGTTGCCATTTCGCCTGCTTTTCTAGAACACCTAAAATATCATTAACGGATTTAAAAGACATCTTGCCAAATAACAGTCAGAATTGAGCTTATACCAATTCAAAATTCACTCATACCCTTCTCCTATGCAAAGACGCTACGCGTAGCTTACTTCCCCGTAGGGGTAAGGGTTCTCCGCAGGAGTACAAAATACAAGATTAAGAATCAAGACAGGACAAGCATTTAGCGCTTTATATCCGTCGCCTTCTTTTTTCAAATTGGTATTAGTTCTGGGATCTATACTAATAGACAATTTTCTTTAACATTGGTACAAAACTAGCATCTCATCGAGAAGACCAGGCTGCCCTTCCTGACAGAGATGTTACGCGAACACCACGTAACTGGCTCAACTTTTCCGGATAAATTTTGAATTGTTAATTATCCACTCCCCCCTGACAAAATGAGGTGTAGAGACAATGAGTCAAAAACCCCTGATAGATTCTAGTACTGGACTAAAACAACCATTAGTTGCGGCACTAGCGAGTTTGGAAGTGCAGTTAGAACAAGAATTAGCTCGTTATCGGCGCACACGTATGGGGATAAGGGCAAACAGTCCATCTCGTGTGAATAGTTATGCTCAGAATTATCCTCAAGAGTTGACCGATAAGAATGCCACAATGGCACATACTCAGCCATTGACAGTAGAAAGTAAATCCCAGGCAAAACCTTTATCCCTGGCCGCAAGCCCTGAGGAGAAAACAGCCTCAATTATTATCAAGTCACCTGTTCACGACAAAAACCCAACACCTAGTGGGGAAAATCTATCCTCACCTGCACTTCTAAATCCTTATACTCCTAAAACTGTCGCCAATACAGAAACACCAAATAACGATCCACTACAAACTACACCTGAAGGCAATACACAAATTCCTTTACCTCCAGCTAACTCCACCGACACTAGCAGTATAGTACCGGCGATCGCTCAAGGCAGTCAAAGCGAAAAACTCTTAGCCGATGATACTCCTGCCCAGCCCAATGACTATTTAGAATCCAGTGAAGCACTACTGCGGAGTCTCACAGATGAACAGTCAGAAACTAGCCAACCAAACAACTCTAGCGATAGCCTGCTATCACCTTTAGGCATCGGTTCCATGCTGCTGTTATTAGTAGCAAGCCTGACCTTAGGGTACGTCGTTTTTAATCCCAAAACCTTACCCCAGCTAAATTTCAGTAGATTATTTAACGGTGATCCTTCTCCTACTACCGAAAATCCGCCAGAAGTTGCCAATAATACCCCAAGTCAATCGCAACCAGAACTTACTTCCATTCCTAAGTATCCCGACTTAACTGCTAGAGAGTTTCCAGAGTTGAGAAATCCTATTGACGTAGTTGGCTTACAACCTAAAGTACAACCAACACCCATCGCCCCCGCCAACACTCTTCCTCTCCAGCAGCCAGTTATACCTCCTACTACCAACCCCTTACCAGAGGCACCACCTTTACCTGCCTTAGATGCCTCATCAACTCCCCGCTTACAACCCTTACCCCAAGGAACAGCAACTCTGCCCCCAGCTAGCAACCAAATCAAACCGTCAACAGATGGACTGTACCATATAGTGATAGACAATCAAGGAGCTAATGCCCTGACTGCCGCACGCCAAGTAGTTCCCGATGCTTACTTGTCAAGAAACAGCACATTAATCTATCTGGCTACGGTCAAAACAAAAGAAGAAGCAGAACAAAGGTTAAAACAGCTACAGGCTAAGGGGATTAAAGCACGCCTACAGCAGCCATAGGTTGCAAAAATTTACGATAGGATTAGGGAACAGGGGACAAAAAATACTGGATATGAGGTGTGGGGCATTTTTTCGTGCTAACGCCAGCAAAACTCAAATGTGAGGTTTCTAGCTTGCCTACTAACTGTGCTTGCACGCTTCTGCAAAATCTTGAATTTTGTTGGCGCAAGTTTTGCCGTAGGCTATGCAGGAGTTTCCTTGTTGGGGTTGATTGGCAAAAGTGAATGGAGAGCCGAAATGGAATTGATTAAGCGTATCCAAAGGGTGATCAGCGCTAACTTCAATAGCGTGGTGGCCAGTAAAGAAGATCCAGAAAAAATTCTGGAACAAGCTGTCATGGAAATGCAGGAGAACTTACTGCGATTGCGACAGGGAGTAGCACAGGCGATCGCCACCCAAAAACGTACTGAACGCCAAGCCGCATCTGCCCAGTCCACCGCAGAAGAATGGTATCGTCGCGCTCAACTAGCACTACAACAAGGTAATGAACTTCTGGCGAGAGAAGCCTTGACCAAGCGCCAGTCTTATGTAGATGCGGCTAAGACCTTCTCAAGCCAAATAGGGGAGCAAATCGAGATAGTAGATAGACTGAAAAAAGATATGCGGTCACTAGAGTTAAAAATTGCCGAGGCGAAGACTAAAAAAGATATGTATATCGCTCGCGCTCGCTCAGCAGAAGCATCCTACAAACTTCAGGAAATGTTAAGTGGAGGTTCAGCCACTAGCAGCTTGAATGCTTTTGAGCGGATGGAGGAAAAAGTTTTGCAAATAGAAGCAAAATCAGAACTCATAACTCAAATGGGTAGTGACGACTTGCAAAAACAATTCGATTCTCTAGAAGCGGCTAACGATGTTGATAGCCAACTAGCAGCAATGAAAACACAAGCCTTAAGCGAGGGAGAAAATACTCCTCAGCAGCAACTACCTCAAGGCGAAAACTATTAAAATTTAGTTAATTACCAATTCTAGGATATATCTTAACTATTAACGGGTGTCGGGACTGACTGAAGCCAACCGGAAAGATTACATTGAAAGTGGAAGCTATTAAATAGTAAAAAAGCGAACTAATCAACCAAGCGCGTAAACTCCAAAAGGAAAAACAAAGTTATGGGATTATTTGATCGCATTAAGCGAGTAGTCAGTGCTAACCTCAACGATTTAGTCAATAAGGCCGAAGATCCAGAAAAGATGCTGGAGCAAGCCATCCTCGAAATGCAGGAAGACTTGGTACAGCTACGTCAAGGGGTGGCTCAAGCGATCGCTGCCCAAAAACGTACAGAGAAACAATATACTGATGCCCAAAATGAAATTAATAAGTGGCAACGCAATGCCCAATTAGCATTGCAAAAAGGTGATGAAAACTTAGCCAGACAAGCCCTAGAGCGGAAAAAGACTTATACCGAAACCAGCACAGCCCTAAAAACTAGCCTAGATCAACAAAGTACTCAAGTTGAAACCCTCAAGCGCAATTTAATCCAGCTAGAGAGCAAGATTTCTGAAGCCAAAACCAAAAAAGAAATGCTCAAGGCTCGGATTACCACTGCCAAAGCCCAAGAGCAACTGGAAGGGATGGTACGTGGTATGAATAGCAGCAGTGCTATGGCTGCCTTTGAGCGCATGGAAGAAAAAGTGCTGATGCAGGAAGCCCGCGCTCAATCAGCAGCAGAGTTAGCTGGAGCAGACTTAGAAACCCAATTTGCCCGTTTAGAATCTAGCAGCGATGTTGATGATGAATTGGCAGCTTTGAAAGCCTCCTTAGCTCCTGCACCTGAGCAAAACCTACTACCCCCACAACAACAGGAACAGCAATCCACTGCGCCTAAATCTAAAGAGGTTGTTGACTCTGAATTGGATGCCCTACGCAAACAATTGGATCAGTTGTAAGGTTTGCCGCCTAACAAATTTTTAGTTAATCCCACGCCTCTTGGTTGTGGGATTTTTAATCATTGTCAGACAACTGTACAGACGCGATTAATCGCTTCTCTAGCAACTAACTCCCAGATTGAGATACAGTAATTTGTGTGCCAACTTTGTATCGATGCCAACTAATGGAGACTGCAATGAGTAAGGGTGTAATCACCATAACTGATGCTGAGTTTGAAAGCGAAGTGTTGAAAGCCGAGCAGCCTGTATTAGTTTATTTCTGGGCTTCTTGGTGCGGGCCGTGCCAGTTGATGTCACCACTGATCAATTTAGCGGCTAATACCTACAGCGATCGCTTGAAAGTTGTCAAACTGGAAATTGATCCCAATCCCACAACTGTCAAAAAATACAAGGTAGAAGGCGTACCAGCCCTCAGATTAGTAAAAGGAGAACAGCTATTAGACTCTACCGAAGGAGTGATTAGTAAAGATAAATTGCTCAGTTTCCTAGATACGCATTTAAATAATAATTAGTCCATAGTCCATAGTCCATAGTCCATCAGTAACGACCATCGACTATTGACTATTGACTACTGACTAATGACTAATGACTAATATGCAATTCTCACAGCGTTTACAACCTCTGCAATCTAATGTCTTTGCTGATATGGATAAGGCTAAGGCCTTGGCGTTAGCAGCAGGGAAAGAGTTAATTGATTTATCTTTGGGATCTTCGGATTTGCCAGCTGAAGCTCATGTGATTGAAGCGATCGCTAAATCTTTATATGATCCCAGTACCCACGGCTACTTGCTTTTTAATGGGACAAGGGATTTTCGCCAAGCCGCAGCTAACTGGTATGAACAAAAATTTGGGGTCAAAGTCGATCCCGAAACAGAAGTACTGCCTTTAATTGGTTCCCAGGAAGGTACTGCTCATTTACCTTTGGCATTGCTCAATCCTGGGGATTTTGCTTTACTACTTGATCCCGGCTACCCTTCCCATGCTGGGGGAGTTTACTTAGCTAGTGGGCAAATTTACCCAATGCCATTAAAGGCAGAAAACGATTTTTTACCTGTGTTTACTGATATCCCGACGGATGTCTTGGCTCGGTCGCGGATGATGGTATTAAGCTATCCTCACAATCCCACAGCAGCGATCGCACCTTTATCTTTCTTTAAGGAAGCCGTGGCTTTTTGTCAGGAACATAACATTGCATTGGTGCATGATTTTCCCTATGTGGATATGGTTTTTGAGGATTCTAGTAATTGGGATCAAAATCTTTCCCAATCCCCAATCCCTAATCACCGATCCCTAGTACCTTCAATTCTCCAAGCTGACCCAGATAAAAGTGTTTCTATTGAATTTTTCACTCTTTCTAAGTCCTACAATATGGGTGGCTTTCGCATTGGCTATGCCATTGGTAATGCCCAGATGATTCAGGCTTTACGCCAAATCAAAGCGGCAGTTGATTTTAATCAATATCGAGGAATTTTAAATGGAGCGATCGCAGCTCTGACTGGTCCGCAAGCAGGTG
The DNA here is from genome assembly GCF_009856605.1 of Trichormus variabilis 0441. Lineage (NCBI taxonomy): Bacteria > Bacillati > Cyanobacteriota > Cyanophyceae > Nostocales > Nostocaceae > Trichormus > Trichormus variabilis. The sequence goes on along the minus strand of NZ_CP047242.1, from coordinate 1,505,513 downwards.
TAGAAGCTGCTGTGTCAACATTTCGCCAACGTCGTGATGCTTTTATTCATGCTCTACACCACATCGGTTGGTATGTTCCCACTCCCAAAGCCACTATGTATATCTGGGCAAAATTACCATCCTCGTGGAGTCAAAATTCCATAGAATTTTGTACACAGTTAGTCAAACAAACCGGTGTAGCGGCTTCTCCTGGTGCTGGCTTTGGCAAATCTGGTGAAGGATATGTGCGCTTTGCCCTAGTCCATGAACCATCTATATTAAGAACTGCCGTTGAACGAATTAGTAATTTTCTCTAATCTAGCGTCATCAAAACTTATTACTTAAACTAAGATTTTGACACAAGGGACATCCGCACGCGATAGGCTGCTTTTAACTTCCCCGAAACGACTCTTGTCGCGTTGGCTTAATTCTTGCTACATCAGGGATTAAATCCTGAATTTTTAGCAGTTAAAACCGCCCATCGCTGCTGTGTCATCTGCCATGCCAAGTATTTAATTTAATTTGCCGAGTCATTTGTCATCACTAGCATAAGTTTCTCAATGAAACATGACTAGTACTTTTATTTGCTCTGGGTGCTTAATCTTCTTTTCTACCAAACACCATTTGCAGAATCATGGGGATACCACCTACTTGGTGATATTTATCAGCCCAGGTACGGATAATTTCATCCAATTCCTGCATTGCTTCATCCCAGCGCTCTGGTGGCACATCTAGTTCTTCTAAGGCTCGCATAGCATTTGGTCGCTTTTCTGCCCAGTCTTTCATCATGCGGAAATACCTAGCAGTATCTTCCACCATAATATAAGTCCGTTCTTGGTCGTCTGCTGGGGCATAGAAGGGACGAGTCAAGGCATAGAAGGGCATTCCCCAAGGAGAATCAATTCTTGTCACCGTGCCTGAGTAGAGCAGACGACGCTTGATATGCTCTGCTAGGGCTTCGCTTAACTCCATGCGGTGTTCTGGGGGCAAATCCTCTTGCGATCGCTTATGGAGAAATTCGATCAACTCCAAAAACTCAAAGGAAGTAACTAACTGAGCGTCGGGAAGATTGCTAGGTAGCTTATGCTCAATTTGTCTTTTTTCTTCACTTGTGAGGCTTGTACCGGGAATGCGCGATCGCCCAGGTATCCAAGGGTACTGTTCCATCCAGACGTAGGGAAACTGAATCAAATACCGAGGTTCCTGAGAACCTAAGGTTTTGAGCAATTTGCCCTCCATTAGGGCTTGTCTCACTTCCTCTACGATGATTTTGACCCGTTTTGGCTCTAGGTGGTGCAAATGTCCGGTCATCCGGAGGTTTTGTCCTTGCTCTAGATAAGTCATGTAAATGGCACACTTAGCCGCCGTTGCTGCTGCATCTAAGAATGCTCCATGCCTATGCCCGCTCGTCCTCATGGCGCTAAAAGCCAGATATAGCATGATCTGATCCATTGCACTGGGGCCAAGACGCTTGATCAGATCGATGTCGTTACTCATATTACAAATAGTTGAATAGCACGCTTATTAGTCTAAAAAAAGTAGTTGGTATACACCCATAGGGGGGTGAGATTGTGACACCAAAATGTTTATGATGTTTTAAATAAAAGTAGATTCATGGTCGAGATGCTCATTCCTCCGTAATTTATGGCATATAACTAGCAACAGTGTTGTTACTAGACTGCTTGTATCTTACCGAAAAATCACAAAATAACTGCCAGAATTTCCTCATTTATAACATTTGTCAATTACTGGCGAACTTTATGGTTCTAATAAGTAACCTACAAGGACTTTCCCTGTTATCCGGAACTTATCTGCTCTTTAATAGCGTCAATAAGTTTGCTACTTTTAACACTTTTTGGCTGCACCCGGATTTGGGATATAGCAACACAACGGCCAATTATGGGAGACCATAATCGCACAATCTCTCCTTGAGGTGACTACTCTATTCCTGGATAATTTCACCCAGATGCTGACCGATTATTTCCAGAAATAACAGGGAGTGATTTTTTGAAAAAAGTCACCTGCCGAATACGCCAAACTCACTAACGCCCATTGAATCAATGGAGCGTTCTTATCTGCCGAGCTGCTGACAAATTTTTTTGCTCTTATGGCAGTGTAGGTCGTTGGCTGGAGGGAAAATTATAGACGCTAAATAAGACAGCTAATTCCAACTTAGCAATACCTTTTATTTCCTCACAACATAATATTCTATATTTATCTGTCATATTATTAAAATTGCATGAATTAATCTACTCTTAACTTTTCTTTTGCTAAAAATTTCAAGAATTGATGAATAACCAGTGGTTTTTCCGCAGAAAAATCAAGGTTTGTTGACATTAAGCGGTTATGACTACTGAGTCAGAAGTCCAGAGTCATTAATGATTCTCTTCCTGATACCTAAGTAACCAAACATTTGTTTTAGTTATAAGTCCTTTGTAATGAGGGTTTAACCTTCTGCATTGGAGGGTTTGTTGGGATTTTGTATTTTGCCAATACCAAAAGCAATTGCCCCAAAAGTTACAAATAAAACTCCGAATATCTGGGCAATGTTTAAAGTTTCTTGAAGTACCAAACCAGCAAAAATTACTGTCAAAATAGGTACGCTTGCACTAATAATAGCTGACCGCAACCCACCCAATTTATTGATCCCAATATGGCTGAATACATAGCTCAATAGAGTTAAAGCACCCAAAATAAAAGCACTTAACACAATTTCCAGTAACTTAGAAGGGTCAACAACTAAGCTCCAGTTTTCTGGTAAGGGTATCATCAAGAAGATAAAACTCAAACCCAACATGGTGACGAAGTTAATCAAAGACAAAGATACTGGATGGACTTTAGCAGCACATACGCGCGTCAGTATCAGGTAACAAGCAAAGGCTGCACCAGCGAGAATTGCAGTGATGCTACCAAGGGGAGTAGTTCCTATACCAGTGCTGGTTGCTCCCGCAAAAACTAACACCTCACCACAGAAAATAGAGCCGATCGCACTAGCACGGAATACACCGGGGCGATCGCGGAACAGGAGCCAGGATAACACCCCGTTAATCAGTGGATAGACAAAGAAAAGGGCGATCGCCACTCCGGTGGGAACTTGACCAATGGCCAGATAAATCAGAACTTGCGATAAAAACAAAAAGCAGCCACTAGCAAACATTAACTGGACAACTCTCTTTGGCTGAGAACGACTTCCAGACTGATTATTGCCTAATGATTGCTTAAGGTTTTGCAGATCCTGCCACACTTGCGGATACATCATAGGTGCTAAAAGTATCATTAGTGGTACAACCACCATCAATCGCAAAGTCAGAATTAACATAATATTTCCCAACGTCGGCGAGATTAACCCCGCGACTTCCAGCATGGCGGAGAGTTGAGAAGTTTTATAAAACATCCCTTTCAGGACTACGTTGTATAACGCTGTCATCACGGTGGACAACACAACCAACAAGAAACCCACCTGGACTGGGGACAAATTTGATGATTTACGTGATCTTGATGAGGAAGGTGTTGATCCCCGTCTGACTACCGATGCAGGTGGAGGAGATGAGGCTTTACTTGCCGATGAATCTGGACTGAGTACAGAAACTGGCTCAGGAGGTTTTTCTGAGGAGGGTGAGAACTTCGTTTTACTTGTAGAAACTGGCTCAGGGGGTTTTTCTGAGGAGGGTGAGAACTTCGTTTTACTTGTAGAAATTGGCTCAGGGGGTTTTTCTGGAGTTGGTGGAGATTTAGCCGCACTCGCAGATAATTCTCTATTAATTACAGAACTGGGTTCAGCAGCTTTTTCCTGAGTTGATTGTAATTTCGTCTCGCTGTCTGGTGACACTTTGGGGATCACAGACTGTGGTTCAGGGCGTGTTTCCTGGGGTGGTGGAACTATGGGTACTGGTGTTGATTTCTCAGGAGGAGTAATACTAACCGATGGCTTGGTAGTGCTAGTTTCCTCTACTGGTGTAGATGTTTGTGAAGGATTTGGCGATTGTTGTTCGGGAAATTGCAATACCGTAGGTGGTGATAAATTCACTACTGCCGGAGAGCTAGGGGGTTGTAGTTCTGAAGGCTGCAACACCGTTGGCGGGGATAACTGGGCTTTTGCTGGTGATGTTTCTTGGATAGCTCTTGTCAGTTCCCCACGTAGACGATCAATCAACTCTTCTACAATTGTTTCTCCTTGCTGCTGCTGGTTATACATTCGAGACAACTGCTGGGAGAGATTACTTTGGTAGTTTTTGAGTTCTTGTTGGAGAGAATTAAAGGCGATCGTTAAGTTATCGTCTAGACTACCCAGCATTTTTTCTACCTGCTCGTTGTTCTCAATAGCAGGGCCGATGCTTTGGGCTGACTTGAGAGCAGCTATTTGGCTCTCTGTTTGGTTGGCTATTTTCGCTAGTGATGATTGCAGTTGAGAACAGATGTGCTTGGCTAAAGCTTCTGACAATTGACGGATTAATACTTGCTGCTCTGTAATCCGCCGTACCTCTTGTAAATGTTCTTTTTCTTCAATTAGCTGCTGAACTTCATCTGTTAGACGGTCTTTTTCTGTCTGTAGTTTTTTGATTTCTTCCTGAAATGATCTGAGGACATTCTGCTGTAGACTTTCTAAATCTTCCACAACAGCCCATAGAGCTGTTTCTGCTGCCCTGGATAACTCGCCTCGGACTCGCGGGTCGTTGTCTGGTCGCTTCTCAAATCGCCCCATTAGCTTCTAACCTCTATACACCTTGACGATACAGCTACTGCCTGTAAATTTGCGTGGCGCTCACTCTAATTTCCTGTATTTTTTCAGATAAACTCAAGAATCTTAACAGGACTTACGGATATCAACGTCATTTTGTCATGACCAACCCAAGGTTGGCAAAGCATATAATGTGACTCACAGCTTACTAAAACACGTTTCCTTCAATCTCATAGGCTGCATTGCATCAGCCCGATTTCAGTCTTTATATCCGAGTGAGATTTTGTCTCAAGAAAACAACTCACTAAATATAAATACTTGTTATTTTTGTGGCAACAGTAATTTATCAAGTTCTGCAATTGGATACTTGGCAACAAAAAGTAGGTGCAGTTGTAATATTTATATGTAGACTTATGCAGAATGTAGCTGTAACAACAGTTTATATCTTGGATATGGGGCTTATGCTGCGCGTTTTGCCAAAATTAAAGTTATTCCCTAGACAATATTTTAATAAATTGCCTGCCATTTTGCCAAAATACTTCTAGCAGATATTCGATATTTTGTCTGAATCTCAAGTTTAAGAAATAAAGCTTAGTATATGGGACTAATATTTAATTTCTGAAATATACGTAGTAGGGTGGGCAATGCCCACCTTATCATGGTTGTAGTAGGCTACAGATACTTAGATATTTTTAATAATCAAATCGGATTCCGATATTTAACTCATATCTCTGAACATTTTCCATTAAAAAGAGAAAATCCGAGCAATGCTAAAGATGGCAGCACTCAGGACTGCACTTACGGGTACTGTCACTAGCCAAGCGGTAGCAATACCTTGGAGAGTTTGGAACTTAACTGAATTGAGACTCTGCACTAGTCCTATACCCACTACGCCACCCACAAGGGCGTGAGATGTGGAGACGGGTAAACCCATGCGGGATGCAAGTAAGATAGTGGTGGCGGTTGCTAGTTCCGCACAAAATCCACTACTGGGTTGTAAGGCAATAATGTTTTCGCCGATTGTGGCAATAACTTTTTCACCCCAAACAGCTAAACCACCAACAATCCCCACACCACCCAGAACTAAAATCCACAAGGGAACAGTGATCCCATCACTAGGGACTTGACCTGTTTGATTGATATAAACGATCGCCGCCAAAGGAGCGATCGCATTCCCCACATCATTAGAACCATGTGCAAACGCGACAAAGCAAGCACTCAGGACTTGGAAGCGGGCGAATATACTTTCGATGGGATTGGGGGCTGGGGATTGGGGATTGGGGATTGGGGATTGGGTACTGGGGATTGGGGATTGGGGACTGAGCAAAAATCCTGCGGTCAGTTCTCCCCCTGCCCCCTGCCCCCTGCCCCCTGCTTCCCATACCCCCTGCCCCCTGCCCCCTGCCTCCTCTAGCTGTCGCCAACTGATTAGCGTTAGTGCTACTGCGGCGAATGCACCTGTGATGAGTGGGATATCGTGGGGGGGGATGTTGACACCGAATTGGTTGACGAAGAAATTGGTTAGGGGTTGAGTGAGAGAAGGGAGGACAATTACACCAAATACTCCTAGAAGAACTGCACTTAACCAGGGAATCCACTCTTTGAGTTGGGATATTTGGTTTGGTTGTTCTAAAATCCAGTGTTTAATTTGACTATAGAATAAAGCGGCGATCGCTCCACTAATCACTGGGGTGAAAATCCAACCGATAGTAATTAGTCCAATGGATGACCAATCAATGGCATTTACTCCCAAAGCCACCCAACTAAATCCGGCGATCGCACCTACAACCGCATGAGAAGAAGATACAGGTAAACCACGAGAGGTGGCTATTTGCAACCATACACCACAGGAAATAAGGACGGTCATCATCCCAATCACTAAAACTTGGGGTGTGTCCGCAAATAAGTTAGGGTTTGCAACCTTCGTTGCTAGGGTTTCCGTTACTTCATGTCCAAACAAGACAGCGCCAGTAAACTCCAACACCCCGGCTATGATGATCGCCTGCTTCAGACTAATAGCTTTGGAACCAACAGAAGTTCCCATCGCATTAGCGACATCGTTAGCTCCCAGATTCCAGGCTACATAAAAGGCTAATAGGGCAACTATCGGCAACGTCAGTGATATTTCCATATTGGTAAAGGGCAAGAAATAGGACAGCAAAGATATGGGACAGAGGAAAAAATACCCAGTCCCCAGTCCCTAATCCCCAATTTTCGGATAAATCAGAATTTTGTAAGTTTCTGGTGTGGGGGCGATCGCTTGATCTACTGCGGCTGATAAATCTTTTAGGGGATAGCGATCGCTAATTAATGCTTGCACGTCAATACGGCGATTGAAAACGATATCAGCCGAGAGATTTTGGAGGCGATAGGATGAACTGTAACTGCCCATCAGGTCGATTTCTCGACGGTAGAGAATATTTGGGTTAATGGGAATTTCCAATTCATCAGGAAATTCAGCGAAAAATAAAATTTTGCCGCCTTTTCTTGTACAGTCTAGGGCTTGAAAGAAAGCCTTTTCACTGGGGACAGCTAGCAAGGTGACATCTACACCTAGTCCATTGGTGAGGGCATGGATTTTGGCTGGTAAATCGGGATCACGGGCATCAAATGCGGCTTCTGCACCGACATTGAGGGCTTTTTCTATTCTTGATGGTAGCAAATCGGTGGCGATCGCTTTTGCTCCGAAATATTTCACCAACATAACAAACATCAAGCCAATCGGCCCTGCACCAGTTACTAGAACAGTCTGTCCTGGAGCAATCTGGGCTTTTTTAACTGCTTTTAAACAGCAGTTGGTTGGTTCAACAAAACTCGCTTCTTCAAAACTGATCTCGTCGGGAATGGGGATTAAGCCGCCATTCTCTACAATATGACCCGGAACCTTAACATACTCTGCAAAGCCACCGCCACTGGCATTAAATCCGGCGGTGGTGGAGATGTTTTTATAAACATCACACATAGAAAAATTATCATTCATACAGTAGGCACAACGCATACAAGGAATGTGGTGCATGACTGCTACCCGTTGTCCTACTTGCCAACCTTTTACTTGCGAACCCACTGCGGCTATAGTCCCGGCTGTTTCATGACCAAATATGCGTGGTGGTTCATAAAGTGGATAACGAATTTTTTTAATATCTGACTGACACAAACCGACTACTTGCACCTGTACCAGCACTTCATCTGGTTCCAGCGTCGGTAGGGGGATCTCTTCATAAGAGAGTTGATTTACACCTCGAAATACCTGTGCTTTCACGTTGGTTTCCACTGCTCAACGTTACTAGATTTAACATTAGTCGTCCACGTTCAGCTACAAGGTTTCAGATTTATCAGACACAACATTACGCACAAAATCTGGTACTTCTCTACCTAGCAAGTCCAGTAGTTATGTAAAACTCATTGCTTGGCATATGTAATAGTGAGGTTAAAATACAGACAATCTTCTGTGCGATGGGCTACGCACTACCGGAGGTAATCGCCTGTATGTTGGGTCAGTTATTAGACGGACGCTATAAAATTACTCAAGTCTTAGGTGCTGGTGGTTTCGGTAAAACTTACATTGCTGAAGACATTAAACTTTACAATAACCTTTGTGTCGTCAAGCAACTCCAACCGACGGCTAATGATCCCATAACTCTACAAGTCGCTAGGCGTTTATTTGCATCGGAAGCAGAGTTATTACATAAATTAGGAACCCACGACCAAATTCCCCAACTACTGGCACACTTTGAAGAACATCAAGAGTTTTTTCTGGTTCAACAGTTCATCGATGGACATCCTCTTAGTGATGAACTGACTCCAGGAAAGCGATTGAGCGAAGCTTATACCATTGCTCTATTAAAAAACATCCTGCAACCTTTAGCTTTTGTTCATCAAAATAATGTCATTCACAGGGATATCAAACCACCTAATCTGATTCGCCGTAAAAGTGATGGCAAAGTTGTGCTAATTGACTTTGGGGCAGTAAAACAAATCGGTACTCAGGTGGTGAATGGTGAAGGTGTAACTAAAATGACCGTGAGTATTGGTACTGCCGGTTATATGCCTAGTGAACAAAGTCGTGGTAGTCCTCGGTTAAGTAGTGATGTCTATGCTGTGGGTATGATTGGTATTCAAGCTTTGACAGGATTGATGCCTCATCAGTTGCAAGAAGATATCCAAACAGCAGAAATTATTTGGCGTGAATTAGTCCAGGTAAGCCCAAATTTAGCGGATGTATTGGATAGGATGGTGCGTTACGACTTTCGCCAACGCTATCAGTCAGCAGTCGAGGCTTTAGCGGCGGTGCAGAATTTGGGAAATGCTTATGCACCAACGCAAACATCTCCATCACCAGGATCTAAGCCGACTTTACCTGTAAAAAATCATGTTAATACCCCGCCAGTTGCCGAACCTCCTTTGTATTCTCCACCACCCGCAGTCCCAGCCCAGTATCGTCAAGAAGTCCCCAAAAATTTGATAGCCCCCCCTCCTCCCACCACTGCCAAATCGTCAAAAGTAGGCATAAGTTTCTATTTGCAATGGGTGCTAGTTAATATCGTCGGTTTAGTTGGTGGCGGCATTGTGGGGGCGATCGCTTATGAAATTTTCGAGCCACTCGGTATAATCATCAGTAGTCAAGCTGTAGCTGCCACAATGGGTTTAACAATCGGGTTCATACAAGCCCTGGTATTGCGGCGGCAAATTCCTGTATCTGAAAAGCAGTGGGTATTAGGAACTACACTAGGCGTTTGTATTTCTGTTCTCGTGTGTGGCGATTATCCTGAATATTCCTTACTGTGGATTGGGCCGATAGTGGGAAGTATTCAATGGTTTATCCTCAAGCCATATGTTAAACAAGCTGTTTGGTGGATTTTAGTTAATACCCTATTTGGTTGGATAGGTGGAATTATTTCCGGTGCAGTATTAGTTTTTTTGTTAAAGAATCTCAAGGATTTTTAATTTTCAATCTTAATAATTTATTTCCTGCTTGACTCTCTGCAAAATTAGATGAACATTACCAATTTTTTCAGCCTTATTCAACCAATCTTTGACCTGATCATCATTACCTAAATAATAATCCGCTTTAGCGATGTAACAACAACTAACTGCTATATCAATCGCCTCGTTACCTACTTCTGTTAAAGGTAAAAGTATTTCTTTGCCTTCACTATATCTACCTAACTCCACAAGAATAGCTCCCCTAGTTCCTTGAATAGTCTTGATATCACTCGCTAATTCCATCGCTTGCTCCGACCACTTATTAGCTTTATCTAGATATTGTTTTTCTCCGTGATTAATAATTATAGAGGCTAAGGTATCAATGATATAAAGCTTGTCTCTTGTAAGAATATCCGGATAATCTAAAATTGGTTCTAATAAATCAATTACTTGCGAAAAATTGTGTTTATTAAATTCCCCATGAGCCTTATATAGTACTTGTAATATTTCGAGATCATTGTTAAATAAATCCCCTGACAAATGTTCCTTATTTATATATCTATCTAAGCCTAAAATTGTTTGGATGAATTGCTGTTCAGTTTTGGTTAAAGCATCAATAAAACCTTTACCATCATTTGATATCACCCTGCCATAGGAATTAACATCCATTGGTAACAGATTCTCAGCAAATAGAAAAAATTCTACATATACTAAAAAGCCTACAATACTTAAATAACCAGGGAATTGAAGATGGGAAATATAGTAGGTATAAACTAAACTAAAAAATAAACAAAAGCAACCGTTGACTACAGGCCCAGCTAAATACATCAAAGCTAGTTTATGTTTTACTTTCTCCAGCCTTAAGTTAGAAGTGTAAGTAACGCCACCATTTGGAATAATTCTTAACTCAATTATAGAGTTGAATAAATGAAAATTTCATAATCTCATACCACTGCCAATTATGACTAAATAGGGCTGAAAACCCACCATTTTAGATACGATGAAATGCCCCATTTCATGACAAAAAATCGAGACATACAGCCATAAAAAAATCAATAATAATTTCATTTAAATTGACTGAAGATGCTGGACGATTTCATTCAATATTATCATCGTAAACATAGTTTTTTCACAGTACAAATACGAGGTTTAAGCTCATCAGTAAATTATTTATTCATGAGTTGATACAGGTATAGTGCATCATCAAATACTTGGAAAACAAGATAAATTTACATGTATCCTGGTTAAAAATACTTAAATTTCTATTTATGGTTAATCAAACTTATTTAACTGATGTTTTAGTCATTGGTGGGGGAACCGGAGGAACTGCGGCTGCCATTCAAGCGGCGCGCAGAGGTGCAAGAACTATTTTGGTAAGTGAGTTTCCTTGGCTAGGAGGAATGTTAACTGCGGCTGGGGTATCTGCACCTGATGGTAATGAATTAATGGCGTTTCAGACGGGGTTATGGGGTGCTTTTTTACAAGAATTACAACAGCGACAACCAGGGGGATTAGATAATAGCTGGGTGAGTTTTTTTAGTTATGACCCTCGTTTTGGAGCCGAGATTCTTGCTGACTGGGTACAGGAACTAACAAATCTGCACTGGATTTCTGGACAAGTACCTTTAGAAGTTTTGCAGCAAGGAAATTCCATTACTGGTGTCAGGTTCGCAGACTTTACCGTACAAGCCAAGATTACTATTGACGGTACAGAGTTAGGAGATTTACTAGCTTTAGCAGATATCCCTTACCGTTGGGGCTGGGAATTGCAATCTGAGTGGGGAGAACCAAGCGCCCCAAGTAGCTTTAATGAGCTAACAGCAAGATATCCTGTGCAATCGCCTACTTGGGTAGTAGTGATGCAGGACTTTGGGGAAGCAGTTGCGCCAGAAATTCCCCCTGCACCTAATTATGATGCTGCACTGTTTGCTAGTGCTTGGGACAACTACGGTGCAGAGCAATTCTTAAATTATGGGCGTTTGCCAGGAAATCTTTTCATGATTAACTGGCCTATTTGTGGTAACGACTACGGCGAAGGAGTAGGAAGGCTAGTAGAATCGGCGGCAGCTAAGGGTGAGTTTTTCCAAGAATCTCATTGGCATAGCCAAAATTTTGCTCATTTCATCCAAACTCAGCTTGGTCGGCGTTATGGTTTGGCAGAGCAAGTGTTTCCTCACGCTTCATCGGCATTTGCATTACACCCATACTATCGAGAAAGTCGGCGCTTGGTGGGGCTAACTACTGTTCGAGAACAGGACATTTTGCCAATTCCCGGTGGTAAGGTAGCGTCTTTGTTTCCAGATACCATCGCCATTGGTAACTACGCCAATGACCATCACTATCCTGGGTTTGACTTGCCACTACAACCTAAATCCATCCGTTGGGGAGGACGTTGGACGGGAACACCTTTTACGATTCCCTATCGTTGTCTGGTTCCAGCGACAACAGATGGCTTATTAGTTTGTGAAAAGAATATCTCTGTTTCTCATATTGCGAATGGAGCGACTAGATTACAACCTGTAGTTTTGGGTATCGGTCAAGCGGCGGGGATGGCGGCTGCTATGTGTGCAGAGTTAGGCTGTCAACCAAGAGATTTACCTGTAAAAGCATTACAAGAGGCGTTGTTACAAGATAATCGCTCTCCTGTAGCTCTCATACCTTTATTTAATTTACTACCTGGTCATCCGGAATGGTTGCAATGGGAAATGTATTATCTAAAAGAGCCTCAACTTTATCCAGATAGCGGCAATTGCCCAGATTCTGTGTATCAGTACTATCACTCAAAAGCCAAACCAGTACTTACACGGGGAACTGATTCCTTCACAGGCATTTTTCAGGTTTTAAATCAGCAGGATTACAGATTCGAGATCGCTTCTCCGGCTGCTAATCTAGGACAAACTTACCAGCTTGTAACTTTGCGATCGCATATTAATGAACAGCTACAAGCCTTGACAGATAAGCAACATTTGACGGTTCGGGGTCGTCTAAACCCTTCCGGTCATTGGTTGTTAGTAGAACATATTGAAACAATGCACACTTTTATAGGTTTTCAGTAAAAAGCACTACTTTTTTTTAGATTTTTCCGGACTCGTTATATAAAACTCAGTAGCAATAGATAAGAGAATTTACAAAGAGACTTTTATGATGCGTGCTGCTGTTCCAGTTTTAATTTCGAGTCTAGTACTTGGTTCCCTAGTTTCTGATTACCTGGGAATAGCTAATCACAATTTCGCTTTTTCTTCCTCTAATTCACAAAATATGATCTCACTAAAATCTAAACCCAAACGTAATCAACCAGAAAAACCCCAACCACATCGCGGTACTGGACGTAGAAGTCTAATAGAATCCCCCATTCATGTCCAGATTACTGTATAGCGCGTCTACGTCGGGGCTTTACCCATCGCGGTTTTATGTCTAGTAGAACAATGAGTATTTGTCTTGCATTAGCAAATACAAAAACTTTTCAACACTTTTAATAGCCTCTTTAGCACAAGTACAGCAGTTATATACTGGGATGGCAAATCCAATGTAATTCATCACCTGAATTGTCAGCATCACTACTCTTGAGGCAAGATGTCATCTTTGCTTTGATTCACGGAGTACCATTCAGGTTAAGAATTCAAATACAGGGCATCTATCTACAATTTCAATCAGCTTTACCTACCTGTGAGATGGTCTAGAGTTGACTATGATGGTTTTTATCCTGCAACCTCGACCATCCCGTAATTGTGTGACAAGTTTTTGGACTCTATTCACATAGCAAATCAACCAGATAGCAATCTGCTACTATGCTTCATTGCTCTAAAATGGTTTATGAGCAATAAAATACTTGCTCATAAAGTGGACTTGCACCTCAATATTTTCAAACCCTACTTTTTCTAGGCGTTCTACTAAGTTATCAGTACTGTAATGCTTATAGTATGGTTCATGGAAAGTGTCTGAGAAATTATCCATTAGCACTGCCATTTCTGGTGAATCACTCATCTGAATAGAATCACAGATAATAAAAACTCCTCCTGGCTTTGTCACCCGGAAACATTGCTCAATTACTGTTTGACGCACAGTAGCAGGTAATTCATGGAACAGGAAAACAGAAGTCACAGCATGAAAATAATTATCTACGTAAGGCAATTCTTCCGCATTTGCTTGTAAAAGCTGTGGTAGTTCCCCAGAAATTTGGGAGAGTAATTCATTAGCCTTACGTAAATAAGCTGGCGATAAATCTACACCAAATAGTGATGCTTGCGGTAGAATCGCTCGAATCAGCTTCAAAGTCCTCCCAGTCCCACAAGCTACGTCTAAAATGCGAATCTGTCTTGGTGATACAGAATCAAATACTTTTAGCCTGTCCTTGAGAGGAGACAGAATACGCCGCCGCATGGGGTCAGCTGTTCCACCAAAAAGGATTTCTACCTGTAAATCATATAAATTGGCTGACAAATCGCTCAAATAGCCATCACTTTGGTGATGAAAATTCTGTACGTAGTAGCTAGGATAACCTTCTGTCTCTATACCCGAAGAAAAATCTTGGTATTTTTTTTGTTGAACTCTTTCCCAGATTTGCGGTAAGTCTAGCCATACAAGAGGATAGTAACGGAAAAAATCTTCCCAAGGATTATCAAATAGCAAGCTTGCTGGATACACCTCTTTTTCAGCCTCCAGCCAATCTATTTCTAGTAATTGATTGAATCTATCTTGCAGTTTGGTTATAACCTCCCTGGGTATCGGTTTAGTCTGCCTCAATGTGGGATAAACTATGTCTTTTAACTGTGCGCTTAATGTTTTGTGAGCCAGGCCAAAGTAATTTTTACCCTGTTGAAGAGTTTGGTAAGTCAGCTTAGTCAAATTATTAGACATGACGATTGCTTAGGAATCCATTACTTTTAAAAATTTTATGTAAACAATTGTAACGAATAGTTCGTTTACTTGCGGAAAAAGTACTTTAAGCAATCCGTCATAGCTGCATTTAAATAGGTATAAGCACAATCAATAATTACAATAATATTAAAAATTGTAACAGATGCTCAATTTCGTAGCATAAGATACAGAATTTTCGCTATATTAATTATGTAAAGGGTCAAATCCAATTAATATCACTAGGAGGACTGTGGTATGTCTATTCAAGAAAAATCTCGTGCAATTATGATGCGCCAATATCAGCAAGTGAAGAATCGTCAACAATCCATGCTGATGCGTTCCGCACAAGAACTCGGTCTTCCTGCTGAAGAACTGTCCCACTATTGGAACCCAACTCAAGGAAAGATCGATCCCACCACCCGCACGATTTATGGTCGTAGTAATGCTTCGATGAGCTAAGTTTTACTCATGTTTAAGTCATGGTTGTTATTAGTGGAAGTAATTTCAACGATGAGTTACTTCCCCTAATGTACTTATACATAATTTTTACAGAAGACAAAAAACCACCCTTATGGGTGGCAATATTTTGACTCTCAGATATAAATTGCTAACAGGTGTTAATTAAACGTCGTAATAGATAGAGAACTCATAAGGATGAGGACGCAGTTGCATCTGTTTAACTTCGTTAGCGAGTTTGTAGTCAATCCAGTTTTGGATAAAGTCTTCGGTGAACACGCCTGTATCTGTTAAGAAAGCGTGGTCGTTTTCTAGTGCTTCCAATGCTAGCTCTAAAGAACCGGGTGTGGAAGGAACCTTTGCCAATTCTTCTGGAGAAAGTTCATAGATATTTTTATCTAATGGCTCACCAGGATGAATTTTGTTCTTGATACCATCGATACCAGCGCACAGCATGGCAGCAAATGCCAAATAAGGGTTAGAGGTAGCATCTGGACAACGGAACTCTAAACGCTTGGCTTTGGGGTTAGTGCCAGACAAAGGAATCCGGATGGAAGCAGAACGGTTACCTTGGGAGTAAGCCAAGTTAACTGGCGCTTCATAACCGGGAACTAGGCGTTTGTAGGAGTTGGTGCTGGGGTTGGTGATTGCCAACAGTGCTGGGGCGTGCTTGAGAAGACCACCAATGTAGTACAGTCCCATTTCACTTAAACCAGCATACTGGTCACCTGCAAAGAGGGGTTTACCATCCTTCCAGATAGATTGGTGACAGTGCATACCAGAACCGTTATCGCCAAAAATTGGTTTTGGCATGAAGGTGACGGTTTTGCCATATTTTTTGGCAACGTTCTTGATGACATATTTGTAAATCATCAGCCAGTCAGCAGCTTCGATTAACTTACCGAAGCGGAAACCAAGTTCGCACTGACCACCAGTAGCAACTTCGTGGTGATGTTTTTCGATGGGTACGCCTAATTTCGCCATCGTCAACAGCATTTCTGTGCGGATGTCTTGGAAAGAATCTGTGGGGGAAACAGGGAAATAACCCTCTTTAAAACGTGGTTTGTAAGCCAAGTTGGGTTTGTCTGCTGTACCTTCTTTACCAGAATTCCAAGCACCCTCTACAGAGTCGAGGAAGTAGTAACCTTCGTTAGCGGTTTGGGCAAAGCGGGCGCTATCGAAGATAAAAAATTCAGCTTCAGGGCCAAAAAATGCTGTATCACCAATGCCAGTGGCAACCAAATAATCAACTGCTTTTTGAGCAATAACCCGTGGACAACGGTTGTACCATTCTCCTGTACGTGGTTCTTTGATGCTACAAACAATACTTAGGGTTGGTACTTCCATGAATGGGTCGATCCAAGCAGTATTAGGATCGAGAACCATTGTCATGTCTGACTCGTTGATTGCTTTCCAACCCCGGATGCTGGAACCGTCAAAAGGTACGCCATCGGTGAAGGAGCTTTCATCGATTTGGTTTTGGTACAAGGTGAGGTGTTGCCAAGTACCTACAGTGTCGATGAACTTGAGGTCAATCAGCTCAATTTTTTCATCTTGAATTCTCTTCAAGACTTCTTGTGAGGTTGTCATTGTTACTCCTTCTCTGCCAATTTCTTAAATTCAAACCAGAATCTGCCAAAGCATCTAAACCCTACTGAGCGGAACAAAGTTGATGACACACCTGAAATATCCTAGATTCTAAACATTAGATGGTTTTGTAGTCTTTGTTACAGAACGTCTGGATTACAGGTAATATTAACCTTTCTTTCGACATCTGCACAAAAGGGAGAAAGTTAATCTCATAGGGGTCAACTTTGGCATAAAATCCTTAAGTAACAGATAGATTGTTTTTGTGCCGAATCTATTTTTAATAGCACAAAAATTTACTGGTGCGTAGTGCAACCAAATTAATATCAAACCATAGATAGCAAAGATTGGGAGAAGAAGGAATGCGCGATGCAGTAACAAGCTTAATTAAGAATTATGACGTAGCTGGTCGGTATTTTGACCGAAATGCGATCGATACCCTCAAAGATTATTTTGACAGTGGTACGGCTCGTGTCCAAGCAGCCGCCGCAATTAACTCCAATGCAGCTGCACTGGTCAAGCAAGCAGGTTCTAAGTTGTTTGAAGAGCTGCCAGAGTTAATTCGTCCTGGTGGTAATGCCTACACAACTCGTCGTCTAGCGGCTTGTTTACGGGATATGGATTACTACTTGCGCTACGCTACTTATGCGCTGGTTGCTGGTAATACCAATGTTTTAGATGAGCGGGTGCTGCAAGGCTTGCGGGAAACGTACAATTCTTTGGGTGTACCCATTGGCCCTACAGTTCGCGGTGTACAAATTCTCAAGGATTTGGTCAAGGAACAAGTTGCAAGTACAGGTATTGCCAACGCTGCTTTTGTTGAGGAGCCATTTGACCACATTACTCGTGAATTAAGCGAGCGAGATGTTTAAGAAGGCAGGGGGCAAAAGGCAGGAGGTATGATTTACAATCTGTTTTTTGTCTAGTTTTCGTTGTCTGGTTGATTTTCAATATCAAGAAACTGATTTCAAACAACGCACTTTGGCTGTATTGACAAGGTGCGTTTACTTTTTTAAGTATTACGTAATATCTTTCGAGTATAAATTCAGGTAAACAAAGATATAGCCGTAGCTAAAATAAAACCCTGACAATAAAAGGCTTTCAAGTCTGTCAACAGTCAACCATCAACAGTTATAAATTGAACATAAAAATTTACTCTAGATTTTAAGTAAATTAAATTGTGTAAAGTTTAGTAAAAAGTTATAAATAATATGTCCATTAATGAAATTTAAAATGAATCTGGAAAGGGGATGAGGGAGAGTTATCTGCCATAACTTGACTAATCTCCCTCACTTGTATAGGTTGTTTCTTTCCGCACCTGACTGTGAACTACAGGGAACACAAAAGAGTTATTGGTCTGTGGTTATCAACTAACAGTAGAGATGGCAGCACCTAACCACGCAGCAAAGTTTTCTTGCTGCGTTGCGTTAGGATTCTGTATCGCCAGTAGCTGATACTTAGTAGGACGTGGTGTTCCTAGCGTTACAGGATAGGTACGCAGTTCATCTTGGTGAAAAACTGTTACCTGGATAGTATCATTGGCTTGATAGTCTTTAAGGCGATCGCTCAATTGATGGGCTGTGATCTTGATACCCGCAATAGCCAGCAACTCATCACCTGCGTCAATTCCTGCCATTTGTGCAGGCGAACCAACCTCAACAAATTTAATCATCTCCCGACCATTTTCCGTGTTTACTTTCACCCCTAAGTAAGGTTCTTCTTCTCTCTCTGCTAGCAAATGCAAGCCAAAAGGTTCTAAGTACTGATTGAAGGGCAATTCTTCCGTGCCATCAATATAGCGTGCGAAGAAATCCGTCAAATCGACTCCAGCCACTGATTCGATCACCGCCTGTAATTGTTCTGGAGTGTAGCCGATTTCAGCTTGACCAAATTTTTGCCACATTTGACGCATCACATCATCAAGCGATCGCTGATTACGATACCGCGCTCTAATCAGCAAATCTAGTAGCAAAGATATCATTTCCCCCTTCAAATAATAGGAGACTTGCGAATTACCGGTATTTGTATCTGGGCGATAAAGTTTAATCCAAGCATCGAAACTCGACTCAGAAAGTGTTTGTACTTTCCGCCCTGGTGTTGTAAGTAACCTACTGATCTCCTTACTCCAATAATTTAAATAAGTCTTGGCATCATAAATGCCTGCTCGTAAAGGAATTAGTAGATCGTAATAACTGGTAGTTCCCTCGCAGAACCACAAAGATGGTGTGTAATTTTCTTGGTCGTAGTTAAATACCTCTAAGGCTTGGGGACGAATTCGCTTAACATTCCATAGATGGAAGAACTCATGCGCTAGTAATTGAATGAAGCGTTCATACTTATCTTGGGAGCGAAAGCCAAAACGCTGATAAATCAAAGAACAGCTATTTTTATGCTCCAAACCACCGTAGGCTTGAGCAAATAAATGCAGCAAAAAGACGTATCGCTCATAAGGCAATCCGCCAAACATCTGTGCTTCTACTTGGATAATTTTTTGGGTATCGCTAATTAGCTGCTGCACTTGACAATTTCCTTGTCCCCAGATGGCCAATTCATGAGGTTTTCCTAACACCTCAAACTGATATAACTGGTGTTCACCAATCTCAAAAGGACTATCTACAAGGGTATCAAAATCAGCAGCATAAAAAGTATTAGATTGCTCACCAATTGTAGGTAAAGGAGTAGTTACCCGCCATTGGGGATACGGTGGTATGACAGTCACACAAATTGGTAAGTTTTCCCATCCTGGTAGTCTAAAAAACAGTGCTGCCCCATTAAAATAACCGTGGGTAGCATCTAAATGATTTGTCCGCACTGATAGTTCGTTTGCAAAAATGCGGTAACGCACCGTTACTTCTGACACATCACCTTTATTGATTTGCCAGTGGTTTTTACTGATTTTCCGCCAAGGTAAAATCTTATCTCCTGCAAAAGCAGTAAAATCTTGTAAATTCTTGGCGTACTCTCGCACCAAATATGATCCTGGTGTCCACACCGGCATTCTTAAGTCAAGAATTGGTGATGAATAGTTTACGATTTGCAAACTCACCTCAAATAGATGCGTCTCTGGTTGGGGCATTGCCACCAAATAATTAATCGTCGGCACGGTGTCCTGAACGCCAATATCGATACGAGGTGCTGTCGCTTCAGTCATCTGTAGTTAAGAGTGATAGTTCTGAGTCAAAAGTCAATCCATACATAGTTAATAGTTAATAGTTACTGGTCAATAGTCAATAGTTAAGCAATGCAGACTCAGTATTTAGAGGTGCATTAATGCTATGAGCTATGACACGGGCAACATTACTCAGTCTACTAAAAGAAAAGTCTCTATAGCTTGCAATTGCTGGACTTTACGCTTTTAGCGCAGACTTGCTACAGCATTAAAAATACATTTCTCAGAGGTTATTTATCAAATAAACATGACATTCAATTATGTTACGTTAAACTTCGTTAACGTATACTCAAAATTTAATATTTACATAATAATTCAGTAAGCAGAAGCCGGAATACTTTTTTCTAAGATCCAATACCTAAACCCTTTTTGCACCTTAGTTATATCAGTATTTCAAAATAACATAGTATCCATTAAACTACATTTGCAAGTATAAATACGCTTGTATTGTTCGTTTAATATGCTTACATGAAGACGTTAGTCCTCTAATCTCAGGTGTTTTAGTGCTGAGGACAAACTATAAAAAACAGTTTGAACAACAATGTTTTTATTAGACTTTTCCAGCTAAATTCAGCAGTTGTTTGAAATTGATCAAATAGATAATATTATTAGCACTGTCAATTTTTATCCACCCTTTATCGTGCAATTTATCCATAATTTTGCTAGTTTCTTCAACACCGATTTCTGTAACTTCTGCTAAGTCCTTAAAAGGAATATTAAAAATTTCCCTACCTTGTTCTGATTCTTGACCATAGCTCTCACCCAAACTAACTAAGGTATGGGCTAATTTCACAGCAGGTGGTGAAGAACGGATTTGTAAACGTTGGTTAATTTGTCGTAATCGTCGCACCATTAATTGCAGCATTCTATGATGCAATTGTGGGTCTTTAAATAAAATTTGAATAAAACGTTCTCTAGAAATACTGAGTAACTTGACTGGTGAAAGAGCAATTACATCTGTTGAGCGGGGAGATTCATCTAAAATCGCCATTTCTCCAAAAAAATCACCCCTTCCTAAAATTGCTAAAGCTACAGAATCATCCCCGCAGGTACGCCGGACTTTTACCCATCCAGAGACAACGAAATAAACGGCATTACCCCAGGCATCTTCCATTAAAACTGCTCTGCCAGTGGGATATTCATGATCAATTGCAATATTGAGTAGCCATTCTAAGGTTTGTGGAGTGGCTGTACTCAATAAGGGGAAAATATCACTAAAAACCTCAGTTTGCATGAAATATCTACTAAAAATGAACTTGTTATTTGAGAATTAAGCCATCTACTATAAGTTTTAAAGTCGAAATATAGCAATAGATGAGAAAGAAATTAGTGGGAGTTTAAAAGTCATTTCTCAGAACACAGAACCTATATTAAACAAGCCGCCATAGTAATTTAGTTTTGGTCATAAGTAATAATAACTATGGATTTCCGCCGTGAATTTCTGAAGTTAACTGAGCGCTCATAACGTTCTTGAAGAGACACTGCTGGTTGGCGGAGCGTCTCATAAGAAAGTCTGAAGGGTAATTGCTATTTACCATTCCTGATGACCAACTCCCACAAACATTATCAATGTCTAATTAGCCAAGTGTTAACCAGAAGCTCTGTAAAAGATAGTCTGGTTGGTCATTACAACATAACAATTATGGTAAAGATCGAAATCAGAGGTTTTACTGACAGCACGATGATTCTCTGTCTGATAGTCATTGATTATTTGCCGTCAGTATTGTGACTTTTTGGCCTAAGTTTTCAACTATTCGAGTAAGGGTAGACAAAGCCTCTGATTGCTCGGCTTTGAGGTGAGGATTCAACAGTAATCGTTGATGTAATTCATGCAACTTATAGGTGAGTTGTTGAGAAATTCCTATGGCATCTCGACTCAGACGATCTAATTGCTGCTGCTGATAAAATTTTAGAGCTGCCCCCCTTAGTACTTGCAGTGTGGCCTCTTCGCCATTTATTCCTGGCATTACACGTATGCGTAATAATAAACTATTGTTTTGGTATTGGCATTCCTTCTCTATCTGTTGTGGTTCTGCGAGTGTACTAAGAGGAAACCCTGCAAAACGCTTTAATTCATTAAGTACGCCTTGAAAAACAGAGAGGGGTAAATTTTCCAATACAGACTGTAAGACTCCATTGTCACTCCAAATAATTCTCCCTTTATATGGTTGTCTTTCCAGATATAAGCGACCAATCCCCCCACCTAAAACTCGTCCCAGCAATTCCTCCAATAGCTTCCTAGAGGGTAAATTGAGTAGTGATTCAATAGGGCTGAATAGTTCTGGAGCTTGCACTTGTAAAACAGTTACATCACTCAGCCGAGGCATTGGCAATTCTTGTTGAACAATGACTTGTGAAGAATCATTTTTAGTTTGAGAATCCTTCTCTGAGTTGTAAGACACAGAAACATTTATTGATGACTCAGACGATTTATGTAACTGCTGAACTTCCGGTGAGGGGGTTGTGGCGTTAGGTAGATTAAGCATGGTGTTTACGCTCTCGGCTAAAATCTCGTCTGCTTCGGGTTTTTCTGCTGGTTTTACCTCTGGAGTGGATGTATTTTTATAGCTGAGGTAAGCGGAAAGTATTGCGCGATGAAGTTCAGCAGCGATTTCTTGAGTTTCGATTGTGCTGTTAATATATGAAACGATGCGATTTACGTAATCAAATGCGGCGCTATCTCCTAGATTTACCATACCCAGTGATAAGCGGTCATTTTGGCACCTTAAAGGCAAAATCTGGTGGTAGAGGCAAACCTCAAAGGGCAAGATGCTATCAATTAGCTGGAATATTTGCTCTCGTTCGGACTCCTGCTCCCAATTAGTTGGAGTTGTGTTGAGCAATTGTTGTCCATTGGCTCCGGTGTCAGCTGGTTTGCCCTGTGAAGACCACATAGGTTTGCTTGCTTAGTGTTTCTTTATATTCTATTTTGCTCTTCGGCACTTGGCAGTAAATAAATATACTGAGTTCAGTAGATTACAGCCACATTCACTGTTCAAAAAGTTTGACTTAGTAAGTCTTGAGTGCAAATCCTCAATTGTATTGAATTTTCGCCAGTATCAAATCGACATAGCTACTTATATGTTATCTAGTGGATTTTTAGCCAGTTGTAGTGAAGCGGTGATTCAGTGCTGAGATTTTACTTTCTATCTATGTAGCGTTAATCTACAGCACCTAATCAACAACTGGCGATAGGGTGGGCATCCTAAGGGTGATTTTAGGTAACATTTATCCCTTAGCTGAAGTTCTACTATCCCGTGACCCTCTTGTGATCTTATTTAAACTGCTACAACACAGTCTTAGTTGCCAAAATGCCACAAAAATTTTTTGGCGAGTTCTGAGTAAAAAATACTCGCCTCGGCTTTTCTAACAATTTCGATTAGTTTGTTTCACACTATGCACAATAAAGCATTTTTGGCTAGGGTCAGTTTAGAAACTGGTACTCATCAACCGCTTATTTTTATCCGAAAAAAGATATTCTGTATTAGTGCAAGGAGTGATACCTCTAAACTTAAACGTTTGTTACAGTGAATTGCTCTAATGCTTCTCCTGAAAGTCTTACTGCAATTTCAAGTGTTACATATGATAAGCAAGATGGTATAAACTTACACGAGAAGCGCTTGGTAAGTAAAACTATGAGCGCTTTTTCGTGTATCGTCCAACAGTCCTCTGTTAAAGATTTAAGGTTGCCACGAATTACGTTTTGTAAATCTGTTGATAAGCCTCTGGGTGATTGTAGAGGTTTGATTTACATGGTTATAAATTAGCAAAACTTTGTTTGCAATGGTTATCAGGTAATATATAGACTGATGCTGATGAGCTATTCTGCTTTTAAATTGCCAGATCCATCGTAAGGGCTGTTGACCATTGAGCGTTGACAGTTAACAGCCCTTGTTAGTATTTATGCAATTTAGACGCGCATTAGCTTACTGGTAAGCAAGGGCATTGAGGCTAAATTGATACTTCATAATCTTAAGACTATGTGGGTTTATGATTCACCCACATAGGTCTTTGAGGCAGAAAATGTGGCACCAAGGGCAATTTTAATTAGGTATTTTCTGAAGATACGGAAATTAACCAGAAAATAAAATTAGCAAATTCCCAACCTATTATGAGAAGTTTAGTAATGGTTGAGGTTAATCCCAGCTTCTTTTGCCATTGCTTCTAAACCTTTGACTTCTAAGGTTTTAATGGCTTTGGTAGATAGCTTTAGTTTGACCCAACGGTTGCCGCTTGGCCACCAAACGCGCTTGCTTTGCAGATTTGCTTGTTGTAAGCGTTTGGTACGACGGTGGGAGTGGGAAACAGCAAAAGCGTTATTTGCCTTTTTACCAGTAAGATCACATCGACGAGACATTATGTTGTATCTCCAGATTACTATTTAAGTACAGCCTTTCTATTTTAGAAGCTCTGGGACGAATATTGGGGTTACATCAATTCAAAATTCCAAATTCGTCTTGGAAGGCGTGGGTGAAGGAAACCTCCACGTAAGAATTGCCGCACAATTCAAAATAAATTTGTGTAGTGTGTCTAATGCCGCTTTATTCCACGCCATCATAGAGGTTGAGTGCGCTAGGACTAACGTCCGTAACGCACACTAAAACACCCTAGCAATACTGCTTACAAGATGGGTTGCTAATTTTTGGTTTGTTGTGTCAGCTTGGTGAGTACTTCATTGGAACGTTCCACAAAAGATTTCATTCCGTCTGCGTCAAACCCTTTTTGAGACATCAGCGCCAAATCATAAACGTGTTGGCAGATTAAGTTTACTAGGGGATTTGTTGATGATTGTCCGTCGCCTTGAATAATTGCGCCTTGGTTGAGATTTACCAAGTTTTGAATTAGGGGATGGGCTGTATTCACTAGTAAAATGTGGTCTTCGGGAAACTCGGTATTTTGCTGCTGCATCATAGCGGTCATTTCCCTCATGCGGCGCAGAAATTCTGGTAAGAGAACGATCGCCGGTGGTGTACCTTGAGGATCATCAGACTTGAGCGCTTCTGTGCGAATATTGACTTTAGGTTTATTCAGGGATTTCTCAAATAACTCTTTGATTACCTCACTCTTGGTTTTATTTGTTGTGGGGTCAACAATTTCTCCAGTTTTGTCTTGTTCGAGTAAGGTATTATCTAAGTCAGAGTCTACCCGTGTAAATTTGACATCTTGATATTCCCGCTCTAGGAAGTTGATAAAGTGGGTGTCGATGAAGGAGTCGAGGAACAGCACTTCCAAGCCTTGGTTTTTGTGTAGTTCGATATACGTGGCTTGGGTTGCTTCATCGGTGCTGTAGAAGACGCGATTTTCGTGGCGTTCTTTGTTGCGTTCTAAGTATTCTTTCAGGGTTGTGTATGGTAAGCCTGGTGTGGGGGAGTCGGAAGTAGGGGTGACATCTTGCCAAACATCACCTTCTTGGGACTGTACTTCAACGGCTGGTGTTTCGGCTGGTGGTGCTGATTTAAAGGTGGTGCGGAAAATAACGATATCTTCGACTTGCTTTTTGAATTTCTCGTCGTTGAGAACACCAAATTTGACAAAGGTGCTTAAATCTTTCCAGGCACTAATATATTGTTCACGGTCATCGCGGTACAGTTCTTTGAGTCTGTCGCCTACTTTTTTGGCTATATAATCGCCGATTTTGCGGACTGTGCGATCGCCTTGTAAGGCACTACGTGATACATTAAGGGGAATATCCGTACTATCGATTACACCCCGCATGGGTACGAGAAACTGGGGAATAATCTCTTCGCAGTTATCGCTGACGAAAACTTGATTGCAAAATAGTTTGATTTGTCCTTTGGTAACATCTACATCGGGGCGCATCTTGGGAAAATACAGAATCCCGTTGATAATAAAGGGATAGTCGGTATTTAAATGCACCCACAACAAGGGTTCTTCTTGAAAAGGATAGAGATAGCGGTAAAATTCTAAATAATCTTCTTTCGTTAGGTTATTTGCAGACTCCCGCCACGGCGCTTTTTGCTTGTTTAATACTTCACCATCCAGTTTGATGGGTACTGGCATGAAGTCGCAATAAGTCTTGACCAGGTTTTTCACCCGCGCAGATTCTAAATATTCTTCTTCGTCTGGTAACAGAGTCAAAGTGATGGTAGTACCGCGAGTGGTGCGGGGTGACTCTTCTAAGGTGAATGCTGGGGAACCGTCACAACTCCAGTGAACAGCTTGCGCGCCTTCTTGATAAGACAGAGTATCAATTTCTACTTTCTGCGCCACCATAAAGGAGGAGTAGAAGCCCAGACCAAAGTGACCGATGATTGGCTGGTCTGATTTTCCCTCATATTTATGAATAAACTCTTCGGCACTGGAAAAAGCGACCTGATTAATATATTTTTTGACTTCCTCTGCTGTCATACCGATACCGTTATCGGTGATGGACAGGGTTTTTTTATCTTTGTCGATGGCGAGTTGAATTTCTGGTTCTTCGACTACTCCTGCATATTCTCCAGCACGAGATACCATTTTCAGCTTTTGGATGGCATCTACAGCGTTAGATACTAGTTCCCGCAGGAAAATTTGATGGTCTGAGTAGAGAGATTTTTTGATAATTGGGAAAATATTCTCAGTATGAATACTGATGGTGCCTTGCTCTAGCATGATTTTGATTTTAGTATCTGAAACTATTTGTGTAGTCAAGACATCTTAGCCTTTTACGATCATGGGTAGATGCCCAGGATATAAAAGAGCGTGATACCAGTGAAGATTTTCAAGCTATAGTTTAAGCGATCGCAGCTTTTTACCTGGATTGTTTGCCCCCAAGCTGTGATTCGGATTTCCCTACCTGTTATTGAAACGCGGAGGGGCGCGGTGAACCAGCGTTGTAGGAGGGTTTCCCTCCGTAGACGACTGGTGAACCCGTTGGCGTAGCCTCTCGAAGAGAAGGGAGGTTAGCGCAGAGGGAGAATTTTTGAGGATGTTTTGTTTTAGGGGATGGAAACTTTTACTGGTGCTTTATTAGTGAAACTTAAACCATTTTCGCCTTGGTCTATGTAAATGGTGTCACCGGAGATAAAGGTGTTTTCTAATATCTTGGTGGCGAGGGGGTTTTCGATTTCTCGCTGGATGGCTCGTTTGAGGGGGCGTGCGCCGTAAACTGGGTCATAGCCTTTTTCTACTAGGAAATCACAGGCGGCGGCGGAGATTTCAAAGGAGATTTTTTGTTCTCTCAGGAGACTTTCCACCCGTTTGAGTTGAATACGGATGATGTGGCTCATTTCGCTACGACTGAGGGCATGGAAGAGGATTGTATCATCAACGCGGTTGAGAAATTCGGGGCGGAAGTGCGATCGCAAGGCATCCATGACCCGATTCTGCATTGTGTCATACTTGGTATCGTCACCAGACACATCTAAGATATATTCGCTACCGATGTTACTGGTCATGACAATGACGGTGTTGCGAAAATCTACTGTTCTACCTTGGGAATCAGTAATTCTGCCATCATCCAGCACTTGCAATAAAATATTAAACACATCGGGGTGGGCTTTCTCTACTTCATCCAATAACACTACAGAATAAGGATGGCGGCGGACTGCTTCCGAAAGTTGTCCACCTTCTTCGTAGCCTACATAACCAGGAGGTGCGCCGACTAAGCGAGAGACTGAGTGTTTTTCCATGTACTCGGACATATCTAAGCGCACTAAAGCATCATCGGAGTCGAAGAGGAACTGGGCTAAAGCGCGGGCGAGTTCGGTTTTACCTACCCCTGTCGGCCCCATGAATAAGAATGAGCCGATGGGGCGATTGGGGTCTTTCATCCCAGCGCGGGCGCGGCGAATGGCGGCGGAAACTGCTTCCACTGCTTCTTGCTGGCCGATAACCCGTTGATGTAAGTGACTTTCTAGTTGTAGGAGTTTTTGCCGTTCTGATTCCAACAGGCGATTTACAGGGATACCTGTCCACTTGGCGACGATTTCGGCGATGTCGGCTTCGGTGACTTGTTCACGCAACAGGGTAGAACCTTGGCTTTGTAATTCTAAGAGTTTTGCTTCTTTAGCTTCGCGATCGCGCTGTACTCCTTCCAGTTTGCCATACTTCAACTGCGCCGCTTTATTCAAATCATAGGCGCGTTCTGCTTGCTCAATCTGCACCCTTAAAGCGTCTTCTTCTTTCTTTAACAGACTAATAGCTTCTAATACCTGCTTTTCACCTTGCCATTGGTTGTTTAAATCTTGCTGCTTTTCGGTTAAATTGGTGATTTCTAGCTCAATTCGCTCTAAACGTTCCTTAGTTGGTGCTGCAACTTTCTCCTCTCCCGCCAAGGACAGCTTTTCCATTTCTAGCTGCATCAAACGGCGGTCAATGGCTTCCAAGTCTGCTGGTTTGGAGGTAATCTCCATTTTTAATTGGGCGGCGGCTTCATCGACTAAATCAATGGCTTTATCTGGTAGAAAGCGGTCAGCAATATAACGTGCTGATAAAGTTGCTGCGGCTACCAGTGCAGAGTCAGAGATTTTCACATTATGGTGGACTTCGTAGCGTTCCTTCAACCCCCGCAGAATAGAAATCGTATTTTCTACACTTGGTTGGTCTACGTACACTTGTTGAAAACGCCGTTCTAAGGCTGCATCTTTTTCGATGAACTTGCGAAACTCATCTAAGGTCGTCGCCCCAATACACCGCAGTTCTCCGCGCGCCAGCATGGGTTTGAGCAAGTTACCCGCATCCATTGCTCCTTGTTGGTTAGAACCAGTACCTACGACGGTATGTAGTTCATCAATAAATAAAACAATATTACCGTTGGATTCCGTAACTTCCCTGAGGACGGCTTTTAATCGGTCTTCAAATTCGCCTCGATATTTTGCCCCAGCAATCAAACTCCCGATATCTAAAGAGATTAATTGACGGTTTTTTAGAGATTCCGGGACATCTCCATTAACTATACGCTGTGCCAAAGCTTCGGCGATCGCTGTCTTACCAACCCCAGGTTCACCAATCAAGACGGGATTATTTTTGCTCCGGCGAGATAACACCTGAATTACCCGGCGAATTTCGTCATCTCGTCCAATAACTGGGTCTAATTTTCCAGATTTTGCCTGTTCTGTCAAATCCCTACCAAATTTCTGTAAGGCTTCATAACGAGATTCTGGATTTTGGTCTGTCACTTTTTGGCTACCACGAACAGCCTTGATACTCGCTTCTATCTTGGCACTGTCTACACTAAAGCCTTTGAGGACCTTCCTACCAACACGTTCATCATCCACAAAAGCTAAAAGTATATGTTCTACAGAGATGTAGCCATCCTTCATTCGCTCCCGAATTTCCTCGGCGCGATCGAGCATAACATCCAAGCTGCGACCGAGGTAAAGTTGGTCACTTTTGCCTACTTTCGGTTGACGCTGGGTAAAAGCTTCTAATTGCTGTTGTAAGCGAATCGGGTCAATTTCTGCACGACCCAAAATCCGCACAGCTAAACTAGTAGGATCTTCTATCAGAGCCAGAATTAAATGTTCAACATCTAGCTGTTGTTGTTGATATGCCCGAACTATATCCTGAGATTTGACAATTACTTCCCAGGCTTTATCAGTAAATTTATTAGGATCTGTAGGCTGCATCTTTACGATTTTTAATGTAATATTCCAAACTTTTATTTTGGGTATATAAATTGAGTGACCAAGACAATTCAAAGAGATTCAAGGCTAATTTATTAGCTATTGCGGGAATTTAGATTAAGCTATTCTGCTTTTAAGTTGCACAATCCATCGTGGGGGGGTGTTGACTGTTGACACTTAACAGCTAACAGCCCTGATTAATGGTTATACAATTTAGACGCGCATTAAGTTAGATGTTTGCTATATCTAGAGGTATTCTTCAATAAAGCTCATTAGACTCAAAAGCTTTACACTTAATTTTTGTTACTCCTCACAGATTGAGTTCTAGATTCCCCTCCCCAAACAATAATTTCAATACTCACAATACTTATCCGCCTACTTATACGGTAGCAGTCGGGCAAACAAAATTGGAGTTATCAATCCACCACCTATTTCCTAATTTAAAACGAAACCACCGCCACAAGCTTACTTTGAAATATGGTGTTGGGAAAAATATTTAGTTTGGTAGAGAGGGGGAGATGAGGGAGTAGGGAAAAAATAAGAGGTAATTTTATTGACTCCCCACTGAGTACTCATCACCCTCTACTCTCTAACCCTGTTTCACTAGCTGTTCTGATGAATCCTGTTTGACTGTCTCGCTTTGATTACTCAACTGGATTAGTTCGATCTTGTATCCATCTGGGTCTTCGACAAAAGCAATCACAGTCGAGCCATGCTTCATCGGCCCTGGTTCCCTAACCACCTTACCGCCCTGATTTTTAATAGACTCACAGGTGGCATAAATATCATCTACACCAAGGGCAATATGACCGTAAGCATTACCTAATTCGTACTTATCAACTCCCCAATTGTAGGTTAGTTCTATAACTGTGTTATCGCTCTCATCACCGTAGCCAATAAAAGCTAGGGTAAATTCTCCTCCTGGGTAATCCTTTCTCCGTAGTAACTTCATGCCCAGGACATCACAGTAGAATTTCAAGGACTCTTCCAGGTTACCCACCCGTAGCATTGTATGTAGTAAACGCATAATCACCTTAAGGTTGTTTTCTGTAAAAAATTGATTTCTGCCAACATTGTACAGAGGGATTGGGGATTAGGGAGGAGCAGAGGCAAGGGAGCAGGGGGCAAAAATAATGTACAGAAGTTGTATACAACATCCCTACTATTACCCATTGACCAAAGGTGTAAATTTAGATATCTTTGCACTCCGAGCATTTTTCTATTATTCTTGGGCTAGTTTCAGAAGCGATTATCTTTTGATACCATCTCTGATACTCGGATTAATTCATTTTTGATACCAAACAACCGATGCGAACAACCACAGGTTCGGTTAACAGTAATCAGCCAAAACCAAATTCTCCAAGCTATTCCTCCTCCGTACCCCTGTACGTATATCGGGAATTGGCTGCTGAATTAAAAGCAACACAAGACAAGTTAGATGCGCTGACAGCAAAAAATCAACAATTAGCGCAAGAAAATCAAATACTGCGACATGAAATTAGTCAGGTCGTGCAGTCTTTTTTACATCTGCAAAAAGTGGTAGATTATAAAGTCTCAGGTTTTCATCCTGAGATAGAAAAACCGACTATTGACCCATCTATACAGGCACAACCACGCCCACAAGCGGTGCGTTCACGACAACCAGTCGTTCCTGAAGCACCAAACAGCAAGAACCGTCGCGCTGAGTTTTCTGTACCTATCACACAAATTATCTCTCCTACGCCAGATACGGTTTTGATACCAGAGCAGGAAATGGTCTACCAACCTCTGTCTGCTTCAAAAGCAAAGGCTAAAGAACTTAACAGTTGGTGGTTGGCTGTCTGTATCCTATTAATTATGCTGAGTGCTTTTGGTGCTGGGTATTTAATTGTCCGCCCTTTATTTGAACACCAAAGTCGTTAGTGCGAGGAGTCAAGAGGTAGAAGTAGAGGAAATTTGTGTCATCAGATTCTTATCTAAGATTTGGTTTCTACGATGCTGTATATTCGTTATTCTCACTGCCGTTTTGGTTTGTTCTTATTTGTGCTAAATATCTAAAATTAGTTTTTGAATCGCTGCTTTTATTTAATCGTTGGTAAAAGTTACACGGACTACATCGCAAGTTTTTGCGGAAAATAGCATTTTGATATGCCCAACTCAACCCCGATTCCTAAACCGCTCATACAGAGCAGATACGGTTAAAAAAAGTTGCAATTCTCATAAGTGTCTTTAAAATAAGGCGAATGTGAAAGTGTCAGACATTGGATCTGGTTAGATATATAAACGAACCTACTAGAAATTAGGAGTCAATGCAATGAAAAAAGTAGAAGCTATTATCCGCCCATTTAAGCTAGACGAAGTGAAAATCGCTTTAGTCAATGCTGGTATTGTGGGTATGACTGTTTCTGAAGTCCGGGGTTTTGGACGGCAGAAAGGACAGACAGAACGCTATCGCGGCTCTGAGTATACTGTGGAGTTTCTGCAAAAACTGAAGGTGGAGATTGTAGTTGAAGATAACCAAGTTGATATGGTTGTTGACAAAATCATTGCTGCTGCTCGTACAGGCGAAATCGGTGATGGTAAAATCTTCATCTCACCCGTAGAACAAGTAATTCGGATTCGTACTGGAGAGAAGAATACAGAAGCCGTGTAAGTAGCGATTATTGTTAGTGTTAGCAGAGCGTTCTGCTCGTGCTGAGTCTTGGTAGAGACGCGTTCAATCGCTGTCTCTACAGAAATTTTTTACTCAAAACATAAAGTTAAGAATTTTATGGTAATACTGAAAAGCAGGCGTGATTACAGCCGTTGAGTAAGAGAGTAGATCATGACTCTGGTTTGGCAAGCAGATTTTTATCGCAGTCCTCAGCAAGATTTAGACGGAAAAATCTTGTGGGAGTTATTAATTTGTGATGTAAATCGTGGTTTCGAGTATACGGCGACTTGTCCCCAGTCAGAAGCTAATTCCAGTTGGTTGACTAGCCAAATTCAATTAGCAGCAGGTGAAAAACTACCAGATATTATCCAAGTTTTTCGCCCCCAGTCTTTGAGTTTGATTGAGGCTGCTGGACGCAATTTGGGGATTAATGTCGAACCGCAACGCCAAACCCCAGCTTTGAAACAATGGTTACAAGAAAAGCAATATTCCATAGCAATAGATAAGCCACCACCAACACCGTTACCAGATAACTTATGGGGTGATGAGTGGCGCTTTGCTAGCATCCAAGCGGGTGACGTCGTTGATTTGTTTAGCGATCGCCCAATCCCCATTTTATCTTTACCAGAACCCCTCAAACCCATTAATTTAGGCTTGGCATCAACAGTGGCAATTCCTGGTGTGGTAATTTATGGTGGTAGGCGATCGCTAAATCTAGCTAGATGGATTGCCCAAACCCGCCCAGTAGCCTTGAATTATATTGCTGGTGCGCCTGATGGTTTGATACTGGAAGCTGGTTTGGTGGATAGATGGATTTTAGTTACTTTTGAAGATGCAGAAGTAAAGGCGGCTGCAAAAGTTTATGAACAACGCCAAAAACAAAGTCGGGGATTACATTTTTTATTAGTACAGCCTGATGATTCAGGTATGACTTACACTGGCTTTTGGTTGTTGCAAGCAATATAATCTTGGCTACCTCACCCAAATAGATGAAAAATCGCTCCATCAAAGTATTGATGTACAAAAAATCATGGCTTTACTTGAGCTAATTTTATTACTGGCTACCATCGTAGGTGTAGTAGACGGCAAAACTATCACAGTTAAAAATGATACTGGGCAAACGGCTACAGTCAGACTAGCCTGTATTGATATACCCAAGACAGCTAAACAAAAGTATCATCTAGCGGCTAAACAGAAACTCCAACAATTACTACCATCCCGCACCCCTGTTGTGATTAGAATTATCAGACCGGATAGTAAAGATATTGCTTTTGGCGAAGTTTATGTAGATAATCGCTCTATCAATCTGCGTTTAGTAGCAGAGGGTAATGCTGTGGTTGATCAAGCATCTCTCGAAGTTTGCGAAGAGACAAAAACACAATACCTCATCGCTGAAGCCAATGCTAAAAATAAACGCCTGGGACTATGGCAACAGTTAAATCCAGCAATTACTAAATAGAGATCAAGATAAATAAGTATAAGTTGTTACGCATTTAACATTGTATATTTCGCACTCAGGTTGTCAAAAGTCCACAGTCAAGAGTCCAAGCTAGCCTTTGACTCTGGACTCTTGACTATGGACAGCACTGACGCAAGAATATTTGATTTAGGCGCGTATCACCTTAATTCTGGTTACAGAAGACGATTTACCTTACCCTAGATGAATTGTCAAAACCTTCCTGACCCGCTATTAGATAGTTAGTGATGCTATCAAAATCAAGCGAAAAGCATGGAAACTACACAGCTAGGAAAAACAGGTGTATTTGTCAGCGCCATTGGCTTGGGTGGAATGCCAATGTCGATATATAATCGACCACCAGAATCAGATTCAATTCAAGTTATTCACCGTGCTTTAGATTTAGGAATTACATTTATTGACACCGCCGACTCTTACTGTAAGGATGAGTCAGACAAGCACCATAATGAAAGACTAATTCACAAAGCACTTAGCAGTTATCCAGGTGACACTAGCCAGGTGGTTGTGGCGACGAAAGGCGGCTTGATGCGTCCCAACGAAAGTTGGACACGCAACGGAAATCCAGAACATCTGCGTCAAACTATCCGCGTCAGTTTTGAGGCGTTGGGTGGTGAAAAACCGATTGATGTTTGGCAATACCATTTTCCAGACCCAGAATATACGATTGCAGAATCCCTTGTACCTGTGAAAGAAGCTGTGGAAGCAGGTTTGATTCGATTTGTGGGAGTTTCTAATTTTTCTGTGGAACAAATCAAGCAAGCACGGGATGTGGTGGATATTGTCTCAGTGCAGAATCAATATAGTCCTTGGGAAAGACAGCCAGAGAAAGACGGTGTTTTACAATATTGTGAACAAGAAAAACTGACCTTTTTACCGTGGAGTCCCTTTGGTGGTCGTCGTCGCCATCAAGATTTACAGGATATTCCGGCGATCGCCCAATTAGCCAAAGCCAAAGGCGTATCTGTATACTCGATAGTATTGGCATGGTTACGCGCCAAATCCCCCACAATTTTGCCCATCCCCGGCGCAAGCAAAATTTCCAGCATCGAAGATTCAGTCAGCGCTGTGAATGTCAAACTAACTAACGAAGAAGTCCAGAAAATTTAGTTAATAGTCAATAGTCCATAGTCAATAGTCCATAGTTTAAAACCAATTCTCAAAATCATTGAAACAACATCAATCATCTGTGAGGTTACAAGACTTTGTGTCCCTAAGAGGCTATCTGTTGCTTTCTTTTAGGGAATTGGTAAAACCTTTTATCTTTAGCTAATGACTAATGACTAAACTACTTGTACCCGTGGTAACACAATTTGGGGTAAAATCAAAGACTTGCCAATAAATGATGCTTGCTGACAGGAGATGCTTGTATGGCCCGGATGTACTATGACGAAGATGCCAATTTAGACCTTTTGGCTGGAAAAACCATTGCAATTATCGGCTATGGTTCTCAAGGTCATGCCCACGCTTTAAATTTAAAAGATAGTGGTTTGAATGTGATTGTGGGGCTATATCCGGGTAGTAAGTCAGCAGAAAAAGCCCAAGCAGCTGGGCTAACCGTAAAAAATGTGGCGGATGCTGCTAACGTTGCTGACTTCATCATGATTTTGTTACCCGATGAAGTGCAGAAAACAGTTTACAAAAATGAAATCGAACCAAATCTGCAAGAAGGAAACACTTTAGCTTTTGCTCACGGGTTTAATATTCACTTTGGGCAAGTCGTACCACCTGCGAACGTAGACGTAGTTATGGTAGCACCCAAAGGCCCTGGGCATTTGGTACGACGCACTTACGAACAAGGTCAAGGTGTACCAGCGCTGTTTGCTGTTTATCAAGATGCTAGTGGAAAAGCACGCGATCGCGCCCTATCCTATGCTAAAGGTATCGGTGGCACTCGTGGCGGTGTTTTGGAAACAACTTTCCGTGAAGAAACTGAAACCGATTTGTTCGGTGAACAAGCTGTATTATGCGGTGGTTTGAGTGCTTTAATTAAAGCCGGTTTTGAAACCTTGGTAGAAGCAGGTTATCAACCAGAACTAGCTTATTTTGAATGTCTACACGAAGTTAAATTAATTGTTGACTTGGTAGTAGAAGGCGGTTTAGCCAAAATGCGCGACAGCATTTCTAACACTGCTGAATATGGTGATTACACTCGCGGGCCTCGGATTGTCAACGAACAAACCAAAGCCGAAATGCGGAAGGTTCTCAGCGAAATTCAATCGGGACAATTTGCACGGGAATTTGTGTTAGAAAACCAATCGGGTAAACCCGGATTTACTGCAATGCGTCGTCAAGAAGCTGAACATCCAATTGAAGAAGTTGGTAAAGATTTACGGGCAATGTTTAGCTGGTTGAAGAAAGTTTAAAACATTCTTTTAAATCACTAAAAAAGACGCAACAGCAAACAAAACTGCTTTGCGTCTTTATTTTTTGGTGTTAAATTGTCAGCGAAACACTAAATTTCAATTTATGGCGAACCATAAGTTACAACAACTGCTGAGTATATTTGCTGTTCTCCTATTAACTTATCCGCTTACTCAAGTACAAGCACAGCCACAGCCAGGACTTTTACCTTTTTTTGATAACGAAAATAACCCTGTTCCGGTAAATTTCCCCAGAGGACAACAAGTCGATATCACACCACCACCACCGCAATTAAATTCTTTTGACCAAGCTGTACTGCAAACCTGTGGTTCTATTGGGACAAAAGTCAGTCCTAATAAATTTAAAGAATTACTATCTGCTTATCCTAATGTCTTACAAAGGCTGCAAAAAGTTAGCGGTGGTGAGTTGCGTCAAGGTCGCAAGAAAAAAGCCCAATTCCTGGAAGATTTAACTAATATTTGGTTTCAGCGTAAAGGTTTTGAACATATTTTTTGTGGTGAAATATATAACGCCAATGATATTGGTGGCTTACATTTTTCTGGGAGATATTTACAGTTACAAAACCAGGGTATTGGCGGACGTTTACCAAGTAATCAAAGGCGGGAAGAAGTGGTTCCCGGCGTGATTTATACATTAGGTGTGGTAATTAAACAAGGAAATCGGACAGTTACAGATGTAATTAAAGGTTATGGCTATCTCAGCAACGCCGAAGAAATGCTTGTAGATGCAACCCAAGCGTTTAAAAAACAGGGAAATAAAGAAGGGGCTTGTATTTATAATGTCCGTGACCAAGAAACAGGTAAGACTTTTCCTACAGTTTTTGTAAGGAAAGGCAAGGCAATTATTACTTATTATCCTGATGCTACTCCTCAAGGGGCAAGGTGTAGACAGTAACAATTCAAAATTCAAAATTCAAAATTCAAAATTCAAAATTCAAAATTCAAAATACCTTACGGGTTCGTGTAGCGTTCTCGTACCACTACGTGGAAGCAAGCTACAAAATTCAAAAATAAATAGAGTGGGCCTTTGGCTCACTCTATGACAAATGTACATATACTTACATATTTTGCACCACTCTCTTATTGCCAAAATTACAGGCTAAAAGGCTGATTATTTAGTAGGGTGGGCATTGCCCACCACTTGCTTATTGAGAATGTGCAAGATATCCATGTAGGAAAATACTAAAATTAGCGGAATCTATCAGGATTGAGGCGTGTAGGGGCTTGGTTGGGAGATTGGCGACGAATAGCCACCCCATTTCTCAGTCCTCTAGCTGTTCCCCCATCTCTGGTGTCGAGGTAGGGCTTCAAGTTGATTCCGCGTCTGGATGAACTCACCCGATTATTACCATTACCTAAAAGGGTGCTACCCAAGTTGTAAAGATCGTTATTGCCTCGGTAAGTATTGACAGCTGTCGTTTGCTGTCCGTTATCGGCAGTCACTAGGTTTTGGAAAACGTTATTACGTACTGTGTAGGGGTCTTGGTTACGAGGTACGGTCAGGACAATCCGACAGCGTTGGTTTGCGTCGGTTGTCACACAAATGATATTTTCGTTGTTTTCTACAGAAACCTGAAGTTCTTGTAAGCCATCTGGGCGATAGGATTCTAGGCGATTGGCGATCGCCTGACATCTGCTAGCTGCATCCCAACCACCGCCTAAATTTCTGGGTGCTGCCCAAGGAAAGTATTGTCCTGGTTGACTTTGGGGCTGATAAACTACGGTTTGCTGTCCGTTTATCGGCACACATCTGAATCTGACTGTGCCATCCCCATTGGTGACAGGAGGTATATTTGTCGATGTATCTGTTGGATAAGGATAGGGTACATTTGTTGGTGTTGATGAGCCTGATGGTACAGTTGGCACAACAACGCCATCATCAAATTGCGCCAATGCGACGGAATTACCCAGGAAAAAAGATAAACCTAAACTACCCAATAAAGCGAATTTCCGGCTTTTAGATAACATGAATGCTCCTCCAGTGACAACACAGTATATTAGTCGTTATACCGTTTCTTGATGAAGATGCACTTTATTCCGTACTGTAGAGACTATGCAAAGTTTCTACATCATTTATTTGGCGCAACTTCATAGAGAATTGGTATTAGTAAAAGATTAGGGACTATAAACTACCCCAACGAGAAATTTATGACTCGCAACTTTATTCCTAATTTAGTTGACGAAGAATTTGACTTTTAGTTCATTCCGTAGTGTGCTTTTTTTCTTCTTCCTCTTTTTTCTGTTTGAGGAGTTTGTTCACTTTAACTTTAATTTCTGCATGGCGTTGTACACCTTCATAAGCGTAGCGGTTATAACTATTGCGAGAAATTAAGTTTTCTAGATAACTAACTCGCTCATTACCGCCTGGGTGGGAAGATAACCAAGTGGGAATGTCATATTTTTTTTGTTTGTCTAGTGTCACCATTAAATTCCGCAAGCCATCAGCAGCATAGCCACTAGCAACAATTAAGCGTGTACCCAAAATATCTGCCTGTCTTTCCATATCCCGGCTGTAATTCATGGCGAAAAGTTGCCCAATCGTGCCACCAAAGGGTAGATATTGAGTAACGTTAGAGATGAGGTTGCCTTGGGTAACTAATTGAAAGCCGTGGGATAAGACGACATGAGATAATTCATGTGCTACTAATCCCGCTAATTCTGCTTCGGAAGTGGTTTTGGCGATCGCACCAGCATTAATAAAAATTTTCCCTCCAGGTAAGGCAAAGGCATTGAGTTCTTCTTCAGGAATCACAAAAAATTCGTATTTAAATTCATTTCTACCAGCAACTTTCGCTAGTTTCTGCCCAATATCATTGATGTAGGCTAAGATATCATCGTCTATGATTAAAGGCAGCTGTTTTTTAGCCTGTTTTGCTACTGATTCACCGATAGATTTTTCGCCTTGTAGTAGCAAAATGGTGGAGTCAAGGGCAGAAAACGGCCCCAGTAAACTACCCGTAACCGCATAACCCAAAGCGCCTGTAATGACGTTACTAATTAAATTACCCCTAATTTCCTCTCGAACGTAGGATTGATAGCGTTGAAGATTTTTCTCGGCTAATTGGGTAAATTCTGGTGCTTGGGGATTGTTAGGATTGAGGATAGCAAATTGCCTTGCAGCTAAAGATGCTTCCATCCATTTCTTGGATTCAGCCAAGGCGCTAACTCTGGCTTGAGTTAATTCTGGTTGATTGGGATAAAGAGATGATGCCCGTTCTAAAATGTCTAATGCTTCTGTTTGGCGATCGTATTGGGTGAGAACCTCAGCGTAGCGAATATGTCCAGGGATAAATTCGGGGTATTGTTCCACTAATAATTGCAGAGGTACTAAAGTTCGGGTTTGCAATTTCTTGGCTATCCCCGCCTCTGCTTCTCGCCAATAGACTTTACCTGCTGGTGAAAGTTCTATTGGGTTAAGGATGGCTGGCTTTCGTTCTTTGGATGCAGATGTTTGAGTAAATGGTGTTTTAACTTCGCGGTAAATTTTTTCCGCCTCGGCAATTTGTCCCGCCAAATAAAGTTTATCTGCTTCTATGAGTTTTTGTTGACGGGCAATTTCTTCTGGACTGAGTGGGGGTTCTGACGCAGATGAGCGTTTTAGTGCATCTCTGAGCTTTTGATCATTGGGATTTTCCGGCGGGGGTGTGTTCGTTTGCTCAGTGGGGGCGGGAGGTTCCTGGGCTGGTACTGGTGCTATCGGTTGAGTGAGAAGAATTAATAGTGTTGTCCCAACTGACAACAATATCCAATTCAAGGTTAGCAGCAGAGACTTACTGATGCGCTTCATGCTGAGTTCCACCTAATACAAAAGGCTCTTTTATTTAGGGTAGGAGCAATTTGGCTCATCCGACTAGAGCGATCGCCATTGCTTTACACTAACTACTAAAAAGATGTTATTAGGGACTTCCAGATCAAAAAATACCCAAACTGTAGGGTGCGTCAGAATGAATAAATTGCTCAATCAACAACCACAGTTGTCAGCGCAAAAGGTAGCAGAGATTGTGGGATTCTCAGGGGACTGGGTGAGAAAAATCGTGCGGCGATACAACAAGCTAGGAGCAAACGGAATCATCAATCAACAGAAACTGAAACCAGGAGGAAAAAAACTTGCACTCACAAACGAGCAACAACAGTGGTTGCGCCAAAGGTTAGCTTCACCACCAGAAGATGGGGGTTATGGAGTGCGCCAAAAGTAGGGGAATTGATCCGAGTACAGTTTGGAATTACACTCCATGTCACTACAGCTTGGGATTACCTCAAAAGGCTAGGATTTAGTCTGCAACAACCACGACCTCTGCATACTGAGGCGGCAACTTTTGTTCAAAGACAGATGTTTAAAACTGAGTTAACGGAGTTTGTGCGATTGTTACGTTTCCTCCATCCGCACAAATCAGTTGAAGTTTGGGCAGAAGATGAAGCTCGATTAGGCTCAAACCCATCGTCCGTCGAGTTTGGACACCAGTAGGTCATCGTCCCAATGCTGTGCATCGCACTCGTTACCAATGGCTTTATACTTATGGATTTGTCCATCCAGCTACTGGCGAGAGTTTTTCTTGATTTTACCCAGAGTCAACATTGCTGTCATGCAAATGGCTTTAGATGCTTTTGCCGCTGAAGTCAATCCTCATCATCACAAAATCATTGTTTTGCTTGTTGATCAAGCTGGTTGGCATACCAGTAAACAATTAATGTTGCCAGCTGGTATCATTCTGTTTCCTCTGCCTGCTTATACACCTCAACTCCAACCGACTGAGTGTGTTTGGTCGCTTCTACGTGAAGCTGTTGCTAATCAGATGTTTTCTACTCTCGATGAACTAGAAACTGTGTTAATTTCTTGGTATAGCTAGGTTTTCCTGCACTGACGCACCCTACTAACTGTCAATTTGGCATAATTTATTTTTTGGTGTTCCATCAGGATTAAATGAAAAAAAAGGCAGACAACTTGCCTGACCTCAAGAATTTAGCTAAATTTTTAGTTTTAATTCTTAATAACGGGAACGACCACCGCCACCGCCGTATCCTCCCCGGTTTCCACCACCAAAGGAGCCTCTGTCTTCTTTGGGCTTGGCTTTATTAACTTTCAGGTCACGACCCATCCACTCAGCACCATCAAGACCCTCGATGGCGGCTGTTTCTTCTGCATCTGAACCCATTTCCACAAAAGCAAAACCACGCAGGCGACCTGTTTCGCGGTCAGTAGGTAGCACAACCCGTTTTACAGAACCATATTCTGCAAAAACGTTGCTGATATCCTCTTGCGTAACTTCGTAAGAGAGGTTCCCTACATAAATTGACATTCTTTTCTCTCCAAAATCATGGCTGTGTAGAGATTTAAATTTCGGAGAGAGGTCTGTAAATACCACAAGGAAAAGCCTGTTAATACTAAAAACAAAGACTATCACCGATTTAATTCTCACTGTCTATGATGGCATAGAAGTTAATTTTCTGCATGAGTAAAGGCGGTCATCAAAGAAGCTATGCAACTATAATCTTGAGGTTGAAGACGAAAACCATTGTCTTACAAGGCTTTCAAGATTTTATTTTTTAATTATTTACAAATATTACAGTCATAAATTCCCACTTAATTTAATAAATATTAGTCATAGTATTCCTAATTTTTATCTTCAAAATTACACTCAGGATAGATGATATAAATTGAAAGTTGGTGTCTAGGCAATGACCAACCGTCTATCATTGCCTGCGGAAAAATAACAGCTTATTGTTTGTGAGATAAATCCATTAAATTTGCTAATTTATAAACCACTCTCGCCCCTACATTACCATCCCATTCACCATCACCAACTTCGCAGACATCGAAGCCAATAATTTTTCTCCCACTATTTACCAATTCCCGAAATAGACAAAAAACTTGCTCCAATTCCAAACCACCAGGAACAGGTGTACCCGTATTCGGACAAAGTTTTGGATCTAAACCATCCACATCAAAGCTAATGTGGACGTATTCCGGCAAGTGATTGACAATTTCGCGGCTTAATTCGATCCAGTTTGTCCCACCATAGAGTTTTTGTTTAATCATGGGGTCGTAATACGCCACGATGCGTCCGTGGGATTCATCAATCATTTGCACTTCATCATGACTGATATCGCGTAAACCTACTTGCACTAGTTTAGAAATTTGCGGTAGTTTCAACCCATTAAACATAATCGACGCATGGGAAAACTCAAACCCTTCATAAGCGTCACGTAAATCTGCGTGTGCATCAATGTGAAGAATGCCAAAATTGGGGTATTTCGCTGATAATGCTTGAAAGTAACCTAAAGGTGAACTGTGATCACCACCGATGACTGCTACTTGTTTACCTTGATTCATGGCTACTTGACATTGTGTAAATAGCCATTGATTTACCTGTTGGGAAGCTTGATTAATTTCTGTCAGTACAGGTGTTAAATCTGGTGTGTCTGTGAGTAATTTACCTTGGGCTAGCCGTTCAATAATTTGTGCTGCTAAATCTCGATAATAATTATTTTTCTCGATAATTTCTTGGGGAATTTCCACTAAGAAAATTCCTTGTTTCCAGCCATCAGGATGATCAAAGTCAAATAAATCTAGTTGCACTGAAGCATCCAGAATTCTTTGTGGCCCATTGGCTGTACCTGCGCCATAGGAAACCGTAACTTCCCAAGGGACTGCAAAAACAATTAAATTTGCAGAATCGTAATCGCAGGGCAAACCTAAGAGATTGCCATTGATTTCGCCTACGCCGCTAGGGTTATAGTCTTGGAGTTGATTAATCATAGATTTTTGGATATTAATTTTACCAACTAAAAGCGATCGCCCTAAAATACTGGAGAGCGATCGCTGGATTTACTTGACAAACTCAGTCAGTTTACGCTGGATAAATCCGTAAACGACGGTTTGGTTCTTCCCCAAAACTATGGGACTTGAGCCGATAGTGTTCTACTAGCTCATGCTGCATTTTGCGGACTTGCGGAGAACGGGGTAATAACTCCACGGGTTGTCCTTTGGGAATGACGATTTGCTCGACGGCTAGTCTTGCTTCTTCTAAAGCGTCCATTTCGTCGTCGCTACCGTTGTGCAGAAACAATTGTAGTTCTCGGTCATCCGCTATTTCTGGATCATCCAAGTTAAGTAAGCGCCGCAGTCCACGGGTAATTTGAGGAATGGTACTCGACTTAATCACATGGATAGGTACATGACGGGCTTTAGCCATCTGCCTTAATTTAGCGTGGTTTTTGACGTGCGATCGCAATGCCAGAATTGCATCAGCATTATCTATATCTTTTGTCAATACCACAGGCAAAGTTAAAACACTAATCACCTGTTCTAGCTGATGTCTACTCACACCATAAGGGTAAATGTGCAGTGGCAAATCTTCACCGTTGGGGCCTGGTTGTCTAGCACTACTGCCGAAATCGATAGCTTCTGGGTAGTTAAACGATTCATCTAGCAAGCGGTCAAATTCACTTTGTCCAGAAATTCTTTCTCGCTCTAGGGGTAATGATGGGATGGCTAGCATTTGTCCTGATGCACGCCAACCATTAGATGCTCTAGCTGGTGAAAAAGATTCTTCAGGAGTTGCCAACTGTCCGCCACGACCATTAACAACAGATAATTGTCGTGTGATGGCGACTTTGCCTTGGTCATCCACTGTTCTCGTTTGTGGACTAGGCTGACGGCCTCGGAGAAGCGTATCCACCGTATCCGCAACACTTTCGTGTACTACCCAACGTTGCCGTTCTAACATTTCCACGGCAATCTCAAAGGTAGGCGGGGCTTTCCGTTCTAAAACAGTTTTTTGACTACCCCTGCGTCTCGCTTCATCGTCTCCCAGTGTCACAGCTTGAATACCCCCAACTAAGTCAGACAGTGTGGGGTTTTTGATCAGGTTTTCTATCTGGTTTCCGTGGGCAGTACCTACCAACTGTACACCTCTTTCGGCAATGGTACGGGCTGCTAAAGCTTCCAGTTCTGTACCAATTTCATCAATGACAATGACTTCTGGCATATGATTTTCTACTGCCTCAATCATTACCTGATGTTGCAGTTCTGGATGAGCTACCTGCATCCGCCTAGCACGACCAATGGCTGGGTGAGCAACATCGCCATCCCCAGCAATTTCGTTGGAGGTGTCAATGATAACCACACGTTTATGCAATTCATCTGCTAAAACACGGGCAATTTCTCGTAAAGCTGTAGTTTTACCTACACCAGGCCGTCCTAGCATGAGAATCGATTTACCAGTTTCCACCAAATCGCGGATCATGCCTATCGTACCGAATACAGCTCGACCAACACGACAGGTCAGACCAATTATCTTACCACTGCGGTTGCGGATAGCACTGATCCGATGCAAAGTTTGCTCAATTCCTGCCCGATTATCTCCACCAAAGTTTCCTACGCGCTGAACGCAATCATCTATCTGTGCTTGAGTAACGGGTGTTTCGCTCAGGTACTCGGCTTGATTAGGAAATCTAGCCTCTGGGCGACGACCCAAATCCAAGACCACTTCTACTAAACTATCTCGTTTGGGATGGTTCTCTAGTACTTGTCGCAGGTCTTGGGGCAAAATGTCTAACAACTTTTGGAGATCGTCTGTAGTCGTCATGCTTTCTATTGTGACGTTTTGAGAGATAACGAAGAGCAATTAGCTCTCCTGCTGTGACTTGAGCTGGGAAACGAGGGAACGGGCAAGCTCTACGGCTTGCCAAAGCAATTCTGGTTCTTCTTCAAGGCGTACTGTGGCCTTAACACTGCTATTACTCACCTCCTTCTTTTCTAACTGCTCAATAATCGGTGACAGCATTACACGGGCGTAGCTACCGTAAGCAACTCCAGCGATGGAGACGGAGGGGTGAGGGGTCAGAGGAGATATTTCCCCCCTACTGTCTGCTCCCTGCTCCCTGGCTTTTTTCAGTAGTCCCATTGCCTTTAACTTAGCAACTGTGTAGCTGTTAGTGCCACCTGCTAGCTGTATATATCCTGGCAATTTAGCTGCTAGGACTTTTTGCCCTAGTTTCACTGCTGCTAAAGTAGTACCATCTCCAATATCGCCACTCATGGGGCGACCGTCGGTTTGCCAGATTAAGGTGGTAGGAAGTGGAGAAATTAGTTCATAGAT
Source organism: Trichormus variabilis 0441 (assembly GCF_009856605.1). Taxonomy (NCBI): domain Bacteria; kingdom Bacillati; phylum Cyanobacteriota; class Cyanophyceae; order Nostocales; family Nostocaceae; genus Trichormus; species Trichormus variabilis. The sequence goes on along the minus strand of NZ_CP047242.1, from coordinate 1,460,707 downwards.
TGATTGGAGATATTCAACTAGATGCTTGCCATCGGGACAGCTGATAGCCAATACCTTTAGTTGGTCTGCCCACGGTGAAATTACTTGCCATAATTGCTTAAACTCTGCCAAACGTCCCACTTTTGTATGGATTTCTACGGCATCTATTCCTGCTGACATGACCATTGGCGCGATCGCCTCTGGCGTTGACATATAGGAATTTGTATAAATTATATCATAAGGACAAACTGGCAGACAACGGCCGCAACCGTAGCATTTCTGAGATTCAACTCCAGAAAAATTATCTTTTTGATGATTAAATACAATTGCCTGAGCAGGACAGATTTTCTCGCAAGGTCTGGGACAATCAGCAGGACAATGGTGGGGATTGAACTCGGCTTTGCGGAAATGAGGGTCTTCGCCGTCATTTAAGCTCACCATCAATAAAGGTGCATGACCTTGGTAATCCAATCCTCTTGCTTGAGCTGCTTTCACCAAATTTCTAGCTACTTGTATTGCTTCTTTGGCATCTCTAATCACGGCTGGGTCAGCAGCCACATCTATGCAGTCAGCACCAGCTAAGGTGTAGGCCAATGTTAAACTTCTCACAGCAGGTAGGTGCTGGAAACTAGCTCCACAGATGAGCTTGAACCAGTGACCTTGGTTTAATGATTGTAAAGGGGCTAACAGATCAGTCACACTTCTATTATGCTTTTATGTGAATGAAAATAGTAGCTGGTGTTGAATAAAAATCCTAATTTATTTTTTGTAGTGTTTATTATTTGACTCAGCCCTTTCTACTCAGGCTGGGGTAATGGGAATTGTAATGACAAACTCTGCTCCTTCGCCTAATGCAGAAGCACAGGTGATTTGCCCTTGGTGTTTCTGCACTACAATCTGATAGCTGATAGATAATCCCAAGCCACTACCTTTACCTACGGTTTTTGTGGTGAAAAATGGGTCAAACAGATGAGATTGCCAAGATTGATCTATACCTACACCATTATCGGCGATCGCAATCCTCACAGTGTGTGAGTCGAGTAATTCTGTGCTAATGCGAATTTGAGGATTTTGGTTTGGGAGTTCTTCCTTAATTTTGGTGATTCCCAATGACTGTAGATGAGATGTTCCTTGACGAACGCTTACCCACAGAGGATTGACTTGGCTACTTTGTAAGCGCAGTCTGGGAGTCATTGGTATTACGCCAGAATCAGTTTCCTCCCTCACCTCCAAAGCATCTATGGCATTATTTAAGATGTGCATAAATACTTGGTTTAATTCGCTTGGATAACAAGTAATCAAAGGTAAGTTACTATAATCTTTAACTACATCAATTGCTGGACGATTTGACGTGGCATTGAGTCGATGCTGTAACATCACCAAGGTGCTGTCTATTCCCTGATGAATATCTACCAGTTTCATTTCCGCTTCGTCATGGCGGGAAAAGTTTTGCAGCGCCAGCACAATTTCCCGAATCCGATCAGATCCTCTGTACATAGCACCCATTAAGTTTTGCAGGTCTTGCATGACAAAATTCAAGTCTGTCTTTTGAATGAGTTGTTGAATTTTGGGTGTGGGATTTGGATACTCCTGTTGATAAACTTCAATGATCTTCACTAAATCTTGGATATACTCATTGGCATATTGCAGGTTGCCATAGATAAAACTAATGGGGTTATTAACTTCATGGGCAATACCTGCTACTAATTGCCCCAGTGCCACCATTTTCTCATTTTGAATTTGTTGAACCTGTGAGGCTTTTAAATTATTCAGGGCATCTTGCAATAAGAGATTTCTTTCTTGTAATTGAAGTTGCAACAACCGTAAATTTATTTGATTTTCAATTCTTAAGATTACTTCTGCACCATGAAAGGGTTTAGTAATATAGTCTACACCACCAACGTCAAAAGCTTTTACTTTATCTAGAACATCATCCAGCGCGCTAATAAATATCACTGGTATGTCAGATGTGTGTTCATCGTCTTTCAGTTGCTGACAAACTTGATAACCATCCATCTCCGGCATATTAACATCCAGCAAAATGACATCAGGTAAAAGCATCTGACACGCAGTTAGCGCCATTTTACCATTCAAAGCTTTGCGGACTTCAAAACCTTGTGCAGTTAACATCGCTGATAACAGCCGCAGATTATCTGGTGTATCATCTACTACCAAAATATTGCCTTTATATTTATTGTTATTATTTAAATTCATTACGAATTAAAATTTATTATTTATACCCTCATAAATATATTAAATGCTGTTTGGAAGGACTTGTATAAAAAAGAGTCAGAAGACAGAATACCCTTTCAGGGAAGCAAGCTACAGAATTCAGAATACTCCATCCCTTTATGGGTGGAGTTTGAATAAGGAAAAAGTTTTAGCTTTTTTCGCTCACAATTCCACTCGGTTTTAAACCAATATTCATCCACCACTCGCACAGAATTCATGCTGAATCTGGCTCCTGACTTTTGAATTCCGTTTGATGAAAATTTCCTAAACTAAACAAATATTTTGATGAGATTGATAGCATCAAATTGCTAAAAAATAAAGTTATATAGATATGAATTGAGAAAATATAAATCAGAAGTAGCAAACCAAATTACCATTTGGTTGCTGAGGCGATAAAATCCATTACCATGTTCTGAGCTATGGGTCGAGAAAATAGATATCCTTGTGCAAAATCACATTTTAAACTCTTCAGTTGTTCCAATTGTTCTTGGGTTTCAACTCCTTCTGCGATCGCCGACATACCCATAGATGCAGCAATGCTAATCATCGCAGGTACTAATCCCATATTTTCCTGATTATCCAACATCCGATTAACAAATGATTTATCGATTTTTAGGGCATTAAAAGGAAATATATGTAAATAGCTCAGGGACGAATAACCTGTGCCGAAGTCATCCATTATCAGTTTAATTTTACGCTCCTTTAATTGTTGGAGAATTACTTTAATTTCATTATTATTTTCCATAATCACGGTTTCTGTGATTTCTAGCTCTAAATTAGATGGATCTATTTGAGTATCTTTGATAATTTGATCTACTTGTGTTATGAAATTAGTCTGCAAAAATAATTTCGCGCTTAAATTAACACTAATACTGAGATTTTTAGGGGTCATTGGATGAGATTGCCAGATGCGTAGTTGCTGACAAGCTGACTGCAACACCCACATATTGATAATATTAATTAGACCAGTTTCTTCGGCTACTGGAATAAATTCTGTCGGAGCAATCAAACCGTGAGTTGGATGCTGCCAACGAACAAGTGCTTCAAATCCAGAGATTTTGCCTGTAGTCAGAGAAATAATTGGCTGGTAATAAATAACAAACTCTTGTTTTTCCACTGACCTACGTAAGTCATTTTCCTTTTCTAAGGCTTTGATCACTTCCTCGTGCATTGCTGGGTCAAAAACATGATATCTAGCCCTTCCTGAATCTTTAGCACGATACATGGCTGTATCAGCATCTCGTAGCAAATATTCTGGTTGATCATATCCTTGATGACCCCAATTAATGCCAATGCTGACATTCATAAAAACTTCGTATCTAGACAGTTTAAAAGACATAGATAGTTGTTGCAGAATGTAATCGGCTATTTGAATTGCCATGCGGATATCTTTTATATCCTCTAACAAAATGCCAAATTCATCACCACCTAGTCTTGCTAGAGTAGAGTCTGTTGTGAGACAAGATTGGAGTCTATTAGCGATAGAAATAAGTAATTCATCCCCTACTAAATGCCCTAAAGAATCATTGACAACTTTGAAGCGATCGCAGTCTAAAAATAGTACTGCAAATTGATAATTAGATTCTTCTTTAGCGCGATTTAAAGCTTTTCCTAATCTCCTGATAAACAAAATTCTGTTTGGTAAACCAGTAAGAGCGTCATGGAGCGCCATATCCAGCAATTTGCCTTGTAACTTTTGACGCGCACTAACTTCTATTTGGAGTTTTTGCAAAGCCTTTTCTAACTCCCAAGTACGCTGCTTCACTCTTTGTTCTAATTCAGCATTCAGCGTTAAGATTTCTATTCTTGCCGTTCGCAATTCTATTTGATTTTTTACACGTACTAAGACTTCTTCTAATTCAAAAGGTTTAGTAATATAATCTACCCCACCAACTTTGAAAGCCTTAACTTTGTCAAAAACATCATCTAAAGCACTAATAAAAATTACTGGAATATCAGATGTCAGTTCCCAAGCTTTAAATCTTTGACAAACTTCATAACCATCTACCTCTGGCATCATAATATCAAGCAAAATCAAATCAGGTAATAATGTTTGACAAGCTGTACAAGCCATTTGCCAGTTTAAGGCTTTACGAACGTTATATCCTTCCCTAGCAAGAATTGATGACAAGACGCGCAGATTGTCTGCCATGTCATCAATAATCAAAATATCCTTTTTATATGGGTCTAACTGTTTATAATTCATTCTATATTTGTTTTAGTTAGTGCCATAGTTTTTTCAACCTGATAGTTATTTAGTAAATCCTTCAGAAAATGATAAAGTTGATTTTTCTGGAGTAACTGTTTCAGAAGAGCGAATGAAGCGTATGGCTTCATACAACACAAAAGCAATAGATGACAGGAGTTTCACCAACAACCGACTGTCAGCCACATCATCTACTACCAAGATGCGATATTCTCCTTGTGTGGTAATAATCTAATATTCCCTGCCCATTGTGCAACGCTAGATGCCTCACTGTTTCCACCGCCAAATACGTTTGCAGGACAAAAGGCACAATGAGGAATAATCTGAGGGACTTTTTAGTAAATTTTTTGCCAATTGAGCAGTAACAGGAGTTGACGGACTGAAGTTTGACTAACATCATTTGTAAAAAATTTTCTCAATGTTAACCCCAGGGAATGTACGATATATCAGCTACTTTGAGCTTAAGGGTTAGTACTGTCTACAATAGCAAATATCATCAAGCAAGTAGCTGATACTTATGTCAAAGGATACTAAAATATCTTTAGGCATATTCGGTCTACTGGGGTGCTTCTTTCTGATATCAAGGCTTAAACTTTGTTATAACACCATAATTTGTTCTATTGCACCTGACAATACATGAATATGTATTATTCAATGAGTTGCCAGATATATTTACACTGTTTAACCAAAAAATTTTGTACTAGAAAAATGTCGCTATTTTTACCAATTGAAGACAAAATGATTGGTAAAAATTTACACATAAAGATGCAAGGGGCAAGTATTTACTACTTAGTAGTTAGATTTATCCTGAATGAGTATGTTTATTTTGTTTTAAAAAATCTCAATTTTTATAGATAATTTTAATTTCTTCGCCCACACTAATGAATTTCCCTGCTTCCGAACTGGGTAATTTTGTATTTACGCTTAAACGATAAAAATGATTAAAACGAGATGTAGCAGACCATTCCGGCAATGTAGCTTGACGCTTTTGAACAAATATTTTTTGAAAACTTGGATAAGCGACACCTGAAAAAGAGTCTCTTGTGGGAACTACACAACGCTGGCAAGGGTTAACACCAAAAAATTGCACGTCTCCAACTTGGAAAGAAAGAACTTCACCTGATTCGCTAAATAATTGATCTTCCCAAAATGCCGGAACGCCATCAATTTCCAGATTAGCACGCATTCGACGGCGCATTTCATCGATAGTTACACCAGGAAACCAAGAAGCTACTTCTGCCAAGGTTGCGGTACTAATTACTGTTGGCCCTGGTGATTGTAAATCATCAGGGAATCCTCCTTGGGAGTTTTGCGCTAGGGTAACGGCAAAGCCAAAAAAATCACTCAAGATAGCTGCTAGTGTTTGTCTTTCTTCGTCTAGATGAAAGACATATTCTGAATCTTTTCCAGGAAATTGAAGCGATATTTCTCGATGGGAGATGCGAAAATAGGAACGTAATTGATGAATAGAGGGATTTCGTTTGCCATTCACCACTCTCGAATGTTCGTCAAATATAGCAAATTCACGGTCATGCTCTAGCGCACCACCGTTGATTATTCGTCCTTGTTGGATTTCCACCCCGTCTAGTGATTTAATTGGGTAGATTAAGATTTTAGCTAGGTAAGGCATCTTAAAAATTTCTGCGCAAATAGTCAACAGTCATTGGTTTATGGCTTGTGAAACAAAAATCCCAGACGGTGGACTGTTGACTATGCCTTTGTTTTATATATAGTTTTTTACTTTGGAGAGTATAGAGGCGATTTATCGATTTCTCCCACATTGTTGAGCGGCCAAAAACGAAGAACTGCACGACCAATAATATTTTGACGCGGGACAACACCCCAACAACGACTGTCATAGCTACTATTACGATTATCTCCTAGTACTAAATAGGAGTCAGCAGGTATAGTCTGGGGTTTCGTTAAGAAAGCTGGTTGCTGACCTGATGTACAGACATCAATGACTGTGGCTTGTTTGGAGTCGAGATATGTCCCTTCATTCAGGGGTTTTTTATTGATATATACTCTGCCGTTTCTGAGTTCTACGGTTTCCCCAGGTAAGCCAATCACCCGTTTGATAAAGGCATCTTGGTATTGCTCCCTTTGTAACTCTTCTGTAGGGGAAAAAACTACAATGTCTCCCCTCTGTGGTTGAGAAAATCTATACTTCAACTTATCAACAATAATTTTGTCGGCTTCCCACTGGTTGGGGGTTCCGTGGAGAGTGGGTTCCATCGAGCCAGAAGGAATCCAGCGTGCTTCAGCCACAAAGGTACGAATGCCCAAGGCGAGAACAATACTTAATACAACTGTTCTACCTAGCTCTGCGATCCAAGAATTATCAGGTTGTTTACTAGAATTGTTGTCAGACACTTGATTTTGCATGAAATTACTGAAGTAAGAAAAGTGTAAGTAATTAACTCGCTGAGGGAGACTATATTTGTTAATCTTAACGGGAGAAAGCAGATTAGGTGGTCATCAGTTATTTGTAGTTGGTCATTAGTTATGGCTTCTGACTCTGGACTGTTGACCCTAGCAAGTGGTCTGACTCATAAGATCAAAATAATCTTTTTTGTAAATAACTGCAAAAAAATATTACAAAAAGTGCTGTTGAGATTGACCTAAAAGCATAGTTTTCTATAGTCTATAGCTCCTGGTTGAAAATTGTTAGTTTTATGTCCTCTCCACAAAGTTTGCTAATTCGCGGCGCTCGCATCCTTTTACCGAATGGTGAATTTTTGCTGGGAGATGTGTTGATACGCGATCGCCATATCATTGAAGTAGGGACAGAAATAGTCAACACTACACCAGCTACAGAGATTGACGCGAAAGGTTTGACTTTGTTGCCAGGAGTCATAGACCCCCAGGTGCATTTCCGCGAACCGGGGCTAGAACATAAGGAAGATTTGTTTACAGCCAGCTGCGCCTGTGCCAAAGGTGGGGTGACTTCTTTTTTAGAAATGCCCAACACGCGCCCCCTGACAACTAGCCAGCAAGCGTTAGATGATAAGTTACAACGGGCTGCTAGTAAGTGTTTGGTAAATTATGGGTTTTTTATTGGGGCAACTGGGGAGAACACACCAGAATTATTAGCCGCCAACCCAACACCAGGCATTAAGATTTTCATGGGTTCAATGCACGGTCAGTTGTTAGTTGATCAAGATGCTGTACTGGAGTCGATATTTGCTCAAGGTCAACGCCTCATTGCTGTTCATGCCGAAGACCAAGCCAGAATTAACCAGCGCCGTCAAGAATTTGCGGGGATTCAAGACCCGGCAATTCACTCCCAAATTCAAGATAATCAAGCGGCACTGTTAGCAACACAGTTGGCATTAAAACTTTCTAAAAAATATCAGCGTCGGTTACATATTCTGCATATGTCCACAGCCGACGAAGCTGAATTACTACGCCAAGACAAGCCTATTTGGGTAACAGCAGAGGTCACACCACAACATTTAGTCTTGAATACTGGTGATTATGAGCGTATTGGTACATTAGCACAGATGAATCCGCCCTTGCGATCGCCCCACGATAACGAAGTTTTGTGGCAAGCGTTGCGGGATGGTGTGATTGATTTTATCGCCACAGACCACGCCCCCCACACCTTAGAAGAAAAAGCCCAACCCTATCCCAACAGTCCTTCTGGGATGCCTGGGGTAGAAACATCCTTGGCTGTGATGTTGACGGCGGCGATGGAGGGGAAATGTACCATTGCCCAAGTAGCCAACTGGATGTCCAAAGCTGTAGCTGTAGCTTATGGTATCCCCAATAAGGGAGCGATCGCTCCTGGTTACGATGCTGATTTAGTACTTGTTGATTTGAATACATACCGCCCCGTCCTCCGCGAAGAACTCTTAACTAAATGTCGCTGGAGTCCCTTTGAAGGCTGGAACCTCACGGGATGGGCCGACACAACCATAGTTGGTGGTCAGATTGTCTACCACAAAGGCAAGTTAAACACCGAAGCGCGCGGTCAAGCTTTAAGTTTCGTGTAGCAAATAATATTCTCCTATTACGTAGATTACAACTGTAAAACAGATTTAGGTGAAAGAAATCATTCTTCCCTGATCCCCAGCCCCTAATCTACCAAGGAGAATTAAAATGTCCTTCAAAATATTGAGTCTGGATGGTGGTGGTATACGCGGCGTGATTACAGCACGCATCCTCCAAGAAGTGGAGCGACAAATTCAACAGCAGCAAGGGAAGTCTTTACACGAATACTTTGATTTAATCGCTGGCACTTCCACAGGTTCTATATTAACGGCGGGAATTGCCGCGAAAAAAAATAGCAGTGAGCTAGTTCAAATGTATCAGGAACAAGGTCAGCAAATATTTCCTATCGAAAGAAAAGAACGCTACAAAAAAATTCCCAGTTTCCTGCAACCATTGATTGAAGCTTTTTCACTACCTAAATATTCTCATCAAGGGCTAATTAATGTCCTGAAAAATGTTTTGGGTGACACAAGAATTAAGGATGTGGAAGGCCCGATAATTTTGATTCTCGCTTATGATACTCTTTATCGCAACACAACATTTTTTACTAATTGCCATCCCGACTTGGGCGATAGATGGTATGATGACTGTTACTTATGGGAAATTTGTACCGCTTCAGCCGCAGCTCCTACCTTTTTTCCCCCATATAAATTAGAGCCTGTAAATAAAGAAAAATATGGAAATTGGGTATTCCCTCACATTGATGGAGGAATCGCTGCCAATAACCCAGCACTAGCCGCACTCAGTTTGGTAATGAGGTTGTCTCAATCTTCAGTCTCCTCTGCAATCAAACAACAACATAATTTAGATGGGATCAATTTAGATGATATTGCTATCCTTTCTATTGGTACAGGTCAAACTGGCGAACCATATTCATTTGATCAGGTGCAAAATTGGCGAGGCATAGATTGGGCGCAACATATTATTGATATATTTATGGAGCCGACATCGGAAGTTAGTAGTACAATCTGCCGGCAAATTATGGGTGGATTTAATTCTCAAAGATATTTACGTCTTCAGTTTGATTTAAATGAAAGATTTCAACCTAACAAAGTGGAATCTTACAAAGATACTCGTCAAGTCCTCAAGCCAGGACAAAGAGTTAACAGATTTACCCAAACTCCAATTACGGAAGAGATGGATGACACTAGGGACGATATTTTGAGATATCTCATCGATGCCACATCCAAGTTTATTGATAAAGGTTGTACTTTCTATACCAGAAATGACTGTGGGCCTCAAGTAAAAGATGCGATCGCATCTTTTATTCAAGCTAATTAGCATATTTACGTAAAAAGTTCTATCCCTACTAGGGTCAGTATTGTTTCAGTGATCAGTTATATTGGCGTAGTCCGTCTCGTCCAGCACGTTAGAAATAGCTTTAACTTGGCCAACCGATTGTTAATATAAGAATTTTTTTTATAAAGTTTTTGTTTGATTAATTTAATTAATAAGTTAATAATTAGTAACTTTACGGGTATATATCCTGAATCTGTTTTGGGAACACTTAAGTATGCGGATAGATTGGCAGCTAGTACGGAAAGTAGTAAGCCTTTTACTTCTCCCCATTAGCTTTTTGCATTTAACTATCCGGATTTTTTACCAAATAACTGTAGAGAAAAATAGGGTTAAGTAAACGGGCAAATTTTCGTGAAAACAATGTTTTATACATATAAAAATTTTATCTGCACCTGATTTGTACGTTCTAAAAACCTATTTCTTACATCTCTGACTCTTTAATCCTTCTGGGCATGGGATTGCTGAGGATACTAACATTACTGAGCAAAACCTAGCAAGAGAATATAAATCAGTATTTGTTCTTGCACAATTTAGAACAAATTTTACAGAGATAATCCAAGGAATAGGTCAATAAGAATAACAATGGTGCAAAAAATAAAAAGACTTTACCAGTATTGACTGATTTAATAAAAGTCTGCTGTAAGCCTTATCAGCTATACGATCTACCAGAGGACAAGTTTATGTCATTTTTAATATCAATCTAATTTTCCGAAAGAGCAGGTATTAAAAACATCTTCCAAATTCCTAGATATCACCTGCATAAAGTTCTTGAAGACACTTAGATTTGATTTTTTTAACCATCTACAACAAGACTGATGATGAGAAGATGCAACCGTAGCTAATCTCAGTAGATGGAGAAAGTAACCAAATGTTCTGTTGAAAAGTAATTCACCGATTTTAAGATTATGAAGGCAATTATGTTAGTGAATTTCTGTGATGAGCGCGGTAGTGGTAGATAGAACGAGTGTGAAATTCTGCCTCGACTATCAGTAAAAATTTTGTCGTTATCATGTAGAGATTGATTGGGTATGGCGTTGATGTGCTGGTAAATTTAGGATAAAACTAATGTAATTTGGGGTAACTTTTTTACTGTTTCTACTCAGTGGCAAATAGCCCTAATATTACAACAGTACTAGGCAGCGTTTTTACCCAATTCGGAAATAAAATCATTCACTTGGTAGCAATTAAGTCGCTGATGGTGCAATTGAATGGTGTAATTTCGGCTTGACGACTGCCCTCATCGCCATAAGTCAAAAGTACGTTAATGTAGGTACTTGGCTTGTAGGGCATTCGTTCCGACCACTCAATCGCTACAATACCCGGAATTACCTCAATCCCTTCCCAATAAATTTCTAAATTTAAACTTAATACTTCTTGTGGCTCTAAGCGGTATAAATCCAGATGGTAAAGGGGTATACGTCCTTCTATATACTCATTAATCAGAGTGAAAGTAGGACTGACAATGGGTTCAGTAATACTTAAACCTTTACCCAAGCCCTGTACCAAAGTAGTTTTACCAGCACCTAAATCACCTTCCAGTAAAATCACGCTACCAGCAGTTAAAGTTTCTCCTAAGAGAATACCTAAGTTGAGTGTTGACTCTTTATCTGCAAGAAAAATTTTAGTCATTTGGTAAATAGTCAGTTGTCAGTTGTCAGAGACGCGATTAATCGCGTCTGTACAGTTATTAGTTGCTAATGATTTTCTTTTCCCCACTGCGTCCTAACTCCTGCCTCCTGTCATATATGGAAAATGTGGTTTTAAATACGCTATTCGATTGAATTAGTAATATAAAATTTCCATGTGTATGTCATCAGATTACTGAGTTTAGTCTGGTCAAAAATTAGGACTGATCAATGAGTAGAGAAGCAGTTAAAGTCATTTTATGGGAAGAAAATCAAAAGGATTTTATAAAAAAGTTCTATGATTTACAATTCACTCCCAGAGTCGGTGAGGAAGTTTATCTACAAAAAGAGAGATGGAAAGTAACCAGAGTTGAGCATGATGTAGAAGTTAGTGAGATTAATGTGTATATGGAATTAATCAAAAAAGTCAAGCAGGATAAACCGTCTAATTCTTAAATAAAACTGAATTTTATACCAATTCAATTAATGATTGCAACACATCTTTGGGTGAGGACGCGACGCCAGTCGCTACAACGGAGGGAACCCCCGCAACGCGCTGGCTCATGAATCTCGTTTCTACAGATGGTTTATTTGTCGCATTCTTTTTTCAAATTGGTATTACTTTCATCAAAGGGAATGTTAACTGGACTTAATTCTTAAATTGATTTCAGATTGAATATCACTTGTCTAGACAGCAAAGGACGGAAACACACTATTATTTAGATTCTAGACAAAGTACATCAGTGCAATCCTCTACCTTGGGCAGTTACACTATCTCCCATTATGAGCGATTCTCTTCACTTTCCATGATGCGCTCCACCATACCACTTCAATAGGACTTTGGCTAACTTTTGGGGATTGTGACGCACAAATCCTGTTTCGTCCTCATACAAAACGTTAGCTAAGACAATTCTTCTCCCTAGTTGAGAGACAGCTTCTCTGTCTAAGAACACAGGATGGGAATCTTGTTGAGCATAACGGATGAGTGATTGGGCTGAAGGGGATTTTTTATGTACTAGCACAGCATCAAACAGTTGTCTTTGTCCACAAGCCGCATCAATGGCGCGAATGTGGTCAGCAACGGTATATCCTTGAGTTTCCCCCGGTTGGGTCATCACATTGCAGACATAAATCCGAGGGGCTTGGGATTGGGCGATCGCATCAGCAATGTCTGATACTAATAAGTTAGGAATTAAACTGGTATAGAGGCTACCGGGGCCAATAATAATATAGTCGGCTTCTTTGATGGCCTTAATAGCTGCTGGCAAAGCCGGAGGATTAGCCGGAATGCAACCAATCTTGACAATTTTACCGTTAGCTTTGGGAATGCTAGACTCGCCCTCAATGCGGCGACCATCGGCTAATTCTGCCCAGAGGCGAACATCGCTGAGAGTAGCAGGCAAAACTTGTCCTCTCACAGCTAAGACTTTGGAACTAGCAGCTACAGCCCGTTCCAAATCACCAGTGATATCACTCATCGCGGTTAAGAACAAATTGCCAAAACTATGACCAGTTAAGCCATCCCCGGCCCGAAAACGATATTGAAATAACTCAGTCAATAATTTTTCTTCATCTGCTAAGGCTGCTAAACAGTTGCGAATATCTCCCGGTGGTAAAACACCGAATTCTTGACGTAACCTCCCAGAAGAGCCACCGTCATCAGCGACAGTCACAATAGCCGTAATATTAGCACTATAGGTTTTTAATCCTCTAAGCAAAGTAGATAGCCCCGTACCACCACCAATGACTACTATTTTCGGCCCCCGGTACAAGCGCCGATGGGCTAACAGTACATCAATGAGTTCTTCTTCCGCATCCGGTCTTAAAACCTGAGTAATCGAGCCGACAGTGCGCGTTTGTCCCCAAAGCAACAATAACAAACCACCCAAAATAACCACAGGGCCACTGATATAGTTGGGTAAAATGTTAGCGACAGCTCCCAAAAAACCCCTAACTAACTCCAACAGCCAAAAAATGGGAGTCAGCTTCACCCAAATAGCTAACCCTAGAATCGCTAGCAATACACCCCCAACACTGATTAGCAACCAGCGTTTTATCGATAATCCAGGGGACAACCATTTGAACCACTGGTTCACCCGATGGGAAGTTCGACTGCGTGACTGCTGTTGCAATGCGTTGAGGGCTTGTCTGAGAAAACCGATTGACATACCTGATTCGGAGCCGTGGTACAAACAATAACTAACAGAAAATGCACACTAAATGGTTTTAACACCAAGTATGAAATTATGAAACCTTTTTTTAGTTCCACTTAAACTAAAAGCAAGTCATCAAGGCTGCCAGTATGTCCATCAAACCATAACTTGGTAAAAGATAATTTAATGGAAAAGCGAATTTTAGGATTAGACCCAGGACTGGCAATTTTAGGATTTGGGGCAATTACTTGTACACCAGGCTTAACCCAACTACAAAGTACAAAAGTCAATATCTTGGACTTTGGAGTCATCAAAACCTCAGCAGATATCGAGATTGGGCAACGCTTGTGTACCTTGTTCGATGATTTGCACACAGTGATTGATAATTTACAACCTGATGTAGTCGCAATTGAAAAACTGTTCTTCTATCGTATGTCAAGTACAATTGTTGTGGCACAAGCTAGAGGTGTAGTAATGTTAGCCTTAGCACAGCACCATTTGCCTTATGTCGAATTTACACCAGCACAGGTTAAGCTAGCTTTAACGGGATATGGCAACGCTGATAAATCTGAAGTGCAAGAGGCGGTAGCACGAGAGTTAGATTTAGCCGAAATTCCTCAGCCTGATGATGCTGCTGATGCTTTGGCTGTAGCTTTGACAGCTTGGTATCAAATGTGATTTTTCTCAAAAGAGAATATAGTTGGAAACTGGAGAATAAAGTCGGAAACTACCTGGCACATTTGTAGTCAAAACTGATATTTTCCACGGCAACTCAGAAAGAGAAATCCTCACCTATGCCCAAATTCATACGGTACACTTAATTATTTTGTTTAGCAATAACCGTATGGTTACAGACAGGGCTTTTTTTGGTCACCGAGTTGATGCCATTGTTAGTAAAGCTCAATGTCCAGTCGTGACAATTATTTTACCTTGACCATAATAATTCGCTGCTTTTGGCAATACTTACGGGTTCGCCGATAAGCGTTCTCGTAGAGTAGCCTTAAGCCAAGCCAATAATTAAAAATTAGGGTATTTGCTGCTTAAAATCTGCCTAACTCCAGATCAAAAGTACTGATGATTGACACAGGCAAAAAGCTATGAGATATTTCTTTTATCTACGGTAACTTAGTCGAGTTTTAGTAGTTAATAAGTTCTTTATTGAAATCTTCCCCAGACAAAAGGACTAATCAATAGCGTTGTGAAAAGATTTGAGACTTTTATAAACGCAGAAATTTGGTCACATGATTTTGATTTTGTGTCCTAATTTATTCTGCTGAATAGTCTATTTGATTCACTGATGCAAATTTTTGTAATGTCTACTCAGGTGTAATACGAATGAAAATTGTGTTGGTAAAAACAATTAAGCTCTTGACAAGTGTTGCTTCTATATCAATGGGTTGTTTTTTGGTGACACTACCTGCTCAAGCCGCAACATTCAGTGCATTTTCGTTTAAAACCAATGTTACTGCCACTGCGATTAATGATCCTACAGGCCAACTACTCAACGACCCAACTAGAGATATCCGGCTAGATTCAGTCGAATTCAATAGTAGAAAAATTTCTAACTTTGAAGTTGTTACAGAAGCCACGATTCTTCAAAATGATACTTACACTTTGCCTGATGGTGATATTTTCGGTGTACTCCATTCAGGACGAGGGCCAAATACTGCTAATGATAACTTAGTCCCAGAAGGGCCTTCAAAACCAAATCCAACTGCTCAAGATATTGTCAGTACTTTAGGGAACTTAAATTTAAATAGTATTTTAGTCACAAGAGAAAATGCAGATAAAGCTATTATCGAAGTTTCGTTTGCTAATCCAGTGAATACCTTCTTCTTTTGGGAACGTGGTGGAGCAGCAGGCTCAAATATTGCTGGAGATAGCGATTTATTGGTAGAAGCTTTGGATGATAACGATGCTGTTATCGCTAGTTACAAAATCTTGAGACAAAACTATACCAAAGCTGACTATAACATTAGTACAGTAGTTGAGCCAATCCTGAATAATGGGCCTTTCAATATCGGTTCTATCGGTATTACTTTGAATGGAACTGGCACAAAAACATTAAGATTAACCAGTGCTAATAATAACAGGGCGAATTCTAACGTTCCTGGAGATAACGGCCCAGACTTTAAAATTGTGGCAGCTAATATTGAAACTGTTCCTGAACCTGCTACTTTTGTAAGTTTACTAGCTGTTACTAGTGTCGGAATCCTCTTCAAACGTCGGACACAAGTTAGAGGCTGATTTAATCGAGCTTGTCAGCCATCAACTCTGCATTAATTGCAATGTCTGCGTTTAGGTTTGCCCTACCAATGCACCCCAATCTCATACCAATGTTGCAGTCAACGAGGATGAGTTAATTGACAGTGGGATTATGGGTGAATATCGTCGCATTGTAGGTTGGGGATATGGCAGAAAAAATAATAGTGAATTAGACTCTGCTCATAAATTGCATCAACTACCGCGCCCTTATCAAAGTTAGTTGGCTGTTGACGGTTGACTGTTAACCGTCAACGATTTGAAACGGAATAATTTCTTTTGTCATTGTTCATAAATGAAGAATCTTTGTATCATTTTTGATTTAGATGGAACGTTAGTTGATAGCGAGAGACTTTGTAACCAAGCATTTATCGATTTGCTACTTTTTATCAACGAATCAATCGATAGTCTGATTTATCGATATCGTGGTAGAAAATTAGCTTTAATTTTAGCGGATATAGAAATAAGATATGGCGTAAAGTTACCTGTTGATTTTGAGGTAATATATCGTCAAAAAGTGAATGAATTATTTGAATTTTACTTGCAACCAATCCCAGGCGTTCCAGAGATGCTCGAAACTCTGGAATATCCTATTTGCGTGGCTTCAAGCGCGCCAATGGCAAAAATTCGCACGGCTCTAAATGTCACAAATATATCGCATTATTTTGGCGATAGCTTGTTTAGCTCTTATGATGTAGGCTCATGGAAACCCGACCCAGGTTTATTTTTATACGCAGCTAATAAAATGGGCTTCCCTCCTGAATTTTGTGTTGTAATTGAAGATAGCGATGTCGGAATTCAAGCCGCACATTCAGCCGGAATCTATGCTTTGAAATATTCAACAGAGGAAGAAGCAGAGGAAAGAACTAATGTATTTTCTAATATGAAATTTCTTAAAAAACGGCTTGATAATATTTACGCGATAAAATGCGATCGCTCATAAAATACCCCAGGATATGTAATAAGTTAATAACTTTTGGTGACAGGACATATCGAGAACCGTTGCCTGAATTACGAATCCTTCTATTGCGATAGTCTAGGATTTGACAGGCTATATTAATGCCAGCAAACAAAGTTCTTGACTTATTTTTGCTTAAGAGGTAGGTTATCAATATTGCTTTAAGTACGGTAAATCTATCAGTATAAAGTATGATGTAAATTTAAAACAATATAAGGTTTTTAAATTAGTGCAAATTCATGGCAATTTTCGATAAATGAAAAATTGCTGATTTTTTGCATATTTATAGACTGATAAATATTTATCAGCAATATTGAGTCATTTTGATGTCTTCTTGTTAATAGTCAACACCACTGTGTTAAGGAAAAGTTTTTTAGCGCTGTTATTGGTTATAGGAGTAGCAATGTCTACGGCGATTCTTCCCGCTTTTGCTGCTACCGCTAATCCCTGTCCTCCAGAAATGGTAATGATTCCCGGCGGGACATTTACGATGGGATCGGATAATTCCGGTTATATAGAAGAACTCTCAGCACAAGAGGTAAGAGTTAGTTCTTTTTGTATAGATAAATACGAGGTCACAAATTCCCAATTTGCAGAGTTTGTCAAAGCGACGGGCTACGTCACAGTTGCAGAGCGTCCTTTATCAAAGGAACAGTTTCCCGACTTGCCAGATGAGCAGAGATTACCGGGTTCTTTAGTGTTTGCAATAGTACAGCCAGAAGCAAAAGTACTGAATTGGTGGCATTGGCAGACTGGGGCAAATTGGCGACATCCCTTTGGCAAAGAAAGCGCAATTGTACATCAAGATAACTATCCAGTTGTTCATATTGCTTACGAAGACGCTGTAGCTTACGCCCAATGGGCAGGAAAATCGCTACCTACAGAAGCTCAGTGGGAATACGCTGCCCGTGGTGGGTTAGATGCTGCAACTTATGCTTGGGGTGACCAATACTCGGAGAAAAAAGCCAACACTTGGCAAGGAATATTTCCCTTGTTCAATACCAAAAAAGATGGTTACGCAAGTATTGCCCCTGTTGGTTCCTTTCCACCAAATGGTTATGGACTTTATGACATGACTGGTAACGTCTGGGAATTAACATCCGATTGGTTTATGCCAGGACATAACCACAAAACCCACAGTGTTAATCCTACAGGCCCGGAACAAAGTTTTGACCCCAATAAACCCAGCGAACAAGCCCTACACGTAATTAAAGGTGGTTCTTATCTGTGTGCGCCTAACTATTGCAGCCGTTTCCGTCCCGCAGCGCGAGAATCTCAAGCGCCGGATACGGGAACAACTCATATCGGATTTCGCTTAGTAAAGAACCTAACACAAGAGAGCAGGGGAGGCAGGGGAAGAAGAGAAGCAGGGGAGGAGAAAAATATATCTCCTGCTTAAAAGGGGTATCAAGCCCTCGGAAGTTTGGAGCAAAGAAAGCCTGCGCTCCAAGTTCTCTCTAAATTTATTTCTGAAAAAGAAACAGAAAGGATGAAGAATGAAGTTTAAATCCAAGAATGGGAATTTGTTTTATAGAATAGCAAAGGCGATCGCTTTATCTTTGCTCATCACCTTATTGATGGTCAATGGCCCCGCCCTAGCAGCTACATCTGAGGTATTACCCCTGCCCTTACCAGCGTTTAAGGGGAAAATTGGCCTCACCTATAAAGAATCACAACCAGACTTTCCCCAACCCATCACCGCCCCAGCCAACGCCCCCAACGTCTTGCTAGTCATATTAGATGATGTGGGCTTTGGACAAGCCAGTACCTTTGGCGGCCCTGTGGATACTCCCAACTTAACGCACCTAGCCGAAACAGGATTACGCTACAACCAATTTCACACCACTGCCCTGTGTTCGCCTACCAGGGCAGCTTTATTAACTGGACGCAATCATCATTCAGTGAATACAGGGGTAGTTGAGGAATTAGCCACAGGTTATCCTGGCTACACAACAGTTTTGCCTAAAAGTGCTGCCACTGTTGCCGAAATCCTGCGACAAAATGGTTATAACACAGCCGCTTTTGGTAAATGGCATAATACACCAGACTTTGAAACCAGTGCTGTCGGGCCTTTTGATCGCTGGCCTACAGGGTTAGGATTTGAGTATTTTTACGGCTTCCTTGGTGGTGATACTAATCAGTGGAGTCCGGCTTTAGTGGAAAACACTAAGCGTGTAGATAAACCCAACAAGCCAGATTATCACCTAACACCAGACTTAGTAGACCATGCGATCGCCTGGATTCGCAACCAACAGTCCATCGCTCCAGAAAAACCCTTTTTCGCCTATCTCGCCACCGGCGCTACCCACGCACCCCACCACGCCCCCAAAGAGTGGATTGACAAATATCAAGGCAAATTTGACCAAGGCTGGGATAAATTACGCGAAGAAACCTTTGCCCGACAAAAGCAACTAGGTGTAATTCCAGCCAATGCCCAACTCACTCCCCGCCCCCCAGAACTCCCAGCTTGGGATTCCCTCTCAGCAGAACAGCAAAAACTCTATGCCCACATGGCTGAAGTATTTGCGGGATTTTTAGCCCATACAGATTATGAAGTCGGCAGGTTAATTAATGCCGTTGACCAACTCGGTGAACTGGATAACACCTTAGTCATATATGTGGTGGGAGATAACGGTGCTAGTGCCGAAGGCGGTTTAACAGGTAGCGTCAACGAACTGCAAGTTTTCAACGCTGTACCCGAAAATCTCCAACAACTGCTAGCTGCTTATGATGATTTAGGTAGCCCCAAAACATTCAACCATTTTCCGGCTGCTTGGGCATGGGCAGTTAACACTCCCTTCCAATGGACAAAGCAAATAGCCTCTCATTTTGGTGGTACTCGCAACCCCTTAGTAATCTCCTGGGGCGCAAATATTAAAGACCAAGGTGGCATTCGCAGCCAATTCCATCATGTAATTGATATTACACCCACAATTTTAGAAGTAGCGGGAATTACTGTACCGAAAGAAGTGAATGGTGTGAAGCAACGACCAATAGAAGGTACTAGCCTCGCATATACGTTTAATAATCCTAATGCGCCTTCTCATCGGGAAACTCAGTATTTTGAGATGCTGGGTAACCGAGCCATTTACGATGAAGGTTGGGTAGCTGCGGCGCGTCATGGTCGCTTACCTTGGGAACGAACTGTTAAAGGTAGCTTTGATACAGATGAGTGGGAACTGTACAACATTGCCGAAGATTTCAGCGAGGCGAATAATCTAGCTAAGAAAAACCCCCAGAAGCTAGAAAAACTGCAAAAGTTGTTTTTAAAAGAAGCCAAGAAGCATAACGTCTTACCCCTAGACGATCGCATTGCGGAAAGATTTGATGTTAAAATTCGTCCCAGCCTCACCAGAGGACGCACAACATTCACCTACTATCCAGGTACAGTCGGCATTCCCGAAGGTAGCGCACCAAATTTGAAAAATCGCTCCTTTACTATTACAGCTAATGTAGAAGTTCCAGAAAAAGGGGCAGAAGGTGTAATTTTAACCCAAGGCGGTCGTTTTGCAGGTTGGAGTTTTTTCCTAGAGGATAACAAGCCTACTTATGTTTACAACTATGCCAATACTGCCCGCTATACCATTCAATCACCAGAAAAATTACCCTCCGGTAAATCTACAATCCGGTTCAACTTTGATTATGACGGTGGTGTAGGTGCAGGTGGCATCGGCAAATTATTCATTAACGATCAACAGGTAGCTGAAGGTCGAGTAGATAAAACCATCGCTTACCGTTTAGCCCTAGACGAAACCTTTGATGTAGGCAGAGATACAGGTACTCCTGTAGTTGACACTTACCAAGTACCCTTTAATTTCACGGGTAACTTACAACAAGTCAGCCTGGATTTGAAGTAATCAAGATTCTGACTTTTCACGTCATGTGGAAAAGCTAACGCCAGACCTAACCCCCCAGCCCCCTTCCCTAGTAGGGAAGGGGGAGAAATCAAAGCCTCTCTCCTTGCAGGGGAGAGGTTTGGAGAGGGGTTTTCCAGATCCCGTGAAAAGTCAGATCAAGAATGGGGCATGGAAGTGAGGAAGCAGAGGAGAAATAACAAAGCTTCATGCCCCATGCCCCATGCCCAACCCCACTATAAATCATGAATGAAATATTAGTAATAATCGACAAACTTGCACTATTCACATTCATTGTGTTTACTATGTTAGGTGCAGGTTTAGGTCTCACTATCAAACAAATTTGGGAACCACTACGCAGCCCTAGACTTGTCATATTGTCCTTGCTGACAAATTTTATATTGGTGCCAAGTTTTGTTTATCTGCTAGTACAAATAGTACCTCTGAGTGAAGCATTAAAAGATGGTTTACTCATCATGGCATTAGCATCAGGCCCGCCAGCTTTGCCTAAACTGGCTCAAATAGTTAAGGGCAATATAGCCTTTTCTGTGGGATTAATGATGTTGCTGATGCTTGGCACGATTTTTTATATGCCATTAGTACTACCTTTAGTCGTGCAAGGTGTGCAAATCAATTCTTGGGACATTGGCAAACCTTTGTTATTGATGATGATTAGCCCGTTAGTAATTGGACTATTTATTAAAGCCAAATTTGCGGCGATCGCTCCTGTTATCCAGCCTATTTTATTCAAATTATCTAGTACTGGACTATTTTTAGGATTAGTAGTCAGATTAATAATTCATACCAATGATATTATTGGTTTGTTAAAAACAGGTGCAATCTTTATTTGTGCAGTATTTATTATCTTTTCCTTTAGCGTTGGTTATCTTTTAGGCGGGCCTGGTATCGACACTCAAAGAGTTCTAGGAGTCGGAACAGCACAGCGAAATTTTGCCGCAGCATTATTAGTAGGCTCAAGTAATTTTGACGATCCCAACGTTGTGAGCATCATCATGGTGACAAGTATATTAATGATGATAACAGTTCTGATTGTGGGGCCAAAGTTTATAGAATTAGACCAGCCAAAAGATGGAGACATTAAACAGTTAGAGATATCAGGGTAAACGCATCTCATTTACTAGATAAAAATCAAGAATATGCAAATAAAATTCTACTTTGAAAATAAATTTTTAATATGATCAATCAACAAAAATGGTGTTTTTTTAGAAAAATCCTTGAGAATTTATCCTCAAAAATCAAGGATAAATAATTATCAATCTTATGAGAAAATCCTAAATTTGAGGTAAAAACATGGGTCAAAATCAATTCGAGCTTGTAATTTTTGATTGTGATGGAGTTTTGGTTGATAGCGAACCAATTATTAATCGCATTTTTGCAGAAACGCTCACTGAAGCTGGTTTTCCTATCACCTATGCAGAAGTAACTCAAAAATTTATTGGCAAGTCCTTAAAAACCTGTTTAGAGATTATCGAGACATCTTATAACAAACCATTGCCCAAAAACTTTATGGAACTTTGTAAAGAGCGAGAAATGGCTCCTTTGGAGAAAGAAATAAAACCAGTTCCAGGCATTAGCGAAGTATTGGAGCAAATTACATTACCAAAATGTGTGGCATCCAATAATAGCCACCGTCATATTCAAATGGTATTGAAATTAACGGGGCTTCTGGATAAATTTGATGGCAAAATATATAGCGCTAATGATGTTTTGCGCCCCAAACCTTTTCCCGACGTGTATCTTTATGCAGCCGAGCAAATGAATACTAATCCAGAATATTGTGCTGTAATTGAAGACTCTGTACCGGGTGTACAAGCAGCATCCGCAGCAGGAATGACTGTTTTTGGCTATGCTTATCACAGCGATGTTTCACAACAAGCCGTTGTGCGTAGATGCACTGCTCTTTTTGAAGCTGGAGCAAAGATAGTGTTTAACGATATGCGGCAGCTATCTCAACTTCTTTAGTTACCCAATAACTAAAGAATGCAGACGGAAGTATAGACTTTTTTGATTTCTTCCTCTGCATCCTCTGCTTACTTTTACCCAGCGATTTTGGGTTCCTTCTACGGACGATTTCCCAAAGGGTACTGATGCCCTAAGATGGGATGGGGTGTGTAAGGTTCTTCCAGGTATTTACGCTCTTCATCAGAAAGCTCTAAATCCACCGCCTCGACAGCCTCTTTCAGATGTTCTATCTTACTAGCGCCAATGATGGGAGATGTTACACCTGGTTGATGTAATAGCCAAGCTAGGGCGATTTGTGTGGGTTTAACACCTCGTGTTGCGGCTAATTCTACTACGCGATCGACTACTTGAAAATCTGAATCTTGATAGTAGAGATTGTGAGCGAATTCGTCAGTTTTTGCCCGTAGTGTTTGCCCATAGTCTGACTTACTGCGATTTCCTGCTAAAAATCCCCGTGCCAAGGGACTCCAAGGAATAATACCAATCCCTTGATCTAGGGCTAAGGGTATCACTTCTCTTTCTTCTTCCCGATAGACTAGATTGTAGTGATTTTGAATGGAGACAAAACGAGTCCAACCGTGGATATCTGCGGTATAAAGGGCTTTGGCAAATTGCCATGCGTAAACACTAGAAATTCCTAGATAACGGACTTTACCTGCTTTGACAATATCATGCAGTGCTTCTAGGGTTTCTTCAATTGGTGTTTCATGATCCCAACGGTGAATTTGGTACAAGTCTACATAATCGGTCTGTAGCCGTCGCAAAGAAGCATCAATGCTATCAAAAATATGTTTGCGAGATAGCCCTCGGTCGTTGGGGCCATCGCCGACTTTACCATGTACTTTAGTAGCAATCACAACCTGATCTCTTTTGGCAAAGTCTTTTAGCGCTCGCCCGACGATTTCTTCACTAGCACCCAAGGAATAAACATCGGCGGTATCAAAGAAGTTAATCCCCAATTCCAAAGCCAGTTTGATAAATGGACGACTCTCTTCTTCTTCTAATACCCATTCGCGCAATTTACGCGAGCCATAAGTCATCGTACCTAGAGTAATACGCGATACTTTGAGTCCAGTTTTGCCAAGATTTACAT
Source organism: Trichormus variabilis 0441 (assembly GCF_009856605.1). Classification (NCBI taxonomy): domain Bacteria; kingdom Bacillati; phylum Cyanobacteriota; class Cyanophyceae; order Nostocales; family Nostocaceae; genus Trichormus; species Trichormus variabilis. Next base: position 1,437,070 of record NZ_CP047242.1, on the reverse strand, counting down.
ATTTGATCATACTGTCTGCTCTACCTTTTGTTGGGACGCTTAATATGGATTCGCCTAGAGTATTGGATAGCTATGAGCATTGCTTTGCAAAAGCCAGTTCATAAATACTATAAACCAATCGGTTTACCGTAATTAATGATTAAAATATTAAGAATTATAGATGGTTGATATTTTGATTACGCTTCCCCGCTAACCTCACGGTGTAGCGGGAGATGTTTGTTTCACAGAAACTTGCATTGTGTTACAAAGATCGGCGATTTTTCATCGAGCAATCCAACGGCTTACAGCTGGCAATTGTGAAGAGAACCAGAGCGCACCTGAAATACTCAGACTACCACAGACAATCAAGGCATTAGTCGCACCAAAATTATCTGCCAAAGTTCCAGCGAACAAATTCCCGAAGGGCATTGTACCCACCATTGCTAAGGCATAAAAACTCATTACCCGTCCGCGCTTATCCTCAGCAACTAAGGTTTGGATAATCATATTGCTACTCGTAATCTGTAGAATGGCAAAGCAGCCGATAAATACCAGTATGATGATGGATAGTTCAATTTGACGCGATAGAGAGAAGCAGATCAGACTTATGCCAATCGAGATTTGAGCAGCTACAATCAAACGCTCTAAACCTGCAATCCCTCGCCTGATACTTAGATATAAACAAGCGAGCAAAGAACCAATCGGGGCTGAAGTGCTAAGGTGAGCCATTGTAGTTGCATCCCCATTTAAAATTTTAGCCGCGACTACTGGCATGAGTGCGATATGAGACATCCCAACTAAACCATGTAACGCTAGCATTAATAAAATGGCTCTAATCGGCTGGAATTTGGAGACATATTCAAAACCTTCCCCCAATTTCTGTAAAGTATTGCTAATTCCTGACAGGGATTGCATCGGTCTGACAGGCAACTGCATAGCTAGTAGAGTAAAGATTGCAGGGATATAGCTGAGGGTGTCGTAGAGAAAACAATATTTTACCCCTAGCGTAGCAATCAAAATTCCGCCCATAGCAGGCCCCAATACTAGAGAGGAACTTAACATCACTGAATTCAAAGCGATCGCATTACTCCAATCAGCGCGATCGTCTACGGTTTCGGTGACGATTGTATGGCGCACAGGCATATCTAATCCCTTAAGCAAACCATTGAGCGCACTTAGCACCAATAGGATAGGAAAGGTAATCCAATTGGTAAAGGTGAGAATCGTTAACGCCAAGGAAACGCTAATTCCCAATATCTGCACCAACATTAACAAGTCACGACGACTCCAGCGATCGGATAATATGCCCGAAAAGGGAATCAATAATAAGGTAGGTAAAAATTGTACAAACCCTGCAACTCCCAATAGCCAAGCAGATTTAGTCAAATCATATACTAACCAAGGAATAGTTAACTGCTGGGTCATAAATGTCCCAGACATTGATAGTAACTGTCCGCCAAAAAACAGGCGAAAGTTACGCCAGCGTAAAGCAGGTAAATGGTGGTACGTGATATTACCGATGCTTTCCCCGAATTTTCTATGCCAAATTTTCATGAGGCAAATTTCATCATGGTATACGAATAGTTAGCTTAGCTAATAATAAGGCAATAATCATTTAGTTTACCGCCACAGCCATTGCCGATCTGTCTGCGCTAACACTTTTGTATATTGATATGCGATCGCCATAGCAGATAATATATCTGCAAAAACATAGGAAATTGCGGCGTTGTATCCCCCTAGTACTTGGTTTCGTTATCTAGTTTTAGGTTGTGGGATGGCGTACCCGCCTGCCGAAAGCTATCTGATAACTACATATAAATCCCAGGATAGGGGTCAAAGGCTCAAATCTTGAATTTGAATGTTTAATATAGATTCTTCTCTTGCTTCCTCTGCTTCCCAATCCCTGCCACAGAATCCAAAGACCCCCTTGTTTTTTAGGCTCATATATGCAAATCTCATATATACTACGGTAAATCTACTGGCTTGCCGTATAACTCAAACTAAATGCAAAACCAACTTTTAGCACCTATTGAGAAGGGTTCTGGGAAGCTATGACTGAGCCACGCTACGGGATTTGGATACCTGTTTACGGCAACTGCGGCGTGATGAACCATCCTCTTGAACCTCGTGATGCTAGTTACTTACGAGCCAAAAATTTAATTCAGTTGGCCCAAAGGTGCGGATTCACCACAACTTTAATAGCACAACATATCATCAATCCCAGAAACCAAGAACTTGACCAACTAGAAACCTGGACAGCAGCATCTGCACTTGCAGAAGCGACAACTTCTATTGAGATTATTGCAGCTGTTAAACCACTACTATTCCATCCAGCTGTCTTAGCAAAGATGGCTTTAGGGATTGATGCAATCAGTCGAGGTCGTTTTGCGATTAACTTAGTTAGTGCTTGGTTTAGGCCAGAAATGGAAAAACCAGGAATCAACTTTTTGAAACATGATGAGCGTTATCGCTATTCAGATGAATGGATTAGTGTTGTCAAAGCTCTGTGGAGTGGAGAAGAAGTTAATTTTCAGGGAAATTATTTTCAGATCAAAGACTTAAGGTTTAGCCCATCATCCATAGCCAAACCACATCCGCGCGTCTATGTGGGTGGAGAGTCAGAACCAGCACAAGAACTAGCAGCAAAACAAGCACATACATTTTTCCTCAACGGTCGTCCAATTGAAGTTATCCGCGAAACCATCGCTCAGGTTCATCAAAAAGCTAGCTCTCGTTCTCAACCTTTAGGTTTTGCAATGTCAGCTTTTGTGATTGCTCGACCAACAGACGCAGAAGCAGAAACAGAATATCAAACCCTGAGAGCAATGGTACTAGCACAAGACGATCGCTCAGAACTACTTAAAGGAGTGGATTCGGAAGTAGTCATGTTTAAAAATATGGCTAAATATCCTGGTGTGGGGAGCAATGGCGGAACTGCGGCTGGCTTAGTTGGAAGCTATGACACCGTAGCTCATCGGATTGCTGAATTTAACAAAGTAGGAATTGATACTTTCATGCTGCAATTCCAGCCTTTTGTCAAAGAAATGGAGCGTTTTGCTGGGGAGATTATACCAAGAGTGCGAGCGTTAACAGTAGGAAGTGCAGCGATCGCCATGTTGGTCAGTTTCATGTGGAATTAGCTGGTCAAAAGATTACTCAAGCTTTGAAATATTTACATGAAGCAGCGTTTGAAGTAGAGGTGCATTGAAATGGTAACTGGGGATTGGGAAGAACATTGAGATTAAATTGCATCTTCTCAATTACAAAAATTAACAGTAACAAAAAATACTATTCATTAATTAAATATGCGGAGAGCTAATGAGTAAATCAAAGCAATTAAAATTGGGTGCATTCATGCGTCCGGTAAGTATACATACAGGTGCTTGGCGTTATCCAGGAGCTTTGCCCGATGCTAATTTCAATTTCCCAGCACTCAAAAAATTCATCCAGAAACTAGAGCAGGGAAAGTTCGACGCATTTTTCATGGCTGATCACTTAGCAGTGCTGAATATGCCAATTAACGCACTAAAACGTAGCCATACTGTCACCTCTTTCGAGCCTTTTACTTTGCTGTCTGCCCTTGCCAGCGTCACCGAACACATCGGACTAGTAGCTACTGCTTCTACAACTTATGACGCACCTTTTCACATTGCTCGCCGTTTTGCCTCTCTTGACCATATCAGTGGTGGTCGTGCTGGCTGGAATATTGTCACCACAGCCAATCCAGACGCAGCACTCAACTTTGGCTTAGAAGAAGAAATGGAACATGACGAACGTTACCGACGAGCAAGAGAATTCTATGATGTCGTTACAGGTCTTTGGGATTCCTTTGCTGACGATGCGTTTATTCGGGACGTGGAAGCAGGGATTTATTTTGACCCCGACAAGCTGCACGTTTTGAATCATCAAGGAAAATATCTCTCTGTGCGGGGGCCATTGAACATCGCTAGACCTATTCAGGGCTGGCCGGTAATTGTTCAAGCGGGTGCATCCGAAGCCGGAAGGCAATTGGCAGCAGAAACTGCCGAAGTTGTGTTTGCACCTGCTGGTAATCTAGAGGCTGGCAAAGCTTTATTTGCAGACATTAAGGGACGAGCGCAAGCGATCGGACGTGACCCAGACAGCATCAAAATTCTTCCAGGTGCGTTGGTCATCGTGGGTGAAACTGTGGCAGAGGCGCGTGCCAAACGTGAACATTTGGACAGCCTAGTACATTATGAAAGTGGCATTGCTAGCCTCAATAGTGCGCTGGGCTACGACGTTTCCGGCTTTGATCCAGATAGCCCCTTACCAGAAATTCCCCAGACTAACGCCGGACGCAGTTCCCGTGAGCGGGTAGTGGCACTGGCGCAACGCGAGAACTTGACTATCCGTCAGTTAGCTCAACGTATTGGCAGTTATGGCGGATTAGCGTTTGTTGGTACGCCCCAAACTATCGCCGATGAGATGGAACAATGGCTGAACGAAGAAGGTTCTGACGGATTCAACATCATGTTTCCGTTTCTTCCTGAAGGGCTGAATGATTTTGTAGACGAGGTAATCCCAGAACTCCAACGGCGTGGCATCTTTCGCAAAGAGTATGAGGGAAAGACCTTGCGGGAAAATCTCGGACTCGCTCGCCCCGCTAACCGCTTCTTTCAACCTACAGCCGCATTGACTAGCTAAATACGTTTGATTGAATTGAACATCAAAATCTCTTCCTAATACTCCAATGTTCTAAAAATAGAGAGAAAAACAATGACTCAAATTGAAGAAAAAGTTATAGATTCCACCTTCAAATTTTCATCTCCGGTTACGCCTAAATCTCCTGAACTACAAGCTTTGTTTGATTTCATTGCTCTGGGAGCTAGTGAACGCGATCGCGATCGCATCCTACCTTTTGATGTGGTTGATTTAATCCGGCGTTCCCGGTTGGGTGCATTGCGAATCCCCGTCACTGAAGGTGGTGGTGGTAGCACGGCGCGGGAATTATTCGAGGTGGTGATTAAGTTAGGCGATGCTGACCCGAACGTGGCTCACATTGTGCGGAATCATTTTTCTGTCACAGAGCGAATTTTGCGTTCTCAACGCACCGAAAGAAATCGTCGCTGGTTAAAAGCTGTTGCCGATGGGGCAATTATTGGACTTGCTTCTACCGAATTGGAAGTTAAACGGGCTGGCGGCGGTCAAGTCGTGAATACAAAATTAACGCCCGATGGCGACGGCTATCGTCTGAATGGGACGAAGTATTACAGCACCGGCAGCCTTTATGCAGACTTGATTTTTGTACGTGTACTAGTACCCGACGGCACTACAGCGTTTATCCTCATTCCTACTAACCGTGAGGGAATTGAGCTTGTAGATGACTGGGATGGATTTGGGCAAAGGCTTACAGGCACAGGAACGACTAACTTCACTAATGTGCGCGTAGAGGCAGAAGAAGTAATTTTTGAGACAGATACAGATAAAGATTATCTGCCATACAATATCGTCCCACAATTATTCTTGACAGCAATTAACGCTGGTATTATTCGTAGCGTTCTGCGTGATGCCACAACCCTCGTTCATAATCGATCTCGGACTTTCTACCATGCGGTATCTGAGCAAGCAGCAGATGACCCCATCTTGCAGCAAACCGTCGGACAAATTTCTGCTCATGCCTTTGCGGCGGAAGCGATCGTTTTAGCCGCAGCCGATGGACTCGATCGCCTTTCTGCGGCTAAAGCTCAAAGTGAAGAAGCAGAAACGGCTGTAGCGTTAGAAACTTCTTTGAATGCAGCTAAAGCCAAACTAATTGTTGATGATTTAGCGTTACGTTCAGCCACCTTACTATTTGAAGTTGGCGGGGCTTCGACAACCAAGAAAAGCTCTAACTTTGACCGTCATTGGCGCAATGCCCGTACTTTATCCTCACATAACCCCAATCACTTTAAGGCGCGTGCAATTGGCGATTACGAGATCAATGGTAAGCCTTTGCCACAGAGAGGATTTTTTTAAGGCGTACCATCCAGGCAAGATGATTGAACGAACTTTCAATTCATCTGGCTTCACATTGATTCACTGTGATGTTAACCCTCAATTCATCCCGCATTTATGCAACGCCGGAAAATTTATCTAATTGACCCAGTAATTATTTGTTTGCAACACTTAATATTAGTTTGACTAATTGTTAGTCTATCATGTAATTGTGCTCTTCAGTACAGATTTTTTGTATCAATGTGTGTAAGTTATATTTGGTGAGTAAGATCGCTACATAACTTTGTGGTAAATCTCTCACTAAACAGCATCTCTTTTCATCCCTTGTATAGCAATTAGTCAGAGTCTACAAGCAAGTTTGGTAGCTGGAGAGTATTTCATCATATTAGAGGCAGTTTAATCTACCTGTACTCTTTGCAGGAGACTAAAAATTCTGGTTCTCTCAGCACTAATCTTCGTAAAATCTTGTTTCATCTTGAAAGACCGATATGACAACAACGACTGACCTCGATTTTGCCGCACGCGAGGCTTTGCGCTTACTTGGCCCCGATCCCGAAAACTGGGTGAGCGATCGCCCAGACATTGACCACAATGTGACGATAGTAGGTGGTAGTGGCAGTGGTAGTACTTTCGCATTTGCTCTACGACGTGCTGGTATTGGTCGCGTAACAGTTATCGACGCGGCTCTTGACGAAGGCCATGCAGGTGTATGGCTGACGCGAGCGCGGATGAAAAAGCTACGCACACCAAAAAATCTGCCAGGGCCAGAACTAGGCGTTCCCGCGCTGTCTTTTCAGGCTTGGTATGAGGCACGGCACGGTGTTGAGGCATACGCAGCTATTGACCGGATTCCACGAGTATTATGGGCTGAGTATCTCAGTTGGTATCGGCATTTCTTGAATATTCCAGTTAGGTATCAGACGAAGTTGGTGCGAATTGAGCCAGTAGCAGGTTTCTTTCGTCTACACCTGGAAGTGAGTGGTGTTTCGCAGATAGAAACGACACGTAAGATTATCTTCGCCAATGGTGTAGCTGGTACTGGTGGCCCAAACATACCGCCTGTACTGGCATCTCTGCCGCGCAAGTTATATGCACATACCTCTGATGAAATTGATTTCCATGAGTTACGCGGCAAGACTGTAGCTGTTCTGGGTGCGGCGGCTTCAGCTTTCGATGCCGCAGGAGTAGCACTGGAATCAGGTGCGAAAGAAGTACACCTGTTTGCACGACGGTCTGAAATCGCATCTTTACCTGTGATTCGTGTGCGGGGTTATCCTGGTGCTTACTATAACTATGCACAACTACCTGATGCGGCTCGTTGGTTCCAAGCTTGGCGATTTAATCAGGCTGGCTCTACACCACCGCCAGATGCAATTGAACGAGTAACTGCATTTTCTAACTTTCATCTGCACTTATCTGCACCTTGGAGAGAGGCTCATAACCAGGGCGATCGCATTGTGGCTCAGGTGAATGATGATGTTTTTGAGTTCGATTTTGCGATCGCTGGGACTGGCTATTTTGTTGACCCGACCAAGCGGCCAGAACTTGCTGATTTTGCCCATCATATTGCCCTTTGGCGCGATCGCTACGAGCCACCAGCCGATCAGCGCAACGAACAACTTAGTACTTACCCTTATCTTGGTAACGCCCATGAATACCAAGAAAAAGTCCTTGGTAGTGCGCCTTACTTAAAGGATATTCATGTTTTCAATCCTGCTGGCTTCGTCAGTTTCGGTCTGCCCATTGGCGATGTACCTAGCATCAGGCGTGATGTGCCAGCAATAGTATCACGTATCAGCCACGACTTATTCTTTGCGGACTGGTCATTACACGAAGCCCGGATTACTAGTGATAACGTGGCACCAGACTTCGAGCCATCACTGTACGCAGATGCAGTATGGAAAGAGGCAGCTAAGGTGGGAGTCAGCTAAATCTGCGTAGATTTTATAATTCTCAAACAGGTATAACCTATGAGCTTAAATAACCAAGTTCTAGATAAACCGCTTTCCTACGGCTTGCCATCGTTAGAGGCTAACCTCAGCTATTTGATACCGATGGCAGAAAAACCCGTCAACTACACCTATGAACCGCCACCAGGAGTTCCTCGCACTAACGGAACTTTTCAGACTTATAAACTGCCAATTTATAATGCTCGTTCTATATCAGAGAAAATCTCTCTAGATGAACAGGGTTTTGCATTTACTACTTACAACACCAGCGTCCGCGACTTTTATGACGAGGAAGAAATGCGCCAAGTTTACTATCCAGAAGCAGAGCAACTACTGAAGGAACTCACCGGTGCTTCTCAAGTTGTGATATTTGATCACACCCTGCGTAATGCGGCGCAATCAAAGCCAGGTCAGAACAACATTAAAGAGCCGGCGAAGCGTGTACATAACGACTTTACCGCTAAATCTGGCTATACACGGGCGCGTTTGGAGTTAGCTGCACGAGGTATAGAAGACATTGATAGGCTATTACAACAACGGTTTGCCATTATCAATGTTTGGCGAGGCATCGCTAACACAATTCAAGAGTCACCCTTAGCAGTTTGTGATGCTCAAAGCATTGCACCATCAGACCTTGTAGCTGGAGACTTGGTGTATCGAGATCGCATTGGTGAAACCTACGCAGTCACCTATAATCCAGAACACCAATGGTTCTACTTTCCGCAAATGCGAAGGGACGAGGTTCTATTTATCAAATGTTTCGACTCTGCGGAAGACGGACGCGCACGCTTTGCTGCTCACACAGCCTTTGAAGATCCCAGCAGTCCTATAGATGCACCGCCTAGAGAGAGTATAGAGTTGCGGACATTTGTTTTTTATTAAAGTGATGAGTGATAACTCTCGCACTAACACAAGAATAATAGTTTCATCAATCCTTATACCCCTATACCCCTACACCCTAAACCCGTGTTTTGGGGTGTAGTGTAAAAAACCTACACCTGTCAGACACCCTTACACCCCTTTCAAGCTAGAATAATGCTGTGCAGCTTGGGAGATATTGAATTGTAGTAGCTTTTCTTGCCCCAATGGGTAATGAATACTGGGTTTAACAGGTGATATATTCAATCTGCGAATAATCTCGCTGGCAACTGCTTTTGCTAGTAATGGCGGTACAGAGTTACCGACTTGGCGAAAACCATGCCATTTGGTGATATGAAATCTAAACCAGTCTGGATAAGAATGCAAGCGTGCGGCTTCTCGGACTGTAATACATCGGGGTGTGAATGGATGAATTGGTCTCGGAGAGGTGAAAGAACCTTTATATTTATCTGTTCCTGCTCTTAATGTATTGCAGACACCAGATGGATGCAGTTTATGGAATCGGCTGATTGGTTCTCTTTCACCTGGGATTGTAGCGGCAAAACGTTCTATAGTTGTCTGTGAATGTTTGGTTCTGAGGCTGGAAGAAAGAAGACGAGAATCAAATAGGCGATCGCATGAATAATCATCTGCTAAAGTACTAATACCGCGAAGTACGGCAGCGTAATTACTGGGTTTGCCATACTCGGCAATTATCCAATCTCTTGTTAACAATTCCGGGTATTGTTCTACCTCCGGTAAATCGCCAATGGCCTCCCAAACAGTGGGACAAAGTGGCAAACGAGATAAATTCTTGGCTTTTGAGTTATTTGATTTCGCTGGTTTGGTAATTGGTTTGGGGTATTTTGGTAACTTTACATCTTCCCTGGCACCAATGAGAAATAATCTTTCCCGCGCTTGCGGTACTCCATAATGAGCAGCATTGAGAACTTGATAATTCTCTTCCACTTGATAACCGTGGCTTTTAAACTCATGAATCAAGGCTTGGAGGATTTGTTTATGTTCACCAAGGGTTATCCCCCGCACATTTTCCATCACAAAAAATTTCGGTTGTAACTCCAGTACTAACCGATGAAAGTGAAATACCAAGGAGTTACGGGGGTCATCAAAAATTCGCTTACCCATGAGGGAAAAACCTTGGCAGGGCGAACCGCAAATAATAACATCAATGTCCTGGTTATTAATTTTGGAGCGATCGCGTATCTCTTTTCCTGTTGTCTCCTCTACACTTTTGCACAAAACTGAGCAAAAAGGAAAGTTATACTCATGTACTGCACAATGAATGGGGTCAATTTCCACCGCCGCCAACACATCAAAACCAGCCTGTTCAAAACCAAGAGTCATCCCCCCTGCACCTGCAAACAAATCTACGGCGATGGGTCGTCGTTGCTTAGAGTTGCGTTTTAATTCCTGGGTGCTGGAACTCATTGATGATGCAGACGTTGACCGATGAACAGTAAGAAGAATTGTTGAACCAGCGATTAATTAAAGTATTCTTAGGAAAATTGAAATTAGTATATTCTATAACAAGATGAATATGTAAATCATCATGGTTAATCCGTAACTGTTGTGACTCAGTACTTTTGAGTCAAGATTTCAGGACTGTTTTGGTAATTCCAGAAGAATTAGCATAGTATTACGCGACGCTATTTTAACTATCTCTATGGTTATTAGTCCTTTGACATTAAACCTAGACACCGTCCACCTCACAGACGAACAGTTTTATGAACTATGTCAAAATAACAGTGAATTGAAATTTGAACGCACTCCTACGGGGGAATTGATAATTATGCCCCCTGTTGGCGGAGAAAGCGGTAATCGAGAAGCAGATTTAATGATTGACCTGGGTATCTGGAATCGTCAAACGGGACTCGGTTATACTTTCAGTTCCTCCACTATCTTTAAATTACCCAATGGCGCAGACCGTTCTCCTGATGCAGCGTGGATTCGTCGGGAACGCTGGGAAGCACTCACTCCAGAACAAAGACGTAAATTTCCCCCCATTGCACCCGATTTCGTCATTGAATTAAGGTCAGCAACAGACGATTTAGACAAGCTGCGCCAAAAAATGCGGGAATATATAGATGCAGGGGTGCGGCTAGGATGGTTAATTAATCCCCAACAGCAGCAAGTAGAAATATATCGTCAAAGCCAAAACGTAGAAATGCAAAATCTACCCACAGAATTATCGGGTGAAAATGTCTTGCCAGGATTTAAGTTGAGTCTACCTAGTTATGACAATTCGTAATAGGCTATGTCTGGTATAAATTTGAGAAACCCAGTATTCATACTATATTGACCCTTCCTAACAAGAGGGGAATGAGAGGTGATAATAGTTATTGAACTAGTAAAGGTAACTTTTATATGTCGTATAAAGTTAGCATTGTTATTGAAAAAGATGAATATGGATATTATGCTTATTGTCCTGAACTTCCCGGTTGTCAATCTCAAGGTGATTCCCTAGAAGAAGTACAGGTAAATATTCAAGAAGCAGTTGAACTTTATATAGAAACCTTGTCAAATTCAGAAAAACAGGCGCTTCAGAACAAGGAAATCTTCACAATAACCTTGGAGGTAAAAGTTGCCTAAGCTGCCGCGTTTGACTGCAACAGAAGCTGAAAAACTTTTATTAGATGCAGGTTTTATTCAAATTAGAGGTAAAGGAAGTCACAGGATTTATTTTCGATAAGAAGTGAGAGTAGTGATTCCTTTTCATTCAGGGAAAATATTGCACCCAAAAATAGTGAAACAGGTTATACAAGCCATTGACCTTTTTTGAATTTTGAATTTGGAGCGTTACGCCTGCGCCATTAACGCGCAACATCTTGTAGAGAAGCGACTTGACCCAGCACGCTCTAAAGCATCTGCAAAATTTCTTGAGCTGCGCGATCGCATACTCCTAATTCTCCCAAACATTGGCGCATTTCGTGATAGTCTGCCAAGGTTTGCTGACGACGCTCGCAATTGAGCAATAATTCCATCGCTGCTTGAGTGATATTCTCTGGGGTTGCTTGTTCTTGTAACAACTCCGGGACAATTGGTTTCATCACCACTAAATTAGGTGGGGAAGCGAAGGGAATGGAACCTTTGAGGATTTTCCGCGCAATCCACACAGTGACGGGATGCAAGCGGTAAACTACAACTTGCGGCACGTTTAACAATGCCAGTTCTAAATTAACCGTACCAGATTTGGTAATGGCGATATCAGCCGCCGCAAATACTTCTTTTTGTTGACCTGATACTACTGTAGCCTGTAAACCATAAGCCTTGATGGCTGCTTCAATTGGTTGTCTGTATACTTCCAACGACAGGGGAATCCAAAAATGAGCTTCTGGTAATTTAGCTTGAATAGTTTGGGCAGATTGGAAAATTATCGGTAGTAGATATTTTAACTCTTGCCGACGGGAAGCTGGCAAAAGAGCGATCGCTTTTTGTTCTGGTGTAATGCCTAAATTAGCGCGAGCCTCTTCTCTGCTAGGAACATCCTGCATCCTATCAAGTAAAGGATGTCCCACCCAGGTAACATTTGCACCGTTGTTACTAAAATAACGAGCTTCTTCCGGGAAAATAGCTAATAACTTATCTGTAAAACCAACAATTCGGGATGTATTCCGCAAACTCATCGACCAAACCCACTCTTGTGGTGCTATATAATACACCACAGGCACATTAGGTAAATGGTTCTGCATATAAGTGCCGACACCGAGATTAGGCCCCATGTAATCAATCAGGACTACTAAGTCTGGGGGATTTTGTTTTAAATAGGCGATCGCTCGTCGCTGTACTATCAAAGTAGGCAAAACATAGGGCAGAGACTCAAAAATCCCCATTGAACCAATACCACTGGTATTGCCCAAAATAGTTGCCCCAGCCGCCGCCATTTTGTCGCCACCTAAGGCTACAATCTCTAACTCCATCCCCATAGCCACAGCCTGACGCTTCAAGGCAGCAATCAACAGCGCCCCTTGCAAATCGCCAGAAACTTCGCCAGTGCTAATAAATATACGCATTTTAATATTAGGGATTAGGGATTAGGGATTGGGGGTTAGGGACTGGGGGAAGGGAAAAATGGCTGAGTAACTTCTCTCCCATGCTCCCTGCCCCCTGCCCCCCTGCTCCCCCTGCCTCCTACCTCCTGCCTATGATTCATCACTCCCACCAGATTTTCCTCTGCCGGGAATTAAGCCCCTTCTGCCTGGCATTTGCGACAGTAATAGGAAGCGGCGCAGGTGTTGTAAGTATTCTGTATCACCTAAGGTTTCTAATTCTTCTAATGCTTCTTTAAACAGCAAATTAGAACGGTAAAGGATACGGAAGGCTTTTTTGAGCAGTTGCAAGTCGCTGGCTTCCATACCAGAGCGCTTGAGTCCCACCAGATTCAGAGTTCTAATTCTGCCTGGGTTGCCTTCTACCAACATATATGGCGGTACATCACGGTCAATTCGTGCCATTCCACCTACCATTGCTTGTCTACCAATATGTACGAATTGGTGGACACCTAAAACCCCGCTTAATCTAGCGCGTGATTCGATGTGGACATGACCAGCCAAAGCGACGGAGTTGGCTATAACTACGGAGTCTTCAATCACACAGTTATGAGCTACATGGGTGTAAGCCATTAGCAAATTATTATTGCCAATAATTGTGGCTTCTCCTGCCCCAGTCGCACGGTTAATGGTGACATACTCCCGAATTAAGTTATTATCGCCAATTTTGACCCAGGTTGGTTCTCCCACAAACTTGAGATCCTGGGGTTCCATGCCGATAGCTGCACCTGTAAAAATCTGATTTCGCGCGCCAATCTCACAAGGCCCTTCTATCACAGCATGAGCGCCAATAATTGTTTCCGGGCCGACTTTGACGTGCGCTCCAATCACAGCATAAGCACCGACTTGCACTGTTGGGTGCAGTTCCGAATTTGGATGAATTACAGCAGTTGGATGAATAAGCGTCTTCAAGGGTGAATCTCCAGAACTGTCTTGAGGAGCCAGTGCTTTGCTTTGGTTATCAAAGTTTCAGCCTCTGGCGTTGCTGAGTATGTAAATGGTCAGTGACCAAAAGTGTCGGGCGAAGCAAGTTGAGTGTGTGAGCGGCGAAAATCAAGAAATTATAAGATGCTCTTGTGGCAATTTTTTTTTACTGATATCCTGTTTCAGGATTGAGCAAAGGTACTTCACGGTTGTACCTACACCACGAAAGCTAGTTGTTAGTTGATCAGCGAAAACATTAATTCGCCTTCAGCTGCTAGTTGACCGTCAACTTCGGCACGGGCTTGCATTTTACCGAAACGACGTTGTTTAATCCATAACAGTTCCACTGTCATTACCAGTTGGTCTCCTGGTACGACTTGACGGCGGAAGCGGACTTTATCGATACCCGCGAATACAAATAAACCACCTTCCAAGTTTGGTAGTTGCGTCATCACAATACCACCTACTTGGGCCATTGCTTCAACTATTAGCACCCCTGGCATCAGTGGTCTATCTGGGAAATGGCCAGTGAAATGTGGCTCGTTAATAGTGACATTTTTAATACCTACTGCCTGTTTTCCTGGTGTGTAGTCAATAATTTTGTCTACCAGCAAGAATGGGTAGCGGTGGGGTAATAATTTCTGAATTTCTTCAGATGTAAAAGTCGTTTTAATTTCGGGTGGTGTCGTCGCCTCATTAGTGGCGGGTTGTTCTGTAGATGTGGGTGCTTTCACTTCAGAGAGGGTTGACATGGGCAAGGTGGTTAATTTGTAATCTTGGCATGAATGTAGGTACGTCTAACAAGGAATTTTAGCTCTAAGCCGAAATTTAGTTACTCAAGGCTAAAATTCGCTGTGCCAGTTGAATGTGTAAATTATGGCTGGCTTTATACGCTAGGAAATGAGCGCGGGGAAAATATCCCAGTAAACTTAAATCTCCTACTAGATCCAAGATTTTATGACGTACTGGCTCATTTGCAAATCTTAATGGTGGATTTACCCAGCCATCGGGGCCGCAAACAAGGGCATTATCCAAACTACCACCTTTGATTAACCCAGATTTTTGTAAATATTCGATTTGATGCAGTAAACCAAAAGTGCGAGCAGGGGCGACTTCCTTGGCAAAGCTAGTATCTGACTCAGTAGTTAGTGGCCAACTGTACCATTGATTACCAATGGCTGGTAAGTCAAAGTCAATGCCATAGCTAAAGCGGGTTTCGGATGCCGGGATAGCAGCTACAAAAGCATCGTCTTGATGAATCCAAATTGGTTCTGGAATATCCCAGGAAACTGTGTTATCTGTAACTGCTTGGGTTACTAAGCCAACTTCAGCAATGCTTTTTACCCATTCCTGGGCTGAACCATCTAAAAGCGGGACTTCTGAACCATCAATTTCAATACGGGCGTTATCTACACCCATCCCCGCCAGGGCTGCTAATAAATGCTCGACTGTACGGACACCTGCTTCACCTTTCCCCAACTGAGTGGAGAGGACGGTTTGACTCACCGCCGCCACTTGGGCGGGAATGATTGGGGAGTCTGGCAAATCCACCCGCACGAAGTAACGACCACTACCCGCATCAGCAGGTAGTATGCGTACATGGGTACTGACACCACTATGCAGCCCTACTCCAGTGTGAGCGATCGCCTCTGCTAGAGTGTGCTGTTTCATAGGAATACAGTCAGTATATAGAGATTTTTGTGATTCATATTCATCTTTGGTAAACACCCTGAAATTCCACAGTCCATAATCCCTAGTCTTTAAGTCTTGACCATTGACTATTGACTATTGACTATTGACCACCCTAAAACCTTTCGCCAATACCGAAATTGATGCGGCTATCACCGTCATCGTTGATACCATAGTCAATACGAATTGGCCCCAATGGTGATTGCACGCGCACACCAAGACCATAACCGTAGCCGCTACCGCTTTTATTCAGCACTTCAGCAGTTCTGGTACTGGTTCCCAAGTCGCTACCAACGTCAAAAAATAAAGCGCCACTAACTACAGAGAAAACAGGAAAACGATACTCAACAGATGCTTGCACAAAGCTGCGTCCGCTACCTAAAGCACCTTCTTCATAACCACGTACTGAGTTACTACCACCAAGGGTAAAAGCTTCATAGGGGGGCAAATCACCAAGGACTGTGCCGCCTTGGATGTTAAAGGCTATAGTTTCCGGCCCCTTACTAAAACCTGTAAATTTAACGGGGAGATATTGACTATAGCTACCCCGGAACCGAGTGAGGAAAATATTACCTGAGCCTACTGGTACTGATTGATCTACGCCGAAACGTAAGAAAGAACCGCTAGTGGGCTGCAAGGGATTGTTGCGGAGGTCACGCTGTGCGCCTAGTTGCACTAATAATAAGTCATCTTCTCCCGTCCCAGAAAAGCTGAGGGGAACGAGTTCACTGGTACGGTTGCCATTATCGTCGAATACAGCACCTTCTTTTCTCAAGTTGCCATCAGCATCACGGGTACTAACTCGCTGATACTGCAAGCCTGCTGAGGCTGTCCATTCTGCTCTTTCAAAGGGATTAGCTGATAGAGGGCGGGTGAAGGTAACACCACCACCTAGACGAGTGACACGAGGACGGTCTTGCTCGTTTGTATCATTAGGATTACCAGGGTCAAATGTTCTAATATCTTCGTCCTTCCCGTCGAAAATCAAGGAGATGGAACGACGGCGGAAAATATTCGCTGTGTAAGAGGTACGGTAAGGATCACCACCAATCCAAGGGTCTGTGAACCGGAGGTCAAACAACAATTCTCGTTCGCCAAGTTGTACTTCTGCGCCTAGTTTTTGGTTTCTGCCGTTAAGGTTTTGCTGTTGATAGCTGACTGTACCAAACAACCCACTAGAAGAACTGATACCAGCACCAGCAGCAATTGAACCACTGCTACGTTCTACCACATTTACCACCACATTCACCTTGGTGGGGTCTGTACCGGGGTCAAGGGAAACGTTGACATCTTCAAACAATCCTGTCCCGAATACCCGTTGTAGGTCTTTCTGGACGGTGTTGCGGTTGAATACCTGTCCTGGTTTCAATTCCACTTCTCGCGTGATGATATAGTCCTGTGTCCGTCCCCGAATTGGTTGTCCTTGTTCGTTGACATCCTGTCCTTCTTTGTTGCGAAAGCGGACGCTAATATTCTCAACAACTCCTTCAGCTACTTGCAGGGTGACAACTCCATTTTCGGAAACTTGGGGCGCGCCTACAACATTGGCGAGAACATAACCTTGGTCTTGATAACGTTTGGTTAATTCTTTAATCCCTTCTTGTAAATCCCGCAAGTTGAGAATTTTGCCATACTGGGGGCGGAAAATTTCATCAGCAGTAGCCTGGGGCAGTACTGAGGGAACGTTAGTACCAGGATTGGCTTGAATTTCTACTTTGCTTAAGACGGGGTTGGGCTGGACGATAAAGCTGACTCGCACCCCTAATGGTGTGTCTTCTGGTGATGCTTGGACGTTGGAGAAAAAGCCTGTGCCAAAGATGGCATTAATATCTTCTTGTAACTGGGAACGGGTGGTTGTCCGTCCTGGTTGAGTGCGAATTACGTTGTAAACTTGGGCTTCTAATTCGGGAGTTAGTTGTCCTGATTGCGGTCTCACGAGGACTTCTGAAACTAATACACGGGGTTCTGTGGTTTCAGGTGTGGCGTTAGGAGTGTTGAAATTTTCTGTCCCTGGAGTAGTTTCTGGGGCTGGGGCTGGTTCCTCGGTGCTTGGGGGGGCTACTTCTGGTTGGGGTGCAGGTTGTTCTGGGGCTTGTACAAGTTGCTTGGCTGTTGTCGCTCCGGTGTCTAGGGGGTTAGGAACTGGGGAGGGTAAATTGGCTTTTTTCTGTGGTGATGGTGATGAGCTAACACCTGATGTCAGCGATCGCCCATAATTACCATAATTTATTGTCTGATACTGACTCCTAAAAACCGCGCTCGATGTTGGTTTGCCAATTTCTACAGGCGCTATCTTACTGGCGGAGTTGCTCTCTTGCATGGGTGGATTTGTAGCCACTAATGTCTCTACAGTGGGTACAATCACATCTTTTTTCGTCGTTGCTGCGGATTTAGTTGACTTATCTGTCGATAATTCCCCTGATGGGGATTGCATATCTGCCAGCGCCTTGACAGTTGTGAAATCCTCTGGGGATTCTAAACTCACATTTTGTTCTGACTGCTGATTTGTCGCTGGGGCGATCGCCTCTAATGTCTGTTCTGAATTTGTAGGAGTTTGGGCATTTGCAGTTAAAGAACTACTTAAAGGTGCTGTGATTGCTACAGCCGCCACCAATACAGGAGATAAACGCATCGTCTTTAATTCCTTTCTTCCTCTTCACATCCACACACCAATACCAGGCAATTGCTTATGCCAAAGGTAAAATAACAAATATCAGGACTTACGCACCCAGGTTGTCTGTTGAAAACGGGTGTAAGGGTTTAAGGGTATGGAGGTGCAAGGGTTCCGAAGATTTATACCCTTGCCTATACTCCTACATCCTTGTCCAAACCCTCGATTTTTCGTTTTCATGCGTAAGCCCCAAAATATACTTGTTTGTTTTGCAATAATCAAAAATTATTTCTGATACATCTAATTTTTAATTTCTACTGCTGTTAGTACTCTTTGTAAAACCTCCTGATAAGCATCTTCTACATTTCCCAAGTCGCGCCGGAAACGGTCTTTATCCATAACCCGGCGATTAGGGTCGGCTTCTGTTGTATTCCACAAACGGCAAGTATCAGGGCTAA
Source organism: Trichormus variabilis 0441 (assembly GCF_009856605.1). NCBI lineage: Bacteria > Bacillati > Cyanobacteriota > Cyanophyceae > Nostocales > Nostocaceae > Trichormus > Trichormus variabilis. Next base: position 1,418,580 of record NZ_CP047242.1, on the reverse strand, counting down.
TTTCATCAGCTAAGAGTATTTGCTGTTGTGAGTCCAAACCGAATTCTAGTTTGAAGTCTACTAGGGTGATACCGCAATTCTGCCAGAAGTTTTTGAGGAAATCGTTAATCTGCAATGCTAGATGAGTAATTTCCTCTACTTGTTCCGCCGTGGCTAGTTCCATTAACAGCAGGCGATCGCGTGTTAATAGTGGATCTCCTAACTGATCGTTTTTATAATAAAACTCTACTAGGGGCTGTTTTAAGACTGTACCTAGCTCTATACCTGTTTGCTGAGATAAACTACCAGCAGCGATATTACGTATTACTACTTCTATCGGTATAATTTTGACGGCTTTTACCCGCATTTGGTTGGGGCTAGGGCTATCAATAAAATGCGTCTTGATCCCAGATGCTTCCAACTGCTGAAAAAGCTGGCTGGAAATACTACAGTTTATTCTTCCTTTGCCAAGGATACTGCCGCGCTTTTGTGCGTTGAAGGCAGTGGCATCATCTTTAAAATCAGCCAGCAAGACTTCTGGCTCGTCGGTAGTATAGAGAATTTTAGCTTTGCCTTCGTATAGCTTGGAATGAACAGACATGGTGGGAGGTAAAGTTTGAGCGATGAGCAGCTTTTGTCCTTTCGGGCTTCACCATTTTATCTTTAGTTATTCACGATTAGCTATTCGTCTGTAGTCAGTGAGGCAATTTTGGGTGGGGAATATGGCAGAAAATCTATGCTGCACCTGACAACGGGGCAAAATAGCTGATGATAACTTAAGACCTTCAACCTGAGAAATATGGCAAAATGAAGAGAAATCTTCATGTTAGATGGGTGTGATGTCCTATTTGCTCTATCTATCCCCTGATATGGCGATTCTCACTTAAGTTAGGGATTGCCACATCACTATGATGAACTGAATTCTTACCTCAAGCAGAAGCAATACTTCTTGATTGGCGATATCTTTCGAGAGTAAGCTAACGCACACCTAAATTGCATAACTACTAATCAGGGCTGTTGACTGTTGACAGACCTCATAATGGACTGTGCAAATTAAAGGCAGCATAGCTTAGTGTGTACTTTTTTACATCAATGTTAAGATTAGACCGACACCAAGAATAATTTTTGTAACTATTAAATTTTTGTATTTAGCTGCAAGTATACATTGATACTCTTAACTGAGATGTAAATAAGATAAATGAAATAAAGCCTTCTATTATCCGAGGTTTTAAACTCGTTGCAAAAATAGCTAACTAGCTCGAATTTCGTAAAAATGTAACCAGCAACACATAAAAATCTCAAAAGTATTTTAAATAGGCAAATATTATTTATTGGAGAAGATGAAATAAATTAACTAACTATTGGTCGTCGTACTGTATTTCTACGGAATTACAGTGGAGAGGGCTACTAGAGATTTATCTTTAGATGTTAAACATAAAGGAGTTAAATAAAATGGGGAAAAGCATAATGAGCAAAGACAATTTTCTCTATCCTCGTGGCCGTTATTACGGGCAAGTAAAGCCAGAAAATTTAGTTTTCAACGCTAATTTACAGGAATTTGCTCAGAAAGTAAGTTATATTTGCAACTTGGAGACAGGAGGGAAGTTGTCGCCAGACGAAGCTTACGACCAAATAAAAGCTTTGTGGAAACACTTAAAACGCACCAGAAAACAACTACAAATCGGCGAAAATCCATTCCAGAATGGAGATGATGACTCTGAACGTGCTGGACAATGAGAGAGGGGAATCAATTCAAAATACCCTACAGGAAGGCTTCTCTAAGAGACGCTACCGCGTAGCTTGCTTCCCCGGAGGGGTACGCCAACAAAATTCAAAATTCCCTACAGGTACTCATGGAGAACAGGGTAGCATTCCGCAGGAAAGGCAAGCCTACAAAATTCAAAATTAACTCCCTGTTTATCACTCAACACTTACTAAATCCTACTTTGTGAAAATTGTCCATACACCGTCCCATTGAGGAGGTGGTGGAGTGTGTTGATAATTGTAGGCGCGTTCTAGGTGAATATTGACGGCTTGGTCTGTGGGTCGAATATGTTTAGCTAAGTTAAAACAAGCGATCGCCTGTGTAAAATCGCGGGATAAGTAGGCAGTCCGACCATTATGATAGTGAAAGAGGAACTCTTGGGTGTTGTCATCTAAGGGAGTACTGCGATCGCTAATTAATTCGTAGATATTTACAGCTTGGTGTTTCCCTTTGACTCGAATTTTATCTAACTGACGTACCCAAATGCGATCGCTGCATAATTGGTAAGTAAACTCGCTGAGGATAATATCACAACCATACTCTTTGGTAACAGCTTCCAAGCGGGAACTTAAATTTACACCATCACCAATGACAGTGTAATCCATGCGTTTGTGAGAACCGATATTACCTGAAACTACTTCTCCAGAACTAATACCAATACCAATTTTGATTTGTGGTTGTGCTTGAATGATGCGTCGTTGGTTGAATTCCTTCAGGCGTTGGCGCATATCTAAGGCTGACTGTACGGCTTGCCAAGCATGATTCTCTGTGAGTGGTAATGGCGCGCCAAAAACAGCCATTAAAGCATCGCCAATAAATTTATCCAGTGTGCCTTCATAGTTGAAAACTGCTTCAACCATTGTTTCAAAATATTGGTTCAGGAGTGATACCACCTCAGCCGCACCTAGATTTTCGGTAAGTGTGGTGTAGCCTCGGATATCTGAAAACAAAACAGTCACCTCCTTGCGTTCACCGACCATTAAAGCATCTTCCCCTAAAGCCATTACTTGTTCAGCGACATGGGGTGTAAGGTAGCGATACATAGTAGTTTTGAGGCGCTTCTCTTGACTAATATCTTCCAAAACCACCAAACCGCCACGAACGCCGCCTTCTGGGTTCGTTAAGGGATTAACGGTGAGATTAATGCTGCGTTCGAGGATTTGTAACTTTTCCGGGGTGATAAACTGCGACTGGGGGGTTTGGGGTAAATTCCAGGGAAGAAAAATATCTGGGTTGGTGCGATCGCGTACTGTCAAAATAGAGTAGTCTTGAGTTTCATGCAAAACCCGACTTTCAGACATTTGTAATTGATAAATTCCCACCGTCAAACTTTGTTCTGGCACATAATGTTTAGCACCACTTTTTAAACTATCTTCTAAGCGCATCTGCAAATTTTCAATTGGCACAATTTCCCAAACTACGCGACCAATTAAATTTTGTTCCCACAGCAGCTTATTACTTTTATGATGAGCATCAGCTAAAGGACAGCCCAGTAATTCCAAGGCTGCATCATTAATTGTGACAATTCTCCCAGCCATATCTGTAGAAATTACAGCATCTGACAAGCTTTGTAAAATGTCTTTTTGATATTGTTTTTCTAGTAATACATTTTCAAATAAACGAGCATTTTCTAAAGCAACTCCGGCTTGAATATTAAAAGCCCGCATAAACTCTTCATCAGAAGCAGTAAAACTTCCTTGTTGCTTATTAATTAACTGTGTTACTCCTATCAACTCATTGGCTGAATTAAAGACTGGCAAACACAAAATATTTCTGGTCAAATAACCTGTTTTTCTGTCTGTTGTGGGATCAAAACGGGGGTCTTTATAAGCATCAGCAATATTCAGCGCATCCCCTGTAGATGCTACATAACCAGCAATACCACGGTTAGAGGGAATCCGAATTTCTATTAACTGTGTGGTATCTGCTGCTACTGCTACTTTAGTCCAGAGTTCACCCATTTCTTTGCGATACAGAAATAATGTGCTGCGGTCTGCCTGCATCAAAATTCTGGCTTGTTCCATCACTATTTGCAAAGTAGCTTCTAAATCTAAACTTTGCCCTAGTGTTTGAGTAGCGCGTAAAAGTGCTGTGACTCCCCGTTGATTGCGAGCTGCAACATAAAAAGATTGACAGGTTTCTAAAATAATCCCAATAGAAGCAGCAAAATCACGGAAAGATTCTTCATCATCTCGATTGAAGGGTATATTTCCTGTCTTATTTGCTAATTGTACTACTGCGACAATTTGATCTTTACTGCTAAGGACAGGCATACATAAAATATTATTAATTTTATAGCCCATTTGTTTCTCTAATTCTGGGCTAAACAAAGGATGGGTAGAAGTTTCAGAGATATTTAAATATTGACCTGTGCTAGCAACATGACCAGGAATTCCCACGGTAATGGGAGTACGAATTTCTAAAAATTTTTGCCCATTATCTTGAGGAACTTTTGACCACAGTTGACATTTATCATAATCAACTAAAAAAATAGCTGTGTGTTCTGCTTGCAGAATTTGACCGATTTTCAGTGTAATTGCTTCTAACACTTTTTCCAGCATATTCTCCAGAGCTTCATTGTTAATGAGTTCAATTGCTCTGAGAAACTGTTGAAATTCGGCAGTGATAAAGTCTAGCAGGCAAACAAATTCGTTAACAGAAAGGTCTTTGACCCGACGCAATAAAGCGTGGGTACGATTAACTTGAGTCAGTTCTGTTAACGAAGCCAAAACGCTACCGGGATTGGGAAGAGTCATTAGTTATTGGTCAGGTGTCCGTTGTCCGTTGTCCGTTGTCCGTTGCTAATAGTTTTCTTTTCCTCTGCTTTCTTCAACTTACTTTTGCTAAGTTTTCTGTAATCAACACTTTTTGGTAATAATCTTGTAGCTGACGTGTAGCAGCTGCCCATCCCCACCTTTCAGCTTCTCGACGAGCATTTTGACGGATGGTATCACGTTCTTGAGCGTTTTCTAAAAGGCGAACGGTTGCATTAATGGCATCTTGAATATCGGCTTTTGGGTTGAAAAGATAACCATTTACCCCATCTGTGACTATATCAGGAATACCGCCGGAACGGGCTGCGACTACTGGACAGCCAGCCGCCATTGCTTCTAGTAATACTAAACCGAGGGTTTCTGTGCGAGAGGGAAAGATAAAGGCATCGGCGCTGGCGAAAGCCGCACCTAATTCACGTCCTGTGAGATAGCCGACGAAATGAGTATTTGTACCGGAGAAATGTTTTTCTAATGCTTGGCGGTGGGGGCCATCTCCCACCAGGGCTAATCTCGCTTGGGGAATTGCTTCTAGGATGGGTTTGATGCGCTCAATTTCTTTTTCGGCAGAAAGACGACCTACATATAATAATAGGGGGTTTTCTGGGTGGTTTTGTGAGAGGTGCGATCGCATCTCTAAGCTGGCTAAATCAGGGTGAAATAATTCTGTGTCTACTCCTCTTTGCCATAAATCCACTCGTTCGATACCGTGTCCTGATAGTTCTGCCACCATCGCGGTGGAAGTACAAAGATTTAAGGTGGCTTGATTGTGCGCTCCTTTTAGCAGTTCCCACAGCAACCCTTCCAGCATTCCTAAACCATAATGTTGGAGATATTTGGGTAGATGAGTATGGTAAGAAGCTACTAAGGGAATTTTTTGGACTTTACTGTAAAAAATTCCTGACAAACCTAAGACCGCCGGATTCACAACATGAATAATATCTGGTTGAAACTCTTCTAAGGCGTAACCAATAGCTGGGCGAGGAAGTGCCATTTTTAACTCTGGATACAGAGGCAAGGGAAAGCCGCTAACGCCGTAAACTTTCGCTCCTTTGTGTTCAGTAACTCCCCCATCAGGGGCAATCACTAAAACTTCATTTCCCAGACGTTGTAGATGATCAACGGTGTGGCGCAAGCGTGTCACAATACCGTCAACCTTAGGCAAAAAAGTTTCGGTGAATAAGGCAATTCTCATACAAAACTATGCAGTAACGGGAGATAGTCCCAACTTCTGTTGAATTTCGATATCTACAACAGAGTAAACTGTCTTCCGTAGTCTAATCAATTCTGTGCAGCCAGATTTAATTTTTTTTCGGCCGGGTGTCCAGCAAGATGACGGGAATGGAACTATTTTCGATGACTGCTTGGGAGACTGAGCCGATGAGTACTTTCTCCCAAGGTTGATGCCCTCGTTTTCCCATCACAATTGCCGTTGCATTATATGTCTCGGCAATGCGAAGAATTTCTTCGGGAACAGCACCAGTAATAGTGAGGAATTTATATCTAATATCGGATAATAGCTGTTTTGCTTGTGCTTGTATTTGTTCAACATCTTGCTGATTCGAGGTATTGACTACGTGTAACACGATCGCCTCACCGTTACTGCGTCGTGCTAAATCTGCAACTTTGGTTAAAACCTCTATGGCTAAACTTGATGTATCTACTGCTGCTAGCAATAAAGTACGTGTAGCTATTGTCACTTTTGTAGGGTCAACTTCTCCTCTCCTTAACAATTTGGGTGCAAAGACAGTTGTTGCCCAAGCGCCCAAGGGTGCAGTAATGAGAATTGAAAGGACAGCGATCGCTAAAATTATCTCTCCTCCCGCAATACCTTGGGCTAGGGGAATTGCCCCAATGGCGGCTTGCACTGTGGCTTTAGCTGAGTTTCCTGGTAGCAGAAACAGTCTTTCGTGCCAGTTCCAATTACTCCCCAAAGTTGAAAGATACCAACCAATCATTCGACCAATAAATAAACCAATGGACAGGATTAATATTCCTGGTAGCAAGATGTTTTCTAAAACTTGTAGTTGAATTGTTGCCCCCAACAAGACAAACAAAAAAATCTCCGCTACTACCCATAAACTATCAAATCCGCCGCGTAATCTTCTCGCTAAGGGAGCATCTAATTCAATTAAGAAAAATCCCATCGCCATTGTTGCTAAATAGCCGGAGAAGTAAGGTAGAGTATTAGCAATAATTACTAAAAATAAAGCTAAACTAGCGGCAATTACGGTATCTTGAACGGCATTTTGAGTCCAGTTTTGTTTTGTTAATAGCAAAACTAATAACCGAGCAGCTAAATACCCCAAGAACAACCCCAAGACGATTTGCATGAGTATTTGGATGGGGAGTAAATACACTGCATTTAATGTAAATCCTCCTATAAGAGTGATTTGCTCAACACCACCATCACTTAAGAAATTCAACAATAAACTAAAGACAAGTAATAGCAAGACATCAGATAAGGCACTACCAGTCAAGATGGCATCGGGAATTCCTTTTGTGACTCCCAAGCCTAGACTTTTCAGCCTCAACATCCCTGGCACAATTACAGCCGGCGACTCAGCACCGATGACACAGCCTAAAAGTAAACCAGTAGGAAAATCGAATTTAAAAATAATTATAGAAGCAATAGCAATGGCGATCGCTTCGGTTGTTGCAGGTAGAAATCCCAAGCGCAATGCCACACTTCCCTGTTGAGCCAGTTTTTCCCTGTCCAATCCCAGTCCAGCTTTCATCAGGATAATTGTCACCGCCACCGTTCTCAATTCATCCGCAGCACCAAGCACATCTTGACTGATGAGGTTACGGACTTGAGGGCCAAGAATAATCCCAACTAAAATCATCCCAATTAAAGGGGGTGCTGTTAAGCGGCGGGCAAGTTGTCCCGCAAAAAAGCCCATGATTAAAATCCACAATATGCTGAATAACATACCTTGACTGCCAGTGTTGCGGTTTGTAGATCAAAACTTACTACAAGGAAGCTAGGTAATGTATACAACAAACTCCTACCCTCCCGCAGCAAGCAAGAGTAGTAGGAGTCATCAGCCTTCTAGATTTATTTTTTGACTAGAATAGCGGTTTGGGCGAACTCCATCGCCATTAGTAACTCTTACGATATCACCTTTTGATTATTTGTTACGGTCCAGTCGCTTCGCTCCAATTCAAAATTCAAAATTCGTCTTGAAAAGTTGAGCCACTGCGTTGGACGGGTTCCCCGGCTTGTAGCAAGTGGCGTTCCTACGGCGGGAAACCCCTCCGGGTTCACCAGTTGCCTGCGGAGGGAAACCCTCCTACAGCACTGGATTCACCGCCTACAGAACTTTCCGCAAAATTCAAGTAGGGTGGGCATTGCCCACCGGCTCATGGTTTTGGTGGGCAATGCCCACCCTACGTATATTTCAAAAATCAAGTATGAGTCCTATAGCTCCCCGACTTTTTTAAAAAAGTTGGGGAGATGAACACCTGCAACCTACGCCTCAGGGTAGGTGATGGCGTTAAATCTCAAACGAGTCAAACTAATTCCTCAATACCCTAAAATTATCCCTCATTTAGAGAAAATTTCACGTTTTAAAACACAAAATATTCCCTAAATCTCTGCGCTTCTAACCTGAAATTTCCACCTTGGCGGTATGCGTTTAAATAACTATTAATTAATTCTAAAATAGTATTCAGCAATACAGTAATCCCAAAATGATATTGAATAGTTAACACGATATTATTGCCACTTGAGACGGAAAACCGTACTCATGTTGGAGCGCAATTTCTACCTGATAAATCCCTGTTTAGATAGATACAATCAAAGTGCAACTAAAGTAATCTTGTTGTCTAGATAAAGATTAAAAAAATCAATACAGCATTAGCAGGAGAGCGCAAATATGGGAAATCAATTTAAAACGCTTGCTTTGCTTGCTGCCCTCAGTGGCTTACTAATTGCTATCAGTTATTGGGTAATTGGCGGTAGTAGCGGCTTGATTATTGGCATTGGCTTGGCGGCAGTGACAAACCTGCTGTCATGGTATCAATCAGATAAGATTGCCTTGGCAGTTTACCGCGCCCAACCTGTGAGTGAAAGTCAAGCGCCAAGACTTTATCGTATGGTGCAAAGATTATCACAACGTGCTAATATTCCCATGCCAGGAGTGTATATTGTTCCAGGTCAAACTGCTAATGCTTTTGCGACAGGAAGAGATCCAGAACACGCGGCGGTGGCTGTCACCGAAGGTATTTTAAATATATTGCCAGAAGATGAATTAGAAGCGGTCATTGCCCACGAACTTACACATATTATTAACCGCGACACGTTAACACAAGCTGTAGCCGCTACTGTTGCCGGTGCTATCTCTTTCTTGGCGCAAATGGTGAGTTATAGCTTATGGTTCGGCGGAATAGGTGGACGAGATAACGAAAGAGGCGGAAATCCTTTAGGTGTTTTGTTAACTGTTGTGCTTGCACCTATAGCAGCTACTATCATTCAGCTAGCTATATCCCGCACTAGAGAATTTTCTGCTGATGCTGGTTCTGCCAGATTAACAGGTAATCCCCGCGCCCTAGCCCGCGCATTACAAAGACTAGAAGCCGCAGCGCGACAAATACCTTTAAATGCTAACCCAGCTTTTGAGCCGCTATTAATTATCAACTCCATTTCTGGGCAGTTTTTAGGTAACTTATTTTCCAGCCATCCATCCACCGAAGCAAGAGTTCAAGCACTGCTGAAGTTAGAAAAACAACTGCCGACAATAGCTTAGGTAGTAGATAACTATCGACTGTTAACTCATGACTCCAAGGATATTTCAACTATGAATGCTGACAACATCGAAATTATCGAATCTGTCGAAATTGTTGAATCTACCGTGGTGGTAGAAATTAGTCCTCAAACTGATGAAATAGTGGAAGCGGAAATGGCTGGCGAAAGTGACGAAGTAAAGCGCGAAACTAAAGCGCTGATTGAAGCACTCAGAAGACGCGCGCAAGCTGAAGCTGAATCAGCAGGAACTTTCACCCGCGAAACTTACTTAAACGCTGTTCGGAAGATACGAGAAAATCTTGATAGGGAAAGAATTATGGATCGCAGCGATCGCTTAGAATACTTTTGGGCTGTTTTGAAGGACGAAACCGAAAAAAACTGGCACTTAATGATGAAAGATTTTGTAGATTTTAGTGTCCGTCTACAGAATGCCGCCAAAGCCGCCTGGGAAGCCTTCAATGCCCCTCGCCATCAAGGTTAGACATATTAAATTACCACAAAACCCTACCTTATTTTGCTATCAGCTAAAACGAGGTAGGGTTTTTAGCAGTGATGCTGTCAATACTGTGCTAAACTCTCGCTAACAGAAATTTAAATTGTTTTATTAAATAACTGCACTGGCTTACTTTGCAATTGAGAAGCAATTGGTTGTACTCGTTCCACCACACTAATCATGTATTTGTAATTTGGGATTTGTGCATTGGGTATATAGCCAATCTCTTGAGCCGAAGTTGAAGGAAACTCACTCATAACTTTGCGAATGAATTCTTGGCGTTTGCTTTCTATCGTTGATTCCATCAACACAACACCAGGTGGAACATAGTGTGGATCTGTGTAGAGGACGCGAAATTTAGTTCCTGGGAATTTTGATCTATAAAGATTAAATTCTGCCATAGAAACAGCACCAGCTGCTACTTTTCCTTCAGCTACCCATTCCATAATAGTTCTTGGTGTAGGTGCAGACAAAATTTCCGCCAGCGTTAGACCATATAGATTATAAAGAGGTAAATAATATCCTGTCGCTGACCCTAATTGTCCTAAAGCTACTGTTTTACGCTGTAAATCTTGTAAATCACGGATGTTGCTGTCCTCGCGGGTAATGAAAACGCAACGCAAATTATTTACACCAATTAAAGGAAATAGAGGAATATATTGATAGCGGGAAATCGCTATAGCTGCTATGCCTGGTGGAGCAAATACTAATGACCAGGCACGAGATTCTAGGCGCTCAATCGCCTTATTTTCATTAAAAGTAGGTTCTAAAGTAATCTTAGCTTTTGTTCTTTCTCCTAAATAACGCTTAAAGCCAGCATACTGATTGATTATTTTTGCTCCACCATCATAGTTAATTACACCAATAGTTAATAAACCATTAGATTGCTGTTGAGACGTACAGGCATTAACTATTAAGAAAATTGATTGTCCAAAAAAAAACGCCGTGAAAACTTCCTAGACATCACTAATTATAATTAATAAACTATCTTGCTTTTATAAGCTATCTTCGCTAAAGTATTTTACTACAATCCTTGATAAAGCTTTATCTAAAAAAATTACACTAATGTTAAAAAAAATAAAGATCGGTACAAAATTCAACTTACTATTAACTATCGTTTTTATCATTAGCATTGTAGTAAGTGGGGCTGCTTTATCCAGCATACTCCAGAATCGGGCGCAAACAGAAGTAATTTCTAAAGCTTTGGTTCTTTTGAACACAATGACTTCCGTAAGACAATATACACAAGATAGAGTCAGAAATTTGCTGTTGCCTCAACTAGAGACTGAAGCAGCCTTTATTCCAGAAACAGTTCCCGCTTTCTCCGCGACAGAAGTATTTGAAAATTTACGTAAAAATGAACAGTATCAAAATTTCTTTTATAAAGAAGCTACACTGAATCCAACTAATTTACGAGACAAAGCCGATACCTATGAAGCGGCGATCGTGGAACGCTTTCGCAAGAATCCTTCATTACCAGAAATTGCTAGCTTTCGTACTTTGCCTGAAGGCACAGTATTTTATATTGCCAGGCCATTGGCTATTAAAGAACAAAGCTGTTTACAATGCCATTCCACACCAGAAAAAGCACCCAAGAGCCAATTGGTAACTTATGGTTCAGAAAATGGTTTCGGGTGGCAACTAAATGAGATTGTCGCAGCTCAGATTATCTCTGTTCCTTCGGAGGAAGTCTTTAATAATGCCCAAAGTACTTGGTTAGGAATTATGGCATTTTTGGTTGTTATCTTTGCCATAGTTGTGATTATAATTAACTTCCTCATTAAGAAAACCGTAATTCAGCGTATTAGAAAAATTGAAAACATCGCGCAAAGAGTCAGTACTGGAGACATGAGTGCAGAATTTGAAGATAAAACTAATGATGAAATTGGCGGTTTAGCAGCAGCTTTTAATCGCATGAAATATAGCTTAACAATAGCTATGGATATGCTAAACAAACAAAATGAATGAACAATCTTAACAAGAAATGCAGCATTTATATCAACTTTTAAGGAAGTAATCGCTGCTGGAATTGCCAAGCTTTTTGAGCATCAGGAATTTCATCCGATATAATTTTAATAAATTCGGCACGGGAGGTTGTTGCACTGGTAGATTTTTTTGCTTTTTGAATGAGGAAAACAGCAATTGGGCCAATTAAGTCTAGTAACTCCCGTTCACACTCACGGATCAAAGTATCATTAATACCAGAGTTTGTAGTTGGTTGGGTTTTTTCTGGTACACTCTTAGAGGTATTTTCGTACTTAATGGTCGGTTGCTCAAGGAGCGGTTCTACTTTCTTCTTAAACTCAGTTTGTTGATTGGCTGTTAAATGTAAAGCCAAACTATCAATCAATTCTTGATAACTAGAAGCTGATGCTGTTCTTCGTAATAACGTTGCTGCTATGGGACCAACGAAAGTTGTGAGTACATTTTCTAGATAGTTATACTGTTCTACGGAAAGAATAGAACTATTGCTGCTATGTAACCCTAATCTTTGCTGTTGGGATAGACTAAGCTGAGGCTGTTGTGTCAATGTTGATGGTGCAACAGTTATTTGAGTTTCTGCTTGAAGATGAAAATTCTGTTGTAGCGCCTCTAAAACTTCTGTAGCCGATTGGTAGCGGAGTTTAAAGTTATTTAGTACCATTTTAGATAACACAGAAGCTAACATAGGACTAACTTCTGCACTATTTTGCCAGAGAATTTCTCCTGATACGGGATCTTCTGCTAGTTCTCTGGGATGTACTCCTGTTAATGCCTGAATACAAACTATACCTAGAGAATAAATATCACTGTTGAGACGGGGTTTACCTCGGAACTGTTCTAAAGACATATATCCTGGTGTACCTATAGCAACAGTCATTTCGGTTTGCCCACTAATTGCGCTGATCTGTGTTTGGACTTCTTTAACTGCTCCAAAATCTATCAGCACTAACTTACCATCATGTAGCCTTCTGAGCATATTTTCCGGCTTGATATCTCGATGAATTACTTTATGAAGATGAATGAATTGCAAGATATCTAGGGCCTGCTGTAGAAGTGCTATGACTTTTTTTTCCGTCCAAGGTTGATTAGGTGGCATTTCTGCTTTTAGTGAATGCCCGTCAATAAATTCTTGTACCAAAAAAAATTCTTGATGCTCTTCAAAGTATGCTAAAAGACGAGGAATTTGATCATGATACCCCAGTCTTTCTAGTGTTTCTGCTTCGCTAGTGAACAGCCGTCTGGCCGTTTCCATAAACTCTGGGTTATGGGTTACAGGTTGAAAGTGCTTGACGACACATTTAGGTTGACCAGGGCGTTGAGTGTCAAGTGCGATATAAGTTTTACCAAATCCACCTCCGCCTAACATTTGGCGGATTTGATAACGACCGACTAGTAAAGTGCCTAACATTGCATGACTTTTTTAAGTCTTACATTCATCTTGACATAATCATTAATATTAGCGAATAAAATCCAATGAAGAAATTATGTAACTATTTTAACTCATAAATATTTGTTACGTAAGAGCTAGTAAAAAGGAATGGATAAGTTTTTACTTCACTTACTATCTAAGGATTACTAAATCAATGTTAGTCAAACTGTAAACTAAGTGTCCACTCTTTTACTTCTACTAATGAGGAGGGAGAATTTTGGGATGAGGCTACTCTTGAACTTTTGGATGACATCTAGAGGAACTACTGCATAGGTATTAGCGTAGCGTCTTTGACATGAGATGCTGTGCTGTCTTCTCTACATTCCCGATTCCAGCTACGTTAATGCTAACACCTGAGATACCATATTCATAGGGGAAATCTTTGCCCACTAAGGAATGCGAAGGAAAATTTGAGGTAACCTAATAAACTAACAAAACACAATTAAACTATATTACCTGCTTTTGCCGACAGGGAATTTGAATGATAAATTCTGCACCTTGCCCAGGTGTAGAAATGCACTCTATGGTACCCCGGTGTTTATCTACTACAATTTGATAACTGATTGATAATCCTAAACCAGTACCTTGTCCTATAGGTTTAGTCGTGAAGAAAGGGTCAAATATTCTTTTTCTAACGCTATCACTCATCCCCAATCCATTATCCTTAATGGAAATAGCGACTAAATCAGGATTGACTACTTCGGTACGAATAGCGATCGCACTAGGATCAGTCTTTATCTCCTCTAAATTATGTTCCTGATTTAACTTTTCTAAAGAATCAATGGCATTATTGAGGATATTCATGAATACCTGATTTAATTGACCAGTATAACACTCAACTTTTGGTAATTCAGCATAATTCTTAATAATCTCTATTGCAGGCTTACCTGGTTTGGCTTGGAGACGACTTTGTAAAATCAGTAAAGTACTTTCAATCCCCTCATGAATGTTCACAGCCTTCATCTCAGCCTCATCTAACCGGGAGAAATTACGCAGTGTCAGCACAATTTCCCGAATACGCTGTGTACCAATTTTCATAGAAGATAAAGTTTTCGGCATATCTTCTTTAATAAAATCAACGTCAATATTTTCTAAAAACTCTTCAATTTCTGGGGTTGCTTCAGGATAAATAGTTTGATAAATGTCAATTAAAGTAAGTAAATCATTTGCATAATTATCAATGTGACTTAAGTTACCATGAATAAAACTTACAGGGTTATTAATTTCGTGAGCGATGCCAGCAACCATTTGCCCCAAACTAGACATTTTTTCTGTCTGAATAAGCTGAGTTTGTGTCAATTTCAATTCGTGTAATGTTTGCCTTAAGCGCAAGTTGTTTTCATTTAATTCCCTAGTCCTTTCTTCTATCTTTTCTTCTAAATTAGCGTAAAGTTGAGCATTTTCAAGGGAAATAGCTGCTTGTGAAGATAGTAATTTTAATATCTGTATTCTGTCTGCGGTAAATGCTCCTACTATTAAGTTGTTTTCTAAATAAAGTATACCGATTAATTTACCTTGATTCAAAATAGAAGTACAGATAATAGACTTAATATTATGCTTAACAATGTAGGGATCTAGGGTAAAGCTTCCTTCATTACTGGCATCAGATAGAACTACATCTTTCCTTGTTCTTCTAACAAAATTAATCACAGATATTGGTAATTGTTGACTATCTTCAAATGGTATTGATTGACCAACAGTTATATCATCTTTATCTACACTTGCCTTAGCTTCAATCAATAAATTCCCGGCTTTTTCCAACAGCAGAATACCAGTTTGAGCGCCAGCATTCTCAATCAAAATTGTCATTAACTTTTCTAGTAAATTATCTAGTAAAATAACTTCTGACAGGGTCTGTGAGGCTTTAATAACCGTAATTAAATCTAATCCACCTGATTTCTCACTAGCAGTAGAAGTAGTAATATTAGTATTTATAAAACCTGCCGGATATTGATTAGATATCTTAGCAGTTAATTCTGGATATTTGGATTCCAAATTTCTAGCTTTAGCAATTGCTCCCCAATGACGATAACCATAGTGTGCCTTTGTTATGTAGAGGCAAGCAAATTCATTTCTCTTCAAACTAAAGTAAAATTCTGCCGCACATTCATAAGCTAGTGCTTCTTCATGAATATATCCAAACTTATGCGCGCCTTGAATGGCACACTCATAATACTCCATCGCTATTAATACTTGTCCTAATACTCGTGCTTTTTCTGCCTCTACTAGTTCATATTTATGCTGATTATTTGCAGGTGCATGATCTGCCCATTCTTTTAATTGCTGCTGATTTTCTGATACTTTTTCTAAGGCAGATTTTATATCTGCATCAGAGGTTGTATTTAAACAAAGAGCTAGCAGTCCCAGAGAGTAATAAAACTTATATTCAATTAAATAAAAGGTGCCACCAACAGCAACTTCATACTGCTGTGCTAATTCAGCATTTTTTACAGCCTGACTATAATCTTTAAAAAAATAACTCAACATACTTTTGGCAAGATAAGCATAAAATATAGCTGTAATGTTACCTGCCATTCTCTGCATTATTGAATCATTGAAGTCATCACCGTCTAAGTAAACTTCATTTTTTAGACCTTGTTTAAGTTCAGTTATTAGCTGTTTCAAGATCAGCAAACAAAAGGTAAAGTGTTCTTGCTGTATCTTTTGTGCTAAATTAATATATTTATCTAATCTTTGTTCAACAGTTTCTAGATTTTCTCCGCTCCAGAAAGGATGCCAACAAACTAGTAGACCATTGTATCCTACATATTCAATATCTCCTGTATCTAAACCACTTTTAACACCCTCTTGTAAAGGTTCTATAGTTGTTTGAATATGCTCTTTCCAATGTCTCACAAAAATATTAAACAAGGCATAAACTTTAGACTTTATTTCCTTGGCATTGAATTGATTTAAAATTTGTAAGGATAATTTACCAAATCTATAACCTGATTCGATATTCTTAAGAGGCCCACACAAAATCAGGCCATAAAAACCATAGGCGTAAGCTGCAAAAGATGAATTGCCATACTGCAAGCATAGCTCAATCATTGTAAAAGCAATCAATGGTAAAAGTGCAGGATCTGCTAAATAAGCAGGAGGCATAGCTGTCATTAGTATCCTCATTGCAGCCAGCTTACTAGGGTCAATCATTTCCGGCAGATTGATTAATTCTTCAATTTTTAACTCTGTTGGTGGAGTTTGGGACAGAGAAACTCCTAGCATTTCTAATACCTGTAAATCTAAATCTAATGCTTCTCGCATTCGATTTTGACCAACGTAGAATTGAATTTTCTTCTCATAGACCTTAACAGTATCAAGAATATTTTTACTGTTAGCGATAACAGTCGCAAGTAATGGTTCTGCTTCCTCAAAATTTGTATTCAAATACTCAGATTCTACAGTTTCTACGTGAAGATCAAGAGTTAATTCATAATAGTTCTGCCAACAGTCAATATCAAGTAGAGTTAAACCTTGCTTAAGGAAGCTTACAGCAGATTCATAAGCATTGGAATCCTTCGCTTTACGTCCAGCCATCAGATTTAAGGAAGCTAACTTATACCTTTCTTCTGGAACAGTAATGAGTTCAGCACCCATATTTAACTGGTTAGCAATATCAAAGATTTTTTCTTCTAGTAAACTTTTATTTATATTTTTTAATAGCAGCCTGCCAATATTTAGGTGAATTCCCTTTTTATGCTCATCGGGAATTAACGCATAGGCTGCTTGTTGTACACGATCATGAAGAAACTTATAATCAATGACAAAAACGTCAACATCATCTAACAGTTGTGGCAGTTTATAATTATCACTCAAAGGGATAATTAAACCAGCTTGTAGGGCTTCCCAAATATCTAATGCTGTAGCATTATGTGATTTTTCGTTAATACAAGATAGAGTATTTAAATTAAATCGATTGCCTATACAAGCGGCTATTTTTATAATATTTTGTGTATTATCTTTGAGTTTTTGAATTTTACCTATCATCAGATCGACAACGTTATCAGTAATGTCAAGCATCTGAATATACTGAATATACCATTGCCATTGACCAGTAATAAAATTAAATACAAGTAAATTTTCTTGATGAATAAACTTGAGCAATTGGTTGACAAAAAATGGATTGCCAGCAGTTTTATGGAAAATCAATTTAGCCAATTCTTTGGACTCTTCTAAACCAGATTTTAGAGTGTCACTAACTAATTGACAAACATCAGTTATTTTAAGGTTTTGGCAGTAAATAATATTGATGGGAATACATTTTTGTTCAATTTCCTGTAAAACCAGCATTAAATGATGACTGTCATCAACTTCGTTATCTCGATAAGCTCCTATGAGAAATAAGTATTGAATATCACTATTTATAGCTAATAATTGAATTAATTTTAATGAGGCTAAATCTGCCCACTGTAAATCATCTAAAAATACAACTAATGGATGCTCTTTTTGTGCAAAAACATTAATGAATTTTTGCATAACCAAGTTAAAGCGGTTCTGTGCTTCGGCTGATCCTAGTTGTGGTACTTCTGGTTGTTTACCAATAATCAGTTCTAGTTCAGGAATAACATCAATAATAATTTGAGCATTAGGAATTAAAGCCTCTAAAATTTTTTCTCGCCAATTAGCTAATTGTTGTTCACTTTCTGTTAGCAATTGCTGTATTAACTCTTGAAAGGCTTGAATCACTGAAGCATAAGGAATATTACGCTGAAATTGCTCAAATTTACCTGCAATAAAATAGCCTCTACTTTTGATAACGGGTTTATGAATTTCATTCACTAAGGCTGATTTACCAATACCTGAGTAACCGGCAACTAATATTAATTCTTTATTACCTTGATTGACATTTTCAAAAGCAGTCATCAAAATATCTATTTCCGTTTTTCGTCCATATAATTTCTCAGGAATTTGTAATTGACTAGAATAATCATGCTGACCAATAATAAACGTGGTGATAGAATTACTTTCGATTAACTGATTAAGACATTTTTCTAAATCAGCTTTAATTCCAAAAGCACTTTGATATCTTTCCTCAGCAGTTTTGCTAAGTAATTTCATGATTATGTCAGAAACTACTTCAGGTATTTCTGGAATTAATTCGTTTATTTTTGTAGGTTGTCTGGCAATATGACAATGAACTAACTCCATTGGGTCAGTCACGACAAATGGTAACTGACCTGTGAGCATTTCATAAAAAGTTACACCTAATGAATAAAAGTCTGTACGATAGTCAATTGACCTGTTCATTCGACCTGTTTGCTCTGGAGAGATATAGGCTATAGTTCCTTCTAGCAAATCAGGATTATTGAGTTTAGCTTTTTCCTGAAATAACAATGATGAAATAGAAAAATCGATTATTTTAACTTGATTGGTTTCCAAATTAACAATAATATTTTGTGGTTTAATATCTTTATGAATAATATAGTTTTGGTGTAATTCCCCTAGTGCTTGGGTAATTTGAATACCTATTTTACAGAAATCGAGTAACCCAATTTTCTTCTCTTGAATAACTTTGTAAAGGCAAGTACCATCGAAATCTTCTAAAACTATGGCAAAATAATTGTTGTATTTTTCAAAACTATGAGCTTTCACTACTCCTGGGATATCTAAATTCTTGATTAGCTCATATTCATGTTTTAATGCTGCTATATCTTTTAATTCAGGGTATTCTTTTTTCAAAATTTTAATAACTACTAGTTTACCATCTGGAATACTGATAGCATGATAAACATTAGTTTTCACTCCTTCGTCAATTAATTCTAGAATTTTGTAATTAGGCAATGTAATCATTGGTTATTTCAATAATGAAAATCAGTGAGTATAGTATTGAGACGATTATTTATTTACGAAATAATAAATACATTTTTCAGGTCAGTTAATTAACTGACCTGAAAAATGTGTGTTCATCTTACAGGGCATAGATTCTGACAAGCTCAATAATGCTAAATTTCATCAAGTTTGTCACAATATATCTTATTAATTTAAATTACACACACTCTTAGAGCCAAGAATCCCATTCACCAATAATTTTTTTGGTGTAATTTATGTGGAAGCATTGTTGTAAAATAGCACGCGTAGCTTGCATTGCAGACATGACTGTTGCTTCTACACAACCGGAATTGTAACCGTTGTTAATCCAGTCACCAGTGAGGTAGAGGTTATCAAAACCAGACTCATCGGTTTTGAGTCGATACTTAGTACTTCCAGGTACAGATAATACATAGCGTTCTGACGGGTCAATGTTAATCCGCCAGTATTGAGCTTGAAAACGTTCTGCGCCCTGACGGTTTTGAAAATCTACTAGTAAATCCCAATTCAAACCTTGGGGATTTTTGGGGTGAGTAGCATTAGGCCAAAGGTGTCCGATGTGATTGTTAAGAAAGTTAATTGCTTGTTGCTCTACTGTTTTCTGGGCTTTAGCTGGAAAATCATATTCTGTCTGGGGAGGAATCCCAGGATCTGCGATTACTCCTGTAAAATAAGCTACATTATAAGGGTAATGGTCAGAAGGCCAATTTTCTCTTGGTAATACCTCGCTCATATCTGCATAGACATCAAGCGGTTCAACATAAGCTCCTAACACCGGACTAGGTTTTTGCCATCCCAATTGGGACAAGGTAGGCTTGAGCCATATTTGTCCACCTTGAGTGGTGACTGTCTTCACGTTACTGAGCATATTGAGCCATTTTTGATGAACTGGATTTTTTTCAGCTTGGAGCAATTCACCACAAATAAAAGGTAAGGCGGCTATAGAAATTCCTAGCAACACAATATCGAAATCATCACCTTTGGTAAGAGTAATTTTGTCCACATTTTGCCAAGGTGTCCAATGTGATTCAAGGTTAATTTTTTGTTGTTGGAGTTTTTGTGCTTCTTCATCGACAATTTGATCATAAAGAGGTTCGCTAGGCCAGCAACGAATATCTTTAACTGTGATAAGTGGTTGATATTCTTGCTCTGGTTTTTTTAAATTAACTTGACGAGCTAAAGTAATGCTAGCAATCGATTGCTGATTTTCATCTAGATGCAACTGTTTGACAATATGGAAGAACTGGAATTTTACGCCGCGACGCTTTAGTAGCTCATATAGTGGTGTGATGACTACATCTGCCATTCCTGATTGCATCTTCCACATGATTGCACCATTATATTTGAACAAGATAGTGGTGAGGATACGGATTGCTGTTCCTGCTGCTAGTTGTGGTTTATTAGTGTTGCCTTCGGGAAAGCCATAGACTAAATCGTATAGGACGCGAATAAATGCTGATTTAACACTGGATTTCCTCGCTCCGTTTTTTTGTAGCCAATCTCTGTAGTTATACTCATCTAGACTTTCTAGAGAGCGGAAATTTATGACCTCATCTACAAATAAGCCTCGGATGTTGGCTAATGCTAAGTCGATGAGTGTTAACCGCCAGAATATGTCAGGATTTTGACTAATTTTAGATTCTATCTGACGGCTCAAGTGTTTTTGAAAGCGTTCTACTAACCGGAGAATTAACGTATGATGTTCGCGTCTGTGAGTTTTGGTATTTTTAGGCAGTGATTGCACTAGATTATCGACGAGGTTTAAAAAAACTGTTTCGGAAGTTAAATCTAGGCCTTGAAGGATATCGATAATATATTGGTTAATATTTTTCAGCCACCCTCCCCAAAAGCTGGGTGCTTGGAGAAATAACGGAATCAATTGGCTAGGGAACTGCAAAAGACTACTATCTGTTAAAAATTCTATGACCTCCTTGCCCAATGCTATTTGTTTAGCAAGAGATGCTGAGGAACTTGGAGATGAATCAGACTGGTTGTAATTATCAATTTCTGCATAAGTCTGAATGATGAATTTGATAGTGGTGCAGATATGTTCCCAGAGAGAGGAAATACCGTCACCTTCCCAAGGAACGAGACAGTTAGTCGGAAAATCAAAAGGTATGCTTACCCATTTTTGATTAATGTACTCTTCTAAAACAATTAGACTGTGGGGTTTGAAGGCATCTTTTATGGTGTGAAAAGGCCCGTTACCACCAAGTTCGTCGTAACATTGCTTTAATAGACGAAAGGCATTTTCATAGAATCCAAAAAAAATGTGTAGTCCGTGTTCTTCGATCCGGTAGTCTGGTTCACAATCAGCTGTATGGGGTTTGATATTGCGTCCAGTTGCACATTTACCGCCCAAACGCCACCCGGTTTGATAAATAGTAATATCGTAAAGACTTTCCCAGCCTGGTTGACTGGTTAATTCGTAGGCGGTGGTTAGAGATGCCATTCCACCGCCTAAGATAGCGATTTTTTTGGGTTGAAAAGTTTTAGACATGGTTGTTTTTCCTTCTTTGCTAAGTGTGAAGGGAGAGGGAGATAGCCGACAGGTATAGACGTAGGAAGGTAGCAGAAGAAGTAATGATTTCTTCCTCATAACAGGCTGAATGTTCCGCTACCGCCAACTAACAGCACTTATAACTATTGCTGTGGTGCTTGCCAAACGGTTTTACCATCTTTGAGGGTGAAGTCGAAATTCAGGACAAAACCAAGCTTGACGGGAATATTTATGGATTCACTACCTGGAGAATAACCTTTGTATAGCCCCAAATCCTGGACAATTGGTTGGCTAGCGAAATTATTGATTTTTAATTGAAACTGGTCGCCAAAATTATTGAAGCCAAAGAGTTTTCCGCCATGGAAAGTTTGGAGTTGCATTGGCGATTCGATGAGTGCTTGATAGCAGGCTTTTTTACTATTTTCTACGTCGCGGATTTGTTTGAGAGTGACAAGGGGGACGATTTTTGCGAGGAGATATTCGAGGAGATTGAAGGGTAACTGTAAGCCAGGAAAGATAATTTCGTCATTGTCAAATAGTAAACTAGCGATCGCCCTCACTGCTTCTTCAAAGGTGTCCCATGTTTTGATAGCTTCATGTTTCTCTCCTGTACTAACGCGTTTAACTTCCAACAGGCGAGCATCTATAGATTTGCTTGTAGGTGAAAAGTCTTTAAATACTAAGGTGTCTACGGTCAATAAATCTGGTTCTTGATTTAAGTCGGGAATCTGAAATGTACCAAGTTGTTTAAAGAAGCCGTAGACTTCCCTACCAGAAACCAGGATAGGAGAATTATTCACATATAGGTAAGGCATAAACCAAGCCAGGCGTTCGGCTATAAATAAAGGGCCGACTCTTTTACCCACCACCGTTAACATCCAGAAAATGGCTTCTTCTTCAAATACGGTTCCTTTATCATAGTCTGGTGGATTGATGGAACTTAAAGAATCTATCTTGTTGAATGTCAGGATGAGATAGTTCATCGCTGGGCGATATTCAATCTCTCCATTATTGGGATCATTGAGATATTTATCACACACCTCTTGCAACTTTGCCATCGAGCCTTCAACGACAAAGGCATACATTTTTGTTCCCTTGATTTCGTAGGGTTGATTAAATGCCTGTCCATCCGCTCGTTCTATATATTTGGGGTATGGTGATTTGTTTCCCTTGCCACAAAAGTAATTTTGGAAAAAACTCGCTGCATCTTGTTCTATATTTTTGCCTTTTACCGCTAAATCTTGAAATAATTGCTCTGGTTTTTGTTGGATTTGAGTAAAGTAATTTGGCAGTTTTTGGGGTTCTTGCAGGAGAGATGTCAATTCACTAACAGCGCCTAAAGCTGTATGGAAACTTGTTTGCATCATCTCCAAAGGATTATTCAGGTTCATAGAGTTGTGTGTACTTGATTTGGTTACTTATGTGACAGTGCAATTAAACAGAATATACGCAGAAATACGAAAACATTAGATACTTCATGTTTTCTGTACTATTGTGTCAAAGGAGTTTTATTTTGTCCTGTGTAAAATAGAGAAATTTTTAGTAAATAAAGCTATTCCAAGCTTAGAGCTAGGAAAGTTAGACCGTTATTCATCATGATGTTGTCCATAAATTTGGCACCATGATAGCACTTAAATTTTGTATCAACTATAACTAGAGGCTCAGAGAGTCAAGCCAGAGAATACCGTAGTTGATTGGTATAGAAATTTAAAATTTCTTACCCACAAGGGGATGAAGAATTTGGTAATGGGTAATAGGTAATTGGACTATTAGCTATTACCAAAACGGCGGGGCGGCTATCCCTCTCCTCCCACGAGGGGATGGAGTTTCCCGCCTCTTTCATAAATAATAAATTCAGTCCTGCTGTAGCCTTAGATCATTGTTATCTATTGCTGCCAGATCATAAATGCCGTAAATGGTGTTAACCATTCATTAAGATATTTATATTTATATATATTTATATGTATCCAAACTTAGGCGATCGCCCAGAGCAATTTACATATAGAAAATAATCGCCACAAGAATTTGATTCCTCTGGTTCTTAAGATCATGTTACAAACCCATAGCCGTAGGATATGCCCTGAGATTGATATAGCAGACTAAGTAAAACTTAGTCTGTGAATCTAAGCTGACACGTACTATTGGAACTAACCTTCTTGAACTCGGTGTTCAAATTCCTCACGGGTTTTTTCAACTATAACCAGAGAAGAAGCATATATCTCTTGGTGTTCTTGTTTCAACCAGTTTAAAAGACGGGACAGTTGGGCATTTCTTAAATCTAGGTCTGTTTGAAAAATAACGGAAGTTGCCATTGATTGAGCATATTGGACTGGATGACCTTGATTGACAAAATGAGCGATTAAGCCTGCGAAGGCTTCTTGGCGTACTGGATCAGAAGTAGCTTCTATAGACATTGTTTTTGTCACAAAATAATTCTTGAAGATATCCTATGTTATTTCTTCAAGAATTAAGTAATAGCAATATTACCTAATTTAAAAAACAGATTTATAAAAAATGACCGTGTATTTACCGGTTAAATTAATTGTTAAAGGAAGATGACACCACAAATTTCTGTCTTCCAGGAAAATTATTTTAAATCCTGAATGATTTTTAAAATTTACGTTAAAGTATACAAAATCAACAATGTTGCAATTTAAAACTTACATTCCCATAAAAAGCCAGGCAAAACAAACATATAATCAACCTAAACGCTCGCATTTATTATTAAAATATTTTCGCCTTTACATTTTTTAAAGTTTTTTATACTTGCAAAGTATTTACATCCGAAAAACGTGTGTCTAATATTAATTCAGTAGCAAGTAAAGCGAACGCCGAGCTTAATACTAAAGAATCAACAATGAGTTAAGGTATAAAATCATGGCAGTCGAAAAAACTAATTCTTCTTCAAGTTTGGCAGAAGTTATTGACCGTATCTTAGATAAAGGTATCGTTGTAGATGCTTGGGTACGTGTTTCTCTAGTTGGTATTGAACTACTTGCAATCGAAGCTCGTATCGTGGTTGCTTCCGTTGAAACCTACCTGAAATATGCAGAAGCTGTAGGTCTAACACAATCCGCCGCTATGCCTGCTTAATTATTAAGTAGATTCTAGAATATCTTAATTCCTAATAGTAAATTAAGATATTCTACTCCCGACCAGATAAATGTAAACACAACAATAGCTTAAGGTACAAAATCATGGCAGTCGAAAAAACTAATTCTTCTTCAAGCTTGGCAGAAGTTATTGACCGTATCTTAGATAAAGGTATCGTTGTAGATGCTTGGGTACGTGTTTCTCTAGTTGGTATTGAACTACTTGCAATCGAAGCTCGTATCGTAATTGCTTCCGTGGAAACCTACCTGAAATATGCAGAAGCTGTAGGTCTAACACAATCCGCCGCTATGCCTGCTTAATTATTAAGTAGGTGTAATAAAATCAGGATTATTGCTTAAATAATTCTGATTTGTAATCTGTTTTTGTCAAGTATTTGGATACTTTTCAATCAGATTTATCAAGGAACAAAGCGTAAGTATAAGTATTGTTTTAGCTACATTTATTGGATAGCCATTATCCAGTAAATGTAGTTAATTGACGATTGTCATAATATTGCGGAGAACCTCATGATGGCTTTAATGGTAAAAATCCGGCAAGAGCATCGGTCAATAGCTGAGGAAGTAACTCAACTATTTAGAGAGACTCATGAATTCTTGTCCGCTACAACGGCACAAAGACAAGAGCAAGCCAAAAAGCAAGCGCAAGAGCTACATCAGTTCCACCACAACCTGGAGCAGACAACCCACGAGTTTTTAACAGAAACTACAAAACAAAGGGTTGCTCAAGCAGAAGCACAGGCAAAGTTTTTGCATAAGTTTCGCCAAAATCTAGAGCAGACCACCCAGGAGTTTCTAGCAGAAACAGCAAAAAACAGAACTGAGCAAGCCAAGGCACAAAGTCAATATCTGCAAGAATTTCGTAAGGATTTGTTTGCTAGTATTTTTGGCACATTTTAGTCATCAGTCAAAACTCTTACTAAAGGAGTTAATACCCTTTCTCTAAATTAAGTCTACAGTTCAGTTTCTCCTGCTCCGTGCTGCCTATTTGTAGATATATGTTTGAGAATTGGTAATCTGTTGGCGAACTAGACTAAATAGTAAAACCCCCTAATCTTACAGTTAGACAACTGGTCAGACAAGGGGGCAGATTCAACAATGAGTTTTAGTATAAAACTTTAGATATCCTATGCTATCTATTAATTTATTGCAAGGAAGTGATCGAGACCTGAGGTCGTTTCTTCAGTTTACTTTTAGGAATTAATAGAATTAACTTTTGTTATTGATAGCTGCATATGCTAAATCGTAGCATATGAAAGCTACGAATTGCAATATTGAGGATCTAATTTTTTTGTCTGGCAAAGTAATTATTCATCATCCTAATCTATGACTCTGACTGCAAATAATAAGAAAAGAGCTGTTCTCCGCGTCCGTCCCGGTCAATTTGTTGTTACACCTGCCATTGAGCAGGTAGCAATTCGGGCGTTACGTTATCTGACATCAGGATTTGCTATTCACTTACGGGGTCCAGCCGGTACAGGAAAAACAACTTTAGCCATGCACTTGGCTAACTGTTTGGATAGACCAATCATGTTGATTTTCGGAGATGATGAATTTAAAAGTTCTGATTTGATTGGTAGTGAATCCGGTTATACCCATAAAAAGTTACTGGACAATTACATTCACAGTGTTCTCAAAGTCGAAGACGAATTTAAACAAAATTGGGTCGATTCTAGACTAACTCTAGCTTGTAGAGAAGGCTTCACCTTGGTCTACGACGAATTTAACCGTTCTAGACCGGAAGTGAATAACGTCTTACTATCAGCTTTGGAAGAAAAAATTCTGACTCTTCCTCCTAGTAGTAATCAGCCAGAATACTTGCACGTTAATCCCCAATTTCGGGCTATTTTTACCTCTAATCCAGAAGAGTACTGCGGAGTCCACTCGACGCAGGATGCTTTAATGGATCGGTTGGTAACTATTAATATGCCAGAGCCGGATGAGCTAACTCAAACTGAGATATTAGCTCAGAAAACCGCACTCAATAGAGCAGATGCGCTGTTAGTCGTGCAATTGGTGAAAGCATTTCGCTCACGTACAGGTGGGGAAAAGACTTCTGGCTTGCGGTCTTGTTTGATGATTGCTAAGGTATGTGCCGAACACAATATTTTAGTTGCACCAGAAAGCTCTGATTTTCGAGAAATCTGTGCAGATGTGCTGTTCAACCGCACGAATTGGTCTGCTAGCGAAGCTACAACGATTTTCCTTGAATTACTGAATCATCTGAACTTAGAGGAAATAGAGGAATTCAAGAATAGTATTACATCAGAGGATACGGATGCGATCGCAGACGAAGATCACAATGCGATCAACGAAAGCGGGTTTCCTACCATCATCGATTCTCAGTTTGGTACTCTTGATTCTGAAGTTCTCGAACAACCAGGTGTGGAAGATTCTATTCCATTTGAGCGGGAAATTTATCTCTACTTACAACAGTACAAGAGTGCAGCTTTAGCTCTACTTCAACAAGAATTTGAACTCAGTCGGACTGTAGCTACCAACGCTCTCAACTCTTTAGAGCAGAAAGGCTTAGTCAGCAAGAACAATCATGTATATACCATTGAAGAGCCGAATCAACCGTGACTACTACCCCAATACACCCAACACGTCCTCCGACTAACTCAAATCGAGTAATTCCCACTTCTACACAAGGTTCCACCTTAGCAGATATTCTCGAAAGAGTTTTGGATAAAGGCATTGTGATTGCTGGTGATATTTCCGTATCTATCGCCTCAACTGAACTCATACATATTAGGATTCGTCTGTTAATTTCTTCAGTTGATAAAGCCCGTGAAATGGGTATCAATTGGTGGGAAAATGACCCCTATCTTAGTAGCAAATCGCAACGTTTAGTTGAAGAAAATCAACAACTACAACAACGGCTAGAAAGTCTAGAAACACAACTACGTTTACTCACATCTGCCGTGAAAGAAGAGAATAGATTAACAGTTAACTATCCAGAAAATGTGCAACCAATGTATGAAGTAAATAGTCAAGAGGGAGATGACTCCCAACTTGAGGCTTAGTCAGATTCTGGAAATCCCAAAGCAACCCAGGCTAAATTTATAACAATTTTTTAACATCAAGTGATACTCACTTTCTTAATTTTAAATTGGTATTAGCCTGGATTGAATCGAATTAAAGAAATTTAGAAAAGGTAGATAGCATTATGACAATGGTTTTTACTCCAGTTGAAAAGTCTCCTAATTTGCTACCTACCACTTCTAAAGCTAACAGCAAAGCAGGTTTAGCTCCTTTACTTTTGACCGTAGTGGAACTAATACGCCAGCTGATGGAGGCACAAGTAATTCGGCGCATGGAACAGGAATGTCTTAGTGAATCTGAGTTAGAACAAGCAAGTGAAAGTTTGCAAAAACTAGAAGAACAAGTTCTAAATCTGTGCCATATTTTTGAGATTGAACCCGCAGACTTAAATATAAATTTAGGTGATGTCGGTACTCTTTTACCTTCCCCAGGATCTTATTATCCGGGTGAAATAGGAAATAAACCTTCTGTGCTGGAACTGCTAGATCGTCTATTAAACACAGGAATTGTTGTAGATGGTGAAGTAGATTTAGGTATAGCTCAACTCAATCTCATTCATGCTAAATTGCGCTTAGTTTTAACCTCAAGACCGTTGTAATTATAAGTGAAAGACAAGAGAGGAAAGTCAATAAGTCAGAGGGGTAATGCCCACCTAAATCTACGCATCATCGGCAAATGTCACCCTAATTGAATTTTAAATTTTATGAGTTCTGGTCTTTATCTATACGGCATTTTTCCCGATCCAATCCCAGAAACAGTTGCTCTTCAAGGATTGGATTCTCAACTTGTCTATAGTCAAGTTATTGATGGATTTACGTTTTTATATTCAGAAGCACAACAAGAAAAATATCTAGCATCTCGGCGAAATTTAATCAGCCATGAAAAGGTATTAGAACAAGCGATGCACGCTGGATTTAGAACTTTGCTACCCTTGCGTTTTGGACTAGTTGTAAAAAATTGGGAAACTGTGGTTACACAACTACTTCAACCATATAAAGCACAATTACGAGAGCTATTCCAAAAACTAGCTGGGCGACGGGAGGTTAGTGTGAAGATTTTTTGGGATAGCAAAGCTGAATTACAAGCCATGATGGATTCTCATCAAGACTTAAAACAGAAGCGAGACCAAATGGAAGGAAAGGCATTAAGTATGGAGGAGGTAATACAAATTGGACAATTAATTGAAAGTAATTTACTCAGTCGCAAGGAATCTATAATTCAAGCCTTTTTTGATGAGCTAAAACCCTTAGCAGATGAGGTTATTGAAAGTGACCCAATGACAGAAGACATGATTTATAATGCGGCATTTTTAATTCCTTGGGAAAACGAATCTATATTTAGCCAACAAGTCGAAGCTATTGATCATAAATTCGGTGAACGTTTACGCATTCGCTACAACAACTTTACAGCACCTTATACATTTGCTCAAATTTCTTGATAGGAGTCATAGAATGCTAGGTAAAATCTTGTTATTGCCTGTTATGGGGCCAATTAATGGACTTATGTGGATTGGAGAACAAATTCAAGAACGTACCAATACTGAATTTGATGCTCAAGAAAATCTACATAAACAATTGTTAAGTCTGCAATTAAAATTTGATATGGGCGAAATTTCTGAAGAAGAATTTGATATTCAAGAAGAAGAGATTCTCTTAAAAATTCAAGCTTTAGCAGAAGAAGAGCGCCTTAATGCAGAGTCTGAGGAAGATGATGATTTAGAGGTAAAACCTCTTTTTATATTAGCATCTGAAGAAAATCAAGTTTATCAAGAGCAATCTAGATTTAGCGAAGAATACGAAGATAATGAGGATCTAGTTTTATCACCTTGATTAGGTGTTAGTTGAGATTTGCAGCCCTTAGGGACAAGTTTTTACTACAAACTTTGTCTATGTGCGCTTAGCTATTAATCAGTTTAATTGAACTATTAAAAACCCGCTTTCGCGGGTTAATAGTTTAATATTCGATATCAAAAGCTTGGTAATTATTGGTTTCACGGAATATTTTTGGGAGTGCTATCCGAGAAGGTTTTGCTTCAGGATGACGTAAATTATTAATACTTCTTTCTGTCCCTTCTATCTGAGTTTTAAGCGTAGATAATCGTTGCTTAAGTAGTACTGTCCTTTGTTCGATGAAAGCCAACTCTTGTTTGATTCTCTGCTGTTCTGTTACTAACTTGTAAAGTTCTAATTGGCTGGAAGCCTCAGATTTAGTTCTAGGCATTGTGGTGATTTTAGGTCTGATTATGCCCCGATTACGTACTTTTGTCATAGGAAATACCTGAATAATTGATAGCATTATAACTAAGATTTTAAGGATGTAAATGATTTAATCAAATTCAGCATTTTTTCTATTTATATGACAAGATATTTGTTCTGATAGCAATAAAATAGAATACTTAAGTTTTTTACCTGGGTGGAATAATGCGATCGCCAAATTTTTACACTTATGCTTTTTTAAATACTCCTGATGTTCCTTTACGTCTACCATCTGGCAATCTAGGTCAATTACTCCTGATTAATGGCAATAATATCTCAGCCGTCGTAGAACCTGGAATATCCTTAGAATCTAGTCAAAATAATGATGAAGAAGTTATTAAAATGGTTTTAGCTCACGATCGCGTCATTTGTGAGCTATCTCAGCAGACAACAGTTTTACCTTTGCGTTTTGGCACTTATTTCAATTCCGAAGAGACATTGCTAAATCATATAGAGTCTCATGCTCAAGAATATCAAAAGAAACTCGATAATATTCAAGGGAAAACAGAATATACTTTAAAGCTCATTCCTCGTAAATTTGAAGAACTTGCCAAGATATCAGGGGGACATGGAAGAGATTATTTTTTGGCGAAAAAATTGCATTATGAGCATCAAAAAAGCTTTATTGGTGATCAAAATAGGGAGAAACATCATCTGATCAATTTAATGATGGATATTTATCGCTCATCTGCAATTATTCAAGATTATGTAGAAGAAGTACGTCTTCATCTTTTAGTTGATCGCCATGATAAAGCTTTACTCTTCAAACAAGTGTTAACGCTACAAGAGAAATGTCCTCATTGGAATTTAATCTTGGGAGAACCACTACCACCCTATCATTTTGTTTAATTTCTACTAATAAATTTATCAAGGAATTTTTAATTTCATGATGGACTACTATGATTCATTGCATCTAGTTATGTTTAGTGGCAAAGGTGGGGTTGGTAAAACTACCATCTCTTGCAGCTTTGCACGTTATTGGGCCAGAAAGTTTCCTCAAGAAAAAATTCTGTTAATTTCTACAGATCCTGCACATTCTTTAGGTGATGTATTGCAATCGGAAGTTAAAGATATTGCATTAGCAGTGACAGACTTACCTAACTTGAGTGTTCAGGCGTTGGATGCTCAAAAACTGTTGTTGGAATTTAAAGCAAAATATAGTTACTTTTTAGAAATACTCGTGGAGAGAGGCAGTTTAGCTGATGGAGGTGATTTAGCACCAGTCTGGGATTTAAACTGGCCCGGCTTGAATGAATTAATGGGTTTGCTAGAAATTCAGCGTCTACTAGCTGAAAATGAGGCGGATCGTGTAATTATAGACATGGCTCCTTCTGGTCATACCTTAAATTTATTACGCCTCAAAGATTTTTTAGATGTTATTTTAAATTCCTTAGAACTATTTCAGGAAAAACATCGGGTAATTACTCAAAGTTTTAAAGGTAGTTATACGGCTGATGAAGTCGATAGCTTTTTAGTAGAAATGAAACATCAACTAGCAGAAGGTAGACGCTTACTGCAAGATGAAAAATTTACTGGTTGTTTGGTGGTAGGTATTTCTGAACCCATGTGTTTTTATGAAACTGAGCGATTTTTAAATAGCCTAGAAACTTTAGATGTTCCCTACGCTGGATTATTTATTAATCACATTTTACTAAATTCGGAGTTAGAACTAGACCGTTACGCTGAACAACAAAATTTACTGAATAAGTACTTAAATCTTCATACTAATCAGCCTGTTTTTATCGTACCACAACAAAGAGTAGAACCTTTAGGTGGGGTGGCATTAGATTCTCTGGCATCTCAGATTCAAAAAATTGCTAGTGTTGAACTTGTTCCACCACCACTTATTCAATGGCCTGCTCAAGTTTTACCTGGCTTTCATGATTTTATCAACGAAGAATGCAAACTAATTATTATCGGTGGTAAAGGAGGTGTAGGGAAAACAACGGTAGCCGCCGCCATAGCTTGGGCTTCTGCTCAACAACATCCAGATAAAAAGATTCAGGTAATTTCTATAGACCCAGCACATTCTTTAGGAGATGCTTTTGGGAAGGATTTAGGCCATGAACCTATATCTTTAAGCTCAAATTTGTGTGGGCAAGAAATTGATGCTAACAGAGTTTTAGAACAATTCCGTAGAGATTATCTTTGGGAATTAGCAGATATGATTAGTGGCGAAGGTTCACAAGCAGATACAACCGTGAATGTTGCTTATGTGCCTGAGGCGTGGCGACAGATTATGTCTCAAGCTTTACCGGGTATTGATGAGATGCTATCTCTAATTACTGTGATGGATTTGTTAGATAGTAACCAGCAAGATTTAATCATTTTAGATACTGCGCCAACAGGTCATCTTCTGAGATTTTTAGAAATGCCATCGGCTTTAGGTGATTGGTTATCTTGGATATTTAAACTGTGGCTGAAGTATCAAGATGTTTTGGGTAGAGTGGACTTCATGGGACGGTTACGAAATTTACGTCAACAAGTTGTACAAGCACAAAAGAAGTTAAAGAATTCTCAACATACTCAATTTATTGGTGTAATTCAGTCAGAAGTAGCTATCGTATCTGAACATATACGCTTAACAGAGTCTTTAAAAAATATGGGGGTTAATCAGCGTTATATAGTTCAGAATCGCTATAGTCCAGAAGTGGAAATTGATCATAGTTTATTTCCAGAACAAACTATGATTCGCCTACCTGGATTACCCCGTTCGGTGGAGGCTATAGACCGAGTTAAAGGTGCTGCTAGTCTTTTATTTGAAGTCGAAGAATTAACTGCTAATAAAAGATAAACATAAAAAAAGTAAGATTTTTGAGATTTTTGGAGTGATGTTATGAGTGATTTATTCAAGGGATTTGAACAGTTAATTGAATTAGTCAAAACTTTAGAGGAAAAAGCCGAGAAAGGAGAAATTAAAACCGATTTCCAGATTAACTCTCGTTCTATGAGTAGTATTCCTCGGACTGGCAATATCCCGCGTCCTAATAATATGGCTAATGATATTGGTACAAGCCGTATTCGCACCCAACCCTCTCCTAATTCTGATTCAGGGAATGGAGACACTTCTGATGTTGTTGTTCCACCAGATGCGCCTTCCGGTAATTCCTTGAAAGATGTTGGCGGACTGGGTGAGGTTGTTAAAGAACTTAAAGAATTAATCGCTATTCCCTTAAAACGCCCTGATTTACTGGCAAAGTTAGGATTGGAACCTACGCGGGGTGTACTTTTAGTTGGGCCTCCTGGTACTGGTAAAACTCTGACTGCTCGTGGTTTAGCTGAGGAACTTGGTGTTAACTATATTGCGCTGGTGGGGCCGGAAGTTATCAGTAAATATTATGGTGAAGCCGAGCAAAGACTGCGGGGTATTTTTGAGAAGGCTGCTAAGAATGCTCCTTGTATTATTTTCATTGATGAAATCGATAGTCTAGCTCCAGACCGGAGTGCAGTAGAAGGGGAAGTAGAAAAACGTCTTGTAGCCCAACTTTTAAGCCTGATGGATGGTTTTTCCCACAGTCAAGGTGTGATTGTACTGGCTGCCACTAACCGTCCTGACCATCTTGACCCAGCTTTGCGCCGTCCGGGGCGATTTGATCGGGAAGTCCAGTTTCGTGTCCCAGATGTGAAAGGACGCAGAGATATTCTGCAAATTCTCACCCGTGCCATGCCTTTGGAAGACACGGTTGACCTGGATGCGATCGCCGAACGCTCGGTGGGGTTTGTGGGATCTGACTTAAAAGCCCTGTGCCAAAAGGCGGCGTATACTGCTCTGCGCCGTCAAATGCCTTCGGTTGAAAGTGCAGTTCCAGAGAATATGACGGTTAGCCAAGTTGACTTTTTGCAAGCCCTCAAAGAAATCAAACCAGCTGTACTGCGGAGTGTGGAAGTCGAAGTTCCCCATATCGCCTGGGACGATATTGGTGGTTTGGATACGATTAAGCAAACCCTACGGGAATCAGTAGAAGGAGCGCTGTTATATCCAGAACTGTATCTGCAAACCAAAGCACTAGCACCAAAAGGCATCTTATTATGGGGGCCACCAGGGACAGGAAAAACTTTATTAGCTAAAGCTGTTGCTTCCCAAGCCAGAGCTAATTTTATTGGTGTCAATGGCCCAGAATTACTCAGCCGTTGGGTGGGTGCAAGTGAACAAGCAGTACGGGAGTTATTTGCCAAAGCGCGTCAAGCAGAGCCTTGTGTCGTATTTATTGATGAAATTGATACCTTAGCTCCAGCGCGGGGTAGTTTCAGTGGTGATTCGGGAGTGAGCGATCGCGTAGTTGGACAATTGCTCACAGAGTTGGATGGCATAGAAGTAGGGAGTACTATTTTAGTAATTGGGGCAACAAATCGACCCGATGCCCTTGACCCGGCTTTGTTACGGGCTGGACGCTTAGATTTACAAATGAAGGTAGATTTACCAGATTTAGCTAGTCGTCTGGCGATTCTCCAAGTCCATAGTCAAGGACGACCCTTGGAAGGTGTGGATTTCAACTATTGGGCAGAGATGACTAAAAATTGGAATGGTGCAGATTTAACTTTACTGTGCAATCAAGCGGCGGTAGAAGCAATTCGTCGTTTTCGCTCCCAAGGATTGACAGACCCTTCTGAAATCAAGATTACTACTGATGATTTCAACTATGCTTATAAAGTTCTCACAGAACAGCGTCCAGATTAAACCAATTCGCAATAGCCTATGGCAAGGCTAACCCTAAGGCAATTCGCTTTTTCCGTGTTGTAACGACGATTTAGCCCCAAGTTCAGAGCGCCGGAAGCAGGCGCTCTGAACTTTGTAAGACAGAAAGAGCCACAACACTGGCGGTTTGATAGAAGCCGGGGACTTCAACTTCTATATTTTGTTAAATCTTGAATTGATTCATTTTTGCGCTGGAGGCAGAATCAAAGCTTCTTTAATAACTTCCTTCAAATTGGGAGTAACATTGCTAGCGGTGTTAAAACAATATACTAATAAGTTGTTTGCCTCCCAGTATTTTTGAATTAAATGTAATTGTTTCTCACTAAATTGCCAAGCGCAATCCATTTGGCGATGTATTTTGATCAATTCCTTTAACTGTGTCGTCCAAGATTGCCCATTAGATTGCCACCATGCTTTTAATATCTCTTTATCTTGTTGTGAACTAGGTAATTCTTGTTTGAGGTTTTGCAGAGATTCATCTAAAGATGAATATGACTGTAATAAATAATCAATATCAAGAGCTAATTTGAGAGCAGATATACGCTTACAGAAAAGCTCTGGAGTCAAAGAAATGCTAACTGCAAAAATATAACTTAAAGCTAAATCCAAAGCTAAATCATCAGCTAGTTTTCCTGTTAGATGACTATCTAAAGCTGTAGCTAGAGTTTGGTTACGTGATAAAGCATAATCGGGAGGTAAGACGAGGGTAAAGTAAAAAGCACGTACAGCAGATGAATGATAATTGGAAATAACTATTGAGGACTTGTCCATGACCCAAGTGAGAAAAAGTTTTACTGTTTCATCTGCAACTGCTAACTTATCAATTTGTTCCTTGATTAACTGGAATAAATCCTCAAATGATTTGATAATTTCTGCTGTGAGTAAGATAACTTCACGCCATCGATTGTCAACTAAATAATCAGCAACTTGTTCTAATTTTTTATTGTCGCTGTTAGCAATAAATCTGGCAGTAAAATATTCATGAAATGTTAAATGAGAGAAGGAATAAATTCCTCTTGCTTGTTCAACTAATAATCCATGCTGTAACTCTATTGCTTTAAGCACAGCTTTACTATCTACTCGTAAATCCTCTAAATCAGTTGGTGCATTTGGTAACAGATATAAAAAGTCAGCTATTAATTGACAAATGATATTTTCTTCAAAAAAGTAATCTCCCTTCTCAAAAAAAGTGACGGCGATATAACTAAGTAACTTAATTTTCTGAGATAAGGTTAAATTAGCGTAAACTTCATCTCTTTTTATTCCTTTGGCTTCATCCCAACGTACTAGTAATAGCTCTAATCCTTGCCGATAAATTTCAGAACGCTTAGTAGGAAAATCGCCTAGATATTGGAATACTAAACAGGTGAGATTTAATAAAATAGGTGTGTATGCTAGATTTTGGATTAATCGATTTTCGGGAAGTGTTATTTTATCAATAAATTTAGATGCTAATGTTTTCCTGAATCGGGTATTAGTTTTAGCAAAAGCTGTAAACCATTTATTAGCAAAATCTGATATTTGTGATTTTGTAAATTTAGAAATCTGTACTTCAGCAAACCCTTTAAACTTTTGATGCCTGAATGCAATTCGACAACTGATAATTACTGAATTTTTATAAAAAATCTCTAAAAAAATACTAATTGTTTTATTGATTTTTTCCGTATGTTTATCTGCAACTTCATCCAATCCATCTAGTAAAATTAAACCTTTACCTTCATGAAGTAACTCTTCTACTTCCTGTTGAGCGATTTTGCAAATACTTAATTCTTCAATTAAATAGCTTAACAAAGGGTTTTTCTCATCATAGTTGATATTTTCGGCAAAATCTTTCAGGCTAATAAAAATAGGAACACGTTGAGGCTGAAATTTACCTTGATTACAAAGTGTAGCGATTGATTGTAGAAACGTAGTTTTTCCTGCTCCTGGATTGCCAAAGACAAAAAGCTTAGAAAATTTCTCAATTGCTAGTAATCCTGTGATTTTTCTAGTAGTAACTTCCTCTAATAAAAATTCGTTTAAAGCTTTATCATCGGACTTTTGTAACTCTGCAATATCTAGCCATCTTTGACTAGTAATTTCTTCTAATACATTGACCTCAATAAATAATTCATCTAATTCTACTGTACGTGCAACATCTAACAACCGGATAGTACCACATTGATTTTGAATTTTCTCTGAGTGGGCAGCACGTATTTTATTCACTAAAGATTCAATGACAGTAGAGTCTTGACCTTCTAGTATCTGCTGGGTTTCTAAGTGTTCATCTGGTTCAAATTCTAGTGTTTGAACAATCTCTTCTGGATTTAGGGCTAGGCTAAAGCAAATTTCATGGAATATATGTCTGGCAACAGGTTTGCCAGAAAAAAACTTCCAAATTGGTTGGCGACTATCTAGTCCAACTTGACTGGCCAGATATTCTTGTGTCCAACCTTTATGATTAAAAGCTTTTTTGGCCTTCCTAATACCTTCATCCGAGGCTTGGAGCGATCGTTTAGCCATGCTTATATCAGAAATTAATTCAATTACATCATGAATTACTATCAATTATATTTAGTTTTTAAATTAGCGGCAAGTTAACCCTTTATAATATCAATCTTTGTCAAAAATAAAAGCTCTTAGTCAGTAATTAGCCGGAATTATTATTTAAATATAAGCTATACCTCTAAAAGAGAATATCCTAACTTAGCTAGGGAAGGAAAATCTCTAAATAAAATATATAATTAACTTTTTTATAAATTCCGGTAATATTAATTATTTCAACAGAAGTCGGATTTTAGTTAATTTTTATTAAGATTAGAAATCTAATTTAATTTTTGTACAATGCTTAGTACCCTGAAGATAGCTTTATTTATTCTTGCTATTACCTGTTTACTTTAGTAATTGCAGGGCTAGAATTAGATTGCTGTGGATAAATGATGGCAAATTTGCCGATATACTTCATCACATAGAAAAGTGCTATTTTTAGCAAAATTAAGCTGATATTGAATTTACCTTCAATGGTAGTCTAACTAAGAAACTTGTTCCTTGACCTAAGGTACTATCAATAGATATTTTACCCTGATGCAAATCAACACATTGCTTAACAATTGCTAGCCCTAGTCCGGTGCCGGGAATTGTGGCAACATTGGCAGCACGTTGAAAAGGTTCAAATAGTTTAGCTTGAAATTCTAGGGGAATACCTACGCCTTGATCTTTAATTTGAAAATACACACTACTTTCGTCACAAGTCAGCCCCAGCAAAATAGTACTACCTCTAGGGGAGTATTTGACTGCGTTAGAAAGTAAGTTATTGAGTAAATGCCATAGTAGCTGTTCATCTAAGCAGGCAATAAAGCTTTGAGTATTTGTGACAAAACTAATTTCATAATGTTCTTTCAATGTCAATCGTAAAGACTCGACTATTTCTTCACAGAAACTTACTACCTCGATCAAAGTGGGGTTCAATACAAAATTGTCAGCTTCGGCTCTACCAAGTGTGAGTATATTTTCTAGCAGATTCGTCAAGCTATCCGTGGCAGATTCAATGCGATCGATATGTTTTTGTTTTTTTTCCTCTGACATCTGTTTGCCATAGGTATTCAACATTTCGGCACTGAGCTTAATTGTCGTTAAAGGATTACGAAACTCATGTGCTGCCATGTAGAGGTGTTGTGATTTCATCTGGTTTTTGGATTCAGCGATTTGCTGACTATTTTTAGCAGCAATTAGTGCTTTTTTTACTTCAACTTCTGTTTGGTGCCGGGAAATAGCAATCTCTATTGTGGTAGCTAATATTCTTTCATCGAAGGGTTTTAAAATATACCCAAAAGGATGGGAAGCCTTAGCTCGCTCTAGTGTTGCGCGATCGGCATTAGCAGTTAGGTAAACTACTGGTAAATCGAAGCGAGACTGGATGGCAAAAGAGGCTTCTATACCATCAATTTTACCCTCTAGTCTGATGTCCATCAGCACTAAGTCAGGTCGCAAATTTCCTGCCATGAAAATAGCTTCTTCTCCCGATGCTACTAAGGCAGGTACACCATACCCCAAATGTTCTAAAGTTTCTCTCAAGTCATCAGCCACTAATTGCTCATCTTCAACTATCAAAATTTGGATAGGATTCATATTTAATTTTCTACGTTGATTAGATTTATAGCTTGTTCAGGTTTCCATCCTGAAAATTTTTGCTTAAATTATAAATTTCTTTGATCTTTTTTAAGATTTCCTCCCGATTCATAAATTCATAGTCATTGATGAGCTTCTCTGATATCGATGTAATGTAATTAAGAGGATTATTTACCTCATTTCTAATTGTCGATGTCAGATAAATATAAGATTTATGGAGTCTTTGTTGTGTTTGTCTATTAATTATTTCTTGTTTCTCTAATCTAGCTGTTATTGCTCCCAGTAATTCGGCTCTTGTAAATGGCTTTACCAGATAATCATCTGCACCTAATTCTATACCTTGACGAATATCATTTTGAGAAGCTTTAGCTGTAAGAAATATAAAAGGAATGGCTTCAGTCTCTGGATTTTCCCGTGACCAAGTAACAACTTCGTATCCATCTATTTTTGGCATAGCAATATCACAGATAATCAAATCGGGAATTTCTGTCTGTAGCAATGTAATCCCGACTTGTCCGTTTTCTGCGTCCATAACATAGAAATTTTCCGCAGTTAGCATTTCTACAATAATGCTACGAATTTCTTCTTGGTCTTCAATTACTAAAATTTTTGTCATTACTGGAGATATCTTTAGTATTCTATTATGTTAAATAATATGTCGGATTTAATTATTTATTTGAAAAATATGGTTTTTAAAAAAATCCAATTCGTTTTAATTCAGGAAAAGATGATTATATTTTAGGTGAATTATCTCCTATGTCCATAAAACAATATACAAAAATATTTAAACTAAAAACTTCAAATGAGAAGCATTTTTAAAGAATTTTTGCGCCTGACTTTACCTATAATCATCTGCTTGGATGTAGGAAATTAACTGGTGTAGTTAGGAATCAAGAAAAAACCTGGTTGATTGGTGCTTATTTCTTGAAGCAAAAAGTCAGATAAGCTGCC
Organism: Trichormus variabilis 0441; assembly: GCF_009856605.1. Lineage (NCBI taxonomy): Bacteria > Bacillati > Cyanobacteriota > Cyanophyceae > Nostocales > Nostocaceae > Trichormus > Trichormus variabilis. The sequence goes on along the minus strand of NZ_CP047242.1, from coordinate 1,378,941 downwards.
CTTGCTTTCATTTGCATATTTTTTCGTGCTAGCTGTAGACTGCTAATGCTTGACAATTGACTGTCACCAGTCAACAAAACATACAAGTGACTATGTAATTTAAAAGCGTGATGGCTTACTGCATCAGATTCTAGTTGATTTTTCAATGTATGTTAAAGTTTTGTTGATAATATTTACATTTTGACCCAGAATTGAAGAATTAGTTTACAACTGGAGAAAGACTTTTGTAACTATTAATATTGCTAGGGATTTCACTAGCTCTGTTTTTACTAATCTATTTTAGATATAGCTCGATTTAAGAAGAACTTTTTATTCAGCAAATAGAGAATTTCAATTTTTTAACGAAAGACGATCGCCTTTTTGTATATAGCTTATGAATCAACGTTTCCCTCTAACCATTTTACTGATTGATGATTGCGCCGAAGATAGGGAGATATATCGTTTTTTTTTGCAGCAGGATAGATTACATACCTATGAGATTTTTCAATTGGAGACAGCACAAGAGGCAATGACATGGTGTGAGCAACAGACACCAGATGTAATTTTGCTGGATTATTTACTGCCCGACTACGATGGATTAGAGTTTTTACAACAACTTAGGGAACACCTAAATAATAGCCAATCTGCTGTGATCATGCTCACAGGACAAGGGGACGAAAGTATCGCCGTCTGTGCGATGAAAAATGGCGCTCAAGATTATTTGGTGAAAAATTCTCTTACCCCGGAAACCTTACAAAGTGCAATTCATTATGCTGTAGAACGGATGCTGCTGACAAGACAGTTAGAACAAAGTCGGCAACAGCAACAACTAATGGTGGCGATCGCTTTAAGAATTAGGCAATCCCTGAAGCTAGAAGATATTTTGAGTGTCACAGTCGCGGAAGTGCGCCAGTTTTTACAAGCAGACCGGGTACTAATCTATCAATTTCAACCCGATATGAGTGGAATTGTGGTTGCAGAGTCTATACTTCCCGGTTGGATAGCCACGAAAGGAGCGCAAATTGAAGATAGGTGCTTTCAAGATAGTGCAGGACATAACCATCAAGTAAAAAAACGAGCGATCAATGATGTTTATCAGGCAGGCTTAACGAACTGTTATTTAGAACTACTAGAGCAGTTTCAAGTTAAAGCCACTTTGATAGTACCCATTATGGTGACAAATCAATCATGGGGATTATTAATTGCTCACCAATGTGCTGCACCCCATCAATGGCAGTCATTTGAACTGGACTTATTGGAGCAGTTGGCGGTGCAGATAGCGATCGCTATTCAGCAAGCAAGTGCCTATGCGCAAATACAGACAGAACTACAAGAACGAAAACGAGTGGAAGCAACTCTGCGCGAGAGCGAACAACGTTTTCGCCAGATGGCTGATACTGCTCCCGTACTGATTTGGATGTCGGGACTTGATAAACTTTGCTACTACTTCAATAAAACTTGGTTAGATTTTACTGGCAAAACCTTAGAACAAGAAGTCGGTGATGGTTGGGCGAAAGGAGTACATCCCGATGACTTAAAAGATTGCTTAGACATTTATGTCAATGCCTTTGATACCCGCCAAAATTTTCAAATGGAATATCGGCTCAAACGCTTTGACGGCGAATATTGTTGGATTTTGGATACAGGCACTCCTCGGTTCACCACTGAAGGAGAGTTTCTGGGTTATATCGGTTCCTGTGTAGATATTAGCGAACGAAAGCAAGTAGAAGCAGCCTTACAGCAGAATGAAGAGCGATTAACTATGGCTCTAGACGCTGCGTGTATGGGTAACTGGGAATGGAATATTCAAACAGGTGGAATTCACTGGTCGGAGAATTTGGAAAAACTATTTGGTATGGTTCCAGGGAGCTTCAATGGTCATTTTGAAACGGTTGTGTCGCTGATACACCCAGATGATCGGCAGAGGGTTTTACAATCCATTAATTGTGCTGTCTATAACAGAGAAGATTTCAACATCGAATTTCGGTTTATTAAACTTGATGGTACGCCACGTTGGGCGCTCAGTAGAGGTAAAGTGTTCTACGACCGAAACGGTAACCCTCTGCGAATGAGTGGTATAGATTTTGATATCACAGAACGTAAACAGGCGGAATCAAAGCTCCAAGAGAGTGAAGGGCGGTTTCAGGCGTTTATGAATAACAGCCCCTCAGCTTCCTGGATTACCGATGACCACGGTCGAATACTTTATCTGAGCCAGACCTATGTCCGTACCTTTCAATTGCCATTTGACAAAGTAGAGAATGTCATGGGCAAAACAGTTTTTGAGCTTTATGCCCCAGAAATAGCCCAGCAGTTTTTGGATAACATTCACCAGGTGGCACAGACGCAACAAATCCTCGAAACCATTGAGAAGGCTCCCAGATTGGACGGTACATTGGGGGATTTTTTAGTCTATAAATTCCCCTTACCTGGGACTACGGGGGAATTATTGATTGGTGGTGTAGCAGTTGATATTAGCGATAAAATTCGGGCAGAACAGGCATTACAAAAGCTTAATCAAGAACTTGAAGCGAGAGTGGCAGAACGTACTGCCGCTTTAAGGGAAAGCGAAGAACGCTGGCATTTAGCGCTAAGAGGCAGCAATGATGGGATTTGGGACAGAAACATCACAACTAATGAAGTTTTCTTCTCGATTCGTTGGGAAGAAATGTTGGGCTGTAGCAGTCAGGAACTGAGCCGAAATCGAGAATCATGGTTAAGCCGGATTCATCCTGATGATCATGATCGCATTATGAGGGCGATCGCCGACCATTTAGCTCACAAAACACCCTTTTTCCAAGAAGAATATCGGATACAGCGCAAAGATGGCTCCTATATATGGATATTAGATCGAGGTCAGGCTTTATGGGATGAATCAGGCAATGCCATTCGCATGAGCGGCTCGGCAACAGATATTACTAAACGCAAGGAGACAGAAAATCAGTTATTAAACATTTCCAGATTGCAACACGCAATTCTTTCTAGCATCGATTATGCAGTCATTTCTACCGATTCCGACGGCATAATTCAAACTTTTAACCTTGCTGCTCAAAGGATGTTGGGTTACACAGCCGATGAGGTGATTGGTAAGTTAACACCAAACAGCTTTCATGAGCCAGAGGAACTCAGACAACGGATGAATGAACTGAAACAAGAGATGGGTAGAGAAATTACCCCTCAAGATTTCATGGTCAAAACCCAGCAAGATAGTGATGAATTAGAATGGACTTTTATTCGTAAAGATGGTTCGCGTTTCCCTGTGGCTCTCTCGGTTAAACCCATGTTTAATCAAGAAGGAAAGCCTATTGGTGGTGTGGGAATTGCCAAAAATATTACTCAACAAAAACAGATAGAAGCTCAACTTCGCAAAAATACCTCTACTCTTGCTGCGGCACAACGGATTGCTCATCTGGGTAGTTGGGAACTGGATTTGTCAACGCACAACTTAATCTGGTCACAAGAGGTTTTTCGCATATTTGGCCGCCATCCTGAATCCGGGACACCAAGTTACGACGAAATGCTTGATTGTATTCATCCGGATGATCGCAACTACCGCGATGTTGTCTTACATCAAGCTATTACACAAAGACAAGCTTATGAACTAGAGTATCGTTTTTATCGTGCTGATGGCAGTTTGGGTTATTTACTATCACGAGGCGAAGTCATATTAGACACTCATGGGCAACCATACCAGTTAATCAGCACTATCCTAGACATTACCGAGCGTAAACAAACAGAAGAACGACTACGTAACCTTTCAGACCGATTGACCTTGGCAGTCAGTTCAGCCAATCTTGGTATTTGGGACTGGGATATGATACAGGAAGCGGAATGGGATGACCGAATGTATGAACTATATAATTTACAACAGTCTGAGAATAAGGCAAAGTACCAAGATTGGATAGATAGGCTCCATCCAGATGATCGAGATGAAGCAATGATGGCCTTTGAAGATGCCATAAAGGGAGTCAGAGAATTTGATACAGAATTTCGGATTGTTCTTGAAAATGGCAATATCCGCTTTATCAAAGCCTCCGCTTTAGTTCAACGCAATGAGTGGGGCGAACCACTACGCATGGTCGGGATTAACTATGATATTACTGAGCGCAAACAAGTAGAAGCTGCCTTACGGGAAAGTGAAAAGCGCTATGCTACCTTGACAGAAGCGGCTCCCGTTGCTATTTTTCGGCTTGATACTGCTAGTAATTGTATTTACGTCAACGAACGTTGGAGTTTAATGACAGGTAGACCAACACAAGCAGCATTGAAGAAGGGATGGTTAGAAAATATCCATGAAGAAGATCGCTATCACCTGGTGGTAGATTGTGCTGGCCTCTGCGGAAAACAATGTGGTTTATCGGAAACTTGTCGGCGGGAAGTCAGATATGTACGTCCAGATGGTAGCATCACTTGGTTCTACATCCAGATAGTACCCGAAACCGACCTAAATGGTACAATCTTGGGTTATATAGGTAGCTTGACAGATATCACTACCCGCAAAACAATTGAGTCAGAAGTTATTCACCATCGTGATTTGCGAGAAGCGATTTTTAATGAATCAGCCGATGCTCTTTTTTTAGTAGATAGAGATACGCAATTGATTTTTGATTGTAATGATCGTGCGGTTGATTTGTTTGAAGTTGCCAATAAAGAAGAATTACTCAATATTCAAGGTAATACACTACAACGTTACCAATTTACTCCCGAACAATTGGATGAAATTACACAGGAACTGAATCAAAAATCTTGGTGGAGTCGAGAAATTGAATATGCCACCCGCAAAGGTAATTTCTTCTGGGGAAATTTAGCTGCTAAACAAATTACTGTAGCTGGTAAGGGTATTAATTTAGTACGATTGTCTGATATTAGCGAACAGCAAGCCGCACATCGTGAACGCAAACAAGCGGTAGAACAAATACAGCGATCGCTAGATGAAAAAGAAACCTTACTCAAAGAAATTCATCATCGGGTAAAAAACAACCTGCAAATAATCTCTAGTTTGCTCAGGATGCAATCTAGACGTTCCTTTGATGAAACAACTTTGTTGCTATTTACAGAATCTCAAAATCGTGTACAGTCGATGGCTTTGATTCACGAGCAACTTTATCAGTCGGCAGACATTAATCAAATCAACTTTAGCGACTACATCAAAAATCTGACAGATAGCTTATTTCGTTGCTACGGGGTCAGTCAAAAGAATATAAGGATCAATATAGAAACAAATAGCATTAAATTGGATCTAGATAATGCTATTCCCTGCGGATTAATCATTAATGAGTTAGTTTCTAATTGTCTGAAGTACGCATTTCCAGAACAAAACGAAGACAATAATATTACTATTTCCCTGGAAGCAGTCCCAGGAAATCAATTAACTCTCTTAGTTAAAGATAACGGTATTGGCATTCCCGAAACATTAGATTGGGAAAATGCCAACTCTTTAGGCTTAAGAATTGTCAAAAACCTAGTCAGACAACTCAAAGGCAAGATTCTTTTAGAGTGCGATCGCGGTACTGCTTTCTCCATTCGCTTCCCCCAATAATTACCACAGCACCAAAGACCGGATCAAGCCAAAATGAGTCGTGATTTTTCGTACAGCATTTCTTTAAGTAGTAGAGCGATCGCCTCAAAAGATGGTTAAGTGGCGTTGGATCTGGTGTCGAACACCAAATTAATTTACTTTTGCAAATCTGCTCCTCAAAATAGGGTAGCGGTAAAAGAAATTCTCCAATCAACAAACAATGAGAAATATCAAAATAAGCCTGTAATGTTGCCGTAATAGTCCATATTAATCAGGTAGTGTATCTTATTGTTTGGTGCTATGTACTGCCGACATGAACAAATCACTGCCAACGCATTTTCAAGAAAGCATTTATCAAGAACTACTACCTAGTTTACAAATTGAAAGTGTCAATCCGCGTAACTTAATTCAGGTCACTTATGTTCCACAACCTTGGCTACTGCTAGGCAAAGGAAATTACGCAGCCGTAGTTTATCACCCTGATTACCCTGAGTTTGTGGTCAAAATTTATGCTCCAAGACGGCCGGGCTATGAAGAGGAAGTAGAAGTTTATCATCGTTTAGGTTCTCATCCGGCATTTTCTGAGTGTTTGTATGCCCAAGATGGCTTTTTAGTCTTGAAACGTCTTTACGGCACAACACTCTACGATTGTATGCACTTGGGTTTACCGATTCCCAAACAGGTGATCAGGGATATTGATGAAGCTCTTGAATATGCTCAAAGTCGTGGACTTTACCCTCACGATGTCCACGGTCGTAATGTCATAATGCACGAAGGTAGAGGATTAGTCGTAGACATTTCTGATTTTCTGCATCAAGAACCTTGTTCAAAATGGCATAATCTCAAAAAGGCTTATTACTGGTTATACCTGCCCGTATTACGCCCACTGCGACTGCCTGTGCCATACTCTGCTTTAGATTGGATTCGCAAATGTTACCGTTTAGGAACTTTATGCAAACAGTTATGTAGGCAACTAGCCCCAAAATTAAACTGTTTCCAGTATTTAAGACGTTATTGACCCTCTTATACTTAGTCTCAACAGACAACCTGAGTACGTCAGTCAAGTCGCTTCTCTACGAGACGCTACCCGTTAAGAGAAACTATGCCGCAGGCTTTACGCTTCAATGAAAAATTAAAGACAATTAGTGTGGGCTTGTTGATTTCAGCACATCAAATTTCATCCCCTGATGCAAAAACGCCCTAACTACTTACCGCTACATTAAAGATTAGTTCTTCTAGGGTACCGAGTAATTCTTGCTCATTGTAAGGTTTAGAAAAATAAGCTCTAGCGCCTAGCTGCATGGCTAGTTGCCGATGTTTATTGCTACTACGAGAGGTGAGCATGGCTACTGGGATATTTTTTGTGTCCACGTTGGAGTTAATCCGGTCTAAAAAGCCGTAGCCATCAAGGCGTGGCATTTCAATATCACAAATTACAGCTTTCACTTTTAAGCCACTCTCCAATTTTTCCCAAGCATCTTCACCATCTTTTGCTTGTTCTACTTGATATCCTCCTTTTTCTAAAGTTAATGCTAGGAAGCGACGCACATTAATGGAGTCATCAATGATTAAAATTGTGCCTTTGTTTTGAGTGGGGGGTGCTGGTAGTTTGGCACTATCAAAGAAGAGGAAGGGCGTTTTTAGTGTAGCTGATGATGATTGAAGATTTTTGGTGGGGTGTTGATTGGTGGCAATTTTATACAGGAGTTCGTTGGTATTAACTAATGCCACAACTCGACCATCACCTAAAATGGTGCAATTACTAAAGCCTTGGGGTAAGGGTATATTGCCCTCGACTTGGCGGATAGCAACTTCCTGTTCACCCCAGCAACGGTCTACCAATATAGCAACTGGTTGATTATTGCCTTTAACTATTAAGACGCTATGGGCGTTAATTGCTGGGGGTGTTTCTAGTTCTGGGCTATCGTAGCGGGGACAGTTAAATTCTAGGTGGCGACCGAGGCGAATTAGGGGGAGCATCGTCCCTTGCCAATTAAGGACTTCATTTCCTGCCATTGGGAATACTTGCTCGTTTTGCAATAAGAAGATTTCCGAAACCACATCGGTAGGAAATGCTAACAGCATTTTGTTGGTTTCTATGAGCAAAACTCTGGCGATGGAAAGGGTAAATGGTACTGATAAGGTAAAGGTTGTACCAACGCCTAATTCTGTATCAACTGTAATATCGCCCCGTACTAGTTTGAGGTTATTACGCACTACATCCATCCCCACACCACGACCAGATAAGGCGGTGACTTGTTCGGAGGTGGTAAACCCTGGTTCAAAAATTAGTGATAGGAGTTCTTCATCGGTGGCGTTGGCTAGTAAAGCTGCATCTATCCCCATTCCTTGGGCGCGGGTGCGAATTTTATCTAAAGAAATGCCCCGGCCATCATCGCGCATGGTGATGATAGTACGATTACTGCGGTGTGTGGCTGTAATTTCAATTAAGCCTTGTTCTGGTTTGCCTAATGCCTGACGGGTGGCAGATTCTTCGATACCATGATCAAAGGCATTCCTTAATAAGTGCATTAACGGCTCATTTAAGGCTTCTAAAATGCTGCGTTCAATTAAGGTGTTACCACCTGTAATTTTCAATTGAACATTTTTACCATATTCTACGTTTAAATCGCGGATGGCTCTGGGGAAACGCTCAACTAAGTCCGACATGGGGCGCATTCGGATATGGTTGAGCTTGGTTTGTAATTGTTTTGATGTTTTATTGAGTTTACGGGCGACGTGGTCTGTGTCGTCAACGCTGAGTTGAATATCTGTGGTGACTTCTTGGACTTGGACAATAGTTTCCACTACTGTTTGCGATCGCAAGTTTAACTCATTATAGCGATCCATCTCTAGGGCATCAAATTCGCTCTCTGGGTCTTGGGTCTGGGGATATTCTGCCCCATGATGAGCATTTACCAAGTCTTTGGTGGTTTTTCGCTCGTGAATTGTCCGCAATTCTTGATTTTCTCGTTCTAGGGTATGGACACGCTGGTTTAAGTTGCGTACAAGTTTGCGTAATCTTTCAATTTGGGAGTTCAGCCCATTACGTTGGATAATTAATTCACCAAATAAATCATTTATTTCTTCTAATTGTTTACTAGGAACTCGGACTGTATTTTCTTGATGTTCACGGTCTTTGTTGGCAATTAATGTATAATCTGTTGTGATATTTTCTTTGGCAAATTCTGTCAGTATTTCGGGGAAATCAATAATATTGAGGGGATGATGATTATTATTTTTTGATACTGTCAAATCTTCAGGAATAAAATTAGATTCTATAGGTGTTTCCGATAATTTATCTGCCTGAAATTGTGGTAGAGATGGAGTGTATACTGGAATGTGAACTAATTCACCAAACTGAAGTTCTGTTGGTAATTTATCACGTTGATTTGTTAAAACTAAAGCTTGCGATCGCCGCCATGTTTGTAAAGCTAATTGGGCAATTTCTGAGACATTACCGTTAGCATTTTCTATATGATATTTAATAGATTCACATAATTGGGTAAAAGCTGGTAACTGCAACATTTCCCCCAAACCGCCCAATTCCGCCGCCATGATGGCGACTTCTTCTTGTAAACAAGGTTGGTTTTGATCTGCCAATACCGACTCTAGACGCTGGAGACATCCTTCGATTTCTGATTCAAATAATAGAGGAATGATATCTTGCCCCTCTTCTGGTGATAGCATGGTTGCAGCATCTTCTGGAGTAGGGTCACCGAGGCGATCGCGCAATTCATCAAAGACTGGGTGACAAAATGTCGCTAACCAATCTTCTTCTACGGCATTTCCTTCTCCTAATAACTGGACAATTTGCCGTAACCAATCAACAGCAGAAAGTAATAAACTTTGTAATTTGGTATCAATTTCTAGGGAATTTTTGCGGGTTTTTAAAACCTTGAAAGCATCTTCCAAGCGATGGGATAAATCACTTAAAGCGCGAAATCCCATCATCGCTGCCCCGCCCTTAATTGAGTGAGCAGCGCGTAATGCGCCGTTAATTTTTTCTAAGTCAATGCGGTGACTTGTGTCGATTTCTAGTAATACCCCTTCTAGAGTATTAATGTAATCTGTAGCTTCTTCCAGAAACTGCATCTGGATTTCTAATTCTTTATCTTTTGACATGGTTTTTAGTCAGTTGTCAGTTGTCAGTGGTCAGTTGTCGATAGTCAATGGTCAACAACCTTTGTTTTTACTATGGACTTTGAACTATGGACTTTGGACTATGAATTAACTCACTTTAAAAGTACCCACAGTTTTTTGTAACTGGTGAGAAATTTCTACAGTTTGTTTGAGGGATTGGGCTACGAGGCGGGAGGAATCGCTGCTGCGTTGTGAGACAGAGGCGATATCCTGCATAAGTCTGTTAACAGTTTGTGATGTTTCTACTTGCGATACTGTAGCAGTAGAAATTGATTGTATTAAAGAATCGATTTGCCGGGATACATCTAATATTTGACCAAGGCTTTGTTTGGCTTCTTCCACAATTCTTGTCCCTTCTACCACTTGGGTAGTTCCTACTTCCATCGCCTTGACAACTTCGCTGGTTTCCCGTTGAATGTTCTCGACAATTTGCTCAATTTCTTGGGTAGCAATTGCACTTCTCGCAGCTAGTTCGCCAATTTCTTCGGCGACGACTCCAAAACCTTCGCCTTCTTCTCCAGCACGGGCGGCTTCGATACCTGCGTTGATGGCGAGGAGGTTGGTTTGGGTGGCGATTTGGTTAATGATGGAGACGACGCGGGAAATTTGTTGTGAAGATTCTCCCAGACGTTTGACTTTTTTGGCCGTTTCGCCAACAGTGGTGCGTAAGGACAAGATGTTTTGTACGGTCAAGTCCATTGCTTGTCCACTCTTGGCGGCGGTAAAGGCTGCATGATTAGCCACGGTTGCGGCTTGTTGGGCGCTGTCGGCTACGGCCTGCATGGAATGGGTCATTTTATCAACTGCGTCTAAGGTGCGGTTGATTTCGGTGGCTTGGGTGAGGGCTTCTTCTGCTAGTTGACGAATTGCGCCTTCGTTGGAACCAATAGCTGTGTTTAATTGACCAGCTGCTTGTTTAACTTGGGTGACGATATCCCGGAGGTTTTCGACGATGGAGTTGAAAAAGTCCGCCACTGTACCGATTTCGCCAGCCGTCACGTCTGCACGGACTGTTAAGTCACCTTTGGCGACACCTTCCACATTGCTGAGTAGTTCCAAGAGTTGTAATTGTAAAACATCTTGTGGTTGCCATTCCTGGTCAGGGTTGGTCACGACAAATCCTTTTTGTTTGACCGCAATTTGCAGATGTTCGGCGACTTGGTTAATATTGGTAGCCAATACGCCTAACTCGTCTTCCCTATCTACTTCTATACGGCTGGGGAACTCACCTTGACCGAGTTTTGCTAAGGTGGTGGTCGCCTGGGATAGGGGTTGTATGGTACGGTTAGCTAACCAAGCTGCGATCGCTCCTACTGCACAAGCTGCAAATGCTGTACCCAAAAGAATTGTCCACAATAGTTGTCGTTGTGGTAGTAATAAAGCATCTGCATCAGTGGTCAAAAGAACTTGCCAGTTCAGGTCTGGTAGTCCTGCTAAGTTTTGCGGTGGTACGTAACTAAGTAATACGGGTTTTTTATTAACTTTGGGAGTGGTGAGGAAACTAGCAACTTTTTTACCATCTAGACGTGCGGCTAAATCAGGATAATTGGCTTTGGCTTCTTTACCTAATAGTTCTTTTTCTGGGCTGAGGAAGATTATCCCTGAAGTATCAAGTAAATTATATGTATTGCCATTAACTGCATAGTCTTTGATGACCGCTTCTAGGGATTTGATGGGCATCTTCGCTCTGACCACAGCGATAATTTGATCTGTGGTAATATCTTTGATTGGTGCGGTTATATCAATACTTGATGGTTCTGATTGTTGAATGAGGGGTGCTTCTTTGCGGAGTGTTTCTTGAAAATAACTTTGACCTTTTTGGTTATATAAAATTTCTCCCGTAGACTGGGCGATTACGTCTCCTTGAATATCAAATACAGCTATACTTTCGTAATTTTGATAAATTTCGATAATGCTATCTAATACTAGTTGTTTTTCCTCCTTGCTTGTCTTACTACTAACTTGGGGATTGGCTAAAAATGGTAGACGGGAAATAAATTGAATATCTGCATAACGTCCCAACATGAAGCGGTTAACTGTGTCGGTTAATTTAGTGGCGGCTGTTTGTTGAGCTTGAGACGTTTGTTGGATAATTGATTTATTGAGTAAGTTATAGGCGATCGCCCCAACGGTTAAGATGGGGAGTGTACCGAGTGCGATTGCTAAAACTACGGCTTTGGTTTTTAAGCTTAAGCGTTGGTAATAAACTCCTAAATTCTGCTGATTAACAAGATGACTCAGCTTATTGGAGATTCGTCCGATACCATTACCAGCTTGTGTAGGAGAAATCAATGATGATTGATTTTGAGCATCATCACTCTTAGCCATGTCGGTTTTATTAATCATAATTGCAGTTAGGGGAAATAATTAATCAGAACAGAAAATATTTTATTGATAATTTTGATTACCAATAAGTACAGAAGAATTGACAATTGCTTGAGCATCTAACACGAGAAAGTTTTCTTCCTGTTGTGTCACACAACCACGTAAATAAGGAACCAAACTAGATGCTACCTGTCCAATAGGTGAACGAATTTCATCAGACATAAATTTAGTTATGCCTTTAATCTCTTGTACTACTAAACCCAATATTGTTGATTCTACTTTAATCACAATGACACTATATTGATGTACCCGGTTTTCTAATGATTCTAAATTGAGCATTTTTGGTAAATCAATTACCCAAATTATCCGACTACGCCAATTCATTAAACCTAAGACACAATGTGGCATATTTGGCATAGGCGTAATAGATTCAGCAGAAATAAGAACTGCTTCTTGGGTATGGTTCATCGCTAAAATAGCAGCACTTTGCTGATTTAGGTAAAATTTTAGATAACCATCTCCTGATTTATTTTGAGGTAACAGAGTAGCCATTAAAATTTGAGAGTTATCCATTGATTTAAAGCACTACAGATTTAATAGTACGTAGCAGATTTTCACGGGTATACGGTTTTGTAATATAGGCATCTGCACCTTGTTTCATTGCCCACAAACGGTCTATCTCTTGATTCTTAGAGCTGCAAATTACTATTGGGAGTTTTTCTGTAAGTGGATGTTTTTTTAAGGAACGACATAACTCAAATCCACTCATTCCAGGCATGACAACATCAGTGACAATGACATCAGGCTTTTCTAATAAAGCTTTCTCTATAGCTTCCTTTGCACCAGCAGCTTTAATTACGTCATAACCACTCTCTTGTAAATAACGACTCATCAGTTCTAATTCACTGGGTGAGTCTTCAACAATCAAAATTTTGCCAACTAAGGTAATACTCACTCTTCAATCTCCCAATTTAAGTAATATGTTTAAACACCATTTTTAATAATTCTGACTGGTCAAAAGGCTTAGTTAAATAGCCGGAGGATCTGACCATTTTTGCTTTAGCTCTATCAACAAATCCTGTTCTACCAGTCACCATAATAATAGGCGTATTTTTAAAAGCTGAATGTCTCCGTAATAGGGAACATAATTCATATCCGTCTAAATTGGGCATTGTCACATCGAGTAAAATTAAGTCTGGTTTACTCCGCAGAACTTGCATTAAAGCTTTCACAGGGTCATTAATAGTCACCACTGTAAAGACATTCTCATCGAGAAAACTTCTGATGGAATTTAAGACTGTCTGACTATCATCGATACAAGCGATGGTATATAAAGTTTTTCTAACTAGAGATGGAGGATTAATTGGCTGGGAGTTTTCGCTATTTTCAGGATGATTTTGTGGTGATGATGGAGATGAGGCGGGTCTGGTTGATGGCAAAACTTGTGAACCACCACCCGTATTTACAGATGGTGGTTTAGGTTGGCGTTGTCGCAATTGTTTTTGGCAATATTCAACTAATACACGCAAATCTAAATAACAAAATTTTGGCATTTCTTCCCAAGTAATATCAGGGAAAAATTCATAACTTCCTTCTTTAATGACTAAAAATGTCTCTATTACTTCCTTTGCTAGTTCTTCTATCAAAATGGCGGCTTGTTTGGGGTTAATATGGTTCTGATCTACCAGCCAACAAATCGCCTGATAATCTACATATAAGATGGATTGACCTTCACTCTTGGGTTCAAACATCAACCGCATTTGTACACGGGTAGCGCTGTTCAGGGTAGGTATTTTTTGGCTTAAGCGCCGCAGTTGATTATCAAGACGCTCAAATAATTTATCTGAGTAGGAAGCGTAAGTAAGTTTACCCGCTTCTAAATTAATTGTCCAAGATGTAGTGTCTGTAAATACACGTAAGCATCCTGTAGCGTGACGACTGGTGAGTTGAGCTAAGAGAGATAGGGGATGTAGTTTATGATTTAACCTGTAGTTATTTATAGGAGTTGTACTCATTTTGCTTTTACTTTAGATAAATTCCATAGGTGTCAACTTAGTTGATGCGGAAGCTTCGCCAAAAGTCCTATCATGAATTGGTTAACTAAATAGGTGATATAAAATACAAGCTTTATTGAAAAGTATTTGTCATAAACTACTCGTACAGTATATGTTTTACGATAATTTAATCCCCAATTAGGTGTAAAATTTAGTAAATTTATTAACTCTGTTACAGAGAGAAATACGGCTTGTGGAAGGTTTCATCAACAGAAGTTAAATACCAAAAAAGTGATATTCCTCTGAGTAACTTTTAATTCATAAAAGCTAAATTAGCACTGTTAATTTAACAGAATTTAACTAAAGTCTTATCAGTATTTTCACTTAAAAAAAATATGTTAACCGAATCTAGTCTCATTTTGCCGCTTGATTCAGTATGGCTACGCAACCTTTCAACAATTCAGCCATGACAATTACCTCAACTGCTACTAGTGTAATTGTCTATATAGTTCCCAACTTTTGACAGAATATTTATGAAGTTAGCGAAAACTCTACAGTAGCCGAGAAATAGGTAATAAAAACGGAACCCCAGATTTACAAGATGATGGGTGGCGCTATCGCCACCTATCCTACAGATAATTGTGTCTAAAAATCTTGGTGAGTAAAAGGTTTGGCATTTTCCCCTGTGTAAGTGGCGACAATATGTCCTGTACCTGTCATTTGATATTTATATGTCACCAGTCCTTCTAAACCCACAGGGCCACGGGGGGGCATTTGTTGAGTACTAATACCTACTTCCGCACCAAAGCCGTAGCGGAAACCGTCAGCGAAGCGAGTAGAACAGTTGTGAAAAACTCCGGCTGAATTGACTAAGCCAAAGAAGGTTTCAACGGCTGCCACATCTTCGGTAATAATGGCATCAGTATGACGAGAACCGTATTGATTGATATGAGCGATCGCCTCTGTTAATGAGTCTACAATCTTAATGGACAAGATAAAATCGCTGTATTCTGTTTCCCAATCTATGGCTGTGGCCGCCGCAATCTCAGGTAATATCTGCAAAGTCCGTTCATCTCCTTTCAATTCCACCTGACGTTCAGCTAAGGCTTGGGCTACTTTTGGTAAAAATTCCGCCGCAATTGAGTGGTGGACGAGTAAGGTTTCAATGGCGTTACAAGCAGCCGGATACTGCACCTTTGCATCGACGCTCACAGCAATTGCTTTCTCTATATCTGCGGACTTATCTATATATACATGGCAAATGCCATCGGCGTGACCAAGTACGGGAATGCGAGTATTTTCTTGAACAAACCGCACAAAAGAGTTAGAACCTCTGGGAATAATTAAATCTACATATTTATCTAGGCGTAAAAGTTCTAAGGTTTCTTCTCTAGTGGTGAGTAACTGTACTACATCAGGATTGACATCTGTTGTTGATAACCCTTGTTTCACAGCTTTGACTATGGCTTCGCAAGAACGTACAGCTTCCTTCCCACATTTGAGAATTACGCCATTACCCGACTTGATAGCTAAGGAGATAATTTGAATGGCTGCTTCTGGACGGGCTTCAAAAATAATCCCCAACACTCCCAATGGACAAGTTATGCGCTTGAGAACTAAACCGGTATCCAGTTCACGCTGAATTTGTACTTGTCCGATAGGATCTGCTAGTTTACCAACATCTCGCACCCCAGCGATCGCATCTCTTAATTTATGTTCATCCAACTGCAACCGCTTGTATAGTGGTTTGGCTATACCTTCAGCCGTAGCCGCTTCACAATCCGCAATATTTGCCTGTAAGATTTCCTCCTTTGCAGATTCTAAAGCTTGCGCGACAGCAGCGATCGCTTGATTTTTTGCCTCGGTAGACAGCATCGCCAGTAAACTTGCGGCTTGGCGAGTTTGTTGAGCGATGTCATTCAGGGAAGAAGCAACTTGGAGAGTAGTCATATTATTAGTCATATTATTAGTTATTAGTTATTAGTCCATAGTCATTAGTCCATAGTCAACAGTCAACTACTGTTGCCTTGGTTCAGCCAATTTCCCCAATTATTTATTGGCAACAATCTGATAAGATATCGGCTCAATTATTTAATAACCATGCAAACTGCAAATTAATTTCAATTTCTTTAATGCCGACTGTATCAAGTTTTCATTCTTATTGACATTCTAACGACCCGGTAAGTGACTTGTACTAGTAAGCCTTGTAGTGAAGTATGTTGAGTTAAATTTACTGAGGGTCACACTTCTAGAATGCCTAAAAATCTTGCGGGGTATCGCTTCTAGAACCGCATCATCCAGCAATGATAAATTGCAGGTTCATCTTAATCAGCTTTTATGTAATTATTTGCGTTACTACTCTACATATCCATATTCTCTGCCAGATCAATACTTGCATCGAATTATACGCAAAATTTTTTCATTTATCATCTTTTCTTTGTAGCCTTTACCTGTTAAAACAATTACAGCTAAATTATGATTCTCCTGGTCAAATGTAGGACTAATGTTTGATTTTTAAATAAGCTCCTTACCCATCAAAAATCATTTTGCTCTATTCTTATCCCAAGTGGGTCAATTCAGAAACCAGAACGGATTACTATATTTTGCCATCCTACTACTGGGTTAACTACTGGGGTAGTTAAAAATCACTCAGATTGAGTGAACTTTTAATTGAGCTTATAAATTTAACTTTTTAGTATACAAATCGCTCAATATGGAGTACTAAGCATGACAACTATGACTGATATAACTAACAGTAAAGCGCCTGAGAATCAACCAACACTCAAACAAGGTGATACAGGAGAGGTAGTCAAAGAATTACAAAGGCTGTTAAGGAATTATTATTGTTATTCTGGGCCTATTGATGGGGTTTTAGATTCAGAAACAGTTGGGGGCATAATTTTATTTCAGCATCGGGTTTTTATCCCAGAAGATGGAATTGTTGGCTATAAAACTTGGCAAGCTTTATATGAAGGACGAGCAATTGATTTACCTATTTTGAAATATGGTAGTCAAGGTGAACTGGTTAAAGCCTTGCAACAAAGACTCCAGAATGCTGGATACTATACAGGATTGATTGACGGAGATTTTAGCTTCGTTACAGAAGCAGGTATTAAATCTTTTCAACTACGAAATAACTTAAAAGTTGATGGTATTGTAGGCGATCGCACTTGGACTGTTCTCAGCAACACACCGATTTTTGAGAGTTAAATAATGTAATACCAATTATCTCTGAAGATGACACTTCTATGTATTTTTCATCAGGTGAATGGGAATTGCAATTATAAATTCTGCGCCTTTTCCCAGAGAAGAAATACATTCTAAAGACCCACCATGTCTATTAGTAATAATTTGGTAACTGATAGACAAACCCATACCAGTTCCTTTACCTACAGGTTTACTCGTATAGAAAGGGTCAAATATTTTTTGTCTTACTTCATCTGACATACCTACACCATTATCTTTTATGCGGATAGTTATTTGTTTATAACTTGATATCTCTGTACAGATATGGATAGTAGGTGTCACCTGCTGATAGTTTTCTTGTTCATATTTTTCTTCTAAAGCATCAATAGCATTGATTAAAATATTCATTAATGCTTGGTTGAGTTGGGCAGCATAGCATTCAACTAAAGGCAAATTACCATATTCTCTTATAACTAAAATATCAGGTCGATTTTGCTGGGATTTCAGACGGTGTTCTAAAATCATTAATGTACTATCAATACCTTCATGTATATCACCAGCTTTTAAATCAGATTCATCAAGACGCGAAAATGTACGTAGAGAAGTAACAATCTTGCTGATGCGGGCTGCTCCCAGTGTCATCGAAGAGTAAAGTTTTGGCAAGTCTGCGAGTAAAAATTCTAGGTCGAGATGTTCAGCTTCTTCTGCAATCTCTAAGGCTGGTTCTGGGTAGTAATTTTGATAAAGATGAATCATTTTCAATAGGTTTTGAGTATATTGGCAAGCGTGTTTGAGATTAGCGGAAATAAAGTTCACTGGATTATTTATTTCGTGAGCCACACCTGCTACTAATTGACCTAGAGAAGACATTTTTTCACTTTGAATAAGTTGCAGTTGGGTAAGTTGTAGTTGTTTTAACGCTTGTTCAAGTTCCTTCGCTTGCTTGCTGAGTTCGGCTTCTGCTTGTTTGCGAGCAGTAATATCATTGCGAATAGCCACATATTGTTGAGGTTTGCCTTGCTCATCTAACAAGGGGACAATAGTTGTATCTACCCAATAATGTGTGCCATCTTTCGCCAGATTTTTAACTTCACCTTTCCACACTCTTCCTTGGCTGATAGTTAACCACATTTGTTGGAAAAATTCTGGGGAGTGATATCCAGAATTGATGATTCTATGAGTTTTCCCAATTAGTTCTTCTGGCTGATATTGAGATATTTGGCAAAACTTATCATTTACATATTCAATAATTCCTTGATGATTTGTTACAGCAACAATAGACGACTGGTCTAGGGCAAATTTGATATCTGCTATTTCTTTAAGGGATTGTTTTAAAGTTATTTCTGCTTGTTTGCGAGCAGTAATATCATTGCGAATAGCCACATATTGCTGAGGTTTGCCCTGCTCATCTAACAAGGGGACAATAGTTGTATCTACCCAATAATATGTGCCATCTTTCGCCAAGTTTTTAACTTCGCCTTTCCAAACTCTTCCTTGGCTGATAGTTAACCACATTTGTTGGAAAAATTCTGGGGAGTGATACCCAGAATTGATAATTCTATGAGTTTTGCCAATTAACTCTTCTGGCTGATATTGAGATATTTGACAAAACTTATCATTTACATATTCAATAATTCCTTGATGATTTGTTACAGCAACAATAGACGATTGGTCTAAGGCAAATTTGATATCTGCTATTTCTTTGAGAGATTTTTTTAGCGATAATTTACCCTGGGTTTCTTTAAGTTCCTGTTGTGTCTTTTGTAAATCTACCATTAGGCGATCGCCCTGCTGGCAACAAGACTGCAATTCTTGATGCTGAAATTCAGGAAACATAGTGATTAATCTCCGAGCAAATTAAATCATCAGAAGCTTTTCTGCTACCACAAGAACTTCTGATGTTATTAGTATTAATGTTCCCTAAATCAGCCCTGATAGTTAACCTGATCTCTATTTGCTAAATATTACAACCAATTACCAATTAACACGTAGGCAGACCAGTAACTTGGGGCGCTGTAGTTGGGATGTTGTAATAATTTTAGTTGGGCGCGGCGGAGGGCTTCGGCTTTAGTGATGTTGTTGTTTTTGAGTTCTCGATAGAATTCACCAACCAATAAAGCTGTTGATTCATCATCAATTTGCCACAGAGATGCTACCGTGCTGCGTGCGCCGGCGCGGACTGCGGCTCCTGCTAAACCAAGAGCAGCGCGACTATCTCCGGCTGCGGTTTGACAAGCGCTTAAAACTAATAGTTCTACTGCACTCGGACGAATTTGTTCTCGACTGCGAAGCAAGGTATCGAACTGGGTAACGTTAATTGGCCCATCTGCTGCCAAAATAAAGGTGTTTTCAGCACGGGAACTAAATTGGCCATGTGTGGCTAAATGAACTACGTTAAATGGTTCTGTGTTGACTTCTTTTTCTAGTGCTTCGCGGGTAAATTGCTGGTCGAATAAACTCGTAATGGAAACTCCTGCGCTAGCAATTAAGTCTACTTCCGACTTGATTGCAGGTAATGGGGCAAAGTTGGGGTAGTTTGGTGGGGGTTGAGTGAGTCCAGCCGTTAATGCTCTCAGGTCTCCTCGTTGTAGGGGTTTGGGGTCGAGGAGTTGCAAACCTACACTCAAGGCGATCGCATATTTTTCTATTAAGTATTGCTGTCCATCATAAAGTGCGCCTAGTGGTAAATTGCGTAATAAACCATCGGGAACAAACACGAGAGTTTTTACCCCACTAGCTGCTAATTCTGATTCAATAGGTTTGATGAGCCAGTTATAAACCTGTTGCGACTGAGTTTTGACGTTTTTGTTAGCTGTGGGACGAACAAGGTTTTTGCGTAGTTCGCTCAGAACTTCGTCAACTTCTCTTTGTTCAACATTAGTGCTGTAAAGTTGCAAAGGTTTGTGGGGAATCTTAACGATTACCTGAATCTGTTTTGGCAAAATAATCGGGTAGAGAATCGCCGCTGTGGGGTTATCTTGGTCTACCACTTGATCGAGTAACACTGTTTCGCCTTGCAAGCAAGCTTCCCGAAAGAAGTTATCTAATTCTGCCAATTGCAATGCTTCAATCCGTTGACGGGCTTTATCGAGAATTTTGTCATTAACTTTTTCTGGCTGGGATGACAACAATAACTCCACCGATTGCCGATAGATGGGTTCTACACTGTCACGGAAGTTAAACTGCACATCTTGATTGACAGCTACTAAGTCACTGCGTAGGGATTTTAGGCTTTCTACTGCTGTATCATAAGCGGCGATCGCACCAGACATATCTTTTTGCGCCCATAGCAACCGCCCCAACTGCCACTGCAAGCGATAGATAATGTCTGACGCGTTACTAGCCTGGGCTAAGATTAAGGCTTGTTGGGTCAGACTTTTGGCTTCTGGCAATTGCTGGTTTTGTTCATACAAATTCCCCAAACTCAACATTGCATAGGCTTCTGCCCGTTTATCATCCAAACTGCGGGCTTGTTGGATAGTGGTTGCTAATAATTTGGCTACATCCTGAGTGCTTGGTGCTGATGGAACATTTTTATTCCGCCCTTGGTTGTCGGAACTCGTCAGTTTCATGAGACTTTGAGCAAAGTTAATCTCGGCGTAGATAGCCGCATGACTAGGGGGTAATTGGTTGATTTGGGCTTGTATTGCTGGAATCAGAGTGGCAACTTCCGTAAATTTTTCGTTCTCCAGCAGCAAGCTGAGGTGGTTGATTTGGGCTTGAATTTTCGTTAAAGGTGAGGGGGATGTGGCTACTGTTTGTTGATAGTAGTTGATCGCTTCTGATATTTGCAGTTTAGCGCGGGTATTGTTTCCTAAACTAAAGTAACTAGCTGCAATTTCCCCAGGTATTGCCAAGCGCTTGGCAACTTCTAGACTCTGTTCTAAGGTAGTGCGGGAGTCCATTAAATTCCCTGCTACCATCAGAGCATCACCAAGCGATCGCAATCCCACTGCTTTTTCTAGGGAGTCTGGCTGTGATTGTAATTTTTGCCTAACTTCTAGTAAAACTTTCACCGCCCGACGATAAAAGCCTTGTGTCCGCCATGCCTGGGCTTGATTGATTTGCGATCGCACTTCGCCATGAAAATTTTTAGTTTGTTGATATATCTTGGCTGTGCGCTGCCAAGTGCTTAAAGCTGCCTCTGGTTTACCCATCGCCAGTTGCAGACGGCCTTGAATATCTAATGATTGGGCTAATACTTGGGGGTTCTGCTCTTTTCCCTCAAGTAAATTTAAGCTGTCTGTAATCGCCTGCTGTGCTTGTTGCCACTCACCTATTTGCTGATAGGCTAAAGATAAGTTACTGAGAGTCGCTGCTAATTTGAGATTTTCACCCTTTTGCTGATATTCCTGCGCCACCTGCTGTAATATTTGCGCTGCTTCGGCAAACCTGCCTGTATCGTATAGGGCTTTACCCTGTTCTACTAGGGAGATGGTAGAAGTGACTTGTGCGGTATCAGTTGAGGTGACTACTCTTGCCAGCACTGGCGAATTCACCGTGCAGATCAACGCCAACAGAAAACACAAAGCCAAACGTAAGAACTTGAACAGCTTACCTTTTATCTTCCGTATTCTACCTGTAACAAAATCAGGATAGTAGACCCTAGTAGTTTTATTCATGAATATGGCAGATGGTGGACGAAAACCAGGGATAGTGATGATTAACAGTAGGAACTGGAGCAACTAAGGTAATATTGCCATCAGTATCGATCACCCATCCCTGTGCTTCCACAATTTTAGGGGAATCAGGGTTATCCACAACATCAATGGGGGTAAAATTACTGATTGTTAACAAATGGTGAGGACTGGGGGAATTTTTGGTTTCCCGTTCTCCTTGAAAACTGTCTTTCAGTCGTGGTTTTTTCCTACTATCTGAACTACAAACCTGGGTTAGCCTGGATGTATTGATGGGATTTGTGGGGAACGCAGCAAATCTCTGACGCGAGTCTACATCCGGCCTGTTAATTGTGGCCGTACTTATTAAAGATGGGCTGGTCTGTGAGAAAGTAACAATGTCATTGGTTAGTAGAAATCCTGAGTCAAGCTGATTTGGGTCAGTAGTCCCTAAAATTTGCTCAAGTTCGCCTCGATTACGCACAACTAAACCAAGAAATTTCTGAGTACTGATTGTCACCCGACCCCCTGCACCCCCAAACACATTGGCAACGATGTCGTTATTTTCATTGGGAGTTGCCACAATGAAAGGACTATTAATTTCGATGTTGCCACCATTACCATCAGCAAATGTAGAAATTTGACTATTCAGGCGTAGTCGCAATATAGCGCTGAGATTGAGAGTGATATTGCCACCATTACCGGAGGTAGTTTGAGCAATTAATTGACTTTGGTTATCTAGTTTAAGCGATCGCGCCTTGATAGATAAATTCCCCGACTCTCCAGCCACGGTAACTTCTGCCCCATTTTGGACAATTAGGCGATCGCCTACAATATTTAAGTTATTTGCTGTTAGCCTGGCTCCGTTTTCTACAGTCAGTAATCCAGTATTGATATTTAATGTGCTGTCATTGGTGGTAGTTCCTGCTTGAGTTGCAGCAAAAATCCCACTACGAAAAATATCTAAAGATGAGGCTGTAGTAAATTGGGAAGCACCACTCACTTGAATACCTGCTGAGGCATTAATCAAGACATCACCCCCCTGACTTCCATACCTAGAAACATTAGATATTTGTGCGCCACCTTGAATATTCAACCGTCTAGTTTGTAGGGTAATTGTGCCAGTATTACCGGCATTTCCGGGAGCATCGGGGGAAACTTGCGCGAAAATTCCACTGGGAATATCACCATCGGGACTTTCTCCCCTTAAATCTATAGAATCTGTAGCTCTAACTAAAATATTTCCCGTGTTTCCTGCACCAAACGTAGAAGCTTCTATTCCCGCACCATCTGTTAGCAAAAGTCGCCCGGTTTCAATGGTCAAATTGCCACCATTACCTGTCACATTGGCACAATTTCCACCTAAAGAACAGACTTGTGAACCAATGAAGGATTCTTCCCTTAATTCTACTGAATCTTTAGCTGTAATCCAAATATCTCCCGCCTTACCTTCAGCCTGAGCAATAGTCAAGATATTAGAAGTGCCACCTACTTTTAAAGATTCAGAAGCATTAACAACGAGGTTATTTCCTGTTTGCGAACCAGAGTTAACCGTAAAAACTAGTGAATCATCAATAGTGACATTTCTTCCTTGAATTTGAATTGCACCACCACTATCTTGCATGGGTACACTACCACTATTAACTAAAGTTCCAGCCGCAAGATTGATATCTCCAAAATCTTGTACACCTGAATATCCAGCAACGTAAGCATCATCAATTTGGCTGAGGCTGACAAAGCCATTTCTACTAACACTACCTAGCTCAACCCTGCCCCCTGGCGCTTCCAAAAGACTACTTTCTAATAATAAATTCCCACCGATTAATCCTAAAGTTCTGCCATCTCTTACTTGCAATTCCAAAGGTAAATTAGCAACCATTGGCTGTTCAATATTTCCCGGATTATCACCAAATTGCAACCCTACAGGAACATTTACTGTTAATAAAGAGGTATTATTATTAGTAGTTGCGTTAAATTCTATCCCATCAGCAAACTTGATACTATTTGCAGTAGTCGCCACAAAAGAACCGCCAATATTTAAACTAGCATTTGCCCCAAAAATTATGCCCTGAGGATTAATCAAAAACAAATTAGCTCTACTACCTGAGGTAGCTGTAATCAAACCATCAATATAACTAGGTGAGCCACCTGTAATTCTAGTAATAATATTTCGTACTGCCAAATTGTGATTAAAAATAGCAACATTTCCTGTAACATTAGTAGTTAAGGCAGAAAAAGAAAATTCCCTAAAGCTATGAAATAAATTTTCTCCTCTTTGAGTACCTCCCTCAATTACTCGGATATTCCTCACTGGTCTAACAGTAGAGTTATTAGGAAGTGTAGTATCGGGAATGATTTCTGCTTTTGCGGCGGTGAAATTTAATAAACACAATAAAATACTGATATTCCAGATTAAAAACTTAGATTTGACCATATTTTTCACCAAATCAAATCAGAATAATTACAACTAATATCTGATTTATGTGAAAAAAAACGGACTTTATTTTAGGGTTATTTATATTTTTTAAATCAATTTTCTATAAGTATCTGTAGGGCAATGCCCACCAAAACCTTGATAAGGTGGGCAATGCCCACCCTACTACTTCCCGTAGGGTATTTTGAATTTTGAATTCCTATTCCTCCCCACCTTCACCTTTTCGCTTTTTTCCGTGCTGCGTCACGTACTTGTTGATTGAGTAGATAACCAAAACCTGAAGCTTCAAGGCGAGAAACTAGTTCATCGCGGGTGTGTCCCAAGGCTTTGGCTGTAGCATCGATATTCCAGTTATATTCAGCTAGTTGGCTGAGTAAGTACACTCGACGAGTTTGGGCGGCTGATAGACGGTAAGTTTTGAGATATTCTAACTCTCCGTTATCTCGAATAATCGCCTCACCGATATGGTTTTCTTCTTTGGGTTGCAGGTTAGTGATGAACCGTTGCAGTTGGAATGGGCCAGCCGTGTACACTCTCTGGGATTGGAGTTGGCGCTGTAGCAATCCTTCCGCCATAAATCCTTGGAATGCAGCCCAATCTGATCGCATTTGGGCGATCGCTCCACTTAAATCTGTCAAACTATTAATCTGGGCATCATCTACAGATGTAGCCATTAGAAAAGTTACATCGTACATTAAGCTGTATTCGTAAATTAGTTCACCATAAAAATCCTCTAAAAGACTGGTATGCAAAGCGCGGTAGTCTTCAGGTGTGGGAACGACAAAAGCAGAGGCTAAAGCTTCAGCGACAAATACCAATACACCCACTTGTCTTTCATGAATCTCAAATACCCGCAAAGCATCTTCTAACCCAGCAATGTAACGTCCGCTAAAAGATGATTCGTAGCGTGAACCCAGTCCGTGAGACAAAGCATATTGAGAATACTCACTCCAAGCAATATCTGGCCCTGAGAAAAACAGCGATAAAAAACCTTCCATTGCTAAGTGCAAAGGTAAAAATCTCAATTGATTCCTTGATTCTCGCTTCGCCATGCGGTGCATTAACCGCACACTTGCACAACAGGAATTAAAACTTTTACCATCAGGCTTGAGCATCTGTCCGCCAAAGCTAGCTACAGGACTACCGTCATCACTCCAAGACATGACTAAGCCATGAGGGACATAGGAGAAGTATTTCATACCCGGTTCGGTTATTTGACCTTCCAGGGAAACCACCGCCATATCTTCATCGTAAGAACGACGCAGCAAACGCAAATCACCCCGCACTTCTCGCCGCAGTAATGGCACAATACGCACTGCACCACGTATTTGGGAAGGGGCAATTTCCAATCCTTTGAGGGATATATCTGTTAATAAACTTTTAGTTTTTGACATAATAAGTTAATTCGTAATAGCCTGCGACACTCGTAGAGAAGGCTTCCGCCAACAAAATTCAAAATAAACGTAGCTTGCTTTTGGTGGGCAATGCCCACCCTACTATTGAGTAAAAAATTCATCACCAATTACCCATTACCCCTAATTAATTGCTCTACTCGTTCTGCTAGATATGTTTCTAGTTCTGACAACGGTGCAGAACCTTCAGCAAAACGAGCAAAATTGAGCATAGTGGGTAAATCTTCTGCGTCTCTTAGCCCTACAGTAGGGACGGGTGGACTGAGGGTGCGTAGGGAAAAATCGTCGGAGTTAAAGACAGGGTTGCAATGGATGATAGAAGTTCGCCGCATGGGGTCTAATTTATTCCGGTAGACGCGTAAAACTTCGGCTGCTCCATTGGGTGGATCATTTTCGCAACCATCGGAAATAATAATGATTAACTCGGCTCCTGTTGCCAAAGCTGCTAACAGTGGTGTAGCTAAGTCAGTTTGTCCACGGGCGTTTACTTGTAATGAATCTTCTACGGGTACTGTCCAAAAAGCTTGATATTCTTGCGCGGCAACTTGTAATAGGTAGTGTGCAGCCATAGCTATACCCAAGGGACGGCGGCGCTTTTCACTAGAGCCGGAACTGGAATAACTGCAATCCAAGACGGCTGCAACTTTTCCTAGTTTGAGGGGTGCTTTTTTTAACGCTAAACGTGCCGATCGCTCTAAGGCTTGATGTAGAATATCTCTTTGTTGTTGTCGTGTCTGCCAAGGTAAGGACAAAATATATAACGCCAACTTGGTTAAGGGAAGACGACCAAAATCTACATTGATATCAGTTTCGTTACGTTCCGCCACACCTTGCAAACGCAGCTTTTCTCCTAAAGTCATTTGCTGTTGAATCCGAGATAAGAAAACATCACGGGGGACTTTGTGTTTAACTGCAAATCCTTCAGCGATGGTGAAAGGCAAATTGTAAATGGCTTCGGCGCTGTAATGTGCTTGGCGAAACTGTTCAAATAACTGGGTGGAATAAGACTTTTGCTTCCAGTTGTGGAAAAGGAAATTACCCAATTCACTTTGTAGTTTCAGGTGGGCGTGGGTAGCGATCGCTCTCACTTTTGCGCGATACTTAACAGCATCAAAACTCATATCACGCCGCATACTTAAATAATCGCGGGCGATCGCTCTACTTCGTCTATTATTAATTTTACGTTGTCGTAACTGTTGTAAAACGCCCCAAGCTCGTTGTGGAGGTAAGGCGTTGAGTGCATGGGCAATCAGTGCGCCTTCTTCTTGGCGATGTTCGGGGATTGTGTCTTTTCCTGTCGCCAGTAATTTTAAGATGATTTGGGCTTGGTTAAAATGATTGATACCTGCGGCTAAAGTCCGGGCATAAAGTAAGCGGTAATTGCCCAGAATATAATCATGGAGAAAGTCAATTGATACTCGTTGACCATAAGCATCATCATAAAATTCTTTTTGTCCCGTGCAGGCAAGACAAGCATTAATAAACATTACTAAGTCTTCTCGCGCTAC
Source organism: Trichormus variabilis 0441 (assembly GCF_009856605.1). Classification (NCBI taxonomy): domain Bacteria; kingdom Bacillati; phylum Cyanobacteriota; class Cyanophyceae; order Nostocales; family Nostocaceae; genus Trichormus; species Trichormus variabilis. The sequence goes on along the minus strand of NZ_CP047242.1, from coordinate 1,351,826 downwards.
CTGTTCGACGCGGTTGGTATTGAAGTTAGTCACGTCGCTTCGCTCCAATTAAAAATTAAAAATTAAAGAAAATTAGTGGAAGCTTGTAGTAGTTAGTAGGGTGCGTCAGTGTGAGAAAACCTAGCTGTACCAAGAAATTATTTATACTGACGCACCCTAAAATTTGGATATTTTTTTATCTGGAAGTCCTTTATATCAAGTTCGGGGAAAGAACGGTACGACTAGGTTAGACAACTTAAAAGGTTGGAACGGAAGTCATACCAAAGTCCCGCGAACATTAAGACTTAAGCTAAAAATTTTGAATTTTGTAGCGTTTGCGCTTCCCGTAGGGTATTTTGAATTGTTATGGGTGCTGTTCGGGGAAAGGCGGCACAACTAGCTAGGACAGTTTCACAGACTGGGTTCGGAAGTCATACCAGAGTCCCGCGAACAGCAAAACTGAATTACTGAGCGTGGCAGAGTTGCTGCCTTTGAGATAATTGTTGGAGTAATAATTCTACAGATGAAATCAAATCTGTAACGAAAACCCCTGTTTCACTGTTTTCAGTTGATGTTATGTATATACCTTGGAGAGTAACTTCAAAGTATGAGGGATCACAAGGATAGAAATCTATCAAGTTGGCTTGGGCTAACTTTTCTAAAACAGCTAGGGGGGATGATTCGATAGGTAATAGAAAAGCCGCCGTGCTTGGTTCCGTGTAGATATTTGTGCCAGTGCTGAGAGCTAAATTTACTCTTTGATTTACCCAATTTTCTAAAGGTATGTCGAGATAATCTAAACTAACGCTATTTTCGGTATAAGTGAGTTTTAACATATGAATTAATAATATCTACATGGATATATATTCAAGTGTTTGGTTGTGTGCTTCGGATAAAATCAGAATATTCTGGGGAACTTCCCTGAAGCTAACTGTGAACGTGTCACTCGAAATGCTTGTGAAATCAAGTTTAGATGGTTAGGGGAAGTTGCTAAACTTGGGGGAATCCCCGAACTTTGTTGAGTATGCAGCTACGATAATGGCAAGAGCGAGTTATGGCCCAGAGGCGAAAAGGCGATCGCGGCATTTATTACAGGTACTATTAGCTTATGCTAATGATGAGCTAGGCTGCGATGAAGCGGCTTTAGATGCCCTGCGTCCCCAAATACAAACTCGCTGGCAAAGTGAAACACGCCTAGTTGTCAGAACTAAAGTCAGATTTTTGCAGGCTTTAACGGGGTTAACATCAGATGAGTTAACATCTGAACAAATCAAAGAAGCTTTAAAACGGTTTGCAGATTTCTTAGAAATATTAGAAGACAATCGCCCATCTCGCAGTGGTTCCGAAACTTGGCACTTTACCCTCAATCTTTGGTACAAACGCCAAGATACAGCAGCCAACTTACAAAAATTTGATTCCCACTGGGAAAGTCGCCGTCCAGAAAAATCCAAGGAAGTCACAGCAGCAAAAGCGGACAAACAAGTACCTCACCCAAATTGGCAAGAACTATGTCGCGCCAACCTCAACAACCGCCTGACAACAAATCCCCTCACCAGTGTAGATGGTGTCACTTTTGAATTGAATCAGGTTTACGTACCTTTGGGCTTAGTGCAGCGAAAACAGCGTTTACGTCATCGTGATGATGTCACTCCCCAAGAGGGTTCGCGGTTATATGAACCAGAGGAATTGGATATTACCCAAACCTTTGACCATAATGAATTTATTCAACAGGTACTAGGACAAAAGCAAAGTCAGCGAATTGCCATTATCGGCGAACCAGGCGCAGGGAAAACTACTTTTTTGCAGAGAATTGCTGCTTGGGTGTTAGATAATACCGCAGATTTACCAGTTTGGATTTCCCTAGCAGATTTACAAGGTAAAACTCTGGAACAGTATTTAATTCAAGACTGGCTACCTTCAGCTATGCGTAAACTTAGGGTTTCGCCAGAACTTGAAGACGCATTTTGTGAACAGTTCAACCAAGGAAGAGTTTGGTTACTGCTGGATGCGGTGGATGAAATGGCAATAGAATCTACCAGCGCCTTGGCAAAAATTGCTAGTTTCTTGAAAAGTTGGGTAGGCGATGCCACAATTATTCTTACCTGTCGGCTGAATGTTTGGGATGCGGGGAAGAATGCCTTAGAAAATTTTGACACTTATGGCAATTTACATTTTAGCTACGGCCTGGATCAAACACAGGATCGGATAGGGCAATTTATTTGTCGATGGTTTCAGTACAATCCAGCGTTAGGCGAAAAACTGCGACATGAGTTAAACCAACCAGAAAGGCGGCGCGTCAAAGATACGGTAAAAAATCCCCTACGCTTGGCTTTGTTGTGTCGGATTTGGGGCATCACTCAGGGAGAATTACCTTATAGTAAGGCGATGCTTTATCAGCAGTTTGTGGAAGCAATCTATGAGTGGAAACAAGACATTTTCCCTACTACTTCCACTCAGCGACAGGAGTTAAACCGGGCGTTGGGAAAATTAGCACTGTTGGCAATTGCCCAAGAACAGACAAAGTTTCGCCTCAGACATCGTTTTGTCTGCCAAGTTTTAGGCACTCCCGATGATGGACTGTTCCAACTAGCACTCCAGTTAGGTTGGTTGAATCAAGTCGGTATTTTAGAAACTCAAGGGGAAAAAGTTTATGCTTTTTACCATCCCACATTTCAAGAATATTTTGCCGCTCAGGCGATTACAGATTTTTCAGGGGAAAGTGGTTACCGGATTTTTGAACCGCAATGGCGAGAGGTAATACTATTGTGGCTGGGTAGAGATGATGTACCACAGGTAGAAAAAGAGGCTTTGATTAACGCACTAATTCAATTTGAGGACGGATGCGGGGGATTCTATAATTATCAAGCTTATTTCTTGGCAGCCCAGGGAATCACTGAATTTACCGATTCTCAACAAGCTGAGGCGATGATTCAGCAGTTAATTAAGTGGCGTTTTGGCTACTTTGATTCACAAAAGCAAAAATGGTGTAGATACCCATCACCAATTGTAGAAGGTGCGCGCATAGCTTTACTCAAAACCGATCGCCTAAAAGCGATCGCCTGCTTAGAACAATTTATCACTGCCTGTGACAATGAGTTTGATAGTTGGAATGCAGCCTATAGTTTAGGTAAGATTTTTGACCCTGGGAACAAGATTGCGATCGCTTCCTTGGAAAATCTTGTTAAAATAGCTCGGCATGAAACTATCCGTTGGCAAGCCGCCTATAGTCTAGGCAGAGTCGATGCAGAAAATCCCACGGCTATGACTGCATTGCTGCAAATTATTGCAACTACTGACAATGAATCTACTCGTCGTAAGGCTGCCTATAGTTTAGGTAAACTTGATTCCCACAACGCAACGGCTATTACCACATTAGAAAAAATCGCCCAATCAGCCACAGATGTTTCTCAACGCCGCCAAGCCACCGAGAATCTAGCAACTTTACGCGGTGAAGAAATTACCCATAAATGGCAAGGTAAACAACAACAACAACAAAAGGTACTTTACCCTGTACCTGAAAAAATCACAGCCTTAATCCGTGGTATCTCTTCATGTGAGGATGAAGACACCAAAAGACGTAGAGCCTACAAATTAGCACAACTTGACCCAGGTAATAAGATTGCATTGATAACCTTACTACAATTACTCAAATCAACCCAACGCGAATCGTTACGCAAACGCACAGCAGACAATTTAAAAGAAATCCTGATTGATGAACAGTTACCACAAGTAATCTTCTACCTGAAAGATTGCTTTTCCCCCACAGTTAGGGAACACGAGTTGGAACTACACCGAGATTGTTACAAGTTGCTGTGGTACTGTGCCGAAAATCTGACTTATCAGGAGTTTTACCAAGCTTGGCATAGCAGTTAATAAAAGTTTACCCAAAGCGTCCACTGATATATTCTTGTGCTTCTTTAGTATTGGGAGAATTGAACATTTGTTCTGTAGGACTAAATTCTACTAATTTACCCCGACGCTTACCATATTCATCAATTTCTGTATTAAAAAATGCTGTCCAATCTGCTACTCTAGAAGCCTGCTGCATATTATGAGTCACCATAATTATGGTGTATTGCTCCTTCAGTTCTAAGCAAAGTTCTTCTACTTGACGTGTAGAAATAGGGTCAAGAGCAGAGCATGGTTCATCCATTAATAATACATCGGGCTTCATGGCGATCGCTCTGGCAATACACAGCCGTTGCTGTTGTCCACCAGATAAAGCCGTACCTTTGGCTTTGAGTTTGTCTTTGACTTCATTCCAGATAGCAGCACGTCTGAGAGAATCTTCTACTAATTCATCCAGATTCCCTTTATAGCCATTAGCACGAGGGCTAAAAGCAATATTTTCATATATAGATTTAGGAAAGGGGTTAGGTCTTTGAAACACCATTCCTACTTGACGGCGCAATTTTACAGAATTAATTCTGGAGTCATAAATGTTGCGATCGCGGTAATGTAATCTCCCTTCTACCTTGGCTCCGGGGATTAAATCATTCATGCGATTAAAGCAGCGTAATAATGTACTTTTACCACATCCAGAAGGTCCAATAAACGCAATAATTTCCTTATCTGGTATTTGCAAATGTACATCAATTAGTGCTAAAAATCCACCATAATAGACCTTGACACCTTCAACATTAAATACAGCTTGATTCTTGTGATTGATTGTGGCACTATCTCGTTGATTTCTACTGTTGTAGGACATAATTAAAGTTTCCTAATCTGAATGAAATTTGGACTAATTTTATGAAGATTACCTTGATTATTTAACGAAGGGAAAATCGCTGTCGGATATAAATTGCCACACCATTTAAGAGTAAAATCAAGCTCAAAAGTGCAATAATTGTTGCTGCTGCTGCACTAGCAAAACCCGGTTCAGGACGAGTGATGTAACTGTAAATTTGAATAGGTAGTGCCATAAATCTCTGGAACAAACCAGGATCGAAAGTGAGAAAACCCACAGCACCTACAACAATTAACGAGGCTGCATCACCGATGGCACGAGACACTGAGATAATCACCCCGGTCAAGATACCGGGAATAGCATAGGGTATGACATGACTGCGGATAGTTTGCCATTTGGTAACACCTAATCCGTAAGAAGCGTTTCTTAAGGAATCAGGAACAGCGCGAATAGCTTCTCTAGAGGTGACAATAATCACTGGTAAAGACAGTAAAGATAAAGTCAAGGCTCCAGAAATTAAAGCGGGGCCGAATCCCAATAAATAATTAAACACCCCTAAACCTAGCAAACCATAGACAATAGAAGGTACACCCGCTAGATTACTGATATTTATCTCAATAATCGCTGTCCACCAAACTTTAGGTGCATACTCTTCTAGATATAAAGCTGCTCCTACACCAATGGGAACAGTAACAAAAATCACCACAAGTCCCAAAAGAATGCTGCTGATAATAGCAGGACGGATACCACCTTCGTCAGGAAAGCGAGAAGGGGTTTCTGTCAGAAAACCAGGTGTTAAAAATCTACCTAATCCGTCTCCAAAAATATCAAATAGTAGCAATGCTAGGACGAATATACCAATCAATAATCCTAACAAAAAAACTAATTCAAATATTTTTCCTAAAGTCTCTCTTCTATCAACATTATCAGTAAATTCTGTCTCAGATGCCAAGGAATCATTTGATTGATAACTATTAGCCATACCTAATTACTCGTACTTTTCTTTATAACGATTAGCAATCCAGTAACTAACAATATTTAAGGATAGGGTAAGAACAAACAAAACTGCCCCCACAGCATATAAAGTCTTGAAATTAAGGCTTCCACGCGGGCTATCTCCTCCAGAGATTTGTGCCATGTAAGCTGTCATGGTTGCTATTGACTCTGCAAAGCTAATAGTCAGTTTTGGCTGTAGTCCAGCAGCAATGAGTACAGTCATTGTTTCACCTACGGCGCGAGAAATACCTAAAATAATTGAGGCAACAATTCCCGAAAGTGCTGCTGGTAAGACTACTTTAAAAATGGTTTCCAATTTAGTAATACCCAAAGCATAAGCTCCTTCCCGCAAAGAACGTGGAACTGAGCGAATAGCATCCAAACTAATAGAACCAACGGTAGGAGTAATCATTACTCCCATCATCAATCCTGCACTCAAGGCGTTGAATATTTCCAAAGGAATCAAATATCGTAGTAATGGCGTGAGAAACAATAGCGCAAAGTAGCCATATACTACCGTTGGCACACCCGCTAAAAGTTCCACCGCAGGGCGTAAAACTGCTGCTACTTTGGGTTGAGCATATTCACTCAAGTAAATGGCAGAAGATAAACCCAAAGGAATCGCCACCGACATAGCAATAGCTGTAGTCAAGAAAGTGCCATTAATTAAAGGCCAAACACCAAAATGTCTCTCCGCAAACAGAGGTGTCCATTTAGTATCGAGAAAGAATTGGGCAAAGGAAACTTCTTGGAAAAAACTAAATGTTTCCTGAAAGATAATTAAGACAATACCAAATGTCGTCAACACGGAAACTAAAGCACAAGCAAATAAAATTGCTCCCACAATCCTTTCTATTATATCTTCAGATATATTTTTATCTAGTGATTGTCTAGATAGTAAATAAGGATCATCGTGAAAAGTGTTATTTTGCATAGATATTGAATTTATAAATACAAATCAAATTACAAATGACCATGTTTGAATTGCTAAAACTGGGTATTTTCTAAATGAAATTTGTGATTGGTTCACCTGGTTTGGCTTTTTGAAATTTCGTTCCAGTCTCTCCAGCAGCAAATTTTTGTTTTACTTTGACGTAGGCTTCATCAGGTAGTGCTACATAACCAGCGCCATCTACCCACTTCCAAGAATTTTCTAAATAAAAATCTACAAATTCTTTAACTACTGGTTTGTTATCTAAAGATATTTTACTGACGTAGATAAAGAGGGGACGAGACAAAGGTGTGTAGGTGTTTTTGAGTACGTTATCTAGAGGAACTGGCTTTTTACATTCACCTTTGAGATTTTCTATAGCAACTAAATTGAGCTTTTCTTGGTTTTGAATATAGTAAGATATTCCCACATAGCCCAATGCTGATTCATCACCAGAAACACCTTGTACTAGTAGATTTTGATTATGACTAGGAGTGTAGTCTGTGCGTCCATTTTTGGCTTTACCAGTAACAGCTTGAGTTAAATAATCAAAGGTTCCTGTATCAGAAGCTGGAGCATAAAGCTTCAGAGGTAGCTTAGGAAATTTAGGATTAACTTGATTCCAAGTCAAGATTTTACCGTCTGATTTGGCGCTCCAAATCGTATTCATTTCTTTAATAGTTAGACATTGAGCAAATTTGTTTTTAGGGTTAGCAATTACAGCTACACCATCTAAACCTATGGGTAACTCTACAAACTCAATATTCTTACTTTTACATTTGGCAATTTCTTCATTTCTAATGGTACGAGAAGCGCCAACAATATCAATATCACCATTACAAAACTTACTAAAACCGCCACCTGTACCACTAGAAGCAACGCTAACTTTTGCGTCAGCTTTAACTTTCTGGTATTCTTCGGCAACAGCTAAAGAGATAGGAAAGCCTACGGCTGCACCATCAATACTCACTTGACTTTTCAATTCTTGTCCACTGTTACAACCAGTGATAGTACTAGTAGAAAGTATTAAAGATGTTAAGCAAAAGCTATATTTAAATTTGTCATGAAATCTCATAAATTCCCAATTGAAATAAAGTGACTATTTGCTACATAAAAAGTGATGCTTACGCTTTTTTTGCAGCTTGAATTTTGTCAAAAATTGCCCCATCTTCAAAAAATTTTTTCTGGATAAGCTCCCAACCACCTAAATCTTGTGAGGTGAATAAAGTTTTAACTGGCGGTTGCTGTGACACGACTTCTTGAGTAACAGTTGGATTTACAGGACGATATTGCAATTTAGCAAATTCCCGTTGCGCTTCTGTTGAATAAAGAAAATCAACAAATGCTTGTGAAACTTCTCTTGTACCGTGTTTATTAACGTTTTTATCAACGAGAGCCACGGGATTATCAATAGAAATATTGACTTGAGGGACAATATAAGGCAGTTCGTTACCATTTTTACCTGCCAAAATAACCTCATTTTCGTAATTAATTAAAACATCTCCTTCGCCTTTCTGGAAAAATAAATCACTAGCTTCACGAGCATCTTTCGTTAGCACAGGAATATTCTTGTAAACCTTAGTGACATAATCTAATGCTGCTGTTTCATCACCACCCGTTAGGCTGACGGAACTCCAAAAAGCTAAGAATTCCCAAATAGCAATACCAGAAGTTTTTGGGTTAGCTGCAATTATTTTCACCCCATCTTTGGCTAAATCTGCCCAAGTTTTAATGTTTTTAGGATTACCCTCACGAGTAACGATCGCCGCCACTGATTTACTAACAATACCATTTCTGGGAGTTTTGATTTCCCAACCTGATTTAATTAAACCTGCTTGTTGGAGTTTGATGACATCTAAAGGTAGTGCCAAATGTACTATGTCTGCTTCTTGCAAGCCTGCAATAACCGCCGCCGTTTGAGCGCCAGAACCTCCGTAAGTCGCTTCAACTGTGACGTTTTGGTTATGTTCCCGTTTCCATTTCTCCACAAACTTAGGAATTATCTGATCATGTGCGGCTTTGGTGACAGAGAAGGAAACGAGTTTGAGTTTTACATCACCTTTGTTAGCAAAACCACTTCCAGCGCAGGAGGCGATCGCTACACTTAATATAGTACCTATCAAGAATAGGCTCATATACTTTTGATTAGAGCTTCTATTCCCGGTAATCTGCATAATTTTTTCAGCCGAAAGCTGCACAGTTTGCCCAGCCTTCACAACGCAAGTATGTATTCGCTGTATCTGGCAAGTTAATAAATGCACCCAATATTGCGACTTATTCATCTAAGTACTCACCCTTATAATCATCGGTATTCCGATCTGTATACCGTGATTTATGATCATTATCAAATATGAAAATCCGATAGCTGTCAAGAATGTAACTTATCCATTACAAATGTTTAAATTATGTAGTAAGGTGATACGCACCTAAATCAAATATTTTTGCGTCAGGGCTGTCCATAGTCCAGAGTCCAGAGTCAAGGGCTAGCTTGGACTATGGACTTTTGACAACCTGAGCGCGAAATATACAATTTAAATTCGTAACAGCTTAATACTCAGACTGTCTAAACGTTTGAGTTTCATCAAAGTAACTTCAAGCATGGGTCATAGGTGATTGATCAATCACTAAATTCCTTTATGGGTAAGGATTTTAAGCAATAAGTTCACCACAGCAAAAATTTTTTTTGAGAAAACTGCATAAAAAAATAAACCCCAACCTATGAGTAAGTGAAGGGTGAAACCTGAAAACAAAAATCTCAGTTTTTCAGTAGTTATCACACAATTCAAAATCTGTTTATTCACTTCTTTCTATAGGGATATCTGTCATGTCTACTCAAAAATCCAGCAAAATCAAGTTCATTTTCAGCATGATTGCAATGACAAGCATTGCAGCTTTAAACCCAGCAGTTAATGCTCAAACTCCCCAACCTGGTGCTGTTGATAATTTCCTGAACCGCGCTAATTTAAGTACTGATTCTATCAAAGTGCGTCCAGGGGCAGTTGATAATATAACTCCTTCTGTACAGAAACTTCCAGGGACTATAAAACCGGGTGGAGCAAACGCACATAATGCAGGTTGTGTTAACGCAGGTTGCTCTGAACGCCTACCTGATAACGGACGCAGAGTTATTAGTCCAGCTACTTTTAAGGATCAAATCCGTAAGTAATTTATCGAGTTGCTAGTTATGTAGATATGGTTTCTGGATTTGGTAATTGGTAACTCGTAATTGAGTCGGAATTATTATCTATTACCAATCCTTCAATTGATAACTAGCAACTTACTTCACAAGTATTTCCTGTCTATTTTGTAGGGACGTTATAAATATGAAGCTTTCACATTATCATGTAGTAACACAACCATTTTTCGATGAAATTGAAGAACGAACAAAGCGCGTTATCTTTTCTAGTCGAACATCAAATGTCAGAATTATTGATGAGCATAGTTGGCACATTTTAGCTAGTGGTGATTTTGCTCAATTACCTCAATATATATTGTTTGATCTAGTTGATGTTGAACTAATTGTACCTGATGATGAAAACGAATTACAAACTATTTTAGATTACAATAATGCCTTAGCAATTGATAACGATGATCTACATTTAGTTGTTCAACCAACTGCTTTTTGTCAACTGGGTTGTCATTACTGTGGTCAGGAACATACTAGCAAAATGATGACCGAAGATGAGCAACAAAAATTTATAGAACGAACTGCTAAAAAACTCGCCAGCAAGAACTTTCGTAGTCTCTCAATTGGTTGGTTTGGTGCAGAACCTTTGGTAGGTCTGCCAGTGATGAGAACTCTTACGCCAAAACTACAGGCTCTTGCGGCCAGTTTTGGTTGTAGTTATCATGCAAAAGTTGTCACCAATGGTTTAGCTTTAACACATCAAGTAGCAACGGAAATTGTTCAAGAATTAGGCGTAAATTCTGTTGAAATTACTCTTGATGGCACTGGTGAATATCATGATGTTCGGCGGATGCAGAAAAATGGCTTACCTACATTTGAGAAAATTTTTGCTAATACGGTTGCCTTAGCTCATCGGCAAGATTTGGATGTACAAATTAATATTCGTTGTAATGTTGATTATCAAAATTATGAATCTGTCTCTTTGTTACTACAAAAATTAGCTGAGGCAGAGATACAAGATAAGATTAATTTCTATGTTGCACCGATTCATTCTTGGGGAAATGATGCTCATACTCGTTCCTTATCGAAAGAAGAATTTGCTGATTGGGAAATAACTTGGCTTGGGGAAATGATTGAGTTAGGTTTCAAGGTTGGGCTACTACCAGAGCGCAGACCTCTAGTTTGTATGGCTGTAATGCCCCATTCGGAATTAGTTGATGCCTATGGCAATATTTTTAATTGTACAGAGGTGTCTTATGTTCCTACATACGGCACACCTAATGAATATGCCATTGATCATTTATCAGGTAAACAGATGCCCGGTAAAAGGGAACGTTTAGCTAGTTTCAATGATAAAGTGCGTCAAGGTGCATATCCCTGTTCTACTTGCCCCATGCTACCTGTTTGCGGTGGTTCCTGTCCGAAGAGTTGGTTAGAAGGTATTGAACCATGCCCCAGTGCTAAACATAACATTGAGCAACGTTTATTACTTACCTATGCGTTATCTCGGATTGAAGAAGCAGAAACCAACGAGGAGGCTTTAGTTTATGCTTAATACTTCTAGTCAACTCCTAGCAGAAATCACAGAAAGTTATCGCCAAGGGTGTACTGCAACTATGAATATACCCGCAGGTAGTGGTGATTTATTTAGCGAAAAACTAGAAGCTTTGATGGCGCAACGTTTACCCTTACAAGAGCAATTATTACTGCGTCGCTATAGTAATGCTCGTAGTCAAGGGATGGTAGCTGCTCGCCACCGCCAACTGACAACAGCCGCGCAGTTATTTGAGGAAGCCCGTAAACCTTTGCAAATGGCTACACTGTCACGGGAATCTAAGCTACTACATCAGTCATTTTTAGAACAATCAGCAGCTTATCTCGATTATTGTCATCAGAATTTTGACCAAGTTTACAGTCGCACTGAGGAGGCTTTAAGATTAAGTGCAATTTTAGAGGAAGAATATGGTTATGATATTCTCCTGATGCAGCGTATCCAACTGTTACACAATCTAGTGCGGACAGAAGCACGACGATTAAATTTTACAGGAGCGATCGCACTTGCTGCTCAACTTCTTGCCTATCTTGATGGACAATTGCAGACTTTACCTACTCCCCATCCTTGGGGTTTTGAACGCATAGCACGCCAACCTCCTGAGTTTGTCTCTGTTATGTTTGCCCAAATTACTGGTGAAGTTGCTTTAATTTTGGCAGGTCAAGACCGCAAGCAAGTAGCTAATTTGTTAACAATTGCGGCAGATTATTTACAGTTACCAGTTCACACTGAAAAATCTCGCTACCCACGTTCCTATGCTTGGTTTTCCATCAAACAAGCATTTGTGGAGCAAGATATCACCACTTTTCTCACACAAGCTGCTCAGTTTATTGCTCAAGGACGTGCTGATACACCTCTGCTTTGGTACACAATAATTAATGATTTGTTGGCTTTATGCAATGAGCAAGGTTGGTTAGATTTTCGTCAAGAAATTGTCCAAGATTCACTGTCTTGGAATGATTTGCCACACAAACTTATTCTAATGAGAAGTTGACAGTTAACCGTCAACTGTCAACACAAAAATATGTGCAAATTAAAGCAAGAACAGCTAGTCTTAGTAGGGACGTACCGTTGTACGCCCCTATAGCCATATCTGCTTTGCAAAGATTATTGAAAAAGATCAAGAGCTAGGGGTACATAATTATGTCCTTGCCAACTCTTGAAAGTGCTATTATGACTTAGGTATATAGTTAACTAAAAGCTAGATGCTTAATAGCTCTAACTTTTAGTCATACTTAGTTAACGAAACAGTTACTGGTGTCTTGCACACGCCAGTGACTGTGTTTTTTCTTTTCTGACCTTAGATACAAGTCCTAAGCCAGCAAGGGCGATAAACCCCAAAATAGAACCAGATTCGGGAGTAGAAACTTGAGCTACACCGCTATATCCCCCTCCTTGTCCTCCTGGAAGATCCTGAAAACCTAGTTGAAGTCGAGATGGATCGTAATTGACTCCCTGAATGGTAATCACTGAAGCCGCAGTCTTGGAGTCTAACTCAAATGCCACACCTCCACCAGCAAAAGTACCTAGAAATTTAGAGTCTTTTGCATATTTCACGCTCACATCTTGAAGCGGATTAAAAACGTTATCATTGTCGGCATCGAACTGAAACACTAAATCATTCGTAAGTTTGTAGATAAACTTCGCATCACTAGTACCCGTATACAAAAAGTTTCCCACAGCAGAGTCTGGTGGCAGGATTGAGCGAAATACAGGAGGGTTGGGAGGAATTGCGGAGAAAGCTGATGCAAACTCACCATTGGCTTGAAAAATAGACGCAAATCCTCCAAGTGATGCAGGAGAGAAAGTGACGGAAAAAGTATCCCCAATAGCAGGACTTACCTGTTCAAAAAAGTTGCTAGTTCCATCATTCCAGTTAAGAGTTCCAGCCTGAGCGGGAGAAGCAGCCATACTTGCACCAATCGCAACACCAAGTGTTACCGATGCACAAGCAAAGGTTTTGCTTAATTTATTAGTTGTAAACATGATCAAAAAGTCTTTAATGCAGTGGTTAATACCAAGCAATTACATTAAATTAACGACTATTTAGAGAGGGAACAGGGAACAGCCAAAAGTCAACAGGGAACAGCAGCAAATAAGACAAAAGGGTGTTTAGACCGCATCTGAAACTGTTAATACCTAGTTGCAGGGGTCTTTTGTTCCCTTCTTTAATGAAGAGTCTTAACTATGATAATTGCTTGACTATCTAGTAATATAAGTTATTTTTTTCAAAAAAAAACAACGCGCTACATAACGTTACGTTTTGACATTTTTATATCACTTTCAGCAGAGAATAAATTAGAGGGTTTACCGTAGTATTCTTGACTATATCTAAAGTCTATTTCTTAAGGAATAAGCCATAAGGGATAGATTTTAGGATTGTTGATTTCTATTTATAAATGTTGAATATTGATTAATTGAATGGCGATCGCATTGCATTTAGGAACAACATTTGCATAACACTACATAAAAAAAGGATGTCAAACATATTTAGTCAATGAAAACGGAAAATCAAGGGTATAGGGATATGGGGATATAAAAGTATAGGGGTATAAATGTTTAAGTTTAAAACCCTCACACCCTCACACCCTTACTCATCTTTAGCTACTGTTGTGTAAAAAATGCCACCAATTGGTCTTTCAACCAGCCGTACAACTCATACCAAACAAACCAACATCCCTAAGTTGTGGTTAATTCTGGTGGGAGTAAATCAATACCAGGACGAACACCTACCCAACCTGAATTACTCAGCAATAGATTGTCAGGGTTTATCTGAGGCTTTAACTGAGGCGGCCTCCCAATTTACCCAAAAGATTGTCAACATTTACCACGATTTTGCACCACAATCACCATCTTTAGCAAATGTCCGTCATAGACTACAAGATATAACGTCTACTGTATCCCCTATTGATACGATTTTATTTTATTTTTCTGGTCATGGGGTGGTAGATCCCAAGACACAAGAAGTATTTTTGTGTTTAGCAGATACGCAAAAATCAAACTTGCAAAATACAGGTTTAGCTTTACAAGAAATATTGCAACTTTTGGGTAACAGTGGGGTACAGAATCAGCTAGTGTGGTTAGATGCTTGTCATAGTGGGGGGATGTCTCTTAGGGGAGTAACACTGCAACTAGTGGAGCTACTACAACAAAGTGCCGCTAAGAGTAAGGGGTTTTATGCTTTACTTTCTTGTGATAATAATCAGCAATCTTGGGAATTTCCCGAATTGGGGCATGGGGTATTTACATATTATTTGATGCGGGGTTTGCAAGGTGAGGCGGTAGATAGTCAAGGCTTGATTTATTTGGATGGTTTATATCGTTATGTATATCACCAAACCTTGCAATATATTGATAAAACTAATCAACAATTACGGCTAATTAATCAGCAGAAACGGGGTAAAGGTGATACGCAACTTTATAACGAATATCCCCTGCAAACTCCTAAAAGAATTGTGGAAGGAGTGGGGGAATTAATTTTAGGGAAAAGATTAAAGAAAATTGCCTCTGGGGTGCATCATGGTTTGGGGATGGTGGTGGAGGGGTTATCAAATAGTAAAATTACATTAGATATTAGTAAACTTCTGGGTAGTACTGGAGATTTTGCGGTTGAGTATTTGCCAGCTACTAAAACATCGGCTGAGGATATTAAAGCAGCGATCGCTCGTCATTGGCAACAACCCCAAGCAGAATTAACTCTGTTATATCTGCGGGGACGCATTGAGGAAAGCGAAGCTGGGGAATGGCTACGACTGGGAGAAGATATCTGCATCAAACGTTCCTGGTTAAAACAACAGTTACGCCAATGCACTAGCCAACAGGTAATTATCTTGGATTGTCCGTTAGGGACTGCATCGTTAGGGGATTGGATAGAAGATTTACAAATTGAATCTCATCACGGACAATGTTTAATTGCTTGCGCCTCACCTCCAGAAGCACCAGAAAACTTTGCCCAAAAATTCCTCGATACCTTGATGATATCTGCTCAAGGAAATGGTTTGTCTGCGGCTGGGGCGATCGCTCAATTACAATTATCTTTAGCGGATAGTAAAACCCCTCTCTATGTTTGGCTATCAGGGACACAGGGAATTATCGAAATTTTGACTAACAACACACACAAAAGCCAACAGACAAGCGGGTTGGATTTAGGGGTGTGTCCTTACATGGGTTTAAATGCTTTTGCGGAAGCAGACGCAGCCTATTTTTATGGGAGAGAAACTGTCACCCAGCAGTTAATTCATCATCTGCGGGATAACTCATTTCTCGCTGTCATCGGTGCTTCGGGTAGTGGGAAGTCTTCCGTAGTGCAAGCTGGACTCATTCCCCAACTGCGACAGGGGAAACACATCCCCAATAGTGAACAGTGGGGGATTAAAACTATCCGTCCTGGTGTCAATCCTGTGGAGGCTTTAGCCAGGAAGTTGGGGGAATGGAGAGAAACCCATCTTGTGATTGAGGGAATTTTACATCAAGGAGTGGAAAGTTTTGTTTACTGGCTGCGTAGCCTTCCCCATAGGGTGACGGTGTTGGTAATAGACCAGTTTGAGGAATTATTTACCCTTGCACCATCACCAGATAGGGAGTTATTTCTAGAATTGTTATTGGGGGCTGTACAGTATGCAGGCGATCGCTTTAAATTAATTATTACTTTAAGGGCTGATTTTATTGCTCCTTGTTTGGAAGTACCAGCTTTAGCTGAAGCACTACAGGTAGCTAGTGTGTTAGTTCCCCCAAAACTGAGTTTGGATGATTATCGGCGGGTGATTCTCAACCCAGCACAGCAGGTAGGGTTGCAGGTGGAAGGGGAACTGGTGGAAGTGCTGTTACGGGAGTTAAATCAATCCGTGGGGGATTTACCTTTACTGGAATTTGTTTTAGAACAGTTATGGCAACAACGAACGGCTGGTAAATTAACTCTACAAAGCTATCAAGAACAACTAGGGGGAATTAAAGGCGCATTAGAGCGATCGTGTCAAGGGGTTTATGAAAGTTTACCACCACAATTACAAGAATGTGCCAAGTGGATTTTTCTTTCATTAACTCAGTTAGGGGAAGGTACAGAAGATACCAGAAGACGCATATATAAGTCAGATTTAATAGTTAAAAAATATCCGGTTGGGTTAGTAGAACAAACCCTCAATGCTTTGACTACTGCCAAATTAGTAGTAATTAACTTAGAAACAGACATAGAAGCACAAGGTAAAAGTTCCTCCCCTGCTTCCCCAGCCTCCCCTGCTTCCCCTACTCCCTTTGTTACAGTAGAGGTCGCCCACGAAATTTTAATACGCCATTGGTCAACTTTGCGCTGGTGGTTAGAAGAAAACCGCGATCGCTTGCGTAAACAAAGACAAATTAATCATGCTTGTCAGTTGTGGCAACAAAGCGGCAAACAAGCAGACTTTTTATTACAAGGTGCTAGGTTAGCAGAAGCCGAAGACATTTATATTCACTGGACTGATGAACTAGGGGCGGATGTGCAAGAATTTATCGGCGCTTGTTTAGCAGAACGCAAGCATCAACAATTACAAGCAAAAAATCGCCTCAAACAAGCACAAAGGGCTGTAGTCGCCTTGAGTGTTTTAGGTATTGCATCTGTCAGTTTTGGGGGTTTAGCTTATTGGCAAGGTAGGGAAGCCCAATTTAGGGAAATTGCAGCGTTAAATTCTTCATCCCAGGCAAATCTGTTATCTCATCAACAATTAGCAGCACTTATCGCCAGTCTCAAAGCTGCACAACAGGTAAATAATGTCATAGCAGTTCCCAATAATCTCAAATTAGCAACTGTCACTACCTTACAACAAGCCCTGTTGGGGATGCAGGAACGGAACAGGCTAGAAGGACATAAGGACGGCGTGATTAGTATTAGCATCAGTGGAGATGGTCAAACTATCGCCTCTGGTGGCTTAGATAAGACTATTAAACTTTGGAGTCGAGACGGTCGGTTATTTAGAACTCTCAACGGACATGAAGACGCTGTTTATAGTGTAAGTTTCTCTCCCGACGGTCAAACCATTGCTTCCGGGGGGAGTGACAAAACCATTAAACTTTGGCAAACCAGTGATGGAACCCTACTCAAAACCATCACTGGTCATGAGCAAACAGTCAATAATGTTAATTTTAGTCCCGATGGTAAAACTCTCGCCTCTGCCAGTAGTGATCACAGCATCAAGTTGTGGGATAGTACATCTGGTCAACTCTTGATGACTCTCAATGGTCATAGCGCTGGAGTTATCAGTGTGCGTTTCAGTCCTGATGGTCAGACCATCGCTTCCGCTAGCGAAGATAAAACCGTTAAACTGTGGCATCGCCAAGATGGGAAATTATTAAAAACCCTCAATGGACATCAAGATTGGGTAAATAGCCTGAGTTTTAGCCCTGATGGTAAAACTCTCGCTTCCGCTAGTGCTGACAAAACCATCAAACTGTGGCGCATCGCTGATGGTAAATTGGTCAAAACCCTAAAAGGTCACAATGATTCAGTCTGGGATGTTAACTTTAGCCAAGATGGTAAAGCGATCGCCTCTGCGAGTAGAGATAACACTATCAAACTGTGGAACCGTCACGGCATCGAACTAGAAACCTTTACAGGTCATAGCGGTGGTGTGTATGCTGTAAATTTCCTGCCTGATGGTAAAACTCTCGCTTCCGCTAGTTTAGACAACACCATCAGACTTTGGCAGCGTCCCTTAATATCTCCCTTAGAAGTTCTTGCCGGCAATAGCGGCGTGTATGCGCTCAGTTTCAGCCCTGACGGTAGTATCATTGCTACAGCAGGTGCAGATGGCAAGATTCAGCTTTGGCACAGTCAAGACGGTAGTTTACTAAAAACCCTACCAGGGAACAAAGCAATTTATGGTATTAGTTTTACACCCCAAGGTGATTTAATCGCTAGCGCCAACGCCGATAAAACTGTGAAGATTTGGCGTGTTAGAGATGGTCAGCTTTTAAAAACACTCATAGGACATGATAACGAAGTCAACAAAGTAAATTTTAGCCCAGATGGTAAAGCGATCGCTTCCGCCAGCCGAGACAACACAATTAAACTTTGGAATGTGAGCGATGGTAAGTTAAAACAAATCCTCAAAGGTCATACAGAGGAAGTATTTTGGGTTAGTTTTAGCCCCGATGGTAAAATCATCGCCTCTGCTAGTGCGGACAAAACTATCCGACTCTGGGACAGTGTTAGCGGCAACTTAATTAAAAGTCTTCCAGCCCATAATGACTTAGTATACAGCGTCAACTTCAGTCCTGACGGTAGTATGCTTGCTTCAACCAGCGCCGACAAAACCGTCAAACTCTGGAGGAGTCAAGACGGTCATTTACTACATACTTTCTCAGGCCATAGTGATGTAGTTTATAGTAGCAGCTTCTCTCCCGATGGTCGTTACATTGCATCAGCCAGCGAAGATAAAACAGTCAAAATTTGGCAACTCGACGGTCACCTGTTAACCACCCTACCCCAGCATCAAGCCGGAGTCATGAGTGCAATTTTTAGCCCAGATGGTAAAACTCTCATCTCCGGCAGTTTAGACACTACCACCAAAATTTGGCGTTTTGATAGCCAGCAAGCCCAAACTTCCCAGATAAATACTTTAGTCATGTCTGCTTGCAACTGGCTACAGGATTACCTCAACACCAATCCCCATGTTACGACCAACGAACAAAAACTCTGTCCTAGTTAACGTGAGTTCGACGAATTTAAAAAACCCCTCTCCAAACCTCTCCCCTGCAAGGAGAGAGGCTTCAAAACCCTAATTTTCGTTGAGTTTTCAGGATATTTAAGCCCCTCTCCGCGTCGGAGAGGGGTTTGGGGAGAGGTCAAACACTTTAATATTGAGTTTTAAATTTAGTATTTTGAACACCCTCTAGTTTAGGTTGCTCTAAAAGAGTAGGTGATAAGTGAAGGAATTGCCCTTGTATTGCATTAATTCCGTCTTCAGAACCCTTTGGCCCTCTTGGTCTAGGACGTTCCCGTAATCCTGATGGATTAATTATAGTTGTTTCTTGTACAGCCTCGATTTCATGACCACCGGGGCCACGGGGTCTAGGTCTTGATACTTCATCTGCACCAGTACTTTGTATTTGGGCAACGTAACTAGCATCTAGTCTCTGAATCTGGGAAGCGTTATAATTATTGCTTGCCAAACTGGGCAATGCACTGAGTAATATAGTTGGTAATGCGATCGCTACACTATAAATTTGACTATTCATCATTAACCTACGTTTTTTGTTAAATAATTACTCGTAGCCAAATCACCGGAAATCACACATAAAAAACAAGCTACAGCCATATCTGTGTAGATATTGCATTGTGATTGTTAACTACAAACTCAACTTACAGCATTCCTGATTTCCAGAAAAAATTCCCTACATTATCCCAATAGATGTGACTTGTGTTTTTTATGCACAAAAACTAGTAACTACTAATAAGGGCTGTTGACGGTTGACTGTTAACAGCCTTCACGATTGATTATGCAACTTAAAAGCAGAATTAGTATTACTCCATAATGTTATATTTGTGTGCTAGTGAACTCACTTAAAAAACTCGCGTTGGTCACGAAACTAAGTTGATTGGTCACGAAACTAACTTCATTCGTCACCAAACTAAATTGATTGGTCACGAAATTAACTTTATTCGTTACGAAACTAAGTTGATTGGTCACAAAACTAACTTCATTCGTCACCAAACTAAGTTGATTGGTCACGAAATTAACTTTATTCGTCACCACACCATAAGAATCCGATTTGATTTCTGTTGGCGTAGCCTGCGCTTGCACATAAAATTATTAGTATCTGTAGCATTGCACACCATCTCATGGTTTTGGTGGGCATTGCCCACCCTACGTATATTTCAATAATCAAGTAATTAGTTTAGTAGGGTGCGTCAGTATGAATAATTGCTGAGTATAGTTAGGGTCTATCGCCATGACACACCCTACATCTTAGATATTTTTTGATCTGGAAGTCTCTTAACTTTCGTTGCGATCGCTTTGCCATATTGTAGGCGATCGCCTTTTACAATTAAAGTATTAATTGTCTAAAACGCACACACCTAATGAATTAATTCAAAATACCCTACGGGAAGCTAAAGCTACAAAATTCAAAATGAAGAAAAATTCTGTAGGCGCACTACAAAAGATGCAGATACCCGACTTTTTGAAAAAGTCGGGTATCTCTAATTTTTAAATCTGCAACAAACCCTCTGGATTCACCGATAAAAGCGATCGCCTCTGCAAACCTTCCCGGTGTAAAATCTCATTGGCTGCGATTAAACCACTACTGACGGCGCGTTCCATTAAGCCGCAGGGAAAGGGCATTTTTACCCAATCACCAGCAAACAATAAGTTAGAAATATTTGTACTGGTTTCTGGACGTTCTCCATAACTATTGGGTGGATAACCGGAAAAGTTATGTTGATTTACCAATTCCCGATGCAGGAGTTTTGCTTGTTTCAACTGGGGGACTATGTCATATAGTTCGTTTTCAAAGGTAGTTAACAAAGCTTCCTGGGTGGGAAATTCTTTTTCTTTGTAACAATAGGCGTGTAACTCTACCACACTACCGCCAGTTTTTTGTGACCAATCAATAAATTGTTGCTGAATGCGGTGATATAAGGTGATGCTGTCGGTTAACTGATAGCCAGATAAGGAAGTAAAGTTACTTTGTTCCCACTCAAAATCTTGATCAAACCAGAAACGACACACAGCAAAAGGATCAGCGATACTCAAGTTTTCTACTTGCGATCGCACTGTTTGATCTACATCTCCACTAATATGCTTAAATAATTGTTGTACTCCAGGCACATCTGTGGCAAACACGTAATAATCTGCGGTGATTGTCTCTGGTAACAGTGCATCATTAGTTGTAGCTAACAGTTGCAATTCATCATTTTGTTTTTGTACAACTTGCAACTTTTGTAAATCCCGCTTGGCTGGCCCCTTCAACACTTTACCATCCGCCGCAAATTCTGCCCCATGACAAGGGCAACGGTATTTACCATCTGTGGATTTTTTCACAGTACAACCTTGATGAGTACAAGTTAAAGAAATTGCTGTTTCGCTAGCAGATTCCACAGCAAATACTTCATCAGCCGCACCAAAATACTCTGTTTTTTCTTCAGTAATCACTGAGTTACGTTTTACCCAAAAAGGGACATTATTTTGATTACTGCCAACATAATATTTCAAACCTCGAATTTTACCATCTTTGGCAATAATTTCGCTCACCGTTGCATCAGTAAGAATTGTCCCATTCTTATTTTTCACACTGTTGGCAATGGGTTGGACTAAACTTGTCCCCATATCATCTTTCGTACCATTAAAAGCCAGTCCTTCTGGATTGCCAAAAAAATAAAAATGGAAAAACTGCATTAATTCTCCCACGCTCATTGTATCTGGTGCGTTCAAGCTAGACTTAGCAAATGGGAGAAAATACAAATCGTACAAACCTTGGGGAAATTCTGTTTTTACCCAATCAGCCACCGATATATTATCGAAGCGTTGATAGTTCTTTTCTCGCTGAAAACCTGTGATGGCTTGAAATACTTGTAGGTGTTTAATCTTAGTTAAATTAATTCCCCATTGGAAGCGATTAGGAGAGGCGATCGCTAAGTCTACAATATTCCAAGGAAAGGCTGAATGACTAGGACGAAAAACCTCTGGTTTGTATTGATCTCCTCGATAAACAACTGAATAAAAGTTTAATGATTGAAAATTATCATTTATTCCCAGTTCTGCAACTATACTTTTCAAATTATAGTACTGAGGAAAAAAGCCATGAAAGCCATGTTCCATCATGAAGGTTTCGCCCACGGCTTCTATTTGCCAGCTAGCAATTTTACCACCGAGTTGGGGTGATTTTTCTATCAGTGTGACTGTAAACCCCCGTTGACTCAATTCATACGCACAAGCTAAACCCGCTAAACCACCCCCGATAACTATGACACTTTTTGCTTGATTCAGTAACCGTGGCAAACTCAAGGTATCTTTTTGAAATACCGTTGGCTTAGGCTTAGTAAAGCGAGAGTATCCTGTTACTCCTGCAACTGCACCAACACCAAACACCTTTAAAAGGGTGCGACGGGATATATTATTAGTAGACTCTGGCAAATTAGGTAATAAACTCATTGGTGATCAAATTAACTCTTCACAATGAAATACTGGCGTAACATTATCAGTAAATTTTGGGGTATTTTTCCCCTAATCTTTGTTAATTCTAAACGAAATTATTTTTACAGAATCAAGAAAATTGTCAATGATTTGACGTAAAAAGTGTAATAAATTACATTTGCTTACGATAATGCTGTATGTAGATTTGTTAGCATATATGTATCAAAATAAAAAAGCAACCCCTTGGATTAATACAAATGAGTAAATGTTTTGATAGTGTCATTTTGTAAGTGATTAGTAGCTTTTCTACTGTAACTTTCTGTTATATAGACACTTTTCTATATTTGGTGCAGTCAAAACTAATAAAATGAATTATCTAGACTGAAACTTATGACAAACTGGGCGCAATTAACAAATATTGCTAGAATATTCTGCCCAATACTCCTTTTAGGAACAATTACCGCTACAGCACAAGCACAATCAGCGCCAGGTGCTTTATTTTCGCCTAATGTCAATCTTCAGGTGCAGCGCATTAGTGGAGTTTGTCCGCCAACAGTGGGATTATGGTGGATTATCTTACCTTATGAGGGTGGTGCAGAACATACAGTAGTGGCTGATATCAGGGCTTTTGCAGATAACACGCAGTTAATTGCATCTAATAATCAGCAGTTTGTAGAATTTGTTTCCCCTCTACGCAGCAACTACGCTTCTTGTGTAGGTCAAGCAAGCAGTCAGGAATATGTTTTCTACAATGTAGAGTTTAAAAATAAGAAAGCGTATTTTCGTGTAGATTTGCGAAATATTAATGCGCCAGGACGGTTAATTATTGATAAAACTGTAGCTGGTTTTCGTCCTTATGTGCGGTGGGCGATCGCCGACTAGAATTAGAGTTAAAAATAATATCAAATTTGTCTAATTACCCCTTACCAGACTTCATTTTGGGATAAGCAATCCGTTTATGATGAAACTGTTGCCAAACTTCTACAAAAATTTCGGCAATTTGTGACATTTCTTCCCGCGTCAAACCTGAATCAATGAGTTGATTATCTTGCCATCTAGCGCGGAGAATATTATTCAGAACAGTTAAAGCTTGTTCAGTATTTACATCCTTGAGCGATCGCAATGCAGCTTCACAAGCATCAGCCAACATCACTATGGCTGTCTCCCGCGATTGGGGAATCGGGCCGTCATAGCGAAAATCGGCTTCATTGACGACAATATTAGGGTCTGTCTGTGCCATCTGTTCTGCTTGATGATGAAAATAGGCAATTAACATTGTCCCTTGATGTTCGGGGATAAAGGCTTGAATCGCTGTGGGTAAAAGATGTCTCCGCGCCATTACCAAGCCTTCACTGACGTGCTTTTTAATAATTTCTGCACTCTTCCACGGGTCTTTGATTTCCGTTTCGTGTTTATTTGGCCCCCCCATTTGGTTTTCAATAAAGCCCAGGGGGTCGTGCATTTTGCCAATATCGTGATACAAAGTCCCAGCCCTCACCAATTCCACATTACATCCCAGGTGTTTTGCCGCAGCTTCCGCCAGGGTTGCCACAAATAGGGTATGTTGAAATGTCCCTGGTGTTTCCGTCGCTAACCGTTTTAATAAAGGTCGATTGGGATTTGCTAATTCTGCCAAGCGAATGGGGGTAACTAAATCAAATAGCTTTTCTAAATAAGGACTTAAACCCAAAGCCACAACACTCCAAGCTAGTCCCGATAAAGTAAATAACCCTGCTTCTTGGAGGATGAGATACCAGGAGGAACCAAAAGCCGCACCAATCAAGACTTTCATCAGTAGGTAAACTCCACCTTGGGTAATAGCGATCGCCCCACCCAAAAGGGCTAATTCCTCACGCGATCGCAATCTGTGGGCGATGTAACTACCTAAAATTCCCCCAGCCGCACCAGCTACTAGTCCAATAGTGCTGATTTCCATACTCATGGGTAAAATGAACAAAAGTAAGCAGATAACTGTCATACTCAACTCACGGCCATAAAAGCTACCCAACAGCAAACCGACAGCGCCCCAAGTCGTATAGGACACACCCATTGCCAGGACTCCTGGCGTACTCAAGGTCAGTAACAAAACTAACAGGCGATCGCGTTGTCTGAGTGGGCATTTACTTCGTGTTTCGACTAGGACAAATATACAAACTCCCCCAGTCACCAAACCGCCTAATTTCAGCAAAGCTAACCAGTTATTTTCGCGGCTAATCAGTTGATAATGCTCTAATACCTCAAAATCCCACTCAGTAATTTCTTTCCCTTTCTTGACAATAACTGCACCTTGTTTCACCTCAACCATCACAGGTGCAACCACAGATGCAGCTTTTTGAGCGTGTTCTCTGGTTTGTTCCTCATCTTTCTTCAGATTCGGTTCCAGTACAGCCAACAATAGTTTAGTCGCTAAAGATTCCGCACTTTTGGGGACAAAAGCTTGCACTTGCAAAGTTACAGCGTTTTGTAAAACACTCTGAGGCAAACCCGCAGGAATACCTTGGGCTAAAATCCGTTCTGCACCTTGGCGGATTCCCTTTTGTGTTTGGGTCCATTCATAATCTGACAATTCCAGAAGAACAGTTTCGTGATAAATTGTCTGTGTTGTAATGGTATCTACGTGTAAAATTTGCACACTAGCTTGGGCGTAAGCTTCCCTTGCTTGAGTAATTTGATTGATCAGTCTCGGTAAATTTTGATTGGCAGTGGTCATCCGAAAAGTAGCTAATTCTGCCAACGCTTGCACAAACTGAGTGTTTGTAGAGACTTCAGGATTTTGTGTTTTTGGGGAAGATATACTTTCTTTTGGTTGACCAGGGTCAAGAGAAACACCTTGAACTTGACTTTCCTGGCCGAGGGAAACTGTCGGAGGGGGAAATAATAAAGAAGTTTGTGTTTCCGTATTCGGCAAATTCTGGGAATTTTCTTGTTTACGCAGGCTGCGAGTACTGGGTTTTTCTAAGAACAATCCCAACCTTTTTTGACCCGTATTTTCTAAAGCCACCAGCATCATTTGCCATTCTGCATCAGAACAAGAGCGTAGGTAATGTTGGCTAGATAAGGACAGGACTGAAGTATCATAAAAAGGGAAAGAACCAGCCGATATGCGAATTTCATTACCCTGATCCAGCATTTTCTCTAGGTTTTGGCCGATTTGTGCGGTAGTTCTCACATCGACCATTAACACTGGTGTTAAACTTTTACGAGCTGCTTTGCGTTCAATTTCAGTGCGTTTTTTATCTTCAATACTAGCGGTACGAGGTGCTTTAATCGTTTGGGGTGCAACCGTCCCTATTTTCAGCTTTGGTTGATTATATAACTTATGACCAATTACCCCCGTAAGAGAGACAATAGCGATCGCCAAAACAACGGATGAACGCTGTTCATGCACCCAGCCCAGATTTACTGCATCTACCCAACTTTTCTTCTTTAACGATTTTGCCATTTTTTGCTAGGTCTCTCAGGCTCAAAAGCTGATGCAACGAGCTTTTTCCCATGTGGCGTTGCATAAATGCGGGATGAATTGGGACTTTTGTACAAATATGAGTAGATAAGCTGTTACGCATTTAAATCGTATATTTCGCACTCAGGTTGTCAAAAATCCAAAGTCCACAGTCCAAGCTAGCCTTTAACTCTGGACTCTTGACTATGGACAGCCCTGACTCAAGAATATTTGATCTAAGCGCGTATCACCTTAGAGAGTTATTTAATCGATCTAACGCCCTCGAATAATGTTAGGCGCTGCATAAACAGAAAATGGAACCGATTGATTAGGCATGATAAACCCTGATTCTGAAAACTCTCTGGAATTTAGGGGAAGATTATACACTCCTGACCACACCCCAGCAAGAGCATCCGCCAATTCTAGCATCTGGCAGAGGTTGGTTTCTTCGTTGGCTGTGGAGTTAGTTGGTAAAAGTGAAGTCTGCCAATTAGCAGGAATACCTACAGTGCTGTTATAACTTCCAGACAAAATACCAGTAATGGCTGTTATTGTCTGTGAGTGCATAGATTCTAGTTGCAAGCTACGCAAAACCGAGAAACGAAAGTCTTCCAAGGTGCTGAGAAAGCAGTAAAATGCCACAGCAGTAGCATGAGAAAGCTTCTCTTCTCTACTCAACTCAGCTTTTAGTCTTTCTAAACCAGCGTGTTCTTCTAAAAGTTTGTGTATTATTAATAATTTTTGTGGAAGTAATGTCTCGGTTTCTCCAATAAAAGAGATTATTTGCGGGATTATGGTGTGGAGGTGCAGCTTTTCTGTCAGTGATTGAGCGATCGCATACCCTATTGCTAGGTTACTATCACGAACAACTGGAGCATCATCCCAGATTTTTGATACCCGCACCAAATTTTGACGCAGTTTCACAGGATTTTCATGGAAAAAAAGTGCTACTGGGATTGTGGCAAAAATTAGTTTGTTCTCGATACCTGAGTTTCCAGGCGAAGTGATAAATTCTTTTTGGTATCCTATTTGCCACTCATCTACATCTAGTTTTCCCAGTTTAATTAAACTTTCAGTGCCAGGAATAATAGTTCTAGCAAAGTTGGAGAAACCTTCCCTGTTATTACCTACCCCACCCTTAGCCAAATTTTCCCCTAATATTCCTCCAACAAAAGCACCCCTGAACCTACTAACCAACGAGTAGCGCATAATCTTCAAAAGTTAAAAGCAAGTTATTCTACCTTTCCACTTTTAACTTTTTAACAGGAAAACTGCTCAGTTGAGAGTAGATAAAAACTGATTAGGGACTTCCAGAAATTAAATTATTCAGTTTGGCACGCGGAGATAATAGATAGACTCTTTCTCCCCATACTTCCACTGCTCTAAATCTCATCCCCTCAAATGCGCCACCAGCCCCTGCAAGCCTAATAAATAGCTTTGTACACCAAAACCGCTAATCTGACCAATAACTACGGGGGCGATGTAGGAATGATGGCGGAAATCTTCTCGACGATAGATATTACTGAGATGGACTTCTACTGTGGGTAAATTTACAGCAGCGATCGCATCTCGTAAAGCTACGCTGGTATGAGTATAAGCTCCCGCATTAATCAAAATTCCATGATGCTTCCCCAAAGCCTCATGAATAGCATCTACTAACACGCCTTCATGATTGGACTGTAGGGGAAACACTTGTGCCTGTAACTTAAGAGCTGCTTCTGCCAATAAGCTATTAATCTCAGCCAAAGTTGTAGAGCCGTAAACTCCTGGTTCTCTTTTTCCCAGCAAATTTAAGTTTGGCCCATGTAGCACCAAAATACTTAGAGGTTGCGATGTCAAGTTTCGTACCTTCGGGCTTTTAGCGACGACGTGAGCGATCGTTTACAGGAATCGGAATCAGCTCCGGTTCCGGCTCGGCTTCTGGTCCTAGTAAGGACTCAATTAGCTTACGTGCCAATTCTTTCAGCTTTTCCAGTACCTTTTCTATATAGTCCATTAAACTGACCGCTCCTGAGATACTACCTCAATTTTGACTAACAGCTACGCAGAAACTGGCGTAATTTTGCACCTCTGGCCTACAACCGGACTGATACATTTTTTTGTATTGCAGTCGCAGGCTAATTTTAAAATTTTCGTGTTGTTATCTCTCTTACTTTTTAGAGTATCACATTAGCAACCCATCGGACTGCATCCAAGGATGGTCATTGGTCATTGGTCATTGGTCATTGGTCACTAGTCCATAGTCCATAGTCGAAAATCTTGGACTGTTGACTATTGACTCTTGACCCTTGACCATTAACCTTACGCCCCCTTTTTTTTCGTAGCAGTACTAGATGATTTCGCCGTTGATTTAGATTTAGTTGTACTAGTTTTACTTGTTTTGCGTGTAGTTTTAGCGGTTGAAGCTTTGGCAGATA
The DNA here is from genome assembly GCF_009856605.1 of Trichormus variabilis 0441. Taxonomy (NCBI): domain Bacteria; kingdom Bacillati; phylum Cyanobacteriota; class Cyanophyceae; order Nostocales; family Nostocaceae; genus Trichormus; species Trichormus variabilis. The sequence goes on along the minus strand of NZ_CP047242.1, from coordinate 1,323,590 downwards.
GTAATTCTAGCGCCGTAGCTAATGTTACATCTTCGACAGATGTTCCTTCAGGAAGACCTACATTGGTCTTACCATGTTTAATATAAGGGCCATAGGGGCCGTCATAGATGTTTATAGGTGCATCGTCTTCTGGGTGTGTACCTAATTCCCGTAAAGCAGCCTTTGATTTACTACTAGTAGAACCACGGGTCTTTTTCGGTTCCGATATCAACTCCAGCGCTCTTTCTAAAGAAATTGTTAAAACATCATCACTCGCTTTGAGAGAACGGTAGTCTTTACCTTCTTTGCCTTGGTCGTGGACGACGTAAGGGCCAAAACGTCCTAGACTGGCTTGGATTTTCCCTCCAGTAGCAGGATGGGTTCCCAAGGTTCGGGGTAGTGATAACAAGCCAATAGCCGTCTCTAAGGAGATGTTTTCTGGGGTAACCCCTTTGGGTAGAGAAGCTTGTTTGGGTTTGGGATTCTCATCAGACTTATCACCCAATTGGACATAAGGCCCGTAAGCGCCGATTTTCACGTAAATTGGTTCGCCGGTTTCCGGATGGCGGCCTAGTTGGTCTGGGCCGACAGTTTTTTGCCGCAGGATGATTTCTACCTGTTTGGGGTCGAGGTCGGCGGGTGTTAAATCTTTGGGAATTGAGGCGGTAACTACACCGTCACCGTTTTCCACTTCGATATAAGGCCCATATTTACCAATACGGACTTTAGCATCTAAGTTTTCTAGTTCTACGGTTCTGGCTTTACCTGCATCAATTTGGCTTTCCCGTTCTCTCACCAGAGTTTCCAAACCTTGATCCCCTAAATAAAATTTCTTTAAGTAGGGTAGCCACTGAGCTTCACCTTCAGCAATATCATCCAAGGTTTGCTCCATTTTGGAGGTAAAACTGGGGTCAACGATATCAGGGAAATGTTTTTCCAACAAATCGGTGACGGCGAAGGCGGTAAAGGTGGGGATGAGGGCGTTATTCACCAATTGGGAGTAACCCTTATCGATAATTGTGCCGATGATGCTGGCGTAGGTACTAGGGCGACCAATGCCTTCACTTTCTAGGGTTTTGACTAGGGTGGCTTCAGTGTATCTGGCTGGAGGTTGGGTTTCGTGACCAACTGCTTCGATATTTTTGCAGTCTGGATGATCCCCGACTTTTAGACTGGGTAAGATTACCTCTTGGTCTTCCAAGGCGGCTTCTGGGTCATCAGAACCTTCAACATAGGCGCGTAAATATCCAGGGAAGTCAATCCGCTTACCGGAAGCACGGAAACCAGCGTCTTCTACTTGCAACTGCACGGTAATTTGGGTTTGGCGGGAGTCAGCCATTTGACTGGCGACGGTACGCTTCCAAATCAAATCATAGAGGGCAAGTTCTCGACCACCTAAGCCGGTTTCTTGGGGCGTGCGGAAGGTACTACCAGCCGGACGAATAGCTTCGTGGGCTTCTTGTGCGCCTTTGGATTTGGTGGTGTATTGGCGAGGCTGGGGGCTGAGATATTGTTTGCCGTATAGTTGTTCTACACAATTGCGAGCAGCTGCGATCGCCTGTTCTGACAAATGCACCGAATCTGTACGCATATAGGTAATATACCCTTGCTCGTATAAATTCTGGGCAATCCGCATCGTGTCCCGTGCTGACAGGCGCAGTTTACGGTTAGATTCCTGCTGTAATGTAGAAGTGGTAAAGGGTGGCGCGGGTTTACGCGTCACTGGGCGTTCTTCTACCTCTGAGACATTCCAGGTTTTACCAGTCAGTCGTTCTTGGAGAGCAACTGCTTCTGTTTCAGTCAGCAGCACCACATTGCGCCCGGCGGTGATTCTGCCTGTAGACGCATCAAAATCGCTCCCAGTCGCCACTTTCGTGCCTGCTAAGGTGGTTAACTGGGCGGTAAATGGGCTTTTGCTTTGCTCCAAATACGCCTTTAAGTCCCAATATGTACCTTCACGGAAAGCCCGGCGTTGGCGTTCTTTGTTGACTAGCAGTCGCACAGCCACAGACTGTACCCGTCCCGCAGATAATCCCCAAGCAATTTTTTTCCACAGCAGAGGGGAGAGGGTATAGCCCACCAAACGATCTAAAATCCGTCGTGTTTCCTGGGCGCGGACTAGCTGCTCATCGATGTTGCGGCAGTCCTTTAAAGCTTTTTTGATGGCTTCTTGGGTAATCTCATGAAACACCATCCGCTTTGTCGGCACTTTTGGCTTCAGCAACTGGTATAAATGCCAACTGATGCTTTCACCTTCTCGGTCTTCGTCAGTAGCTAGAATCAGTTCATCAGCATCTTTTAGCGCTTCTTTGAGCTGGGTGACAACTTTCTTTTTGTCTTTGGGGACAACATACACTGGTTCAAAGTCCGCGTCCACATTTACCCCAAGCTGCGCCCATGCTTCCCCTTTAACAGTGGCGGGAATTTCACTAGCTGACTGGGGTAGGTCACGTACATGACCCATCGACGCTTCTACCCGATAGTCTTTTGGCAGGTAGTTACGAATGGTACGAGCTTTGGTTGGAGATTCGACAATGACGAGAGTTGACATGGAATTTCAAAAAAAAGAATAGCTGTGAAGCTAAACAGTTAAATTGAGTTAACTTCGATGAAATGTCAAGATGAAACGTCAAGATTGCTTTAGATTGAGCCTCATCAAGATTGTCTGTTGGGTTGAAAATCCTTCAAACTGCGGGTTTAGTCCTTTCTAGAGCATATGTTAGAAGAATGCTGCTGGAAATTCCAGCTATTTCCATCTTTAACTTATCAAAGGCAAATTGGCGACTAGAGTTTTCAATATACCCCGTGAGTTTAGTACAACGATACCTTATGGTTTGGGCAGGGGGAGAGAAGAGAAGCAATGACTCAAAATTAAACCAAACTTGAGAGAAAAAGCGAAGAGGGGTTTGTACTTATTCCAGAGGCAAAATTATGCGGGCAATTCGTCAAGGCGATGTTATTCTACTACCTATGCAGGAAGTTACTGGAGAAATGATACCTCACTTAACTTTGGCAGAGGGTGAGTTTATAGGGCATCAACGCCACATCACTGAGGATGAGGCTCAGTTATTCCAGCAAGGTGACACACTTGATTTGCGTGTGTTTTCCGAGACTGCTTTGCTAGATAGAAATTTGCGATCTTCTGAGGTTTATAAAGAGATTAGAGGCTTTTTAACGCAAAGGCACGCTAAGGTTAGCGCTGAGGTACGCGGAGCAGGTTTGATCAAGATAATCCGTTTCGTCAGTGGTTATGTGCAATCAAAATTTAAATATTTTCCTGACAAAAGGGTCGATTCCGTTCGTATCTGCCAAGAATTGCAAGCGGTTGAATTAGATAGTTAGGCAGAATATACCTTTATGCAGATTGACAACTCCATTGATGTTGAGCCAATCTACTTATTAAAAATGACCTGCCCCAGCACAGGATTCATTCACGTTTTGCGGGTTCCACCCCAGACAAAATCAGCCCGTGAGGCGATTCGCTGGATAAACTGGGGAACTGATCCAGAGACTTTCTTTGTACAGACTTAATTTCTAGATAGTCAAAAAGTTTTGTATTTTACCATACATTAAAACAAAAAAATCAATATATACTTTACTAATCATGAAGATGTGATAAAATATAATTAGAGAAGTTAATTTCGGTGATACGTATCTTGTTTTTAGTAATAATTTCAAGCGGCTCTCCGGATCAACATCTCTGCATCAATGGATTCTGGAGAGTTTCATGTCAATATACGTAGGGAATCTGTCCTACAGCGTCACACAAGACGACCTTACTAAAGTATTTTCCGAGTACGGTTCAGTCACACGCGTTCAGTTACCAACAGATAGAGAAACCGGACGTGTTCGCGGTTTTGGTTTCGTAGAAATGGAATCATCAGCCGCAGAAGATGCAGCTATTCAAGCTCTTGATGGCGCAGAATGGATGGGGCGTGTACTTAAAGTTAATAAAGCTCGTCCACGGGAAGAGAAAGGCGCTCGTTCCGGTGGGGGTAATTGGTCAAGAAATAATGGTGGCTACTAATGCCAACATTGTTTCTTGAGAAAATTTAGTATTTCTTACAAGCAAATCATCCCATAATTAGCAGATTAGTGATTCACTGATCTGCTTTTTTTGTAAGTCATCTACAAGCAACATATTAAATGAAAACTTACGACTGGATTGTTGTTGGTGGGGGAATGACGGGTGCTGTACTCGCCTACGAATTGGTGAAAACAGGCTTTAGTGTACTGCTATTAGAAAAAGATGCTGTAGCTGAGAATGCTACTCGTTACAGTTATGGTGGACTTGCCTATTGGTCGGGGAGTACACCATTAACCAGACAATTATGCCAGGAGGCGCGCGATCGCTACAACATTCTTCCCCAAGAGTTAGATGCTGATATTGAATTGCGAGAATTGGATTTATTATTAACAATTCCTGCGGACAGTGACCCACAGGTTACAGCAGAGTTATATGCTCAGTGTGCAGTACCGCCATGCTTGTTAAGTGTACCAGAAGCTTGTGAGTTAGAACTACTGCTGAACCCAGGAGCGATCGCAGGTGCGTTAACTGTCAAACATGGTCATATTCATCCCCAAAAAACTGTGCAAGCTTACATTCAAGCCTTTTTGCGTGCTGGGGGTGAGTTGCAAATAGGTGAAGTATCGCAAGTAACCTCAGGTGGCGTTAAGACGACTACTGTAACTTATCACAGTGCTAATGTAGTCGTTTGCGCTGGCGGACTCAGCCGACGGTTATTAAAATCCGTAGGTGTTTCCATTAAAGTGTATTTTACCCATGCAGAAATAATTGAAACTCCCCCTGTTGATTTGCGGTTAAATACTTTAGTAATGCCAGCTAATTTACAGCGATTTAAATTAGAGTCTACATCTACTGAAGTTGATGAATTATGGAATAAACCCGGTAATCAACTAGCACCACCTATATTAGATGCAGGTGCAATTCAGTTTTTAGATGGGAGTTTACGCTTGGGACAAATTAGTCGTGTGCTGACAGATGTGGATGCTTATATCAACCATGAAGAAAGTGAGGATTGGTTGCGACAAAGTATTAGTCATATTTTACCCATCTTGGGTAATTTACCAGGAAATTGGCATCATTGTTTAGTTGCATTTAGTAGTAATAGCTTACCTGTAATTGGTGTGATTTCCGAATTACCAGGTGTGCATATTTTTTCTGGTTTCAGCAATCCTTTAGTTTTGATACCACCCTTAGCACAGCGCTTTGCTAAATTTTTATCTGGTACAGAAGATGATATTATTCCCCAATTTTCTGATTTTTTAATTTTGACTGGGAGTTAATTTTATTTCTGGAAGTTTTACCTCAATTGTATCTGAAGCAATTAGCTCTTGAGCTTCTTGTAAAAGCTGTTGCTGTTCCTGTTGAATTTCTTCCAGGCGATGAGAAATATCTATCAATCTTTGCTGTTTATATTGAGCAAAAACTTCAGTGCTTGTCACTGGCAAAGCTTTTGTATCATCCATGATGTGAGAATTGCTGATTTTTTGTATACCAAGGCTAACAATTTTAGTTACAGCTAAAACAACCCCTTGAATCAAAGCTTGAATTAATTTTAATGGTAATTGCAAAATTGACCAGCTAGCTGTTTCAATTAAGTACATTATTGCTTTGATAATGTTCCAAATAACAGCTATGGCAAATAGTAGAATTATAAAACTGATAATTGGGTGATTAGTTGCCCAACCTAATATTTGCACTAATCGCCAAAATGTAGGGTGTTGTACTAGCCAATCATTAACAGAAGCATCAATGGCTGTTTTTAGCGCCACAGATGTTGTACTCTTAATTTGCTCTGCCGTTTGCCAGCTTTGTCCTAGAGTTTTTGTAACGACATCAATAGCTTTATCAGTGTTCGTATTAGTCGTTTCTTGTAAAGATTGTCCAAGTTTTTGTGCTGAGTCAGTTAAAGAGTTAACGCTTTGGTCAACATAACCCTTTGCTGTGTGCCAATGTTGTAATAAACCTTCAGATAAGTTTATTTCTACTGGGGGTGACATAAAACATCTCACAGAGGTTGGAATCGAACTCGCAACCCATCTTGAGGTTGGTTGTTAGGGACTGGCACCGAATCTAAACTTTGATTGGGCAAGATTTCCCAATGATAGCGACGCAAAAGATGGGCTGCAATAATCTTCATTTCCATTTTGGCAAAAGCTAGGCCAAAAAATAGTATCGGCAGCTTTTAAGTTCGCGGTGGTGAAGAAACCCATGTCACCACATAGGGGGGTCAGGCATTCAGTGATTACTGCGGCACTGGATACGACAGATGGGAATATTAGAAAGGTGCTTAAATGTACGGGAATAAAAAATCTTTGATGAAGCTAAAAAAGGAGTGAGCGCGAAACCCCCACTATACCTATTTATGAAGTAGTACGTGAGCGCTGTCAATCTATTTATATAGATAAAGTTACTGATAAATATCTCCATAACTTATGTCTACTAGGCGTAGATATAGTAGGAGTTTACAGAGCATCTTACAGTCTTTTATGTTTATGTCGATTTAATAATACTATGTTGAATTCTTCAATTTTTCTGTCTTTCATTATCATTCTGATTACACTTGGGGCTTGGATAATGGGACTATCCATTCTCAGGACTCAAAAAATTCTCAAATTATTCAAGACCGAACCAGAGCAACTGAGTTGGCAAATCATGTTTTTACTAATGATTTTTTTTCTGGGTGGTTATTTGGGGAGCATCTATTTAATCATTGCGAGGCTGATTGAATGGATACCATTGCTTACTGGCATGGTTTTCTTTTTCGGAGCATTATTCGTTTTTTTTAGCGTTACTATTTACTACCACACACTGCAACGACTATTTATAGTACAGGAAAAATACCGCGCAGCAAAAGAAAATGCTGAATCAGCTTTATTTCAATTAAAAGAAACTCAGCAAGCCCAAATGCAATTAATTCAACGTGAAACTATGTTAGCGTTGGGAACAATGGTTGCTGGGGTTGCCCACGAAATTAATAATCCAGTCAGTTTTATTCATGGCAATTTAGAATATCTTCACCAGTATGCTCATGACTTACTAAACCTTCTAGCAACTTATGCTTCTGTATATCCAAATCCAGATGTCAGAATTGTTAAGGCTCTTGCTAACAGCGATTTGAAGTATATCCAGAGCGACTTACCAAATCTGCTGAATTCAATGCAGGTTGGCGCAGTTCGCATTAAGGAGATTGTAGAATCGCTCTCAAATTTCTCACGTTTGAATGAAGCTAACTATAAAAAAGCTAATATCCACGAGGGTATTGATAGTACACTAGTCATTTTGCAGCATCGGCTTAACTGTGATGGTAGTAATGGCCAGCCTATTTCAGTGATTAAAGAGTACGGGAAAATTCCTCAAATTTTTTGTAATCCTCGCTTTTTAAATCAAGTATTTCTAAATTTAATTAATAATGCCATCGATGCTTTGATTTCAAAGGTAGCTACTCTCGCTCCAAATATAGATGAAACACCAACGATTTGGATTCGTACATTTCATTCTCAGGACAATCAAATCACTATCTCAATCGCTGATAATGGTTGTGGTATGAGTGAAGAGATTTGTCGGAGCATTTTCCAACCTTTTTTTACTACTAAGCCTGTTGGTCAAGGAACTGGTTTAGGTTTGTCTATTAGCTATCAAATTATCGTTGAGCAGCATGGTGGCTCTATCAAATGTACTTCTATTGAGAACCAGGGAACTAAAATCGATATTGTACTCCCGATTAAACAATTAGAGAATAGCAATTAGGGTAATGCCTATGCCAGCTATTTCACGGTTAGGTGGACGCTCGTTGTAGACTTCAAAATTTATCCTCCATTAATTCAACGTGAGTTCGACAAGTCTTTTTTGACCTCTCCCCCAGCCCCTCAGACTTTTGGCTCCGACCTGGAGAGGGGAGTAAAGAGCTAACATATCAAGGAAAAATGGGGTTTTAAAGCCTCTACGCCACTTGCTACAACGCGGGGAATCCGCGCAACGCAGTGGCTTCTCCTTGCAGGGGAGAGGTACCCTGCGGGAAGCCGCGTCTAGTGGAGAGGGGTTTTTTTCTTCGTCGAACTCACGTCTAATTAAAACTTAAAATCAGCGACGGTAATTCTGCACTAGTTCAAAATGCAAAATCTAAAAATAGGAGCCTTTTCTCTAATTTACCGCCTATTCATTAAATAAGTCTAAATCGGTGACCGCACCTACACTACTAGAAGCTACTAACTTGGCGTATTTTGCGAGTATGCCTTTAGTGTAACGTGGGGGACGGGGTTGCCAGTTGGCACGACGATGGGCTAATTCTTCGTCTGATATGTTCAACTGCAAAGAACGGGTATGGGCATCAATTGTGATGCTATCACCTTCTTGTACCAGTGCGATCGCTCCACCAACGGCTGCTTCTGGTGCAACGTGTCCGACTACCATCCCATAAGTACCACCGGAGAAGCGTCCATCGGTAATTAATCCCACTGAATCACCTAAACCTGCACCGATAATAGCTGAGGTGGGGGCTAACATTTCTCGCATCCCAGGGCCGCCTTTGGGGCCTTCGTAACGGACGACAATCACGTCTCCGGCTTTAATCTTACCTGCCAAAATTGCATCTAAACAATCTTCTTCTGATTCAAATACTTTGGCTGGCCCGGTAATCACAGGATTTTTCACACCTGTAATTTTGGCGACTGCGCCTTCTGTAGCCAAATTACCTTTGAGTATAGCCAAGTGACCTTGGGCATACATGGGTTTATTCCAAGGACGAATCACGTCTTGATTAGGCGATGGTTCTTCTGGGATATCTGCTAAAACTTCGGCAATGGTTTTACCTGTGATGGTTATACAGTCGCCGTGGAGTAAACCATGCACAAGTAACATTTTCATGACTTGGGGTATACCACCAGCTTTGTGCAGGTCTGTAGCTACATATCTACCGCTTGGTTTCAAGTCGCACAAAACGGGGACACGACCACGAATAGTTTCAAAGTCGTCTAGATTTAACTCTACACCAGCTGCACGGGCGATCGCTAGAAAATGTAACACGGCATTGGTGGAACCTCCCACCGCCATAATTACTGCTATGGCATTCTCTATGGATTTACGAGTGATAATCTGCCTGGGTAATAGCTGATGACGAATTGCTTCTACTAATACCTTGGCTGATTCTTCCGTACTATCAGCTTTTTCGTCGTCTTCTGCTGCCATTGTAGACGAATAGGGCAAACTCATTCCCAGTGCTTCAAAAGCAGAGGACATAGTATTTGCTGTGTACATCCCACCGCAGGAACCTGCACCAGGACAAGCATTGCGTTCTACTGCTAACAGTTCATTTTCGTCGATTTTGCCAGCGCTGTACTCACCGACAGCTTCAAAAGAACTAACAACAGTTAAATCTTTGCCGTTGTAGTGTCCGGGTTTAATTGTGCCACCGTAAACAAAGATAGCAGGGATGTTCATCCGAGCGATCGCTATCATTGCCCCTGGCATATTTTTATCACAGCCACCAATGGCAATTACCCCATCTAAACTTTGCCCATTACAAACGGTTTCAATGGAGTCAGCAATTACCTCTCGTGATACCAGGGAATATTTCATCCCTTCGGTTCCCATCGAAATCCCATCACTAATCGTAATTGTACCGAATATTTGTGGCTTCGCTCCAGCGCGATTTATACCAGCTTCTGCCCTTTGTGCTAGTTGATTTATCCCCATATTACACGGGGTAATAGTGCTGTAACCATTGGCAACACCGACAATGGCTTTGGTAAAATCTGCATCCTGAAAACCAACAGCCCGCAGCATTGCTCTGTTAGGCGATCGCTGCACCCCTTGTGTGATAGCCTTGCTTCTAAGATTCTCCGACATCGTTTTTCCTTCAGTGCCTTCATCGCTTGTGTTGCGATTGTATTACCTGTATTTTCTCATGCGGATGATGTACTAATTTGCATCCATCTTGAGAGAAAATTCATCTACTTACCATTACCTATAGTCTAGACGGACAATTTTCATTGATGATTTGTCATCTAATTACACACACATCTCTATTTGTCAATAGACAAACCGTAAATTGTATAAGAATTCAAATAACAACATTAAATTTACGATTCAACAGCATTATAGATAAATCTAGTGCCTAGTACCGTCTTCAAGTCAGGAAAATTTAAATACAGAGATAAAATACTTGTATCCTTTAGCTGATTCCACCGAAAAAAATATTTAAGATTTCATGAAGAATATCTACTGACTCTATGTATACTTAAGCAGATACAGTTAATGTCATAAAAGAATCTTCTACCACCTGAATTCTAATACATGAGTATCAATAAAACTCAGTCATTGTTGCCAGTACCCGCAGGTAATTTACAAGTTCCTGAGTTTCCACCTAGTGATTCGGGTGTGACTGGTCAACCCATCCAATTTTCTCTCATCATTCCTACTTATAAAGAGAGCGGGAACATTAGGAATGTTGTGGAGAGATTAAGTCAGATACTGGATGAGTTTATACCAGGAGATTATGAACTGATTGTAGTAGATGATGATAGCCCAGATGGCACTTGGGAAGTAGCCCTATCTTTGATGGCAGAATATCCACAGTTACGAGTAATGCGACGGCAGGAAGAAAGAGGACTATCTACAGCTGTAATTCGTGGATGGCAGGTAGCTAGAGGTAGTATTTTGGGAGTAATCGATGGAGATTTACAGCATCCCCCCCATGTATTGCTGGAACTTTTGCGGAAAATCCATAAGGGTGCAGATTTAGCTGTAGCCAGTCGTCACGTAGATGGGGGTGGTGTAAGTAGCTGGAGTTTTATCAGACGCTTTTTGTCTCGTGGGGCGCAATTATTAGGACTAGTGATTCTACCTAGTGTATTGGGTAGGGTTTCCGACCCCATGAGTGGTTATTTTATGGTGCGGCGTAACTGTATTACTAATGCCACCTTCAATCCGGTAGGATACAAAATTTTATTAGAAGTGATTGGGCGGGGTCAAGTAGACGAAATTGCCGAAGTGGGTTATGTATTTTGTGAACGCCAAGAAGGTGAGAGCAAAGTTACTTGGAAGCAGTATGTAGATTACATCCACCATTTAATTCGCTTGCGACTTTCCACCGGCAGGCTGCAAAGAATTCATCAAAGCTTTCCCTTTGATAAATTCATCCGTTTTGGTTTGGTAGGGTTGAGTGGTGTGTTTGTGGATATGGTGATACTGTACCTATTAAGTGACCCATCAACACTAGCCTGGCCACTGACCCGCAGTAAAATTATTGCCTCAGAAATAGCAATTTTCAACAATTTTCTCTGGAATGATGCCTGGACTTTTGCAGATGTATCCATGCAGCAACAGCATTGGCATCAACGGTTGAAGCGATTTTTAAAATTTAATATTGTTTGTCTGGCCGGGGTAGTGCTGAATGTACTGATATTGAATATTATCTTTAATTATCTCATTCCTAACCGCTATATTGCCAACCTGATTGCGATCGCCATAGCCACTGTTTGGAACTTTTGGGTAAACTTGCGACTCAGTTGGCGCGTGACTCAAGTCAAATAAGTAGAATGTGCCTTGGTTAAATCATCCAGGCCGCTTGAAAAAATTCTTGTTCGCAAAGCATGGCGTAGCGATAAGTTGAATTGGTTAAGGTATTAGCAGTAGCATAGTTTTCTACTAAACTTTCTAACTGTTGTACTAATGGTAGAAAATCAGCACTACTGTAAGTCCGAATCCAATCAGCGTATTGATGATTAGGAACACCATTTTTAGCTAACTGTTCTCCCAAAAAAGCATACAGACGCATACAAGGCGACATGGCCGCAGCAGTTAAACCTACATCTCCACCCCAAGCAGTAGCCAACAAAAAATCGGTATAGCGACGGGTGGCTACTCCTGGTTGCACAGAATGTAAATCAATTCCCCATTGGACTGCGTAGCTTTCATGTAGACGCATCTCTGCCAATACACCACCAGCTAAATTGTGAAACGTAGTAAAACCTATCCAGTCTGGTGATTTAGCCGCAGCAATACTGTAAGCACGGGCGAAGGCTTCTAAGAAAAAAGCATCCTGCCCTACATAATAAGCAAATTTCTGCTTCTCCAGGCTACCATTACCAATACCTTGAACAAAGGGATGCTCTAGACAAGCTGCGGCTAAATCTTGATTTGTTGTCCAAAGTTGATTTGAGAGAGTCAAGTCGCTTCGCTCCAATTCAAAATTAAGCATTCAAAATGGTAAGAATTGTAGCAGTACTGAACCTAGACTGCCTAAAAAGTCGAAAAAACTGGGTTTACCGGCACTTACTTTTTCTGTGTATGGTGTTTGTAATTCTTTGATGAAAGCTTGGGCTGTTTGTATTCCTGTGGCGTTATCTTGGGATGTAAAGAGCTTTTCGGCAGTTTGGGCATCTTGGGTAGCACCTTGACGGTCAAATAGCTGGTATCTAGCAATACCACGGGCTAAATATGCACCAGCGTATTCTGGTTTAGATGCGATCGCCTGGTTAAAATAGTTAATAGCCTGTTGTTGATTGCCTTTTTGTGCCTCAGCTACACCCAAAGCATAAAATTCGTCTGGTGTCGCAATTTGCAATGGTATGCCTAACGCACCTTGAAAGTTAGTTCCCTGCAAATATGCACCAGTAAATTCGGCATTACTTAAAAATGCGCTTCTTAAATCAGCACCGGCTAAATTTGCTCCACCGAGTTTAGCTTCACTCAAATTCACCCCAAATAAACCCGCACCACTTAAGTTTGCACCACGCAAATCAGCACCACTCAAGTTTGCCCGGCTCAGATTTGCACCCGCAAGGTTAGCGCCGCTTAAATTGGCTCCAGTTAAGTCAGCCATCACTAAACCAGCACCACTCAAGTTACAGTTTTGACATTGCTTAGTCGCTAATAACTGTCTAATATGTTCTTGATTTGCCGCTTGGGCAATATTGGTCAAACTAATTGTAGTTATAAAAGTAGTAGCAATAAAAATTAGGTTTTTCATCGTCGGTTTCAGAGTTTTTCTACTCAGTACTCAACCGCTTATAATATGAGTCACTTGAGCAGTTTGCCCTCCGTATAGACCGATATAAAGCAATTAGGACTTACGCACTGAACCAAAAAAACCTTCTGAGAGTGGTCAATAGTCAATAGTCCACAGTCCAAAAACCTTGATTTTGACTAGTGACTGTGAGGCAGTCGCAGTCTTCTATCAGGTTCAGTAAGATAAAGCGTATAACCGTTGTTACAATGTCGTTTCAGACTTAAACGGATTTTTAATAGAGAATGTCAAGATATAATCCCTAATAAGGATTGAAACACTTAAAACTTGTAACTAATAGAAAGTATCAAGATACAATCCCTATTAGGGAAAAAAACTCCCAAAACCTCTAAGATGACCAGCTAATTTTCACAAGGAAATTAACCAATTAAAAATCCCCTTACGGGATTGAAACTATGCTAAGTGTCACAAAACCAAGCTTCGGATTGAGAATAAGAAATATCGCTGCACCTCAAGAAAATGAGCAAATGAGGGCAATTACTTATAGTATGGATTTGCTAATCCCTGGCTTATATATTTGGTTGCCAGCCTTCTGTGTTCGGATTGGTGGTAGTGTACCCGATGATCATCCTTACAAATATCCAGGAATAATTCACAGTGATACCGGAATTGCTTTAGTATTACCAGGGTATAGGATTTTCTCGACCTACCAGGGCAACTATGACCCTAAACAAGCATCTGATACAGGGACTTCCAGCTTTTAGTACTACTGTCTTAGACTCAAGTGCATTTGAAACAATGATGACTGGTGCAGGGTACTCAAAATCAGGAAGCGCGCCAGCACAAGGAAATAGAGTAAAAGTCTGGTGGATTCACAGTAGTTATCCGAGAGTTGAGTCAATATATAGCCCAGACCAAAAGTTGGTAATAACTGCGTATCATGTTGTTTAGAACTACCTCACCCCGTCATTAAATAAAGTAAGGGGTTGTTTAGCATAGAACTAGTATTTGATTTCTGAAATATAAGTAGGGTGGGCAATGCCCACCAAAACTATGATACGGTGGGCATTGCCCACCCTACTGATACTTAGATATTTTCAAAAATAAAATATGATTCCTATATAGTGCCGCTACTTATTATCACAGCACCGTGCAGGTAATACTTGCCCAAAGTGTTGATAATCTGTCAAATACTTTTCTAATAAAGCAAATTGAGGCAAATTTAAGCTGTAATAAATCCAGCGTCCTTGTTGACGGGAGTTAACTAAACTAGCTTCTTTGAGAGTTTTGAGGTGAAAAGACAGTTTTGATTGACTTACCCCCAAAGCTTCGCACAAGTCACAGACACACAATTCTCGCTGACGGAGTAATTCCAATACATTAATCCTAATAGGATCAGAAAGAGCATGGAACCCAGCAGCGATGAAATGAGGAACGGTAGCAGTGGGGGTTTGCATGAATGAAAGTCAATAAAGGGCTGCTATTTCTATTCTGGCGTAGAAACGAGAGCTTCCGGACGATAACGGATGCCAGCTTGCTTAATTCGGCCTAAGGCTTCACCTAAGCGATCGCAATCTGCAATTAAGCTTATCCGCACATATCCCTCTCCGGCAACCCCAAAGGCATTACCAGGGGTGACGACAACGCCTGTTTGCTGCAACAAGTTGAGAGCAAAATCTGTCGAACCCATACCTACAGGACATTTCACCCACAGATACATGGTGGCTTTGGTTTTGGGAACATCCCAACCCAACTCGCCTAATCCTTGGATGAGAAAATCCCGCCTGGTGCGGTAGCGTTGTTGTACTTCGTGCAGATAAATATCTGGTAGTTGTAAGGCTGTTTCGGCGGCTGTTTGCAAGGCGGCGAAAATACCATAGTCCAGGTTGGTTTTGAGTGTTCGCAAGCCTTGAATGACATGACGATTCCCGACAACAAAACCCACACGCCAACCAGCCATATTGTAGGTTTTCGATAAGGTGTGGAACTCCACGCCGATATCTTTCGCCCCAGGAATTTCTAGTAAGCTGGTGGGTTGATAACCATCAAAGGCTAACTCGGCATAACACAAATCATGCACCAAGAGAATTTCGTATTTGCGGGCAAATGCTACAATTTCCTCGAAAAATTCACGGGGTGCAGTCGCGCCTGTGGGGTTGCTGGGATAGTTAAAGTATAATATTTTGGCTTTTCTGGCTACTTCTTCGGGAATGGCGGTTAAATCAATTAACCAGTCATTCTCAGGTTTAAGAATTAAGCTGTGGACTGTACCCCCAGCGATTACCGGGCCACGAAAATGGGCGGGGTAGGCGGGGGAAGGAACCAACACCACATCGCCGGGGTTCACATAGGCGATCGCTAAATGAGATAATCCTTCTTTAGAACCCAGTAGGGGTAAGGCTTCACTATCGGGATCTAAGACAACTCCATAGCGGCGATTGTACCAGTTAGTAATGGCACGGCGGAAACTTGCTGTACCTTCAAAGGGGGGGTAACCGTGGTTGGCGGGATTTTGCAAAGCTTGAATAGCCGCATCTACCACTGGTTGTGGTGTCGCGCCATCAGGATTCCCCATCCCCAAATCTATTAAATCAATTCCTTGCTCCCGTGCCTTAGCTTTCAGCTCGTCAAGACGGGCAAATACATAAGGTGGTAGTTGCTGTATCCTATCTGCTGGCGTAATCCAATCGAAACTCATTCCTCAACCTCGTCACTTATTCCCCTGGTGGAGACACGATGAACTGAGTCTCTACTATCTGTTGGTGCAGTGGTAGAAACCATCGCTGCCATTAACTGTTCCAACGCAACTTTGAATGGTAGGCGATGAATGTCAGATTGAGGTGTTAAAGCGATTTCGGCGGCTGTTTGCAACTCGCCTAAGGTAATATTACCCAACCCCAAGTCTCCTAATTTTTGTGGCAGGCCAATCTCTGCATAAAACTTTAATAGTTGCTGTCGTGAGGCGGTGGCTAGTTGATTGCCTTGCACCATTTCTTCCAGACGCAGTTGCACCAAAATTCCATAGGCGACTTTTTCACCGTGGATGCTACTGTGTCCGGCAATGTGAGTTAAACCATTATGGACTGCATGGGCAGCGACTGTACGACACTGGGCCCCACCTAGTCCACCGATGACACCAGCTAGTAAAACTGTGGCATCAACAACTTCCCGCCAAGCTTCACTGCCTGGTTGTTGTAAGGCAATTGCCGACTTTTGGAATAAAATATCACGTAAAACTCGCGCTTGTTGGACTGCGGAGATAATTAAAGTTTGTTCTAGATGACCACTACTAACGGAAGCTTCGTACCATTTAGCGATCGCATCCCCAATCCCTGCCACTAGTGTATGTTGTGGTGCTGTTTGAATCAAGTCGTAGTCAAGTATTAGTAAATCGGGACAGCGAGATAAAGCCACATCGTAAAGAAACGCCCCGTCTTCAGAATATACATTGGATAGCGCCGTCCAAGCGGCACAGGTAGCTGCTGAGGTGGGAATTGTGGCTACAGGTAAATCTAACTGATGGGCAACTAACTTAGCTGTATCTAAAGCTTTACCCCCACCAATGCCGATAATGGCATCGGCTTTATGTTCTTTGGCTGCTTTCCTCAAGGCTTTTAAGCTAGCTTCCGCGCAATCTGCACCGTAGGAGGCTTGGGCAACGTGCAGATTCTGGGCTTCTAAAATTGGTTGCAGACTCTCTTGGCTGATAGCAACGGTGCTATTACCTGCCACAATTAAAGGACGACTGCCCAACTTGGCAATTTCTGTGGCGGCTACCTGCAATATATTAGAGCCACGGATTACTTTTGCCGGGGCAACCGCGAGGGTGATTAATGAACTAGCAGTTTGAGTAGACAAGGTTTGATTAGATAATTGATTAGGCATATACTCTAGTTTGCCAAAAACCTTGATATATCTTCATAAAATTAGACTAATTAGAATTCATATCGGTTTCCCCAAAGAAGGGAAATGCTTGTCAGAACATAATTAGCGGGGTTGCCTGAAATTAAATATTGCCCATTATCCTTAAATTCTGAACTACCAAACTTTTGAATAAACATATAGTAATTAACAATACCACTGTCAGAATACTCAGCCAAAGTATTGTTATTGATCAAAGCGGCGGGAAACTCCATCCCTCAGAAAGCGGGACGCTGTACGAAGGTGGGTGGTCGAGGTTGCTTAAAGCGCCGATGCAGGTAATAGTCCAATTACCTATTACCAATTACCTATTACCAGATTCCTCACCCACAGATGAGGAATTTCATTACCCATGAATGACTGGTTGATTAAATTTAGGTAAATAATATCTTAATCTAAAAATAACAAAAATTGTATATGAAAATACAAAAAACTTATGCACTCGTTATACGTGGTGAAAAAACATAATACTTGCTGTTTGCGGGGCGTTCAGCCTGTGCTGAGTTTGACTCAGCACTCCTGATGTTAAGCTTCTGTTGGTGGTAATTGGGCAAATTTCTCTGGATATATTTCCACAGATATCTGAGTATCTTCTCGACTAGCGAGCGATCGCTTAACTTCTCCAAGGTAAATTGGTACTGTTAGCCCTGGTTCTGGGTGAATCAGAGTACGAGCGCGAATTGTCACCTTGTCATCATTCCTGCCACCAGAACGCCCAAAAGAATTGAGATTGCTGGCTACTTGTAATAAAGTTGCTTCTACTTCCGCAGGGGAAATTTTGGGAGATAGGGAGATTACTGCTTGGTTTGAGCCATTATCGTAAACTAGAGTGTATTTGACAGCCCCAGGAATCACAGTACGGCTCAAAGGAACTATTGAAAGTCCAAATAAACCAGCAGTTAGCACCAACATAAAGCCAGTCGTACCCACTAGCCGAAAGCGGATACCCCATTTGAATAGGAAGGCTAATATTGCCAAAACTGCAAATACCACAGTGGCAATACCAGACCATTGAGTATATTTCAGAAATTCAGCCGTTGTGAGCATACAGATTGGCTACTTAGGTGTTTTTAGTTGATCACGGACACACCTATTTTACTGGAGTAGTGCATGGAGCAGGGAATAATGCTTGATAAGAGGCAGGGGGAGAGGTAAAAACCAAGCCGAATTTAAGATGCACAAGCTCCTCTGCTTTTTCATACACGACTCGTGAGAGGCTTTAATATATAAAGCAATAGTTTAGAAATCTTAATAATAATGACTTTAAAGACTCAACCGCTAGCAGCGACGGCGATCGCTAATTTTGATAAACTGGTGTGGAATTGGCGTAATTACAAAATTCAGTACACAGTCATGGGTACTGGACAGCCATTAGTCCTAGTTCACGGTTTTGGTGCTTCCATCGGACATTGGCGCAAGAACATTCCAGTTTTGGCGAATGCTGGCTACCAAGTCTTTGCGATTGATTTGCTGGGTTTTGGCGGCTCTGACAAAGCGGTAATCGATTACAGTGTAGATGTTTGGGTAGAACTGCTAAAAGACTTTTGGACAGCCCATATTCAACAACCAGCCGTATTTGTCGGTAATTCCATTGGCGCACTTTTAAGCCTGATAGTATTGGCAAAACATCCAGAGATTACATCTGGTGGTGTTTTAATCAACTCAGCAGGTGGTTTAAGCCATCGCCCCCATGAACTAAACCCACCACTACGGATTGTGATGGCCACATTTAATCGAGTAGTGCGATCGCCCATTACAGGCAAATTTGTCTTTAACCGTATCAGACAAAAAGCTCAAATTCGCCGCACACTCTACCAAGTTTACCGCGATCGTACAGCCGTCACCGATGAGTTAGTCGATTTACTTTACACCCCATCCTGCGACCCTGGAGCGCAGCAAGTTTTCGCCTCCATCCTCACAGCACCTCCTGGCCCCACACCAGAGGAACTATTACCCCAAATAGAACGTCCTTTACTAGTGATTTGGGGCGCTGACGACCCGTGGACACCAATTACAGGGGCGAAGATTTACGAGCAAGCCCAGGAGAGTGGTCAAGACATAACAATTATTCCCATTCCTGGTGCTGGTCATTGTCCCCACGATGAAGTCCCCAATGTAGTCAATGCCCAGATTATTGATTGGTTGGCGCAAAGGAAATAAAAACTCTTAAAAAGCAGGAGAGTAGAGGGAATTAACAATTCAAAATTCGTCTTGAAAAGTTGAGCCACTGCGTTGGACGGGTTCCCCGGCTTGTAGCAAGTGGCGTTCCTACGGCGGGAAACCCGTCTACAGCAATGGATTCACCGCCTACAGAACTTTTCGCAAAATTCAAAATTCAAAGTTAAAGACAGTTGGAGTTGGGGATTTAAACCCCATTAATAATGCCCTCTTTTTAACTCATCATTCCATAGGGAGATTAAGGCAGAATGGCAGGTAACAATCTGGGTGAGTATTTATAATTTTTTGATTGCACCTTGACAAAATCAAACTCAGGTGGTGTGTATGGAGCTTGATGCGTTTAATAAAGGAGCAATTCCCTTAATCAATCATCCAGATTGTTCTGCTCTAGGTTATCAAGTTATTCGAGAACTGGGACGAAACCAAGAAGAAGGTCGCATCACTTATTTAGCTCATCATCATTCTAAGCAACAGGTAGTAATTAAAGAATTCAGTTTTGCTCATACCTATGCTGACTGGTTTGGTGTGACAGCTTATGAAAGTGAAGCGCAAATCTTACAAAAACTAAATCATCCCCGCATACCCCGCTATCTGGATTCTTTTGCAACGCAGACAGCTTTCTATTTAGTACAGGAATATAAACACGCTCTACCCTTAAGCTCAAAACGCAGTTTCCAAGCAGAAGAAATTAAACAAATAGCTGTATCAATTTTAGAAATTTTGGTGTATTTACAGCAACGAATTGACCCAATTATTCATCGAGATATCAAACCAGAAAATATTTTAGTTGATGACCAACTGAATGCTTACTTAGTGGATTTTGGTTTAGCTAGGGTACAGGATACAAAAATAGCTCTCACCAGCTTACTAACAGGAACACCAGGCTTTATACCACCAGAGGAACAATCAGGCTATTCTTTATCTTTGGCTTCGGACTTATACAGTGTAGGGGCGACACTAGTTTGTTTACTTGCTAATATCCGTTCTGTGGATATTGATAAGTTAATCAACAGTAAGGGTTATTTTGATTTTCAAAAACTAGATTCTCCCATCGATTTACGCTTCCGCTCTTGGTTAATGGGCATGGTGGAACCCAAGTGGCAATATCGCTATGCTAATGCCGCAGATGCTTTGGCAGCACTCCAGCCCATTCAAGTTACTGGTAATGCCACAGCTATGGAAATATTAGCCACAGTCATCAAGTTGAAATATCAAACTACAGTTTTGTGTTTAGCAATAATTGGGGTGCTAGCAGTCGCCGGGGCTACTTTGATATTGTCTCAACAAGGTGGAACTGCTCAACAGTTACAAGAGGCTAGGAAATCAGAAGTTTTGTAATTAGAGACGCGATTGATCTCGTCTGTACAGTTGTTATAGCCGCGATTAATCGCGTCTGTAAAATTGTCTTATCCTCCCCGGCTTCCCCTAGCCGCTAGTATCTACCACTGGGCAGAAGTAAAATATCTACAATTTCCCCGACAGTCAAACCCCAACCCGCCAAAACAGTTAAAATCCAAAACGAATCTATTTTTTTGAAGCCGGCAAAACGCAGTTCTAAATCAGCTAAAAGAGTGGTTGCTATAGGGATAAGAAATAAACTCAATAACATTGACCAAGTTGCAACTAAAGCAATAGATGCACTTAAAACTATAACTACTACTAAAGTTCGAGAACCAAAGGAAACTATGCTTTCTAACCAAGAAATACTCTTGCGGACTACAGCTATAGCAATAGTGGCGATAAAAGCTCCGACTAACCAAACAATGTGATGCGCGGCAAGATACCACCCCAAGAGGGCATAAGCTAACCAAAGTAGTACTAGTGGCATCACAGGAATTTTTTGAAAATATCCTATATTCATAGTTCCTATGCTGATGAAGAATGCTGAGTTGAAAGTGCTAAGTTAAAAGACTACTCATCTTTGTGTGGGGGATGCTACGCGAACACAGAGAATACCAATAAGGGGATCGTCAAGGTTGGGGTAGTTACATAAGTACGAAGGTACCAAGTAATTCTTACTCTGTTCAGAAATCTGTACTTTGGACTGAGTATGGTAAAAATAATGTTAGTCTTTTATCATATATTAATAGAACTAAATTGATATATTACTAACTCAAATGAGTATTTTGTTAAAAAACATATTATAACTTTAGATAAATTCAAAATAGTAGTTTTAATTTAATAAAAAATAATAGTTATTTAGAGAGAATATATTAATTTTCAACTTCTAGCATTTTGATGGCTGACTTTAACCAGTCAATATAAGTTTCCTCACGACGCACGATTAATTCCACCATTAGCCTATGGATTAATTGCTCACGCATTCCCAATTCATCTTCAACAGGTGGAAAATTGATGGCTTCACAACTACTGATTTTTTCATCGTGAGCTGCTAGCTGCTGTTGTAGTAGACTAGCGATCGCCTCATTCGATAATTGAGCTGCAAAAAATAATTGTACAAGTAAAGGTTCTCTGACTATAGGCAAGGGCTGGGGGGATTGCAACCACCTTACAAACTCGGTTTTGCCCATTTCTGTGAGACTATAGACTTTACGGTTGGGGCGATCGCGCTGAATCTCAACATGGCAATTAATCCAACCCTGCTCAAACAGCTTATCGAGCGTCTTATAAATCTGCCCTTGATCGGCTGGCCATAAGTGAGCAATACATTGATCGAAACAATTTGTCTTGAGGTCGTAACCTGTCATATCTTCTTTTTGTAGGAAACCGAGGATTATATAAGCCAAGGACATAGACGGTTTTCCGAAAATAAAGTAGTAAATACTGTCTTTGATAGCTCCTATATTGATTATGCTAATATATGAATATTCATATATAAAAAACAAATGCCAAAACGAAAGCATTCTCAACAATAATATTTACTTTGTTGATTGCAGACAAAGAGTTTGCGCTATATTTTCGGAAATGACAGACCACAAATCCATCATACACAAAGCATAATTGAATGGATGACTAATTTCCTGATATGGCATTTAACAAAGTAGTTTGATGAGAAGCGTTTGTGATGCCAGCCTGAACAGAAATTTCAGCTATTAAAGAATATCGTAATGGGAGGATCGATTCCATTGACTTCTAACACGCTTTTACAACGTATAAATCAACATCAGCACCTCAAGAATTTACGAAACAAATTACTCAAGCTACATAAGGTTTTGCTAGATAAAGAACGCATTACCTATGAACAAGTGAGTGGCAGAATATCAAGTGGAGAATTTTTGCAACTTGTAATTAGCCACGAGCAGTTTGCTTGGTTACATAGTATTTCCGAGGTGATTGTTCAAATTGATGAAATCCTCACAGCAGATGAACCCATATCGCCAGATAACGTCAAAAACTTGATTGTCGATATCCGTACTTTACTCTCGCCATCAGAAGAGGGAAATACATTTGCTAGAAAATACTACACTGCACTGCAAGGTGAACCCAGTGTGGTTCTAGCACACGCAGAAGTTTCACAACTGCTTGCATTTGCTTGATGACATATAAGCAGTCACTAGACATTTGATGATAGGTGGGGTTCATACTTGATTTTTGAGATATAAGTAAGCATTGTCTTAGAAAACCATCATCAGGAAAGCGGTGGCTGTTCTCCACGTTAGATTGAAGAACCTGAAAGGATTCAAAAATAAAAAAGCACTGTGAGATATTTCACGGTGCTTTTCTCTATCTACAGGAAGAATACATTAGAGTACTCTGCTGTGTAGGATATGCACAACTAAACATTTAAAGCGTCTCAGCTAAAGCAATAGTCATATAAGTGAGGAAAATTTCAATTGTTCAGAGCAAGAAAGCAAGTGGTCTGATATTGATGACTCAATGCTTCGCCATAACTCAAGAATTTTCATGTTCCTGATGATTATTAGTATGTCTGTCGGTTTCTAGAAGTCGTGACATAAACACATCCGGTTTTCTACTCACAACTGAGACAACTTTATCAATGGCAACTACTTCGCTGACTTTGACAATCATTTCCCACAAAGTATCTTCCTCCGTGTCTTTGTTGTGAGTTCTATGTTTAAAGCACAACAAGTCATCCCAAATCCCAATAATGGTTGCGTAATACCATTTATCTCGTATCAGTATCCAGATTTCTTTCTCTAGGTAAGTTTGTAGAATAGATTTCACAATTAGTGCAGTAGTAGTAAAACGATGTGCTAAATACTATGTGGGTATGAAACACTAGCACAATCGTAAAAATGCGTAACTTGCCGGATACTTTACTAACAGTAATACGGAAGAACCGCTATTTATAATTTTGCGTAATCTTTACGATGTACTTAGGATTGAATTTGTGACTCTATTTCTCTTTTGAATACTGTTACTTAGGAAATGAAAGTTTTATAAATAATTAAAAAATTCCTCTGGTACTAATATCAGTTCACCAGATTTGAAGCGGTCAATATCTATCCATATTGCTCTATGTTTATGATGCTCAGATTCATAAAATACTAAGCTCTCCAACTGATAAAACTTGGGATCAGTGAAATCACATTGATAAAGCTGAATAATTTCATGTCCCTTTCTAGCATTAAATGTAAATAGGTTTTCTATGCAACCTAGATAGCGAATATTTGTTAATTCTGCCTGAATTTCTTCTTGAAATTCCCTTTTCAAAGCTGCTAGACTGGTTTCGCCAAAGTCCACACCACCACCTAAAGCACGATAAAAAGTTGATTGCTTGACGGGGTCGTAGCCTTCGGAGACAAAAATGCGGTTCCCGTTTTGAACCAATCCTAAGACTATTACCCGAATTTCGCCGTGTTTAGTCATGTTTAGATTAATTATCGTAAATAGAGTGAGGGCGACTGTCACTATCTTCGACCGGCCAATTTTCATTCTCGCCGCCGATGTAAAATTCTTCAATAGTGACGTATTCTTCACTTAGTTGAGTGAGAGCATTGATTAAAATATCAATGGCGATCGCATCACTAGTTCCCAAATCAAACCAACATCGCGCCCATTGTCCTTCATACTCCAACTCACCCATATTGTGCATCAGCGCCAATAGGCTTTTGTCATAACCCTGGGAGTCATAATTAAGGTAACTTAAATCAACCCCAGTTTCTTGTACCTGGAGATTTTCGGCATTAAATGCACCCAATTTCCCTAAATAAAACCAGGAATTAAAGACTTCTTCTACATACTGCTTTTCTCTTTGAGAAGGGATGGTACTAAATTTTAGCCACATCCACACATCAAATTGATCAAATTCACGAAACTGAATGTGCATTTTTCGGTAAATTGAACTCACATCAAATAAGCATATCAGGGGATTGGGAATCAACAATCTCTATGTATGCTAACTAAATACACAATTTTTAAGTTTGTAGCAACACCTCTTAAGAAAACTCAGCGTACCTCCCTTTGGGTTCACCAGTCGCCTGGGTCGGGAAACCCTCCCGCAGCGCTGGTTCACCGCGCTTAACCTTGCGTACCTCTGCGTTTAAAAACACTATGCTTTTAAACAAAGCTGTACTAGTCAACAAGATAAACTCAAATCATCTTTTTTCTGCATCTTCCCTTAACCCAACAATCGATATGTCACAGTTATTCCCTGGAGAAGTCTTCGCTAATACTGCTGATTTTGACACTGGGATTCGCCAGTTATTACCTCGCTATGATGAAATACTGGAGGTGATCAGTCGTTGTCTGCCTTTGACAAGTCATCGCATTTTAGACTTAGGTTGCGGTACAGGTGAACTTAGTCTCAAAATACTCCAACGCTGTCCCAATGCTCAAGTCATTGCTTTGGATTATTCACCGCGAATGCTGGAATTTGCTCAACATAAAATCGCCTCATCTGGGTATAAAGAACGTTGGACTGGTTTACAAGCTGATTTTGGCGACTGGGCTATCAATCCTGAGACATTGAATATTGGTAATGAATTTGATGCTTGTGTATCATCTCTAGCAATTCACCACCTCTATGACGACATGAAGTTACGGCTATTTCAGCGTATCGCTGCTAGTCTGACACCAAACGGTTGTTTCTGGAACGCAGACCCCACCTTACCAGAATCACCTACCCTTGCAGAAATTTACCAAGCAGCGCGAGAACAATGGGTAAGTGAACAGGGAAGCAATTTTA
The DNA here is from genome assembly GCF_009856605.1 of Trichormus variabilis 0441. Classification (NCBI taxonomy): domain Bacteria; kingdom Bacillati; phylum Cyanobacteriota; class Cyanophyceae; order Nostocales; family Nostocaceae; genus Trichormus; species Trichormus variabilis. Next base: position 1,298,411 of record NZ_CP047242.1, on the reverse strand, counting down.
CAGAAGTCCGCGCTAAGGTTGGCAATAGTAGCCCCCAAGGATACTCCAATCCAGACCAACTCGCTACTTTAGATACCCATTTGCAAATGCTGACAAAGTCTGGGTTTACGACGGTAGCAGTACCTTGGAAATATTATGGTTTAGCCGTTTTCGGCGGTTGGGTGGAGTAACATTAGTGCTGAGTCCACAGTTAATAGGACTCAACGCGATGTGCAACTTATTTTTGAAACCCCTCTCTATAGCGCGGAGCGCTTCTCGTAGAGTACCTCTCCCCTGAAACTGTAGAGACGTTGCATGCAACGTCTCTACATCATTTATTTGGCGCAACTTCATAGAGAATTGGTTTAACGTGGGCTGGCTTATACCGTAAGCCCCTTAACTATCATGAGCGCATTTAATTTGTATAAATGATAAAGGTAAATTTTTTGTATCCTTGATGCTATCTACTTAGCAAATTACCTATTAAACTTGTTTGGATATAGTTATTGAGTTAACGGGTAAGACAGATTTTGCATCAAAAATGAATAAATATTTAATCAATCGTCTACTAGTTGCTATCCCCACACTAATTGCTATTAGTCTTGTCATATTTACTATTTTGGCATTAGCCCCCGGTGATCCCATGGGTGAATTTGCCCTGAATCCTTCCATCACAGCAGAGGTGAGGGAAAATATCAAAAGGTCTTTAGGATTAGACCAACCAATTCATATTCGTTATATCAAGTGGGTGATAGCTTTTGTGCGTGGGGATATGGGCTATTCTTTCACTAGTCGCAGTCCTGTAATTGATTTAATTCTGCAACGTCTACCGACAACATTATGGGTAGTTGGTGCTGCTTATTTAATAGGTGCAATTCTCGCTATTCCGTTAGGCGTGATTTCTGCCCTCAAGCGCCATACAGTTATTGATCATGTTTTAACTACTTTAGTATTTTTCGGCTTTTCTCTGCCGACTTTCTTCACAGGTTTACTATTTATTATTATCTTTAGTATTCAATTGAAATGGTTGCCTTTTATTTATAACAGTACATTACAAGTAAAAGATTGGCAGAGTTTTATAGCCCAAATCCAACAATCTATTATGCCAATTTCTGTATTAGCACTTTGGCAAACAGCTATGCTCATGCGCTTTGTCCGTTCAGAAATTTTGGAAAATATCCATCAAGATTATGTCCGGACTGCTTATGCAAAAGGATTATCCAAATTTGTAGTGATTCGACGGCATATTTTACGAAATGCCTTAATTCCTGTAGTCACATTAATAGCATTGGATATTCCTAGTGTGTTTACAGGTGCTTTGGTCACAGAAAAAGTTTTTCGTGTTCCTGGTATCGGAGCTTTATTAATTGACTCTATTTATAAAAATGATACGCCAGTGGTGATGGCAATTACCTTTATATATGCAATTTTAATTGTGATTTTTAACCTAGTTGCCGATATTCTCTATGGTTTCTTAGATCCTCGCGTTAAATATACGAAATAATTTATGTTAAAACGTTGGCTAAATCTCACTTCCACAATACCCGAAATATCAATTAAAAATACTATTGCTGGGCAAGAAAGCCTCACTCAAGAAGCGTGGCGCAAATTTTGCGGTAATCGTCAGGCTATGTTGGGTGCTGTAGTATTACTGATTATTGTTTTGAGTGTTGTGTTTGGGCCTTTGATTTACTCTGTCCCTATCAATAAAATTGATTTTGCTAAGTCCACCCTACCACCTAGTTGGGAACATCCATTTGGGACTAATGATTTAGGTCAAGATATATTAGCCAGGATTTTGTATGGTGGCAGAATATCCATTGCTGTGGGTGTGTTTTCAATGGTGGTGGCGATAACCTTGGGGATACTCATCGGCGCACTTTCAGGATTTTATGGCGGTTGGTTAGATGTGGTATTGATGCGGTTAACTGATTTGTGCCTGGCTTTACCGCGCCTACCCTTATTGTTATTGGTGATATTTTTGTTCCGGGATGCCATTAAGGCGATCGCTGGCCCAGAACTAGGTATATTTGTCTTAGTCGTGCTAGTTATCGGCGGACTCAACTGGATGTCTGTCGCTAGGTTAGTTAGGGCTGGGTTTTTAACTGTGCGCGAACAGGAATTTGTCACAGCAGCCCGCGCCCTCGGTGCTTCCCCCAGACGGTTAATCTGGATTCATATTTTGCCCAATGTCATCAGTCCGGTATTGGTAGCAGCAACCCTCTCTGTGAGTACCGCCATCGTCACAGAATCTACACTCAGCTTTTTTGGTTTGGGCTTTCCCCCTGATGTCCCCACTTGGGGACGGATGCTTTACGATGCACAAAACTTTTTGGAGTTTGCACCGTATATGGTAGTGTTTCCAGGGACGGCAATATTTCTGACTGTGTTAAGTATTAACTACATAGGTGATGGTTTAAGAGATGCCCTTGATCCTCGATTATCTTAATTAGCTGGGGGATTGGGGATTAGGTACTGGGGATTAGGGATTGGGGACAAATAAAATTCTCTTTTGTTATCCATTACCCATTACCCACGATTAGTTAATTCCTTAATTGCACCGGCATAGCCAAATAAGTCATCTTCAAACCACCCAGGGGAGTAAAAATTACTGGTGTGAGATTTTGGTTGATGTGCATTTGAATTTCTGGAGATGGTAAGGCTTTTAATCCTTCCATTAAGTACTTGACGTTAAAAGCAATTTCTATATCTTCTCCGGCAATTTCGGCATTCATCGACTCTCTCCCACTGCCCATTTCTTGAGCTTCACAAGATAAGGTAAGTTCTTGGGCTGTACTATCAATAGTTAGCTTGACGATATTATTTTTCTGGTCTGCTAGTACAGCAATTCTTTCTAATGTGCTTAAGAATTGTCGGCGTTCAATGGTTACTTGTCGCTCAAATTGGCGGGGAATGAGTTGGCGATAAGCTGGGTATTGACCTTCTAATGTACGACTAGTTAGACGTTGGTTTTGCCATGCAAATATGACTTGACCTTGGTCTAAATATAAAGCTATGGGTTCCTCAGAGGCGGCATTATGAGCCAACATCCTTTCTAGTTCGCGTAAGGCTCTAGCTGGTACTGTTACCTCTAATTGCTGGTCGTTATCTTCTAAAGGACGCTCATTAGTGGTTTCGACTACGGCTAGGCGATGTCCATCAGTAGCGGCAAATTCTAAAGTATCTTGTTTAACGGTCAGATGTACTCCTGTGAGTACTTGCTTAGTTTCGTCGCCACTGGTAGCAAATAATGAACCACGCAATCCTTCAATCAAGGAAGTAGCTGTGAGATAAATAGCTGTGGTGTTTTCAATTAGGGGTAATTCGGGAAACTCTTCCGCTCCCATTGCTCGTAATTGATACTTTCCGGTTTTTGGGGTTAGGCTAACTATTAAACCTTCTCCGGTTGCTGTACCGTCGGTGGCTGATTCATCATCTAGGGTAATCTCTCCCTCTGGCAGACGTGAGGTGATATCTACCAATAATTTAGCAGGAAGTGCGATCGCTCCACTTTGCCATACATCAGCATTAAAACTAGTACGGATACCCAAACTGAGATCAAAGGCTGTTAAGCTTACTTGATTAGTTTCAGCATCAGCTTGTAATAGCACGTTAGCAAGTACTGGATGAGTCGGTCGTGATGGTACAGCACGATTGACTAAGGAAAGGTTGGTACTGAGGTCGCTTTGGGCGCAAACTAATTTCATGGGGAGTGGGGAATGGGGAATGAGTATTTACTTTTGATTAAACTCAGCCTAAAGGCGTGTTCGCGTTAGCGTCCCGAAGGTCAACGAGATAAAATCTTATCTGAATTTGTACCTTTTGAACTGTTTTTCTAGTCGGTTTCATTTTAATACAACCATCACGGGACAATCCTGCAATCAAATATAAAAGAGTTTTCTTTGTCTACCGTGCATTTAAATCTGTGGAAAACTTGTGGAAAAACCCTCTATCTTTTCCACAGGGTAATTATACTTAAGCTAATCTTTGCTCAAAAAGTGTCAAGTTTTCCACAAAAAACAGCTATTTTTCCACAGGCAAGATTTAAATTTAATCTATCTTTATACAATTTTTAATATTTTCAAATCATTAATTGCAGTGAGGCTGTGGAAAACGTCGAACTTTTATAATGATGGTTTTCGAGAACGGCTATTCATCTTGATGCGATCGCTCAATTGACGTAAAGTTTGAGATAAACCGCGATCGCTTTCTACTAATTGAGCAATCTTGTCACAACTATACAACACCGTTGTGTGATCTTTCCCACCAAACTCCTCACCGATTCTAGGGAAACTTAAATCCGTATGTTGGCGCATGAGATACATCCCGATTTGGCGCGCCCAGCTAATTTCCCGCCGTCTGGAGTTACTTTTCAGGTCTTCAACTGAGATATCAAAATTGTCAGCAATCACCGTGAGAATTGCCTCAGGAGTAGCTGCTATTTTCTCTGTTGGTGTCACTAACACTGGTGCAAGATTGGCAACAGTCATGGGTAAACCCCAAATGGAAATATAAGCCAGCGCTCTAGTTAACGCCCCTTCCAATTCCCGAATATTAGAAGTAAAGTTAGTAGCAATATACTCAATGACATCGCGGGGTAGACGGATTTTTTCGTACTCTGATTTTTTCTGCAAAATTGCCATTCTCGTTTCTAAATCCGGTGCTTGAATATCTGCAATCAAACCCATCGAAAACCGCGAACACAGGCGCTCTTGCAGGCTAGGAATCTGATTTGGTGGACGGTCAGAGGCAATCACTACTTGCTTACCAGCCTCATGTAATGTATTAAAAGTATGAAAAAACTCTTCTTGGGTGTATTCCTTACCCTCAATAAATTGAATATCATCTACTAACAACACATCAGCAGCTCGATAATGTTCTCGGAAACTCTGCATACTATCGTTACGAATAGCTGTAATCAGATCATTGGTAAACTGCTCTGTGGAAACGTAAAATATCTTAGAATCTGGGCAAATTTCCCAACGGTAATGCCCTATTGCCTGCATGAGATGAGTTTTTCCCAGTCCTACACCACCACATAAAAATAAAGGGTTAAACTCTCTCCCTGGAGATTCAGCCACAGCTAAAGAGGCTGCATGAGCCATCCGATTATTAGCTCCAACGACAAACCGCGAAAATACATACTTGGCATTTAATTCTGTATTCGGTTGCCTGTTTTGATTCGGAGTTTCGTAGATACTATTTGTAGTTGGTAGTTCCCACGCTCCACCTCCACCAATCTCTTCAAATTCCTCACCTTTAGCCACTGTAATGTAAATTTCTACAGGATGTCCCAAAATACTTTGTACAACGTTAGCAATAGTAGTGATGTAATACTTTTGTAACCAATTGCGTGCAAAAGGGTTAGGTGTAATTATTACTAGACAATTATTTTCTAAGCGTTCTGCATTAGCAGTTTTAATCCAAGTTTCAAAGGTGGGGCGAGATAGTTCTATCTGTAGGCGCTCTAGTACCTGACTCCATAAACTGTCAATGGAAATTTCCATCCTTTACCACCTTTGCTGCTAATCGTCACAATAGAAGATATAAGCAAGCACCAACTTAGCATTCAGACGCTCTAGACCTGGAACTAGCTTTTGAGTTGTAATCATGTTGGGACAAACCCAGTAGGCAACATCCTAGCACTCACTGACCAACACGGAGAAACAAAGACACATGAAGACATATAATGGCGCACATAACAAGATTTATACTTGGAGTCTGCCCCACAAGGGTGGCAGTAGTGCGGTTTTGATGCTGCTGGGTGGGGTAACAGCTATGTTTTTAGGAAGCTGCTCCCTTCTACCCACAAGGACAATACAATCCCAAGCTAATCAATCTCAGCCCCAGTCGAATGATAATAGTCCAGCAATTGTCCCCCCAGCTATTTTTTCATCCACTGGCGACCCTAATTTTGTCGTCGGAGTAGTACAAAAAGTGGGAGGGGCTGTAGTGCGGATTGATTCTGCCAGAACAGTAACTTCCAGAGTTCCAGATGGATTTAATGATCCTTTTTTCCGCCGTTTTTTCGGAGATGGAGTGCAAGCACAACCAAGACAGCGCGTAGAAAGGGGTAGCGGTTCAGGTTTTATTATTAGTTCCTCTGGTCAAATTTTAACTAATGCTCATGTTGTCGATGGTGCTGATGAGGTAACAGTTACCCTCAAAGATGGTAGGACTTTTGATGGTAAGGTACTTGGTGAAGACCCAGTAACGGATGTAGCTGTTATTAAAATAAACGCTAATAACTTGCCAACTGTTGCTGTCGGTAATTCTGAAGTTTTACAACCAGGTGAAGCGGTTATTGCGATCGGTAATCCTCTAGGCTTGAATAATAGTGTTACGTCAGGAATTATCAGCGCCACAGGTCGTTCTAGTACTGATATTGGCGCAAGTGATAAGCGCGTTGACTATCTGCAAACAGATGCGGCGATTAATCCTGGTAACTCTGGCGGCCCCCTGCTCAATGCTCGCGGTCAGGTAATTGGGATGAACACAGCTATTATCCAAGGCGCTCAAGGTTTGGGATTTGCTATTCCTATTAATACTGTGCAGAAAGTTGCTCAGGAATTAATCACTCAAGGTAAGGTAGATCATCCCTATTTGGGTGTACAGATGGCAACCCTCACGCCACAAGTTAAGGAAAGAATTAACGAAAGATTGGGCGATCGCATCAATATTACAGCAGATAGAGGCGTTTTATTAGTTCGTATCGTCCCTGGTTCTCCCGCCGCCAATGCCGGACTCAGACCAGGAGATATTATTCAAAGTATTAATAACCAATCTGTCACAACCGTTGAAGAAGTCCAAAGAATTGTGGAAAATAGCCAAATAGGTAACCCTTTACAAGTCCAAATAGAACGCAATGGTCGAACAACACAGGTAGCCGTCAGTCCAGCACCTTTACCTGTGCAACGAGAAGGGTAGGGATTGGGTATTGGGGACTGGGGATTGGGTATTGGGTTGACACTCCTCCAGCTGAAGGTACGAGGATTCTTGGTTCATCGACACACCTTAAAACTAGAAGGACTTGGCTTGTAACCATTATTTTCGGTCAAAAATCCATAGCTAAATATAGTTCACGATTAATCAAAATTACCCAAAAAATCCAAAGTTGTTACCATGTACTTAGTATCAGGGCGTAGAGTATTACAATTCCCCATTCCCCAGTCCCCAGTCCCCAATCCCCAGTCCCCAATCCCCAATCCCCAGTCCCCAGTCCCCAATCCCCAACCCCCACATGAATCCCGAATTGCTCCCCATCATTCAATTAGGCAATCCCACATTACGCCAAAAAGCTGCTTGGGTGGAAAATATTCATGATGCAGCTATACAGCAATTAATTGATGACTTAATTGCCACGGTTGCCAAGGCTAATGGCGTGGGAATCGCATCCCCTCAAGTAGCACAGTCTTATCGTTTATTTATTGTCGCTTCCCGTCCTAACCCCAGGTATCCTCATGCTCCCGTAATGGAACCCACTGCCATGATCAACCCTAAGATAGTGGGAAGTTCAACCGAAATAGTCAAAGGTTGGGAAGGTTGTCTTAGTGTTCCGGGAATTAGAGGATTAGTTCCTCGGCATCAAGCAATTGAGGTTGAATACAAGGATCGTTACGGAAATTTACAAAAACAAACCTTAACTGATTTTGTTGCTCGTATATTTCAACACGAATTTGATCATCTGGATGGTGTACTGTTTATAGACCGCGTGGAAAGTAATTTAAATATAATTACGGAGGAAGAATACCAAAAAATAGTAGCCAAAGATACAAAATAAAAATTCTTCTTAAGAATGAGAACCAACAAGTTTTTTTAATGTATACTTAACCTATTGTTAACCTAGAAAGCCGGGTGTAGCTATCGAATAAATGGCAAAAACTATTAGTAGTCGTGTAGAGTTAAGTCCGCATCTAACCATATCTTCTGACTTAACCTCTAATCAGCGTCAAACCGATGAAGTAAAAGTGAATACGAATAGCAGTAGATTGGGAGAATATCCCCAGTTGCAACTTTCTGCTACTGGTATGCAGGTTGTACACGCAACGAATGGACGCATACGAATCAAGGCGACTGATGGTAGTTTTAGCGCCAACATCAAGACAATAACCCAACACTTAAAACAGTATAAAAGTGTCAGAGAAGTTGCTAGTAATGAGCAAACTCTCAGTATGGTAATCATCTTTGATGAAAATCAATTGTCACTACCGCAGATGTTGGGTATTTTGCAACAACTTAATATTCAAACTTCACAAAATTCACCTTTATCAGACCCCTTTGCTCCTTGGAAATCTGTAGATTTTTGGAAAGAGCAGACTGTCTCGTTTATTCCCTTAATGACAGGTTTGGCGGTGACAGGAGGGTTAGGAGTTAGTGGTTTAGCGGCGATTCCCCTCTATATGATTACGGCAGATGCAACTCGGCTAGTAATTGACTATCTAGAACCGCAAATTACGGGTTCAGATGCAGTCAAAGAGTCGGCAAAAGCTGTGATAGTAACTGAAGAAAGTAAGCCAGAGAGCGCAGGAAATAGAATTACTAAGACAACAATTAAGTCTGCGAAAGTAACTTATAGTATTGTCCATGAAATTCCTGGTAGGATTAGGTTTCATATACCTCAAATAGCTAGCGATCGCGCCTATGCAAAGCGCCTGGAAAGGCTATTAAAAGCTGATCCTTTGGTTAACAATGTGCGGATAAATCGTGATGCAGCATCTTTGGCGATCGCTTATCAAAGTGGTAAGGTAGCTACATCTCATTGGGTGAGTCTGATGGAATTAGCCATGCAGACAACCCCCCCTACACAACCCATAACAAAAATCAATCAGTCAGCAGATATAGCCGTAGAAAAATTGAGTACAACTTCACCAACGTTGGTAGCAGAAGCCGTTAGTCAGCCAACTCAGCCAACAGAAACAGAATTTTCCCCCAGCGCCAACCAAACCCTAAATATTTCTGATTTCTGGGTTGATATGAAGCCTGCCGCATTATCCTATTCTTTAAACTTTATAGCTAACTTGCCGTTGTAGAACGTTCCCAAGTCAGGAACAATGGAGGAATCAAAATGGATGATTCTGCATCCTCATCATCAGATGCTGTCCCGCGACCGCCGCGCCACAATTGCACACATCCCATAAAAGTATTTTATAGTGTTACCTACGCCCTACCCGGACAAGTAGCATTTTGTATTCCGCGAATTAGTGAAGATCCAAACTACTTGCAACATCTACAAAGGTTGCTAGCAAAGGAAACAGGGATTACCACGGAGGAAGTTAATCTCGCTACAGGGTCTTTAGTAATTGCTTACCAGTCTGGACTAATGTCTGATGTGGAAATGCGTGAGCATCTAGCTAATATACTCCAGTCTGCTGATATGACGGATGATACAGAATTAACCCCTGGATCACCAACGGCAGAACCAGTAACTTCATCCTCTCCCCCTCAGTCTGTCACTCATTCACAACCAACTGAGCAACAGATAAAAGTAGCTCATAGCGTCGTTCATGCGATCCCTGGACGAGTGCGGTTTCATGTCCCGCAAGTCGCTACAGATCCAGCCTACGTCCAACGTTTAGAAGCTTTACTCCAATCAGACCCAGTAGTGATCAGTGAGCGAATTAATCGGGAGGCTGCTTCTGTGGTGATTATTTACAAACCAGGAAAAGTACAAAGGCCAAAACAGCAATTGCAAAGTATTTTCGCAGTCGCAATTGCACACTTTTCCAGTCTGATTCAATCTGCGGCAACTGCCAAGATATCCAGTCGTGTATAAAAGCAAATCTGCATTCTCTCAGAGTCAGAGGCTAGACGTGCATTTGTCCTCCTCAGCAGTGTCCAAAAAACAAGCTTATCCAACATATTTTGAGATTTAAGAAATGGCAAAAATGACAGTTCAACTAGCGTCGCTTCCTGTGAAAGAGTCTTATGTGACATTGGAGGAAAAGAGTGGGGAAGTATCTATAACTTCCCTACCTTACAAGATAGTAGGGGAACAAAACAGCAGAGTAGCGCTAACTTCTGCTCAAGTACAATCCTCTAAGAAAACTCCCCATGTCACTTATAGTGTTGTCCATGCAATTCAGGGTAGGTTGCGGTTGCGTGTACCTCGCTTACGCAACGATAAAGACTATGGACAAAGGTTACAAACTTTGCTGGAAGCTGATCCCCTGGTGACAACTGTTAAAATTAAGCCAGCAGCCGCATCCTTAGTTGTTAACTATAAAGCCAGTGCTGTAACTGATGCTAAGATGCGATCGCGTCTTGGCTGTCTGATGATAGCTGCAAGTGATCCTGGGATCGTCTTGTTGAATCCGAAAAAGGTATCTCCACAAGAAGAGGAAAAGCCTTGGCCGGGAATGCAGCTTTCGGTTTTAGCCACTGGCTTGGCGGTGCTGGGGGGGCCTTTAGGAGTAGCGGTTCCACCAATTGTCACGGCGGGAACCATTGCTCTAGCAACCTTACCCGTATTTAAAAGAGCAGTAGATGGAATTGTTAAGGAACGCAAGTTAAGTATAGACTTCTTAGACTTTATTGCGATCGCCATTACTACAGTCCAAGGTCAGTTTCTCACCCCATCCCTGATGCTGAGTTTAATTGAGATTGGGGAAAATATCCGCGATCGCACTGCTCGTTCTTCCAAAATGCAAACATTGGATCTGCTGGGTTCCTTGGGTCAATTTGCTTGGGTAGAACGTGATGGTGAGAAGACCCAAATCCCCATCCAACAAGTGTTACCAGGAGACACTGTGATTGTCTATCCAGGGGAACAAATACCCATAGATGGCACAATCCTCAGAGGTAAGGCTTTACTCGATGAACAGAAGCTAACAGGGGAATCTGTACCCATTTTGAAAAAGCAGGGACAGTCTGTATTTGCTTCAACCTTAGTACGGGAAGGACAAGTATATATACTTGCCGAGCGCATCGGTAATGATACGCGAGCAGGGCAGAGCATCAAACTGATGGAAGAAGCCCCCGTTCATGATACTCGGATGGAAAATCATGCCACCAGAATTGCTGAAATTGCGGTAGTGCCAACTTTGCTACTAGGGGCAGCCGTATTTGCCGTTACCCGTAACCCAGTCAGGGTTGCCAGCATTCTTACCCTTGACTTATGTACAGGGATTCGTGTATCCATTCCCACAACGGTTTTAGCAGCTCTCTCCTATGCAGCACGACAAGGAATTCTCATTCGGAGTGGTCGCGCCTTAGAGCAGTTAGCAGAAATTGATACCATTGTTTTTGATAAAACAGGCACACTCACCCAAGGGGAAGTAGCTGTAATTGGCGTTGATAGTTACAATCCTGAAGTTACCCATGATCGCATATTAGCGATCGCCGCCGCCGCCGAACAGCGTTTAACCCACCCAGTAGCCGAAGCCATAGTCCGCTATGCAGAAGCCCAACAAGTAGCGATCCCCAGCCGCAGCAAATGGGACTATAAACTTGGTTTGGGTGTGAAGGCAGAAATTGACGGTGAGACTGTTTACGTCGGTAGTGAGCGCTTTTTACGTCAGGAAGGCGTTGATATGGCAGCCCTCAACGGCAATGGACACAAAGCCACATCAGTGATTTATGTCGCCAGTAACGGGCAACTTCAAGGTAAAATAAGATATAGTGATATTCTCCGCCCTGAGAGTCGAGAAGTAATTTCCCAACTCATGACGGTAGAAGGTGTGGAAGTCCATATGCTCACCGGCGATAACAAGCGTACAGCTACGACTGTGGCAGCAGAATTGGGAATTGCCCCAGCGCATACCCATGCAGAAGCTTTTCCCGAACAAAAAGCAACGGTAGTCCGTGGACTGCACGAACAAGGTAAGACAGTTGCATTTGTTGGGGATGGGATCAACGATTCGCCAGCTTTAGCCTACGCTGATGTTTCTGTGTCCTTTGCCCACGGTTCGGAAATCGCCCGTGAAACCGCCGATGTGGTGTTAATGCAGAATGACCTACATGGATTATTAGAAGCAATTGCGATCGCTCGTCAAGCCAAGAGTTTGATTCGACAAAACACCGGCATCGTCGCTATCCCCAACTTGGGAGCCTTATTGGTAGCGGTGTTGTTTGGTCTAAACCCATTAGCAGCCACAGTAGTCAACAATGGCTCAACAATAGTTGCTGGAGTGAACGGTTTACGCCCCATCCTCAAGCAATCCCCAAAAAAAGCTCTCCCAGCAGAGAGATGAAATGACTAATCTAGATAGGTTAGCCTAGATAGCTTTCATACAAATTTTCAAACAAATTACAGGAGGAATTAATCATGCCTAAAATCACTGATTTCATTGAAGAAGCCGGCGCACCTGGACTCATTGCAGGTATTGGCGCAGTTTTGTTAGCACCTGTTCTCATCCCAGTTGTTGCAGGTATTGGTAAACCCATCGCCAAGTCAATCATCAAAGGTAGTCTTGTTGCTTACGAAAAGAGCAAGGGAGCTTTTGCAGAACTGGGTGAAACCTGGGAAGATATCGTAGCTGAAGCTAAAGCTGAATTAGCAGAAGATAAGGAAACACCAGCATTTGAGGCTGCTAGCACTATAGATAGTTCCTCTGATAATGGTGTATAGGTTGGTCGATTTCGTTTCCATAGAAGCGACCTGATTTATCTAGATATTAATGAGATGGGTAATTTTCCCATCTCTAAAATTTCCTCGCTAATTAACCGCCGATGAAATTCTTTAATATCTAATTATTATTGGCGGAACCTGATTAGTAGGGTGGGCAATGCCAGCCCTTTCAACGCGAACAAATGAACTACTAAACCAAAGGCTGAAACCTGCTCCCAGACTAGAGCCAAAAATTATGCTTCTAGGCTATCGATGCTAGTTTATGCGATCGCCAAGCAAAAGCGGTCAATTTATTGCCTCTAGAATTGAGCATTTTTTTGGATAATCTCGCCTAAGCCTGATTATGTAAGGATTAATTGAGCGTGTATTTTTGGAGGAAAATTTAGTACAAATGATCGCGTTGAAAGGGCTGGGTGGGCAATGCCCACCACAAAACGGATATGGTAAGCAATACCTATCTACGTTGATATTTGATTATTGCTGAAGCAACACTACTAAGGTGATACGCACCTAAATCAAATATTCATGCGTGAGGGCTGTCCATAGTCAAGAGTCCAGAGTCAAAGGCTAGCTTGGACTGTGGACTGTGGACTTTTGACAACCTGAGTGCGAAATATACAATTTAAATGCGTAACAGCTTAATAATTACTTTCATCAATATATTTCTATTTGAGAAATTTGCTATTCAAGCACTAGTTTTATAGGTTAGTAGGGTGCGTCAGTATGAATATTTTTCGATGCAGCTAAGTTTTCTTGCACTGACGCACCCTACATTTTGGATAACTAATTAATAAACCAAAGTATCAGTTTGGAGGGTGGCTCATGTTGACCAATAGTCATGGTAATCTCACGAAAATGCCAAAAGTTAAACAGAAAATTAACTTCAATACGCCATCCTTACCTATATCTACAAAAATTATTAGTGATACCCCAGGAAGATTAAGGTTGAGAGTTGCTCACTGTCACCGTCAACCAGAAACAATGGAACATATTGCTAATGCACTAGATGCACAAGCTCATATTGACGAGGTGCGTACCAATGTTGATCATGGCAGTATTGTCATTAAATATAGTGAGAAAAATGGCAATTTGGATAACGTTTTCACAACATTGAAAGATTTAGGAATTATTTTTGGCGAGATTACCCAAGGTAGCACCGAAGCAGCTACTACTGTATCAACTGCCGTTGTAGATTTGAATAAACGAGTCAGACAAGCAACCGATGGCGTTGTCGATATTCGTTTTCTTTTCCCATTAGGACTTAGCATTCTCGCAGTGAGACAGCTAATTATTAAAGGTTTGCAATTTGAAATTATTCCCTGGTACGTTTTAGCTTGGTATTCCTTTGACAGTTTTATAAAACTGCATGGCATTACACCACAAAAACCCAGTACTGAAACTGGGGAATAGGTATTGGCGACTGGGGACTGGGATAAATTAATAACTTCTCCTAATTTTTCTAGCCCCTAACCTCTAGCCTCTAAACCCTAACCCCTAACTTCTAAAATCAACTAAATACACGGTGTTGCAAGGAAGGCATTTGGCGGCGGACTTGCTCTAGGCGTGAAGGATTGATTTCTGCGATCGCAATTCCTGGTTTGTCCCCGGCATCAGCTAAAATTGTTCCCCAGGGATCGATAACCACAGCGTGTCCGTGGGTGAGGCGGCGACCGTAGTTATTACCTGTTTGAGCAGGTGCAATTACATAGGCTGTATTTTCAATAGCCCTGGCTTGTAGCAAGACTTGCCAGTGGTCTTTGCCTGTAAAAGCAGTGAAAGCAGCAGGTATAAAAATGATATCTGTTCCCTTGTCTGAGAGATGGCGGTAGAGTTCTGGGAAGCGGACATCGTAACAAATAGAAACGCCGATATTGCCTAAATTTTCTGAGAAATGGACAGGGGGTAATTGCTGACCGGCGACAACAGTGCTAGATTCGCGGTATGTGTTACCATCAGGAACATTGACATCAAAAAGGTGTACTTTATTGTAGCGAGCAAGTTCTTCACCACTGGGACTGACGAGAATAGTGGTGTTATAGACTCTACCTGTATCACTCACCGGTACGGGGAAACTACCACCTAACAGAGTAACTTGGTAGCGCTGCGCCATCGTTTTAATAAAAATCTCACTTTCACGAGCGATCGCTTCTGCTTGAGCCAGTTTATCCTGTTCTTCACCCATAAAAGAAAAATTTTCTGGCAAACCCACTAACTCAGCACCCCGACGCACCGCCAGATCAATTAATTCTTCCGCTTGTGCCAAATTCTTGTGTAAATCAGGCACACTGGTCATTTGAATAGCAGCAGCTAAATAAGACTTCATAGACTTAAAAAAACAGTAGAGTTGTGTGAGATAGATACTTAAATATACCGTTAGTTGGGGGTATTGGGGACTGGGGATTGGGTACTGGGGATTGGGGATTGGGGATTGGGGATTGGGTACTGACCACTGACAACCGACAACTGACCACTGACCACTGACAACTAACTATTCAATCATCCTACGGGCTATAGCCAACTGAACCCACTCAAGGTAAGTTGTTATCAAACTTTGATAAAAGCGCATTGCTGTGGATACGTCTATTTTGATTCAAACTTTTATTGCTGTGTTCGTCTTAGCAGATGCGATAGGTAATATACCCATAGTTTTAGCTTTGACCAAGGGTATGGAACCGGAGGATAGGAATAGAGTAATTGATAAAGCGAGTATTGTGGCGATCGCAGTTCTATTACTATTTGCCTTTGGTGGTCAATATATTTTGACTTATTTAGAAATCAGCATGGCATCTTTACGGGTAGCTGGGGGGCTGTTGTTGCTGTTAATTGCTTTGCAAATGCTGCGGGGAGAATTGGAGACACCAACCATCGAAGAAGGAAGGGATGTGGCGATTACACCCTTGGCTTTACCATTGTTAGCCGGGCCGGGTACGCTAACAACAGTGATGTTATTTATGTCTAAATCCCAAAGTCCACATTTGGCTGTAGTGTTAGGGATTTTAGCGGCGATGTTTGTCACTTGGTTGATTTTGCGCTTGGCAAATCCCATAGAAAAACGGATTGGTTTAGAAGGTGGGGTAATTGTCACCCAGCTTTTAGGTTTCCTCTTGGCGGCGTTGGCTGTGGAGATTGGTAGTACAGGAATTCGAGAGTTATTTTTGCAGTGAGATGATTCTTTACTTATGGGTAATTAAGAATACATTCTTAGGACTTACGCACACGGTTTGTCTGTTGAGAACGGTGTAAGGGTGTAAGGGTTTCAAACATTTATACACGCCAGTTTGCTCAAGTCGGGAAACCCTCCCACGCAAATGGCTACCCTATACCCCTATACCCTTCTCCAAACCCTCGATCTTTCGTTTTCATGCGTAAGTCCTAGTTCTTATCAATCACCCATTATTATTATTTCAAATTAAACCTTCTGACTCAGCGAATTTACGTAACCGTGGCAGACACTGACGCTGATAAAAACTACTCAATGTAGGAATTGCCAGCCCAAATTGCTCAGACAATTCTTTCCAACTTACTTCCGGAGGTAAGCGCTTGAGAATTAACACCTGACAGTTTACATCAGGACGGCCTTTCACATGAGTACCGCGCAGTTCTCCGCTCAAATCCCTCTTTACCCAAGTTTCCAACTCTTCCAAAATTGGTGGTGTTTCAGGAGTAGCAGCCAAATTTTCTACAGGGTCAATAACATCACTGCTTTCACCTGATTTAGATTGGCGAATTCTTAAAGGAACTGTTGTTGCTTGTTCTTTATTTTGGTTGATATAAAAGTCTTGTAATCTACGTCTAAGATAGGCATTCAGCCAGGTAATCACAGTACCATAAGTAGGGTCATATTTTTGTCCTGTCAACCCTTCACAAACGTTGCGACAAAAGTACAGCCAAGTTTGTTGCAGTGCATCTTGATAGTAGGGAGTGTATTCCTTCCAAAGTTTACGGGAAGTCATGCGAATAATTTGCGTGAGCAGCTTTTGACGCTGAGGGCTTCCGGGTGGATGTCCACAGGCTTGAGCAACTAAGGAGCGTAGCTGTTCATCAAATTCAACCATAATTGTCTTGGAGAAGAAAGCAAGAAAGCGTTACAACCAGCAAGAATATATTATTATTAAGCGTCACAATCCTCCAGAGGATAGCTCTGTATCGTAATGTTATCTCTGAAATAAGAAGAGTAAGCATAAATAAGTAATAAGTACTGAGTGAATTAGGAAACTCGCCCAGTACTTATGTCGCAGTTATCAGAATTTAGGGGTGTAAACAAAATATTTCCCCCTAAAACATTTAGTAAAATCCTTTGTAGCTAAACTCAGACTTTTAGCCCAAGTTGAGGACTTACAAAGAATTTTGACCCTAACGTAAAACTTGCTCTAAAGCTGGAATCAGTTGGTCAACACTTTCTTTGCGGCTATTGAAACCCATTAGCCCCACACGCCAGACTTTACCTGCTAATTCGCCTAAACCACCGCCAACTTCAATGTTATGTTCATTGAGTAACTGACGGGCGACTGCTTTACCATCCACTCCGTCGGGAATACGGACTGTTGTGAGGGTTGGTAGTCTGTATTCTTTCTCAACGTGCAGACTTAAGCCTATATCTTCTAATCTTTCCCACAAATATTCTACGTTCTTTTGATGACGTTGCCAGCAGTTTGCTAATCCTTCCTGGGCAATTAAACGCAACGCTTCCCGCAAAGCATAATACAAATTAATCGGGGCTGTATGGTGATAAACTCGCTCACTACCCCAATACTTACCCAGCAAATTCATGTCTAAATACCAATTTGCAACTTTGGTGCGTCGCCGTTGCAACTTCTCAATAGCACGGGAACTCATGGTAAAAGGCGAAGCGCCAGGAGAACAACCTAGACCTTTCTGACTGCAACTGTAGGCTAAATCTACTCCCCACCCATCCAAAAAGATAGGGACACCACCCAAGCTAGTAACTGTATCTACTAATAACAGAGTGCCAAATTCTCGACACAACTCACCCACCCCTTCCAAGGGTTGACGTGCGCCTGTGGAAGTTTCTGCATGAACTAAAGCCAAAATTGCCGGACGATTGTTTTCTAAAGCTGTGCGGAGTTCTTCCAGTGAGAAAACTTGTCCCCAAGGTTTGGAAATTGTGCGGACATCTGCGCCATAGCGTCCAGCCATATCCACAAGACGATTACCAAAATAACCAGCTACACCAATTAATACTACGTCACCGGGTTCTACAGCATTGGCGATGGTTGCTTCCATTGCAGCTGTCCCCGTACCACTCACAGCAATGGTGAGGGGGTTTTCTGTTTGCCATACATAGCGCAGCAAGGATTGAATTTCATCCATCAGTGCGAGGAAAGCCGGGTCAAGATGTCCCACTGGTGAAACATTCATCGCTTGCAAGACTGCGGGATGGGCGTTTGATGGCCCAGGCCCCAACAGCAAACGGGAGGGAACTTCTAAAGGTTCCAGTTGTAAACGTTGATTGTCATTGATTGAGATTATCTGCGTCATAACGATCGCCTATATACCACTTACCGCATCATAAAGCGATCGCATCACCCATGTTTTATAAGTCTAGAGAATTATTTTCCTCTGTGGAGTTGGTAATTGGTAATGGGTAATCATCAAAAATCATTAGCATTACCAACCAAACCAACTCAAGAAGCTTTTGGTGTTACATTATCACCCTTCACATGAGCAGGTATAAAGATTCAGCCATGTTCTATACTTTACTCAAAGCAACTGTACTCCGGTGATGCCCATTATTAGCAAAGCGCTGTTGCAAAATTTGTCGATAAACTTCTTCATAGCCTTCGGTCATGGCTTGCAGGCTAAAACGGTTCTGCACATACTCCCGACAAGTATAACGGTCTAAATCTGCAACTTTGGCGATCGCACTAACGCATTCTTCTACATTACTGCATAGGAAGCCTGTTTTACCGTGGGCAATTACCTCTGTTGTAGAGCCAAGATTCATCGCAATCACAGGCGTACCTGATGCCATTGACTCAACCATTACTAATCCGAATGGTTCTCTCCACGTAATAGGGAATAGGGTGGCGACTGCACCTCCCATCAATACATTTTTTTGTGTGTGGTCTGCTTCACCTAAATATTCAATTTGCTTACCATCAATTAATGGTTTAATTTCCTTTTCAAAATATTCCACATCAACGACATCTACTTTACCTGCAATTTTTAAATGCCAGCCAGATTTTTTGGCAATTTCTATTGCTAGATGTGTACCTTTTTCTGGAGATATTCGACCTAAAAACGCTAAATATGGTGGTTCATCCGGTTGGGGATAAAATTTATAACTATTAACATCAATGCCGTTGTAGACTGTTCCCACATAATTAAGTCCTAATCTCAGATCCCGTTGTGCATCCGAAATACTCACAAAAGGCTCTGTTTTGGCATACCTAAACATTTTTTCGTTGTCAGGGGTAAAAATGCCGTGTAGAGTGTGAACAGTGGGTGTTTTGACTAACTTTGTGTAAGGTAATGATGCACAACCCATGTGTGAATGAATGATATCAAACTCATCTGCACGCTCATAGACTGTGCTTAGTTGGAGCATTTCATAAATGCCGTATTCCTTAACACTGGAATCAAGCCTTAGCGCACGGGGATGAACTGATACTAGGTTTGCTAAACTGATAGAATCTCCCGATGCAAACAGAGTAACTTCGTGTCCACGTCGGACTAACTCATCTGTTAATAACCCCACTACTAACTCTATACCGCCGTAAGCAGGCGGGGGTACTCTCTCCCATAATGGGGCTACCTGAGCAATTCGCATCACAAACCTCCTACAAACTAAGATTTGAATTAGGTGTGTTGATCTTTTGTTTCAAGAGTGCCTGATAGACAATTAAATTTGCACTAGAAACTACTTCTTAACACCAATTTTTAAATTAACTGCCTCATCATCTTATGCTTTATATTCTTAATTCCTTGTCTATCTTAGTAGGGAAATCTTCCCATTCCCAAGAGATGATTTTTGTTCTATGATTAATTAGTTTGTTGCATTTAATAAATTATCAAATATAATTTATTGGACTAATTAAACTCAATAACTCGAAAGTATTCAAGTAATTTCCCCCCTTTATCTGAGTAAAAACCCAGGAAATTAGTAATTTTATAGTTTCTCCTGTTTCCTGCACCAATATTTAAAGTATTTGCTACTATTTACTTGTTTATCCTCTTATTTACTAAACTAAGCTATAGGAATCTAATTTGATTATTGAAAATATCTAAGTATCTGTAGGGTGGGCAATGCCCACCGTATCATGGTTGTGGTGGGCATTGCCCTAAGTCTATTTCAGAAATCAAATACTAGCCCTATAGCAGTTATATATTTTGGTACTAGATAATTCTTGAAACCCATGAATGAAATTTCGGCTACGATATTGACGTTTCATATCGAGTCGAACACATTTCAGGATTGGTAATCCTAAATAGATCACAAAAAGGTGAATATTTCTCCATTTCACAATAAACCGCCTGCGTATACGCAGGCGGTTTATTATGTACAATGCTTATAAATCAATAAATATAATATTAAGTATCCACATTTGAGCATTAATTGAGCATTATGGTGAACGGTGCAAAAACACCCACAGGTAAGGCTAAGAAGGGTCAAGTAGTTGTCAGGATAGACTCTAGTAGCGTTAAGGCTTGCTTCCCTCGGAGTTACTTTGCAGATGGTAAGCAAATAAAGCTAGGGACAGGCATTAACCCAGATGACTGGGAAGCTACAGCCGCAAAATTACAGCGTCGGTTACAACTTGAGTTAGAAGATGGGAAGTTATCTACCAATGAGGGCATATTCAATTTAGGTAGATACCAGGAAATACTTGAAGAATATGGTTTAAGAGCAAAACTCAGATTAGTTAGAGATGTTTCCGCGACAAGTAGCAGTGACGAGATACCACCTAAACCCCAGTTATCGCTACTAGAAGTCTGGGATATGTATTGTGAGTACAGAAAACCAGGATTGAGGGAGAGTACGTATAAAAATTTATATCAAACGCTTTATCGTAATTTTATTAAATTAGCAATAGAAGCTACAAAGAGTGAAGATGCTTTAAAAATCAGGAATTGGTTGATAGAAAATAGGAACACTAAATCAACTAAGCAGATTTTAATTAATCTCTCAAAAGCCTATCAATTAGGCATAAAAAACAAGCTATTGACCCATAATCCCTATGACGGTCTAGCCGACGAGATAACCACTAAAGGCGCTAAAGGGAAAAAACAAAATGAAGTAAGCAGCGATAATGATGTGCTTGACCAATCAAAAGCCTACACCTGGGATGAAGTACAAGCAATACTTGATTTAGTGAAGTACGAATACACCCATTATTATAATTTCATTAAATTCAAATTCCTTACAGGATGTAGAACTGGTGAAGCTGTAGCGTTTATGTGGTGCGATATTGAGTGGGACAAAGAGAGGATTTTAATTCGTAGAACTTATGAACCTAGAACACGTAAGTTTTATCCATTGAAAAATGATAGTAGTTACAAGGGTGAATTAATTCGCAGGTTTCCGATCATTAGAGACGGTGAGCTATGGAAGCTATTACAATCAATTCCTGAAGGTCAAGATAATGATGTGGTGTTCACAACCAAAAACGGAAAAATTATTAATGATGCTAATTTTGGGCATATTTGGCGAGGAACACACAATCAACAAGGAATAATCCCTCAGTTAATAGAACAAGGCAAACTCTCAAAGTATCTTTCACCTTACAACACACGCCATACATTCATTACACATCAAGTATTTGATTTAGGACAAGATGAAAAAATAGTTGCTAAATGGTGTGGACACAACATCGACGTCAGCAATAAGCATTACCAAGACGTGGCTATCTTCGCAGAGAAAACTAATCCCGATTTGCCAGCTAACCAACAATCAATACAACAAACAGAGTTAGATATCCTGAAAGAACAGTTAAGGCAACAACAGGAGTTAATCAATAAATTACTAGCTGAGAAAGAGACTAAATAGTCTACACTATACCCTTCTAGCGAAATGACATAGTCCAATGCACAATGGCAGCAGCTTGAAGGAATGGAAATTCAATGCGACAAGGTAGAAGTTTACGAAATCACTGACCAAGGTAAATATGTTGCGGTAATACGTGAAGGTAGCGAGTATTGCTTTTATGTGCATGACAACTCAGAGCAATTAAAGTTTTATGTAAAGAATCTACACGGCTCTCATGTCTATAGAGCTGATTGATTACTCTATTAGATATGTCACAACAATACCATTTGAATGTTTTGATATGTCTCCCTCTGATGAATCTCAACAAGACAGATTATTTAACCAATGCAATATCAAGAATAATATAGCAAGGTTATAGAGTTGTCAGTGATGATGTAACTGAGGTTTTAAAGCGGGTGAAGCGTTAGGGAGTTGTTACACTCCCTTTCTTTTTTGCGTATGCAGGGTAACAGATAATAAAATTGAGCATTAAACTAGCATTAAAAACGCATATAAAATAATACTCAAAATAGGATAACAAACATTGAAATTAGTGATTTTGAGAATTATTTGAGCATTAAAGTGATATTAGGAGCTAAAAATGTTGTCAAAAAAGAGTTTCAAGTTTTCCTCATGGCAGGCGGTTTTCTCCGTACTCCTATTTATATTCATGTACCTACCTATCCTGGTACTGGGATTTTATAGCTTCAATAAATCACCTTACAGTGCAACTTGGCAAGGCTTCACCCTTGATTGGTATTACCAGCTATTAGGTGACGATCGCATCTTATCAGCTTTGAAAAATAGTTTGCTGGTTGCCTGTAGTGCCGTCGGTATTTCTGCCGTATTAGGAACTTTAATGGCTGTGGGTTTGGCGCGTTATCAGTTTCCTGGAAAGAATTTGTATCGTGGCATTGCTTATCTACCATTAATTATTCCCGATATTGCGATCGCTGTTGCCACTCTCGTCTTTCTCGCTACCTTCGCCATCCCCCTCAGCTTATGGACGATTGTGGCTGCCCATGTGGTATTTTGTATAGCTTATATCGCTTTAGTGGTTTCATCACGACTGACAAATTTAGACCCCCATTTAGAAGAAGCTGCACTTGATTTAGGCGCTACACCAATACAAGCATTTCTGCAAGTATTACTACCACAATTAATGCCAGGAATTGTTGCTGGCTGTTTACTAGCATTTGTTCTTAGTCTAGATGACTTTCTCATTGCTAGTTTTACCTCAGGTAGCGGTTACAACACCTTACCAATGGAAATTTTTAGTCGGATTAGAAGTGGTGTTAAACCTGATATTAATGCTCTCAGTGTTTTGCTGATTTTTCTATCTGCAATTGTTGCCTTTATAGCAGAATCAATTCGCTCCTTAGGAGAACGAAAATAAACAAAATATAAACACACTTGACAAACTTAATTATTTAATTCTAATATTATTTTAGAAATAAATATCTGTTAACTCGTGCATTGTCCGCAGGTGAATAAAAATAAATATAAGTTTGTAGTCATGGCTTTATTCCTAGTTACTATTACTTTGGGTAATTAATTGCTATCTACGAACTATAATTTTATTCGCACTAGCTTGCTCACCTTACAAATGTATCTTCACAAACTACCCAGTAACGAGTAACAGATTAACTCAATAAATTCATCTGTATTTGCCGTTTAAGTATTTATACAGATGGAAATTATTAATATTTATTTGTCTAGATATCCCTTTTCAATTCGATAATATTGGGGCTAAGTTTGGACAAGATGCTACTATCCCTTCGTTATGCAAATCTGCCAAAATCCCAATTGTTCAAACCCATTCAATCCTGATGGCAATAGATTTTGCATGAGTTGCGGACAAAGCAACTTTGGCAAACTACTAAGAAATCGCTACCGCGTACTAGGACTATTAGGTGAAGGTGGATTCAGCAAAACCTACGCAGCTGAAGACGCAGATAGACTAGATGCGCCTTGTGTCATCAAACAATTCTTTCCACAAATTCAAGGAACTGGACAGCGCAGCAAAGCGGCAGAATTCTTTAAAGAAGAAGCCTTCCGTCTGTATGAACTGGGAGAAAATCACACTCAAATTCCGAGATTATTAGCTTACTTTGAACAAGGTTCTAGCTTATATCTTGTTCAAGAGTTTATTAAAGGACTAACACTTTTACAAGAAGTTCAGCAAGAACCCTTTAATGAAGAAAAAATTCGGCAACTGTTAATTGATTTATTACCAGTTCTCGATTTTATTCATTTTCATCAAGTTATCCACCGAGATATTAAACCAGAAAATATTATTCGCCGTGATGGTGATGGCAAATTAGTATTAATTGATTTTGGTGGTGCTAAACAAGTTACCCAAACTAGTATAGCTAGACAAGCAACAGCTATTTATACCATTGGTTATGCACCAACGGAACAAATGGCAGGGTTTGCTTGTCATGCTAGTGATTTATATGCTTTGGGTGTTACTTGTGTTAGATTATTAACCCAATGCCTACCGCAACAAAATCCTTACGGACATATCGATGATGGTCTTTATGACCCCATGAATGGTAAATGGTTATGGCAAGAATATCTACAGGACAGAGGTATCAAGATTAGTGAGAATTTAAGTCAAATTTTAGATAAATTACTCAAGCATTTACCTAGCGAAAGATATCAATCAGCTGCCGAAGTCCTCCATGATTTACAAGTATCCACAGCCATAGTTGAAGAAACTCAAATTCTGCCAAATACTCAAACAACATTAGTCCCATTAGCACCAGCAACACAAAGAACAAAACGGCCATTACCTCCCCTACAAACCTTTGAGTATGAGGTAGTTACAGTAGATACAGCTGGCCGCATCGTCAACCGCGATCGCACCAATACCCAAATTTTGGTAGAACAATTAAACAAAGACATTACCCTAGAAATGGTGTCAATTCCTGGCGGTGCATACCTGATGGGTTCGCCCAACTTTGAAGGCGATGCCGACGAACGCCCCCAACACCAAGTAGCGATCGCCCCCTTTTTCATGGGAAAATATCCCGTAACTCAAGCACAGTGGCGAGCTGTGGCTGGCTTACCCAAAATTAAACAAGCCTTAAATCCCTACCCCTCAAAATACAAAGGTCAAAATCGACCAGTAGAAAACGTCTCTTGGCACGAAGTTTTAGAATTTTGTGCTAGACTCTCCGAAAAAACCGGACGGGAATATCGCCTACCCAGCGAAGCCGAATGGGAATATGCTTGTCGTGCTGGAACAACTACATCTTTTCACTTTGGCGAAACCATCACCCCCGATTTAGCCAACTTTAGCGACGGCGATATTCACAATCTTGAAGCCAAAACCAGATACCGCAAAGAAACTACAGATGTCGGCAACTTTCGCGTAGCCAATGCCTTTGGATTGTACGATATGCACGGACTAGTCTGGGAATGGTGTGCCGACCCTTGGCACAATAACTACAACGGCGCACCAACTGACGGTAGTGTGTGGGAAGCAGGTGGTGATATATATCGCCGAGTGTTGCGTGGCGGTTCTTGGAACTTTGCCGCAGAACTGTGTCGCAGCGCCAGCCGCAGTTGGAATGAGTCAGACGGTGGCTTAAGGATATGCGGTTTTCGAGTTGTATTTTCCCCAGGTTAGATTGGGTAATTGGTAATTGGTAATGGAAGAAAATTTAATTCTTCCCAATCCCCAGTCCCCAATCCCCATTCCCACCTTGTAACAACTATGGCAACAAGCTTTCTAGGAAATCTATAAAGTAGATTTTTGATCATCTACATGGAGATTAGATAATGCTAACCGCTCCAAAAACTTTATCTGGTTTGATGGGTTTATGTGTCGGTGATGCGTTGGGTGTGCCGGTGGAGTTTACTAGCCGCACCGAACTAGCTAAATCTCCGGTGACAAAGATGCAAGGCTACGGCACATGGAACCAACCCCCAGGAACTTGGTCTGATGACAGTTCGCTGACGTTTTGCCTGGCAGAAAGTCTATGTAGAGGCTATTCATTAGATGCGATCGCTCATTCTTTCTGGCGTTGGTACAAACAAGCTTACTGGACACCCCGTGGGGAAATCTTCGGTATTGGTGAAAGTACTCATGCCGTAATTATGCGTCTCAAGCAGGGAATTTCCCCGTTACACGCAGGGGGAATTAGTGAAATGAGCAATGGTAACGGTTCTTTGATGAGAATTTTACCGATGGCCTATTGCCATAAAAATTTACCTTTTGGGGAGTTGATTCAGCGTGTGCATGAAGTTTCTGGTATTACCCACGCTCATCGTCGTTCCCAAATGGCCTGCGGTATTTACATTAGTATTGCCGTGGAGATTCTCAAAGGGGCTGATCTGCCCACAGCTTATTTACAAGGGCTGGAAAATATCCACAAAATCTATTCGGCTGAAGAATATATTCGAGAACACCCGCATTTTCAGCGCATCCTCAGCAGAGAAATTGCCCAGTTATCGGCAGCAGAGATTAATTCTGGTGGTTATGTAATTGACACCTTAGAAGCGTCTCTGTGGTGTTTGTTAAATACTTCTTCTTACTCCGAGGCTGTGCTGAAAGCTGTGAATTTGGGAGGGCATACAGACACAACGGCGGCGGTAACAGGGGGGTTAGCGGGGATTTACTACGGAATCGAATGTATTCCCCAACAATGGGTAAATCAAATTGCTCGGAAACAAGACATCATTAACTTGGCGAATCGTTTTGCGGCGGCTGTTTATTTATAGTTAGGGGTATGGGGGTGTAAGGGTGTAGGGGTATATGTAAAACCCCAAACAGCGTCGAATCACTTGGATTTAGATTTTATCCGTTAATTCTTTCCCTTACACCCCTACACCCTTACACCCCTAAACCAGAGACAAAGAATAGACCTGACCATCAATTAACAGCCTGGTGATACCCTTAGCTTGCAGATGGGTGCGGGCTTTGTGCAGCATTCTGCTATCGGGGACTTTAATCACGCGATCGCGCTTGGTAGAAAAGCGTTTGGCAACGCGGTGATTATCAAATATCGGTAGTGTTCTTTGCTGGGTTTCTAGGCTAGGAATTTGCCCCAAATCACCAAAGTCTTTGAGTGGTCTGGTAATTAACTCGGAGGAGCGATCAATAACCAAATAGCAGGTCTTGGGCAAAGATGCCACAGATAGGGGTAGAACTTGCACTGCGGCATCCCCAAACCTTCTTCTAGTAACTAGAGGTCTTGCTTCCTCTAAGTCGTCTTCCTCGTCCTCGTAGTCTTCCTCATCTAAATCTTCGTCTAAGTCCTCCTCTAAATCATCTAAATCCTCGGATTCGTCTAGTAAGTCTTCACCAAGCATTTCGGCGATTACCTGCGGTGGAGCATAACCCATCGGTGTGACTTCCGCCGTTTCATCTTCTAGCAACGGACTGGAAATACTGATAATTTCCTGGGGTTTCCCTACCGGAATTTCCAATTGCCGTGCTATGGGTTCCCCGTCTTCTCCCTCTGAGGCAGAACGCCGCCGCACCCTTCTAATAACTGGGGTTGGTTTTTCTTCTTCCTCAGGAAAGAACTCTGGTTTGGCTTGCCGTACCTTTCTAATAACTGGGGTTGGTTTTTCTTCTTCCTCAGGAAAGAACTCTGGTTTGGCTTGCCGCGCCTTTCTAATGACTGGGGTTGGTTTCTCTTCTTCAGGTAAAGGTGCTGGCTTGGCTTGCCGTCCCCTCCTAATTACAGGGGTTGGTTTTTCCTCCTCTGCCAACAAAGGTTGGAGGTTCTCTTCCGGCAGAGGTGCCGGTTTAGCTTGCCGTCCCTTTTTAATGACTGGGGTTGGCTTGTCTTCTACCCGTGAAGGTTCCGGTTTTGTGATTGGCTCTGGTAACTCAACCTTCTGAGTGCTGATGACCGGGGCTTCCTCTGGTTGACCGACAAAAGGAATTTGGTCGTAACTGACTTGCGCTCTGCCTTCAGGAGTCCTAGCGGCACGTTTCAAAGAAACGAGAAATTCGTACTCATCTTCAGGCAAGGTACTTTTGAGCAGACGGCTAATTGTGGAATTACTCACGTCATAGCGTTCTGCTAAGGTTGAGGTCGTTTCAGCAGTTTCTCGATATAGCTTGAGAATTTCTTGTTTGTCAGAATTTGTTAGTTTTCTCACGGTAGATACCAATCTTTTCTATGCTCGTTTTCTTCCGCGCTCCCGCCGAGTCCGGCTTAATGATGCGTCATATTCTAGGGCAGCGCCCATACCAAATAACACTCCACTAAACACCCAAAACACTTCTAGTATTTCTCCACTTTGATAATTGGGACCTTGAGCGTATTTAAACCACATATCTGCAATGTAGAGCGAAAAGGCGGCCGCCGCAATCATTCTCCAGGATTGGGAAACACGTCCTCCCCAAAAAGCTAGTAATAGGGTGGTGGCGATGATTAATAGCAATACGTCGCTGACTATGTAAAACCAATTCAAAATAGTGACTATTGTTTCTTCTGAGCCTGTTGCTTGTTGGATAGAAATCCACCATGCCAATAAACTCCCGAATACTCCAATTGCCAAGACAATGAGCCATTGCCATTTTTCCAGATTAATTCGCCTGGTAGCTACTGCTAAAATCATGCCTACGCCTAGAGATACATAACTTAATACAAAAAACACGTCGCCAATAGAGGCATCCGGTTCTTCTTTTAAAACTATTTCTGTATAGCCAAAAAATATCCCCCCCAGGAAATAAGAAATCATACCTATGGCGATCGCTAGCCACACATTACGACTACTCACAATTTGTGGACTCCGCCAATTCCGCAAGCACAATATCCCCGCATTTAGGTAAGCTAAGGCTTCAAAAATATTTGTCCCTAGTACATACCATTCTGCCCGACTTTCGACACCATCTGCTCCTGGGATCTTGGCACTGAATAACAAAAAGTATAACAGTGCCAGTACACCCCAACCAATGCTAGCTAAAACGATGTTCTGGGTAGTGAACAAGGATTTAACAGTTTGAGGCGAATTCTTGTAAGAACTATTCATAAGGTTTAACTAAATGCACTCTGGTAAGATTTTGTTGTGCAAGAACTTGTGGAGGGGATTGGGGACTGGGGATTGGGTATTAGGAAGTAATTATTCTTGATTCCTACCTCAGGACTTAGCACCCAGCACTTTTTTGTTTTCCCCGCAACTGCCAATAGTTACTTTTTTTCTACAAGTTTTATGCTATTGCCACAGTTTACTCAGTGAAGATTGATTTAGCCAAGATATAAAGAGCGATCGCTCACCTTCTGGCATATCTTGTAACTTATCGGCTACTTGGCAAGCAAAGTTGGCGTTACCAAAATATGTTTTTCCCAGCTTATGTAGTTCTTGCAAGAAGCTGGTCACATGATTTTCCTTCCAGGCGGGGAGTTTGGCGGATTCCAAAGGATTAGTTTTCACCCAATGCTTGACTGCTTCAATAGAAGAAGTTTCTGGAAACTGCTGTTGTCGCATGACTTCAGCGATATCTTTTTCAAATAGTGCAGCTTGTTTTGTACCTAAAAAATCTTCAATGTCCATGTGGACGGCTTGCAACAGCAAAATACTCGCCTGAACAAATACCCCATTTTTATTATGGCCACCAGTATCATTACCTAGTTGGTCTAAGCGTACCTTACCCCAAACGCTAAAGCGATCCGGTTCTTCCAGCAAGACACAAGCTTTACCCCGATTATCGGTTAATTCTCGCCACAAGGCTCTAGCCTCTTCCTCTTGTCCAGCCTTGAATACGCTAATCAAGCGAAAAGTCTGCCCCTGATAATGGAGGATCGGCACTTGCTGATCCTTTTTTGGGTGCTGAATGCTTGATATTTCAACATCCTGCCGTTTCAAAATAAACATGGCACTAGCAAATAACTCCTCACAGGGGCTTTGTAGATAAGCGATTTATAGTCTGATTTAGCAGTATCGCCAAGAGTGCGATTACTTACGTGATGTGGGTGGAATCAGACTAGTGCTTGTAAAAGAATTTACTTTAGACTAACTGAACCAGTCAGTTTCCAACTCAACACGCAAATAACTGCCCATTGACCACACAATATAGCTAATCAATAGCCAGTTTGCCGCATTTTTAATCTAAATCAACTAACTGGCGACTAGCATCTTAGCCTTGCGATCTGTAAATCTGCAATTTTTTGTTTGCTTCTTATGAAAGAAAACGATATAATTACCTGGATGACTCCTATGGGAGCCTGAGTATTAACTTGGGCGCGTAACTCAGTTGGATAGAGTATCCGCCTTCTAAGCGGACTGTCGCAGGTTCAAGTCCTGCCGCGCCTGTTGATAAAAACTCATCTCCTCACATACCTAATTTGGGGTAAATTGCTTAATAGATGTGAGGGTTGGTTTTGACACACCATACTAAAGATAAAGGTGATCTTGCTGCCGCTAAAGTCATAGCAGATTTAGTCGAGAAGGAATACTCCATTTTTGTACCAGTAGTCACTGAACACGCTCCTTTTGACTTTATTGCTTACAAAGATGGAAAATTTTATCGAATCCAAGCCAAATATTCAGCTAATAATTTTGTCAGCAATAAAAGCACTTGGGCTGACAGAAACGGGAACCATCAAAAGAAGTACAAACCCGACGATTTTGACTTTTATGGTATCTACCTACCAGCTATAGACAAAATAGTATACCCATCAATTAAGTTTGGTGGTTGCTGCATCAGAACAACACCCCCTAAATCAGCCAGTCCTTTCTACTGGTGGGAAGATTTCACAGACTTTACTGAAGAAGCGCCTAAGCGAACCTGTAAGGAGTTTGGCGTTGATTTGACCACTAGGAAGGTGAATTTGGAAGCCAGAGTTCTTACGAGAAAAGTTGTCAGGCCGTCTAAGGAAGAATTAGAAAAGTTGGTGTGGGAAAAGCCAACAGCGCAAATCGGTAAAGATTTTGGTGTGTCAGATAAATCTGTGGAAAAGTGGTGTAAGGCTTACGGGATAGACAAGCCGCCCAGAGGATATTGGGCGAAGCAGGGGAGGGCTGTTGACTAAAGAGGCGGAGGGGCAGGGGGCAGTCCCTTGCTCTGGAGCCGTGGAGTGGAGCGAAGGGTATCAAGCCCCGCCCTTCCAGGGCGCTCTTAGTGGGGCGGAGTCTGAGCTTCCGTTCCAAGTCTCCCCCTTGCTCCCTGCTCCCCTGCTCCCCTGCTCCCCTGCTTCTTGCGACCGTTGCAAACAGCCCTTATGACTTTTTTGTGATCAATTTAATGGCTCTACAATGGTTCTTAAGCCACTACTATTGAGAACTCTTAGCATTTCATCGGCATTACTGCGATCGCTAAAAACTCCCACTTGAATCACCCTGCGACCTTGCCAGAAGGTGGAAAATGCCCCAGGAGCCAAAAATTTCACTAATTCTTGCTCTCTGTCATTTGTGGCTTCTACTACCACGCGATAGCGCACAGAGTTGCCACTGGTGGCTGATAAATAATTACCACCAAAACCCGTTGTATTAGCTTGAGGTGCTGCTATCTTTGGCAAATTGCGGGTGTCACCCAGGGGAATATTACCAGCAGGTACAGGCAAAATACTAGTATCACTAACTCTTGATTGGGGGGGTACATTCAAGGGTGGTGCTTGAGTATTGACGATTTGCTCTGGTTGCTCGGTTTGGGGTGCGACAAACTCAATGGTGTTGGGGTCAATCTGCACGTAATTTAACTGTGCTGTCTGTGTCCTCGTTGTGGCTACGGGGGGGAGATTAGTTGTAGAAGTGGTGGGAATATTTCCTGGTATATTTTGGTTTGTGACTCGTTCAGGAATCGGGGCTGGTGGTTGTCGATTGTATCTAGGTACAGTCAAGGGCGCATCAGCTGATACTAGTGTTGGTAATTGGCTATTACCTTGGCTACGAACCACAGACTTACTTGGTCGATTAGTAGTATTGGATACACTAGGGGCGGTAAATATAACTTCCCTCTCATTAGGGATGGTTGGCAGCGCACGGTTGGATACGGCAGTAGGCGGGGCATTATTAGCCACGGGTGCATCTTGGGCGTTGAGGGCTACTTTACCAGTAATTCGTTTGCTGTCAATTGTATTACCAACTGCGGCGATCGCCTGTTTAGCTGCACTAGCATTAATGTCATGACGGGCATTGTTGCGAAATTCATTACCACCCGATTCAGTAGCATTACCTAAATCCGGCATTGCTTGAGCGATCGCCACTACGCCATCTTCTTTACTACCTTGAATTAAATTATTCCGTAAAATCGGGCGAGCATTAGCTTGAACAATGATTCCTGCACGATTATTTTGAATTTGATTACTCACCAACATTGGCACGGCATTTTGGGCGACATTAATGCCAAAACCAGTTTCCTCAAACACATTTTCTCGCACCTGGGCGGGGGAATTACCACCAATAGTGATACCGTTAGCTCCGTTACGGTAAAAATAGTTTTTGGTGATTGTGGTAGCACTGTTACCAGTCACAGAAATACCATCTTGGGTATTGCCTGTAAAAGTATTTTCACTAATGACTGGATTACTCGATTCAACCCATAAACCATAACCACGGGGATTGGTATTTGTAATTGTCACCCCTGTTAGGCTTGCTTGATTAGCACCAACGATGGCGACATTTTGCCCTCCAAAACTGCGACTGAGAAACAGGCCTCCGCCCTGAATTTTAACTTCCTGCCCTTTGTTACTGGTGTTTCCCTGAATCGAAACACCTGGTTTGAGCATTAAAGGGAACGTCTCCCCTGTTTCCACACTGTAATTACCCGGTGTCAGTTTAATTACTGTACCAGGGCTGGCTAGTTTCAATGCTTGGGTAATAGTCCTCAAAGGTGTATTTTCACCACCATTACCTACTGTGTCATCCCCGGCACTTGGGTTGACAAACAGTACATTAACCTGAGACATTGTTCTTTCACTGAGGGGCATCTGCTCTGCTACAGGCGGCATCTGAGCAATAACACTGCCAGGGATAGTACCCAGCACGGTTATGCTGCATACTGCCAGAGTAGATAGTATAGACAGGCTAGAAACCGCATACCTTGCTAATTCCAGGGAAGTTGGCTTAACTTGCAAGGTGTCTAATGGATGATATCTAAACAAAATGGGGGAAACCAATTCACACCACTCCTTAGAACTAATAATAAAGTTTCATACTCGCAATATTCAGTATGTCGATTATGTTATCCGCTATATTGACCTATTGGCTATTTTGAATACAAAGTAATTAATAAAGGGATTGGGGACTGGGGACTGGGGACAAATTAAATTTTCTTTCATTACCCAATCCCCAATCCCCGATACCCAATCCCTATGCAAATCCTTGATGCGAGAAACATTGCAAATATGAAAGAGGCTGGCTATTACGATGAAAGCATCACTAATGGGGTAGTTGTAATGGTAGAACCATACAGCCAACAAAAGCAAATCCAGCAGGTTGTTTACCGTATATTAGATGCTAATTTAGACCGCGCTCGTGAAGGGTTGCGAATTATTGAAGAATGGTGTCGCTTTGGGTTGAATAGCGGCCAGTTGGCAGGGGAATGTAAGTACTTGCGCCAAGAGGTGGCTGTTTGGCACACAGAAGAATTGCGAGCAGCAAGAGATACAGCAGGTGATCCCGGCACTGATTTGAGCCATCCACATGAGGAACAACGCTCTAGTATTAAGGCGTTGTTACAAGCTAACTTTTGTCGTGTGGAAGAAGCTTTGCGGGTGTTGGAGGAATACGGTAAGCTTTATCACCCGAAAATGGGACAGGCTTGTAAGCAGATGCGATATCGAGTTTACAGCCTGGAAACTAATTTGATGGGTCATCAGCGCCATCAACTGCTGCGGCGATCGCGTTTATATCTTGTCACTTCCCCATCGGAAAGTTTATTACCGACGGTGGAAGCTGCTCTCAAGGGCGGCTTGACATTGTTACAATATCGTGACAAGGACGCTGATGATTCTGTCCGTTTGGAACTGGCGACGAAACTCCGCCAACTCTGTCACAGCTACGGCGCTTTATTTATTATCAATGACAGGGTGGATTTGGCTCTGGCTGTGGATGCTGATGGTGTGCATCTAGGTCAGCAAGATATGCCCATCGCTACTGCTAGGCAATTACTAGGCCCCCAACGTCTTATCGGTCGTTCTACTACCAATGCTGATGAAATGCAAAGGGCGATCGCTGAAGGTGCAGACTATATAGGTGTAGGGCCCGTATACGAAACTCCCACCAAAGTAGGTAAGGCGGCGGCTGGTTTAGGATATGTGAGTTATGCGGCTCAACATAGTTCAGTTCCCTGGTTTGCTATTGGGGGCATTGATGCCAATAATATCAATGATGTGATTGATGCAGGAGCTGAAAGAGTGGCGGTAGTGCGATCGCTCATGCAGGCGGAACAACCTACCCTAGTCACACAATATTTGATTTCTCAACTCCATCGCATTCAGCCAGAAAGTTAATCAACTGACAATTTAAAGCTTATCAAGACATCTCATATCCAATTGGTAAAAGATGTCTAATTTTTGTGTATGTTAATTACGACTTACGAATTATTCTTATGTCTAATCCAATTACCTTACAAGTAAATGGGGAAACCCATAATTGCTCATCTCAAACTCCCTTACCCGATTTACTCCAACAATTGGGGTTCAATCCCCGATTAGTGGCGGTTGAGTATAATGGGGAAATTTTACATCGCCAGTTCTGGGAACAGACTCAAGTACAATCAGGCGATCGCTTAGAGGTAGTGACAATTGTCGGTGGTGGTTAGTTGTGACTTTAGCCCCTAGCTTCTAACCCCTTGCCCAAGGTATAAAGAACGGTGTAAGGTTTTGCGCTTGGCTAATTCTTTTCCCTGACGACCAAGTTGTTCACGCAATTGCTGATTTTGGCACAATTGTTTGAATACTTGAAAAACTTCGTAACCAGACTTGGGATTTACCAGCAAGCCATTTTCTTCATGGCGTACCGTATCAATTAAGGACGGGTGACGAGAAGCAATTACAGGTTTACCAAAATAGCTAGCTTCTAAGTAGACACTACCACATCCTTCTAATCGGCTAGCTGGAGTATTTGACAAAGCGAGCATGGCAAATATATCGCAAGCTGCGTAATAACCTGCTAATTCTCGATTGTTCACATACCCGGCAAAGTGTACCCGCTTATCTACACGCAACCTCTCTGCTAAGGCTTTTAGTTCAGACTCACAAGGACCTTGACCACAAATGATGTAATGAACATCTACACCAATTGTTAAAAGTAGTGGTAGGTTTTCAATAACACGGTCAAAGCCTTTTTGTTTGACTAAGCGCCCTACGGAAAGAATGACTATGGCACTTTGGGGGATATTATAAGCTTGACGCAGGCGATCGCCTAAAGTGGGTAGAATGCCATCACCTAATTCATCTAGACTCTGGCTATTGCTTCCCAGTCCAAATTTTTCTGGTCTAACTACTGGATGGATAACGTGGGTAGGGGTTTGTAACCGGAAGGTATTTCTCAGATAATCTTGGGTTAAGGAATTGTTACACACAATGCCTTCAGCTCGTGACAGTGTTAACTTAAAGAGCGATCGCCATACAGGATTGTCTACAACGCTACCAAGGTCATTACCGTGTAAGTAAATAAAGAAGCGTATGGGTAAGATATAGCTTAATAATAGGAGTGATGGGAAGTTATAGCCATGTCCCCATTCAATATAGCGGTAGTGATAACGAAAATAAAGTTTGAGCGCCAGAACAAATGGTGCAACCAAATTAAACAAAGGTTGTAGACAACTTCCTAAAAAACCACCAAGCCAGTATTTAGGGTTAGGCCAGCGATATACAGGAAATTTTTGTGCTTGGTCAAACACTTTATCACCTCTACAACTAGCTGCCAGAACTATTACTTGTTCTGGATCTTGAAGACAGCGATTGTAGAGATATTCCCCAATTACAGCTTCTTTAGGCAAGAAAAAACGCGATATTACTAAGATATTTGGGGATGCAGTCGTGTCTCTGATTTTTGTAGCCAGTTGCGAGATATGTTCCATGTTAAGTTGAATGAAGTTAATTCAAATAAGTTGTATTAGTTCAAACTGCAACTAAAGCAAAATAATGAGTGTGAGCTTGCTTGTTGTAATCAAAGCTAGGAGTTACTACATTTATACCTACATGAGCTAGTACTTACTTGTAACCGAAAATCACTGTTATGGTTAATACATCGTTTTACAGGAATTAGCCGTAAAAGTAGTAGATTTACTGAAATAAATGCTGGTTTTGTATCTAATTTTCTCCCCTTTTTTCTATTTAGCCAACGGTTAGCCTCAAAAATCTCAGTATTTACAGATTTTTTTAATAAAATTTTACAAACTGTAATTAACTCAATGCCAGCTAAAAAGCGTGTATTTTTGTGTTATTCCATACTTTCTATCCTAAATGCAAAGGATTTGAGAGTTAGGGTATAACTCTATTTTAAAAGAGAGAACATGGATATCTATTTATTAATTTGATGAAGTATTTATTAATTAAATATTTTATTTATTGCATTTATTTTTTGTAAAAAAACTGTCAGCAAAAAACATTTATAGAACAAAAATATAATAATCTGATTCGTATGAATAAATAAAAAACTGACACAAAAACTACTAAAATTATCCCCTATTCAAATAATATCTTGAGAACATGATAACATCATGCCAAAATGCCTCATGTTATGAAGTTAGAGGGAAATTTTTGTTTACAAAAACATATTGTGGGCATGGGTAATAAGTAATTGGTAATTGGTTATGATTTTTTACCCCTGCCCCTCCGCAATTGATCCCCTGGCTTTTCCTCTTCTCCGATATTAATTCTTAATTCATCCCAAAGTTCACTTAAAGGGGGTAACTTTTGAGGTACGGTTATCTACTACAGAAATCCCCCCTGGGTTTGCTGCCCAGCCAAGACAAGACGCGATAGATTGAATATGTAGCCAAGGAGTACACCGAGCTACTGCCAATCATAAGAATCGCTGACTGAATTACTGGCTGGCATCACATAAGCACCGTCATGCTTCCACCAAAGATAACAATGAAATAAGTAATATCGTTTTTCAAGCGAATGTGACTATGCCTAAAAAACTACTACAAAGCATCAAACCTTTCTTAAAAACCGTCTTTACCCTGGGGCTAGTATTGGTGTTGGCGTTAGGAAACGCCGATGGCGCGTTAGCAGCTCGCAGTGGTGGACGAATCGGTGGTGGTTCCTTTAGAGCGCCTTCTAGCCGCACCTATTCACCACGTTATGCACCCCCTAGTGGTGGATATGGTTATTCTCCCTACCCCGGTGGTGGCTTTGGCTTTCCCTTCTTGCTGCCTTTATGGGGTATAGGGGGAGGATTTGGCGGTTTATTTGGCATTTTAATATTTTTTGCGATCGCTAATTTCCTAGTACAAACCTTCCGTCGTGTCTCTAGTGGTGAAGTCAGCGAAGATGTTGGCTACAACAGCAACCCCACCGTTACCGTGACTCGCTTGCAAGTTGGCTTGTTAGCGCAAGCGCGAGATTTGCAACCAGAACTTAACCACATCGCGGAAACGGCTGATACCAATTCCCCTACAGGACGTACAGAAGTACTGCAAGAAGCCAGCCTAGCTTTGCTGCGCCATCCTGAATATTGGGTATACGCAGGTGTTGGTACACAACAGGCGAAGTTAAATTCTGCCGAATCTCAATTTAACCGCCTAGCACTAGCAGAACGTAGTAAGTTCAGCGAAGAAACCCTGTCTAATGTCAACAACCAGCTAAAAGCAGCCCGGACTAAAGATGCTTTACCTGGGGCTGATGAAATAGATAACCCCACCCGTCTAATTACAGAAGGCCCTGGCGAATATATTATCGTCACCTTATTGGCGGCGACATTGGGTAAGTTTGAACTCCCGGCTGTTAATAGTTCTGATGAATTGCGTCAAGCCTTACGGCAAATTGGTAGCATTCCGGCTGAACAACTTTTAGCATTTGAAGTTTTGTGGACACCACAAGCTGAAGGTGATACTCTCACATCTGATGATTTGTTTGCTGAGTATCCTGATTTGAAACTGGTGTAAGCAACTTCTAATACCAATTCTCTATGAAGTTGCGCCAAATAAATGATGTAGAGACGTTGCATGCAACGTCTCTACTAATAAGGGCTGTTAACTGTCAACAGCCCTCACGATGGATTTTGCAACTCAAAAGCAGAACAGCTTATTCATTACTCATTACTCACAAATACAAAAAGCTGGTTTAATTAGGTGTAGAATCACTGACTAAGTCGGCTTTTCGCCGTGTTAAAATTGAGGTATTATTCATATTTCCGACCGGATTACCGGGAAACTATCGGCCGCAAAAATGCCCCTAATTTGCTGCTTCGGCGATTACTGATGCCTTATTGAGAATCCTATAGAACTCTGATGGTTAAATCTGCTCCTCCTCCTACCACTGGCCGTAAACCTTCTAAAGTCGAAGGGCTGAAAGAAAACAGTAATTTTTTACGTGAACCTGTAGCAACGCAAATCCTTGAGGATACTACTCACTTTACTGAAGATGCGGTACAAATCCTGAAATTTCACGGCTCTTATCAGCAAGATAATCGTGACAATCGTACCAAGGGTCAAGAGAAAGATTACCAATTTATGCTGCGGACAAAAAATCCGGGTGGCTTGGTTCCGCCGCAGCTTTACTTGGCTTTAGACAAGCTAGCTGATGAATATGGCAACCATACCTTACGAGCTACCACTCGTCAAGGTTTTCAAATGCACGGGATTTTAAAGAAAAATCTCAAAGCAGCGATCGCTACAATTGTCAAAAACTTAGGTTCAACCTTGGGTGCGTGTGGCGACATCAACCGCAACGTTATGGCTCCCCCAGCCCCCTTCAAAAAACGGGCTGAATACCAGTACGCTTGGGAATATGCCCAAAATATCGCGGACTTACTCTCACCCCAAACAGGCGCTTATTACGAAATCTGGCTAGATGGTGAAAAAGCCATCAGTGCGGAAGAAAGTCCAGAAGTAAAAGCAGCTAGACAAAGCAATGGTAACGGGACAATCATTCACGACACCGAAGAACCCCTCTACGGCACTTATTATATGCCGCGTAAGTTTAAGGTCAGTGTGACTGTACCAGGGGATAATTCCATTGATTTATATTCCCAAGACCTGACATTGGTTGTTCTGACTGATAAAAAAGGCAACTTAGAAGGATTTAATATCTTTGCTGGTGGTGGTTTAGGACGAACACACAACAAAGAAGAAACATTCGCTCGACTGGCAGACCCCATTGGCTATGTAGCCAAGGAAGATGTATATAACGCCGTCAAAGCCATTGTTGCGACTCAAAGAGATTATGGCGATCGCACTGACCGCCGTCACGCTCGGTTAAAATACTTAATCAATGATTGGGGTGTGGATAAGTTCCGCGCCAAGGTAGAAGAATATTTTGGTAAACCCATCGCTCCTTTCAAGCAACTACCAGAGTTTAAATATCACGATTTCCTTGGTTGGCATGAACAAGGTGATGGCAATTTATTTTTAGGTATTTCCATCGATAATGGTCGGGTGAAAGATGAAGGCTCGTTTCAACTGAAAACAGCTTTACGGGAAATTGTCGAGCAGTTTAACTTACCCATCCGCCTGACACCCAATCAAAACCTGATTTTCTACGAAATCACCCCAGAAAACAAGCCAGCAATTCAAGCCATTCTCGACCGTTGCGGTGTGGTTTCCGACCCCACCACCATTGAGCCTTTAGTCCGTTATGCAATGGCTTGTCCAGCCCTACCTACCTGCGGTTTGGCAATTACAGAATCAGAAAGAGCCATCCCCGGTATTTTGGAGAGGATTCGCACGCTCCTAGATAAAGTGGGTTTACAAAATGAACATTTTGTGGTGAGAATGACAGGCTGCCCCAACGGTTGCGCCCGTCCTTACATGGCAGAACTAGGCTTTGTTGGTAGCGCGCCGGAAAGTTACCAAGTGTGGTTAGGGGGGTCACCCAATCAAACACGCTTGGCACAGCCTTATGTAGAAAAACTGCACGATAACGACATAGAAAGCTTTCTAGAGCCGATTTTCGTGTATTTCCGAAAATCTCGCAAGTCCGGGGAAAGCTTCGGTGATTTTTGCGATCGCGTCGGC
Organism: Trichormus variabilis 0441; assembly: GCF_009856605.1. NCBI lineage: Bacteria > Bacillati > Cyanobacteriota > Cyanophyceae > Nostocales > Nostocaceae > Trichormus > Trichormus variabilis. Next base: position 1,258,787 of record NZ_CP047242.1, on the reverse strand, counting down.
TTTGATGGTATTCGTGAATTTGTTGCCCAGTATCAACCGGAAACAACACCAGTCACCATAGAACCAGAGCAGCCTGAAGCTGTATCTAAATCCCGTAAAGCCCGGTATCGGGTCAGCCTGCACGATGATTTGTATAACAAAGTGAAGGCGACAGCGACAAGTCAAGGCCGTTCGATGACTGATTTAGTCAAAGATGCCCTAGAGGCTTACTTCCAAAGCCTTTCTTAAAAAGGGGTTAGGGAATTGAAGCAGCAGGAGACATAGAAAAAGATTTCCCCTGTCTCCCGCTTCAGGTTTGCAATTGAGTCAAATACAGACCTAACCCCCAGCCCCTTCCCTACAAGGGAAGGGAGGTAAGAATGAAAGCCTATCTCCTCGTAGGAGATAGGTCAAAGTGTATGGCATACAAACGAGAAGCGCTATAGCTTCTAGCCTTGTTTGATAAAATTTCATGAGCCAATTACAGCGAATTACGATCGCACCCTCTCAACTCCAACAAGAACAAGTTTTACTGACAACCCAACAAAAACATTACTTAAAACGGGTGTTACGATTGCGTGAGGGCGATCGCTTTATTGTTATGGATGGACTGGGTAAGTGGTGGTTGGCTAGACTCACGGAAGAACAAGCCCAGGTATTAGAAGAATTAGCCGTAAAAACAGAATTACCTGTAGCAATTACGTTGATGATTGCTTTACCTAAAGGTAGTGGATTTGATGAAGTTGTGCGGAGTTGTACGGAGTTGGGAGTAGCTTGTATTGCTCCAGTGTTGAGCGATCGCACTTTACTAAATCCCAGTCCCCAAAAGCTAGAACGTTGGCGACGTATAGCCGCCGAAGCTGCTGAACAATCAGAACGGGCTTTTGTGCCAACGATTTTAGAGCCTGTGGCTTTTAGTGATGCTGTTAATAATGTTACAGCCTTTCATCGATACATCTGTGAAGCCCGTGGCGAATATGTGCATTTGCAAAACCTTCTCACAGACATATCTGGGGAAATTGTGATAGCGATCGGCCCAGAGGGTGGATGGACAGATAAAGAATTAGAGGAAGCTGTCACCTTTGGCTTTCAACCAGTATCCTTAGGGGGACGAATCCTACGTGCAGTTACAGCCCCATTAGTAGCATTATCCTTAATTAGCGCAGCTTGTGAAGGATAAATTTAGATTTTTTAGGCATTGAAATTCTCTTCTCCCCTACTTCCCCTGCCTCCCCTGCCTCCCCTACTTCCCCTGCCTCCCCTACTTCCCCTGCCTCCCCTACTTCCCCTGCTTCCCTAACTCTTTTTTTTGGGAACCATATCAATAGCGTGCATTGAATGGATCTCATGATTGAGCAAGTTGCGATCGCCTTTGAACATAAAGACTATCAAACAGCCGCTAAATTACTCAAACAGCTGCTAAAAGAATCACCGGAAAATCCTTGGGTGCAGTTTTATCAAGGGCGATTGTACGAAGTTTCACAAAAGCGCCGAGAAGCAGAAAATATTTATCGGCAATTATTACGCAGCACACAAAATAACAAAATCGTTACCCTCGCCCGACAAGGTTTGCAGCGCATACAAGAAATTGAGCAAGAAGAAAGACAAAGAGCGATCGCTCAAGCAACAGCAGAACCTGGCAATACTGAACAAGGCATACTCATACTAGAACCTCTCAGCAATGAACTAAAAGCCCAAGCCGCAGCCAAGTTTGCAGAAATCATGCAGCTAGACCCCTACAGTGCTAGGTTAGTGCTGCCTAGTCGTAGTTGGAAATTTTACCGTATTGGGCGTGTGGGAGAACTCCGGTTTTACGGTACACAGCTACAGCAAGCAGGTATTCCTTGCTTTTGGACAGCCATCAGCGCCATTGAACAAATACAAGTTTTTCAAGTCAGAAATTTTTCAGCATCTCAACCAAAAGCTACTGTTATCTGCTGCAATCAGACAAATCAAGTTGGTTCACTCACATTTGATTGGTCAGAAGTTTCCGCACGAGTGATGGGACTTTTACCCATTTTTGAGGAAGTTGTAGACATTGACGCTAGGCGCAAACTTGAACGCAAAACCCAAACCCAAGACTACATTCAGTTTTGTGATTTACATTTACCTAGCAGACGTTGTATTTTGAGACTCTATGATCATGGCTATGAATTTCAACAAGGTGTAGAAGTTTCTCCTACAGCTAGTCAAAACACCATCAGAATCAATTGGAATAACTTACTAGATTGGGTTAACCTCCATTTACCAGAAGTCAAGATTTGGGCAGATTTTACACATTTTGCTGAGACAGTATTAGAACAAAAAGAAATGCTGGATAACCTTCAGTCTCATATTCACCTATATCGTAGGGAAGAGACTAACTGGGACCCAGCATTTCATTTATATAGTGGATTGATATTTATTCAAGGAATGCCGAAAACTTAGCCAGGAGTTTTTACTTGGCTTGCCATATCTAAGTAGGAACTCATATTCGCACCAGGGCGACGACGGCCATTAGCACCGGAACCTGAAGGCGCTAAGTATTTAGGGGCAAATGTAGTTTCAGATGGTTTAGTGGTTTTAGCAACTGGCGCTTTTTCTGGTTCAGCAGGGGCAGTTTTACCATTCTTGCCATTTTTGGATGCCTCCACCTTAGCTACTTTGGCAGGTGTAGGTGCAAGGCTTTTCTCTGTAGCTGGTGGTGCTTCTGCTTTCACAGCAGCTTTTGTACCATTAGATTCTGCTGGTGCGGCTTTTGGGGCTGGTATCGTTGCTTTTTCATCAGTGGTATCTTCTTTGAGTTCTAGGTAGTAGCTACCACCTTTCTTACCTCCGATCAATCCGGTAAGGAAACTCAAAATCCCAGCGATGATTTTTTTGATAAAACCGAACATTAGAATGGCTCCTGAAGTTTTATATTTTTCAATTGACCGTAATGTTAAAAATTACGTCGGAATACTATGTTTTTGACTATCAGCTACTTAGTAACAAACCTAGTAGGTCTGGGCTTCATCAACCTTAATAATACGGGCTAAGTGTTTTCAGGTCTTATTGGCAAATACTTACAAGCTGTAGATACCAAGAATAATTATTAAATTTTACCCCAACTTAGAGCAAGATTCTGAAAGCTTGCTTAATAAAAATTAATATTACTTTCTTCTATAGCTATACATCGATATAAATAATGGTTTTGTTCTAAACCAGTGGGAGGACTGTCATAATCTTTGGGCAGACAGTATTCAGACTCAGTTAAATTTTCTACAGACTGAAATACAAGCAATTTTGTCAATGGAAACTCGAAATCTGCAACGCAACCCCATATTGCTAGTGCATGGCATTACCGATACAGAAGCTGTATTTGATCAAATGGCAGCTTATTTAAGACAAATGGGTTGGACTGTATACACACTGAATTTAGTACCTAACAACGGCGAAGCCCCGCTTAATGTATTAGCACAGCAGGTAGCTGATTATGTTGCTGCAAACATTACTCCCGAACAACCATTCGATTTAGTTGGCTTTAGTATGGGGGGAATTGTCAGCCGTTATTATGTGCAGAGATTGGGGGGTATTAGTCATGTGCAACGCTTTGTGACGATTTCTTCTCCTCATTATGGTACTGTGATTGCCTATGCTTCTCAGCGTCCTGGCTGTGTGCAGATGCGTCCTAATAGCCTTTTCCTTCAAGATTTGAATCATGATGTCCAAATGTTAGAGGAGTTAAATTTCACTTCTATTTGGACACCTTATGATTTGATGATTGTACCTACCCACAGTTCAAAAATGCCAGTTGGTAAAGAACTGAGTATTCCCGTAGCATTGCATTCATGGATGCTGAGAGATGTGAGGAGTATAGAGGCCGTAGCCGCAGCTTTAGCAGAACCGATTAATTGCGATCGCCGATTTGAATATATTCCTAACTCATCAATTCACAATTGAGAAATCAAGATTCAGCACGGCGCACAAAAGGCAGAAGGTCTTCTAGGATTGTTTTATCGTAGTGTTCTTGTGGGTAGTGACCGACGTTATTGAGTTTGATTAATTCAGCATTGGGTGCAGTCTCAACAAACTTTTGTGCTACTTCTACAGGCAACCAGGGGTCAATCATACCCCATTGAACCAGAATTGGTTGTTGCCATTGTTTAAAACCAGATTCGATTTCTGTCATGGCTGCGGGGAGTTGCAAGTTGCGAATTGTATTTAAAAGCGCCCGTCCCACAGCCGAAGTTTTCAAAAAAGGTTTACGATAAACATCTAAATCTTTGTCTTCGATGCGATAACGGCTACCACCTTCGAGAGTCCGGTCAATTAATAATGGGTCTTGAGTCATCATGTCACCGATAAAAGGTAGACCCATTTGTTTAATTTTCCAAGGTAGTTTAGCGTCAGTAGAAATTGGTGCATTTAGTATAGCTATGTTGGCGATTTGTTCGGGATGTTTTAAGGCGTATTGTAGACCAACAGACCCTAAGAATCCCTGCACAACCAGAGAAAAACGCTCAATTTCCAAAGCTTGAATAAATCCTGCTAAGGCCGTGATGTAGGCTTCAGTAGTGTAGGCAAATTCGTGTTTCTCCGGCTTGGCAGAAAAGCCAGAACCAATCCAATCTGGGGCGATCGCTCGCGTTCCTTGAGCTGCTAAAGCTGGTATAATATTACGCCAACTGTAACTTTGTGATGGTATGCCATGCAGTAACAACACGGGTAATAAGTCACTTCTACCAACTGGTTCAGATTCCCGATAAAACCACTCTAAAGTATTTACTGTTATTTTATGTTCTGTTATTGACACGCGATTTTCCTAAAAGTTTTTTAAAATACTGGGAATGGGGACTGGGGACTGGGGACTGGGTACTGGGTAATGGAGGAGAATTGTCTATCAATCCCTAATCTCTAATCCCTAATCCCTAATCCCTAATCCCCAGTCCCTATTTGAAAATCTTCTCACGAATTGCCTTTGCCGTGGCGGGTGCGAGTAAAACACCGTTGCGATAGTGTCCAGTAGCCAACAGAACATTACTAAACCCTGGTAACTCATCAATAACTGGTGCGGGGCGACCTTCGGGGCGCGGGCGCAATCCTGACCAAGTGCGAATGATTTCGGCTGTGGCTAATTCTGGACAGAAAGCGATCGCCTGTTGTCTGACTGATTCCAGTAATTCTTGATTGGGTGGGATTTCATGGCTATCTGTGGGAAATTCCACCGTTGCACCTATCCAATAGTCTCCACCACCTACAGGGACTATATGCACATCATTACCTGTAATTGCTGGTTGAAAGTCGGGATTCCCTAATGGATGGTCTAAGCGTACTTGCAAAGCTTGTCCCAACACGGGACGAATATCTACTTTTTGATTGAGTTGTGTTGTGATGGCTGTGGAACCCAACCCGGCCGCAATAATTATCCAATCTGCGGTGATTTTACCTTCTGTTGTCTCAATTGATGTGCATTGAATCGCTTCTGTATTGGGGAAACCTAACACAGTCACACCAAATTTAAAAGTTACTCCCTTATGTTGGGCAGCCTCAACTAAAGCTAAAGTCAAAGCTGTGGGGTCTAGTTGGCGGTCTTGTGGAGAGTAGACAGCGCCGATAATTTGCGGATGATCAACTTGGGGACAGATATGTTTGAGTTTGTTCGTGTCCCAAATTTCTAATTTCCAGCCTTGGTTGTGGCGAATGGCTGCTAAATTTTCCCAGCTTTCTAACTTTTCTGCTTCTAAGCACAGACTGAGAATTCCTTGACGGTTAAAAGGGATTTTCCGCCCTGTGATAGCTTCCAGTTCAGGAATTAAGGTTTCATAACGTTGGATGCTAGTTTGTCGCATCTGCCAAGCCTTACCCTTGATTTTTTGGCTGATGATGCCTACTAAAACACCAAGGGCTGCGCCTGTAGAAGCTTGGGCGGGTCGTTGTTTATCAAAAACTGTGATTTTGATTCCTGGGATTTGACTGAGTTCATAGGCGATCGCCGCACCAACTACGCCACAGCCAATAATCGCTACATCCATGAGTTTTTTACAGAATGGGAGATTGGGAGGAGAAGAGGAAGGATAAGGAAATAAGCCAAGGAAAAGCAGAAAACTCTCCCCCTTGCACCCTATTCTCCAACTTCTTCCCTTCCCTCATCTCTTATTTTCCCTTGTCTTAACCTTCTTCTGACTGACTACTGGTGTCAGGTAGGAGTTGAACAAACTTATCAATATCTGCAACAGCAGCTTGATAGTTATTTAGAGCCAGGGGAGAATTACCAACACTAGCGGCCTGATCGATTTTGACTAGGTGGTTGAGCAAATCTTTGGTGATTTGCCTTGCTGTGGGTTGGTCTTTGGGTAGCAGGTTAGGTGTGATGTAGGTCATGTTTAATCTGGCTTCCGTAATGGGGCCGTGAATAAAATTACCTACTTTGATCCATTCTTTTTTCTGGATGAGGTTTTTTAGTTCGTCCGCGCGATCGCGTACGGCCTGAATATCAGGCGCGTATCCTTGAATTTTCTCAAGTTGTGCAGCTGTGTAGGTTGGGGGTACAACTGCGGTGGTGGGACTACCACAACTAATCAGGAAAGTTGCTAATAATACCAGAAGTAATGAAATAATTGAGCGTTGACGCGCCATACACTGAAATTGGTTGGTTTCCTTTTGCCGATTCACAGTGTAATTTTAGATCGCAAAGGTAGGTTATCGTTCTTAGTAATAAATGATTTTGTCGAAAATTTTTAATTTGCTCACTTGGTATTTTCTCCAAAGGATGCAGTAACAGCTTTTTTTGAGTATAATTACCCAAGATAATTTAGTATACTGTCCGAACTGTAAATCAAATACTCATTACTCAATTTACCTCACCCTCATTATGAGGAAAGCATGATATGGAGTTGCGAAATCTCCAAGGTATTGATAAGCTAAAACACCAATATGATAAGCCTTCTGGCGATTTTTTGTTGTCACATTCCCCCTAGACTGACAAAATAAAGGAGTGTTTTTTAGTGAACGCAGCTGAACAAGCAATCAACCTTGAACTCGCCAGCAAGATTGCCACAGTAGTCAATTTATTTAAGTTTGAGTTTCCTGATGCCAAATCAGATTTAAAACCTTGGAAGAATGATCCGGAAACTAGAGAGTTAGTTGATCCAGATTCTATTGATATTGGTTTTCATTTTCCTGGGGTTAGCAAATCTTGGCGTAGTCGTAGTGTTTTAATCCAGATCCGATTTTACCAAGACCCGATCACAAAATTACGCCGGGCGATCGGTTTGGAGGCAGCCGGATTTGACCATCGGGGTGAAGTATGGCGACTGTCTACCGTGGAAAACTGGTCTTTTGTTGGTGAGTCTGTACCTTCGCCTCAAGTTGGTAATCAGCTTAAACAAGTTTGCCGCCATATTTTAGATGTATTCAATCAACCTGGTGATTAGGTAGTCTGGTTGAGTTTACATCGATTTTGAAGATGTAAACTTCTCGAAGGATCTAGTTTTATGGAGTAGGATACAGCCATTTGCGAAATAATTGTGTTAGGCGCGGCATGATCACGTAGGTGAGTAGGGCGACACCGATTCCTGTACTAATCAATTGATTGAGCAATACAGGCAAGCCAGACAACAACGGTGCTAGCAAACGATTGAGCATAGGGAGAGTTAAGAACACTGCCAACCACGTTACTAACATCATTTTGTAGCGGGGTGGTGGAGACTTCATCGGCCTGTCTGAAAGAGTAAACCAGGTTTCCAATCCGGTTAGTGTTTGAACTGTTTCAGGCTTTTCAATCAAGGGCTGCAATCGCTCAATCCACTCTCGCCGAATATCAGATTCTAGCCAGGTTTTGAGATTGTCGTAGCAATCGAACCTGAGAATGACCACATATTCAAGATGGGTGTGATCCTGGGGTCGAATAGTGCTGACACCCAGATGTCCCTTGAATTTTCGTGCATCTGCGGCGATACCGTGAAACCATGCTTCGTAACCTTGCTCGCGCCCCGATTTCACTACATGAGAGATCACTGCTGTGACTGGATAGCTTTCTTCACTGGTATTGCTTGCTAATGGTTCATCGAACATAGGATTTAACATTCTGAGTATTTTGATATTTTGCCTCTCAGATCACCACCACGCAAAGTTTATGTGGCTCACCACTAGGGAGATCCAGCACTTGAGTTTGCTGCATAGCTGGTCATCAGGTTTTTGTAGTCAGGAATAAACCCAGCTAAGAGACTACCTAGTCCTTCAATATCGTTACGCCAGTCACGGTGCAATTCACACACAACGCTAAACCAATTGACCAACTGAACTCCAGCACGAGACATTCGATCCCATGCTGCATAGCGACAGGCTTCATCAAAGGTTCCAGAGGCATCGGTGACAACAAACACCTCATAACCTGCCTCTAATGCCGAAAGCGCACAAAAAGTAACACACACATCGGTGACAATTCCGGCAATGATCAATTGCTTCTTACCTGTTGCTTCTACGGCTTTAACAAAGTCCTCGTTGTCCCAAGCATTGATCTGTCCAGGGCGCGGAATAAAGGGAGCATCTGGAAACTTTTCCTTCAGTTCAGGTATGATGACTCCATTGGGGCCTTGCTCAAAGCTAGTTGTCAAAACTGTAGGTAGGTTAAAAAACTTGGCTGCACTTGCTAGGGCTAGCACATTATTTTTGAAGTCGGCTGCACCAATATCACGCACAAGTGAGAACAGTCCAGTTTGGTGATCGACTAGCAAAACCGCAGCATTATTTTTGTCTAGACGGTTGTACTTGAATGTAGACATAAGGTATTTCTCCTAATTTGAGTTACTGGGAATGAGGAATTGCAGAATGTTCTCCAGAATCAGAAACCATTGAGTTGTAAAAATTAAATGTGCTTTATCTTTCAATGGCTTATGGCATAAGCTGTTGCAACACGAACTCAGTTTGCAAAATCTGACCAAATTACACCACTCAAGATCCACCAGTTAATCACCCAGTTAAGGTGATACCTTCGGTAAGCTATCTCTATTCCTTCGGAACGCTACGCGGTAAGCGAAGCTATGCCGTAGGCTTTACGCTAACGCACTTATTTTGGCATAGACTACACCAAGGCTCCTAAAGCTTTCAATGTTGCTTTTTGAGCGTTCGTTAATCCCTTTGCCCTTTGAATATTCATGCCCTCATACAGCCGATCCACTATCAATGTTTTTATACAGCGTCCTGTCCCTATGTCCCACACCTTAATTGTGCGATCGTCGCTGCCACTCAGTAAAAATTGACCATTGGAACTAAAGCTCACCGAAGTTACCCAACTCCTATGCTCATGCAACACTTGTAGACAATGTCCTGTTTGCAAATTCCACAGGCGAACGGTTTGATCACCACTGCCACTTGCCAAGGTTTTACCGTCGGGGCTGATGGCAATAGTCCAGATTCCACCTGTATGTCCCCGCAGTATTTGTATGCTCTCTCTTGTCTGGAGATCCCATAAGCGAATAGTTTGGTCAAAACTCCCACTAATTAACTGCTGATCGTGGGCAGTAAATGCCAAGGTGAACACTCCCCCAGAGTGACCCTGCAACACTCCCAGACACGCTCCTGTTTGCACCTCCCACAGGCGAATGGTTTGGTCAGAACTGCCACTTGCCAGGCGTTGACCATCAGTACCAAAGGCGATCGCTCGCACACCATCCTGATGACCGCGCAGCACTTGTAGACATTGATGAGTTTGTACATCCCATAGCCGCACAGTTTGATCGTGGCTACCGCTTGCCAAGGTTTTCCCGCTAGGATTGAACATTACTGTCCACACGGGCGCATCATGACCTGACCATTGACTGAGAGATTCCGTTTGCAGATTCCATATCAAAATCGAGCCATCCTGCCCATTAGTTGCAACTGTTTGGCTATCAGGGCTAAAGCTTAAATATGAAGTCCAACTAGTTAAACCAGCAGTTGTATCAGTCACTCTTTGCCAGGTTTTGTCAGGGCGAAGGGGTGATGATAAATCGCCATCGAACTGCAAATGCCATAGGTGAATTGTTTCATCCTGCCCTCTACTAGCAAGGGTTTTACCATTTGGACTGAGGCTGAGAGAGCGAATTCCACTGGTACACCCGCGCAATGTTTTCAGGCTTTGCCCGTGCAGATTCCACAGCCGCACCGTTTGATCTTGACTTGCACTCACCATTAGCTGCCCTCTAATGGCAATAGCCAGAACATCGTCGGTGTGACCGCTTAGAACGTTGATGCACTGTCCATCTTGGACGTTCCAAAGGCGGAGAGTACCATCGTCACTTCCACTCGCCAAAATGCCACCATCTGGGCTAAATGCCATGCTCCAAACCCAATTGGTGTGTCCATGCAGCACTTTTGATTGATAGGCGTTGGTGTGAAGTTGCCCACTCCAGAGTCGAATCGACCCACCAAAACTACCACTGGCTAGCAGTTGACCATCAGGACTGTAACGTACACAATGAACGCCTTCAGTATGTCCCTGCAACACATTGAGACAGTTCCCATCGATTACGTTCCAAATGCGAATAGACTCGTCTTTGCTGCCACTTGCTAAGGTTTGATGATCAGGCGAGAAGTGAACTGAGTAAACGTTTTTTGTATGTCCCTTTAAAACCTGAAGACAATCTCCTTGTAAATTCCAAACTCTCACCGTTTGATCGTCACTGCCACTAGCCAACCGTTGACCATCGGGACTAAAGTTCACTGACCAAACACAGCCTGTATGCTCTGTTAAAACCCGTAAGCACTGTCCGCTTTGGACATCCCACAACCGTATCGAAGTATCACTACCGCTACTGGCTAACTTGTGACCATCGGGACTAAAGGCAACGCTCCATACCCAGCTTGTATGACCTTCAAAGGTAGCTAATAGTTTAGTTGTAGTGATCTGCCAGAGATAGATCAGTCCAGTTGAATCGCCAACGGCAACAGTCTCACCGTCTGGGCTGATGTCGATGGACATGGCACTATTTAAGCTTTCTGAAAAAATGGACTTGGTTAAATCTGCATTTTGAAAATTGACTCCTGCTAAGTTGACCTGGCGCAGGTCGGCTTGCTGTACTACGAGTTCAGAAAAGTCAGAGCCACGCAAATCCACTTTCATCTGCACTAGAAGATTGATCAAATTACCTACGGCATATCCTGCCCTATGTCTTGATGGCTGTCGCTGCTGTGCCAATAATTGCCTGGCTCTGTCCTCAACCTCTGACAGATTTCTGTAACAAGATAAAAGCCATTCCACCACAGGCTGCATGATTAATCGCAGTTGAATCTCTCGGATATAATCCTTTGCTTGTACCAGAATCAATGAATGGCTTTGCAATACATCAAGCTGCCGAGTTGCAAATTCTGTGCAGACCTGTTGAATCAATCGTTCTGTGACATATTCCATGACAACAGGCTGTAAGAAAAATAACCCATCTATTTTTTCGATGAGCGATCGCCTCAGTAGTGAGTTTACCTGTTGGGGAACGCTTTGCCCGGCGGCTGAACCGACGACATTGTGAATAATCTCTGCGATCGCTACTGGTTCTCGGTAAATGGCAAACCAGTACAATATTTTCTGCTCCCCTGGCGATAGGCGATTAAACTGACGATCAAGTAAATTACGGATGTCTTCAAAGATGAAAATTCCCTGACTGATGTAGGCTAAAAACTCAGCAATGCTGCCGTTGAATACATCCTGGGTAGCGGCTGCCACCATCTTCAGCGCCAGGGGATTGCCTCCATAGTGATTAATTAGCGTTTGCCACTGAGCTTCTGAAGCTGTAAATTCTCCCTTTTCTCGAAAGATGGCGCGGCCATCATCGGGTGTGAGTCCACTTAAGGATAGCGATCGCACTCTACCCTGGGCGCTTTCCATTAATGCCATTTCCTGTGGTTTCTCACGGCTGGTTAGCAAGCAACAACTTTGGTGGGGCGTTTCACCGAGAGTTCTTAAAAGTTGTCCATAAGCTTCATAACCTGAGCGCCATTGACCTGCTTGTTCACTGTGCAGAATGGTTTCAGTGTTATCTAAAATCAACAGACATTGCTGGGAGCGCAAATACTGCATCAATAGAGAAAGCTTTTCTTCGAGAGTGGCAGGGATGATGGGATCATCACCCTGAAGTGGCATGAAAAATTTCAGCAGGCTGGTCAGGAGTTCATCTAGTGAAGGTGCATTAGCCAGCGATCGCCAGACCACAATTTCAAATTCTGTCTGCATTTGCAGGGCTGCTTTTACGGCGATCGTACTTTTGCCAATCCCTCCAATTCCTAGTAGCCCAACCACGCGACAGCGTTCAGTCACTATCCACTGCCACAGTTGTGCTAACTCCGCCTCACGACCATAAAACACCGAGGCATCGACCGCGTTATCCCAGTCTTGTTGAGGATTTGTCCAATGACTTGCTGATTCTGCTCCAGATGTAATCGGGGTTACATAATCAGTCTGGGTTAATTCCATCCCAAACGCCTGGAAAAGAAGCTCTAATGACTGGCGATCAACTCCGAGTTCACGTTTAAAAATACGGGCGAGGGTATTGAGTGATAGTCTGGTGCGATCGCTCAAATCTTCCTGAGTGAACCTTTTGCCCCAAGTTTCCTGAGATTCTGCTTTTTGCTTTGCTGCTTGAAACCTCTGCCATCCGTGAGGCGATAGGACAATTCCTCTCACCCGTCCATGAGTAGAGCGTTTGCGCTTGGATTTCGTTGCATTAGCATCCATTTTGGCCAGTGGGCAGTAGAAAAAGGTGAAGCAAGTATTCTAGGGAACTGAGAGCGGTGATGTATTCACCAGGAATATACCAGTTTTATGGAATTTAGCCTGGATCTCACTGTAACTCTAGCTAAAAATATGTCTTTAGGTATAGAACAAGCGATCGCCATTAAAGAATTAAGAAAATTTATACCATTTGTTTGGTGCGCCAAAAAACCACAGCAAAAGATTGTTGAAAAGATAAATTCATCATTTTCAAAACAACTGCTAGAAGTTCCTAAAACAGAGGTAAAACTGGCGATTGAGACTGATGAAGCAGCAACTTAAAGCTTTGATTCCCAGTGAAATGCGTTTAGTGGATATCTATCGCAAATGTTGAATTTGAGCCATAGTGGAAATTGCTAATTTGCAGCTTAACTCAAAGAAGTTGAGTGGTCTGAATTGGATACAAGTTGAAGAATGAGAACAACGGCTTGAACGCCAAGCCATCTTTCTGTTCAACCCAAGATCCATAGGAGCCTTATGAGTACAATCACAACCCAAGACGGTACAAATATTTATTACAAAGACTGGGGGGTAGGAAAGCCCGTTGTTTTCAGCCACGGCTGGCCGTTGAATGCTGATAGTTGGGAAGCTCAGATGCTTTTTCTCGCAGACCACGGATTTCGCTGCATTGCTCACGATCGCCGTGGTCATGGGCGCTCAAGCCAATCTTGGGAAGGGAACGAGATGGATACCTATGCCGACGACCTTGCCGCACTGATGGAAATCCTAGACCTAAATGGGGCAACGGTGATCGGCTTCTCTACCGGCGGTGGTGAAGTAGCTCGCTATATTGGTCGCTACGGTACAGCACGAGTCGCCAAAGCTGCGCTGATTTCTGCCGTTCCGCCACTGATGCTGAAAACAGAGAATAATCCTAATGGACTACCCATCGAAGTGTTCGACGGGCTTCGTGCTGGTTCCTTGGCTGACCGATCGCAACTCTACAAGGATCTTGCCAGTGGCCCATTCTTTGGCTTTAATCGTCCGGGTGCCAAAGTCTCACAAGGCATGATCGACTGGTTTTGGCTCCAAGGAATGCAGGCGGGTCACAAAAACACCTTCGACTGTATCAAGGCATTCTCGGAAACCGACTTCACCGAGGATCTGAAAAAGTTCGACGTACCAACGCTGATAATCCACGGCGATGATGACCAAATTGTGCCGATTGGTGCTGCGGCGATCGCTGCTGCAAAATTAGTGAAGAATGCTACCCTGAAAATCTACCCTGGCGCACCCCACGGACTGACGAATACGCACCAAGATCAACTCAACACCGACCTACTATCGTTTCTTAAAGAATAGAGCGATCGCGTTTCGCCCTTAATCAAAAATAAGTTTAAATTATTATCTGTGGCATGAGGTCAAACTACTGGACTGACACAGCTAAAGTAGTGCATTAGAGGTAGTAGCGCGGCAAGCTTAAAATATTGGGTTAATCAGATGAAAAACCAAAAATTCATCATTGTCATTGATTACTTAACCCAACACATTAGACTAAACGCGCTACCTTAACTGAACTGTTGTGCTTTATAAATAACCGCTTATGTCAAAAGTCAGACTGTAAAGCTTAACCTGATATTATTTAATTGATATTGAAAAGTTAAAAATATTATTCAATTACTCTGATAATTAAGCAAATATTGTCGTGCTTCACGACAAGAAAGTTTAACTATATTATTTGTGGTCAACTTGTATTGAAATCAGCTTTAAAATAGTGATACTGTTTACATAGTTCAAAAATTAAAAGTTCCAAAATAATACTCATATTTTTCTATTGCTTTATAATCGTCTATGAATTTTTAGATTTTGAATAATCTACTTCATTTAATACACCATACAAATGTGGATTCTATTTTTATAAAATTTTACAGTTTTATAATTATTGTGGGTAAATATGAAACAAATTAAATTTAAAAATAATGCTGGTAAAATAACTGCATTTTTGTTTTTAATTTCAATTTTGCTGACACCTTTTGTAGTTGTAAATGCTGGAGAACGCGGTGTATTAATGCAATTTGGCAAAGTACAAGAAACAGTTATAGATGAAGGAATACATATCATCATTCCTATTGTCCATACAGTCAAGAAGATCAGTGTCAGAATCCAAAAACAAGAAATATCTACTGAAGCTTCTTCTAAAGACTTACAAAATGTTTTTATAGATGTAGCGTTAAACTGGCATATTCTTCCTGAAGAAACCAATATAATGTTTCAAGAAATTGGTGAGGAAAAAGATATAATTGAGAAAATTATCAATCCGGCAATAGAAGAAATCATCAAAGCAGTTATCGCTGGCTACAAAGCAGAAGAAATAGTGACTAGGCGAGGAGAACTAAAATCTAGCTTTGATCAAACATTAACATCGAGATTGCGTGACTACCATATTGCAGTTGATGATATTTCACTAGTTAATGTGAGATTTTCAGATAAGTTTATTGAAGCAGTTGAAGCCAAACAAATTGCAGAGCAAGATGCTAGAAGAGCAGATTTTATAGCTATGAAAGCGGTAAAACAAGCAGAAGCTAAAGTAAATTTGGCTAAGGGAGAAGCAGAAATAAATAGATTGTTAAGTGATAGTTTAACTAATGATATTTTGGTAAGGCAAGCTGTGGAAAAATGGGATGGTAAATTACCTATAATTATAAATAATGATGCACCTCAGGTTTTAAATTTGCGTGAAATTTTAAAACTAAAGTAGTTAAGTAACCCAGAGGAAGTAACTGGGTTTTTCACTAACTACCAGCAAAAAAACTAGGAGTATCGAGAACTTTAAAGTGGATTAATATCATAATCAAGAATGTATAGGCAGTTGAAGAAACTAAGCCTGTTAAGATTTCTTTTCTGACGTTACGTTCTTGAGTTTGTTTTTGCAACACATCAATCGTACCTGCCTGCATTAACAAAATGCCAATGATGTTAGACAACCAGTAACCGATAATCACGCCAGGCATCAGTAATTTAGGTGCAAACAGACTACAAATATAGCCGAAAAAATAAGCAATTGGTAAATTAAATACCAAATCATTCCACCAGCATAATGGCGATAATAAGTATCCAATTACTAAGAAAAACCCACCTCTGAGCCTCTGTAATAATGTTTTAGGCACATTTTCTGAGATGTGTGATAACAACTCTTGATGACTGTTTGGGATATCATTCATTTTTTGTACAGTAATTCTATCGTTTAACCGTACTTTAAAGCAAAAGGTCGAAAAAGTCTAGAGCTAAACAGAAGTCGGAATTTAAGAAACAGGTGAATTATACATAGGGTTTTTGTATTAAAATACTCCATGATTCTATGGAAAGTTTTACTCATTATGGAGCAATTCCCGTTCTTCAGGAAGTAACTTTGCTTCAATCATGGGTTTTTCAGTTGTAATATTGGCTGCCTGTGATAATGGTCGAATGATAAAACTTACGCCAATTGCCCAAGCGATCGCCACCATCCAACCTGCGATAATGTCACTGGGAAAATGTACTCCTAAATATAGCCTTGTCCAACCAATGGCTAAGATATACACACTACCTAAAATCACTGTTAACCAACGCCAAGTGCTACCCCAAGTTAAAACTACCAATATGGCAATCAACGTCATACTCGTCATAGCATGACCACTGGGAAATGAATAATCAAACTCTGGTGCGACTGATTCCCATAGATGAGGCCGGACTCTGTGCCAAAATATTTTAGCTGTGCGGTTGATAGTAGCACTACCCGCAGCAGTAATCAGTAAATACGAGAGAGAGCGCCAGCGCCGTTGCAATAGTAATATCAGGCCAATAACAGTTAAAGTAGGGGCTATAGTCCAAAAAGAACCGAATTTTGTGAGTATGGCGGCAAATATATCCAAATTTGGCAGTTTTACAGCGTGAAGCGTCACCAAAATCGGTAAATCCCAAGGAAAACCACCCTCGTTATACCGCACCTCTAACGCTAGCAGTCCAAAAATTTGTAATGGTATATATACTCCCAAAAACAGTACCAACAAAGAGCGCCAGTGTATGGTTAACAATCTTTGCACAAATCCAATAGGCGATCGCAACTTTTCATCTCGGACTTTTTCTAAAAATGGCATATCAAATACTCTATCACGATAAAAATAGTGTAGTTTTTATCAATACTATTATAGTTTATCCACTGAAGTAAAAGTATTTGTGATGATTTGTTTTCCAGAAAATCCTATTCCTATATAAGTATTAATTCATACTGGAGTTTTGCTCTGGTCTACAAAAAGATAGACTTTTATTACTTTTAACACTAAAATACGGTAAATCGGTAAACTTTAAGTACTTAATGAGATTCTCCCACTATTTATTCAAAAACTTGTGGTCACACGAAACATTCTGCACAACAGCGTTACACCACTTTGGATTTTAGATTGAGAATCACTGTCTGGGTTCTGGGAGTCCACCTGTCCCATTCGTTTTTCAAATTGGTATTACAAGCAGTCTTTTAGTTTCGGCTCAACAAAGCCGCATTCACAAAACCCTAGTTAAGGACAGGAGTATGGATTTTTTCTTATTGCCTCTTTTCAGCTTTCTAGTTGGTATAGTTGTTGGTTTAACGGGAATTGGTGGTGCTTCTCTCATTACCCCAATGTTGATTTTCGCTTTTCAAGTACCACCTGCCGTAGCAGTAAGTTCTGATGTGGTGGCGGCGACGTTAATGAAAGTCATTGGTAGCGTAAAACATTGGCAGCAACAAACCGTCGATAGAGAAGTGGTGAAATGGTTGGCATTGGGGAGTGTTCCTGGTTCTTTGCTGGGAGTAGGAATACTGCACCTGATAAAACTGAAAGCCGAACATAGCTTAAATGACATTATGCTGCATTTGTTGGGTGTGACGATTTTATCAGTCACTATTTTGGCATTAATGCAAATGCTGCTATTGACCTTCTTTCCACAGTTACAACTACCTGAACTACCCAAATTTGACTTAACTACTCAGCTAGGACGCTTACAGACGGTAATTGTAGGAGCGTTTTTAGGCTGTGTTGTAGGTCTGACAAGTGTTGCTTCTGGTTCATTGTTTGCCTTGGTACTGATTGCATTTTTCCGGTTGGATGCGCGGAAATTAGTCGGTACAGATATTTCCCAAGCCGCAATTCTGTTAATTTTCACGGCTGTTGGACATCTCACCTTGGGAACAGTTGATTGGAATCTCGTATTACCAATATGGCTTGGCTCAGTACCAGGAGTATTAATAGGAGCTAAAGTCTGTCAAATTGCGCCACAGAAACCACTACGATTTATGGTTTACTTTATATTAATGTTGGTGAGTTTAAAGTTGGTTTATTAGGTGGAATTTGTGGAGAGTAATTAAGCCGATTTAATAAATTAGGATACACTCTTATGAGTGATTTGATTACTACATTTTTAGTAGCAATATCAGCTTTTGTGGCTACTAATATTGACGATGTCATAATTTTATTAATACTTTTTTCTCAGGTAAATTCTATTTTTAGATGTCGGCATATTGTCGCTGGTCAATATTTAGGCTTTATAGTGTTAATTATTGCTAGTCTCCCTGGGTTATTTGGGGGATTAATCATACCACCCAACTGGATTGGACTCCTGGGATTAATACCGATGGCAATGGGTATCAGTAGTTTGGTGAATGGAGAAGAAAATGAAACTCTAGAGATGGTAAACTTTACAACAGAATATCAAGATACAAACACAAACAACTTGTTTAATTCACAGACTTACAAAGTTGCCGCCATCACCATCGCTAATGGCAGCGATAACATTAGCGTCTATATACCATTATTTGCTAGTAGTAATGTAGTGAATTTTATAATTATTATCGGAGTATTTTTTATATTAATAGCAATTTGGTGTTATGCGGCTTATAAATTCACTTATCAAACTAAGATAGCTAATATATTAAGTCAGTACAGTAACTATATTTTGCCTTTTGCTTTAATAATATTGGGTGGAATAATTATTTTAAAAACAGAATCTTTAACTTTGGTAAAGTTGGTAGCTAGTTGTATTTGTTTAGCGATTTTAGTAAAAAAGCAACCAACGTCGAACTAGGCCACTTGTACATTATCCTGCATGAGCATATCTTCAAAAGCCATCATGACTCGTGTATGGAACCGTTGACGGTGTTTTAGTTTCCAAATTGGCTGGATAATTTCTAATTCCGTCTTGGATTGTTTCTGTGGGTTGATAATTTGCACAGCGCGTAATGTCCCTAGTTGTAATTCTTTCTTGACCATTGATTCTGGAAGTGCAGATGCGCCAACACCACTTTCTACAACTGCTTTTACCATTTCACTAGTGTTGAGATTAAGTACAACATTTAAGCGACTAGGCTCAATTCCCCAACTTTGTAAGGCTTGCTCAAACATCTGCTGTGCGCCAGAACCAGATTCACGCATCACCCAACTTGTACGGAATAATTCATCTAGATAAATCTCATTATACTGAAACCAAGGGTGAGATTTACCCACAACAATGTGTAGGCGATCGCTTCCTACTTCGTCTTGCTCTAAAGATTGTCGTAATGATGCTTTAATCTCCCCTGTCACTAAACCCAAATCATACATACCTACAGCAGTTCCATCACAAATCTCCTCAGCATTTCCCAACTGACAATTGATAAAAATGCCAGGATATAACTGCTTGAACTGGCTAATTTTTTCGGGTAACCAATAGTTACCCACGGTGAGACTTGCACCTATCTTTAATTCTCCCCGTTGCAGATTATTTAATTCCTTCAAACCGCGCTCTGTTAACTGTACATGGTCAATAATCTTTTGCGCCTCACCTTGTAATAATTTACCAGCATCTGTGATTTCAATATGACGACCAATGCGATGAAATAATCTGACACCATATTCTGTCTCTAAGCTTTGAATAGCAGCACTAACTGCTGGTTGAGTAATATAAAGTGCTTCAGCTGCACGGGTAAAGTGCAGCATTTCCGCCACAGCTAAAAAAATGCGTAACTGTTCTAGCGTCACGTCGCTCTGCTCCGAATTCAAAATTCAAAATTAACTATCTCCGCAATTGTGATAAATCGCGTAGCAGTTATTTTGAAGATATTAAAGGAATTATACGGTAAATTTAGCGACTAACTGTAGATTGTTGTAATGATCTTTACTTCCACTGTTGCAGTCATATCTGCACATCCATAAATTCAGTCTATGGATTTAACAAAAAAGACTGTTTGCTCTTATTGATAGGTAACCATAGAGTGAAACTATACCTCTAGTCAAAGTGCTAACTACACTGATGATTTTCTGAACTTACCAATTTTCCACACTCACAACCTCCATTTCACCCATACAGATGCTTGACGGTCACTACCATTAAGGAGACACAACGCACCCATGAGCGAACTACTGACTGCTATTTCTACAGGATTCACGGCTTTTGTGGCTACTAATCTCGACGATATTGTCGTCCTGTCACTGTTTTTCTCACAAATAAATGCTTGTTTTCGCCGTCGCCATATATTTATCGGTCAGTATTTGGGTTTTAGTGCCTTAGTAGTTGCCAGTTTGCCTAGCTTCTTTGGCAGATTCATCATCCCAGGGTCTTGGATTGGTCTACTGGGTATTGCGCCGATAATTATTGGCATCAATCGCTTACTAAATCAAGAGACTAGCGACACAGAGGATTTAAATACTCTTGAATCTTCGCCGTCTTGGTGGAACAATTTTCTTTCACCCCAAACCTATGGTGTAGCAGCAGTCACAATTGCGAATGGTAGTGACAACATTAGTATCTATATGCCCATGTTTGCTACGAATACATGGGATAACTTACTGGTAATTTTGCTAGTTTTCTTTGTGATGGTAGGTGTGTGGTGTTATCTAGCCTATCACTTAACTCAGATCAAGGCGATCGCTTCTGCAATTACCCACTATGGTAATTCTTTAGTTCCCTTTCTTTTAATAGGATTAGGTGTTTCCATTTT
This sequence comes from Trichormus variabilis 0441, assembly GCF_009856605.1. Classification (NCBI taxonomy): domain Bacteria; kingdom Bacillati; phylum Cyanobacteriota; class Cyanophyceae; order Nostocales; family Nostocaceae; genus Trichormus; species Trichormus variabilis. The sequence goes on along the minus strand of NZ_CP047242.1, from coordinate 1,238,175 downwards.
TATAGAAAGCCAAACGATAGAAACTCCCATTTTACTTTTCATAATCTGTGTAAGCATTGGGTCTTACCTGTTAATTTTAAGCAAGAATATTTGGCGAGTAAATTATAGATTCTCCTTGGAAGCACCTGAAGCAGAAGTTATACCTGGAATTAAACAAAAATGAGCTTTTATCTTAGTAACTTGCATCATTAGATAGATGTAAAAATTCTCAATTAATACCTTCAATTAGGTAGTTAGCATCCGAAACCACTAATTTTTCAGGAGAAAACCATGAAAATTTTCAAGAATACTCTACTCAAAACCGCGCTAGTTTGCTTATTACTCTTGGTCAACTTGATGGTTGCTTCACCATCTTGGGCAGGAAAGAAATTAGCTAATGACCCAGACTATATAGAAATCACCAAATCACTAGACTCTGCTTTACAGGATAGACAAACCCAAGGGGGAACACCAGAAATTGAGCAAAGAATTTCTAACTTGCAATACCAAAAATACATTATAGAAAATAGTGAAGAACCTGTGGGAATTTGTCGCAATGAAACAGATAAAACACTATTGATATACGGTGAAAAACCGAAAAAATCTACCTCGACCTACGACAATGAATTATATCTGCTTCCTAGTGGTGCAGAAACTGATGATGAGTGGGACTGTCAAGGTGTTTATCTTCCTGGAAAAGCTGCTACAGCAGAACAAGCAGCCACTCCCGCTCAAGTTGTTAAGATTGTTCATGGAACTAGGTTAGTTGCTACAAACAACCCCCAAACTAGTGAAATTGAATTCAATCTTCCACCTGCAAAGGTTTTCCAATCTGGCGAAGTTAACTGGTTTATTCCCGAAAATTCTCAAGCCGCACTAGATGCAGGAGTTACCACAGCGAAAATCGAAGATTAAGTGACTGGTAGGAATTGAATAGGTCTGTTCAGCTAAAACATTGCACAGAAATAAAGAGTCGGAATTCTTCCGGCTCTTTTGTTGTCAATTTATGACGGACTTCAAAGATTTTGGCAATTTGGCATAACTTATCTATATTTTCCAGTTTAAATGAGATATCAAGAGAGCGGAACAGCCGCAACAAATCGCCAGTTGTTGACCCTATGCTGTAAAGTCACGCAGCAACCAATTTACAGTACTCGGTCATCGCTCCACTACAACTGGCTAGTAATCTACTAGAAAATCTATAGCCATAGAGGGAATTCTCCATAAAAAAGTCCCAAAATTTATTCTAGGATGGATATCCTACTTGTCTGTGATGAGTAGCAGGCATCTTAATCGCATCACAAGATGGGATAATTTATTTCCTGGTATTCCCTTGATGGACAAAAATATAGTGTCAGGCGACAATGCAAAAACTCCTTTTTCACGGCAAAGATAGCTTTAAAGCGCAAGCCCTATTCCTTGGTAAGAAAATTAACCTACAAAGATTGGAGAATTATGATTGCTTGGCGACTATGCCATTAATAGTTACCGTAGGTGAACAAGGTTGTGCTGTGCTTCTGAGTTATGGTGCAGTTGTTTTGTTCAACCTTGAGCCTATGGAAAAGGTAGCATTTTTGAGCAAACTATCCTCTCTAGTTAGTGATTCTTTTACTGAACCGGAAACAGAAGAGGTAGATGTTCGCCGCAATATTGCGGAAAGTGAAAGAGTTAAAGAAGGGAAAATTTTCCTGCATGAATTTAGCGTAGAACGTTTACAGATAGTGGCTGATATTCTTGCTAAGAGTGTTGTTCTATCTCACTATGAAACGAGTCTAGCAACTGTATTTGATCAAATTGAACCGTTCGCGGCTAGTCTCCAGGGTGACAATAGGAGTCAACGCAAAAGTCGGGAATTATTGCGTCAACTTGGAGCTACCCTGTTAGTTCAACATAAAATTGTGGGTCGAGTAGAAATTATCGATAAGCCGGAATTGCTATGGGAATCACCACAACTAGAAAACTTATATCTGCGTTTGGAAGATGAATATGAAATCCGTGAGCGTCATAATGCTTTGGAACGAAAACTAGAGCTAATTTCTCAAACTGCACAAACTGTGCTGGAGTTCATGCAGCATAGCAGTAGCCAGCGAGTAGAATGGTATGTGGTGATTTTGATTGTGGTGGAAATTCTCCTGTCGCTGTACGACATAATTTTTAAACGCTAATGCTAGTAAAAAGTTGGCTTTACTGAATCACAATATGAATCGCGCGCATCATATCTTTGCGGGTGTTTTCTCTCTGCATCGCAATACAATCATACTTGATGAGTTATTAATTTTCCTCCTCATATTCAGTAATGCCCAATTTTTGATAGAAACCATTTATTAAAATCTCTAAGTTAATCAATTAATTTGATTACTATTTTTGTTAGAGAAATCTTTATTGATTTCCTAAAAAATGTCAGCTTAATTTTGTAAAATAGATGAAATATTAAAATTACTTGAGAAGCAAATAAATAAATATATCTCATGACAATAGAAGCCGAAAAATTGCCAAGTAAAAATTCAGTAAAAAAGAAATATAGATCCGATAGAATCCGAGATCATTTAGCTAATGAACGTACCTATCTAGCATGGATGCGGAGTGGTATTGCACTCATGGGTTTTGGTGTGTTGATTGTGCGATTGCGGATTCTTCAACCTCCATTAGCATCACAGCCTCCTGGTAATGGTTGGAAGTTGGGATTGGCATTTGCCTTAGTCGGAGTATTGACCGTGTTACTTTCAACACAGCATTATTTCGCTGTTCGCAAAGATATTGACGAGGATACTTATCAACCACCAGACCGTTGGATACTTCTGGCGAGTCTGGCTGTGATTCTCCTGGGAGGGGGTGTACTGTACTATGTGTTTACCGTTCCTCTAGATTATCTGAATACTTATATTCTGGAGTAATGGAGTGTAAAGAAATTAGTAAACTAGGATGGAAGATGCTGGATCTCCACTCTCCACTTCCGGCCTAAGTTACTATTTTTGCTGACAACTCAGTATTAATTGAGTGCAGATATTTCCAACTCTGATAAATCCTTGAACAACGTGGTACTCAAATAGCGTTCGCCAAAACTAGGTTGAACCATAACAATCAACTTACCGCTATTTTCTGGACGCTTTGCCACCTGAATAGCTGCATACAACGCTGCACCTGTAGAGATACCTGATAATAAACCTTCTTCTCTTGCTAATCTGCGACTATAGGCGATCGCATCCTCATCCGAAACGGCAATTATCTGATCAATCAATTCCAGACGACAAATTGCCGGGATAAATCCTGCACCGATACCTTGAATTTTATGCGCTCCTGATTTTCCTCCGGAAAGCACTTGGCTATTGCTTGGTTCTACAGCAATAGCTTGAAAACTGGGTTTACGTTCTTTAAGTACCTGAGCGACTCCAGTTAATGTTCCGCCAGTCCCGACTCCACCCACCACAATATCTACCTGTCCATCGGTATCTGACCAAATTTCTTCAGCAGTAGTTTGACGATGTACTTTGGGATTCGCTGGGTTACGGAACTGTTGCAACATATAGGCATTAGGCAATTCTGTTACAATCTGCTCGGCTCTGGCGATCGCTCCCCGCATCCCTTCCAGACCTGGAGTTAATTCCAACTGTGCGCCATAAGCTCGCAACATCGACCGTCTTTCTGTACTCATCGTCTCCGGCATGGTCAGAATCAAATGATAGCCTTTAGCAGCAGCCACCATTGCCAAAGCAATACCCGTATTTCCTGAAGTTGGTTCTACTAATATTGTCTTACCTGGATGAATTAGACCTGCCTCTTCTGCACTTTCCACCATACTTACGCCAATTCTGTCTTTCACCGACGCAGATGGGTTCATGCTTTCTAACTTCACCACTATATCGGCTACAGATCCCTCTGCTTGAGGAATATTATTTAACCGCACCAATGGCGTGCGTCCAACTAGCTCTGTAATATTTCTGGCAATTTTCATAACAGTATTCTTATATCGCTAAATGTAATACATCTGACCTTTCTGTAAACGTGCTTCTCGTTGGTCACACAAGTCTTGGATAGTATATTGGCTCAAAATATTTTGTGCAGCTACATCCGCTTGTTGCCAAATCTCGCACACCAAGCTTTTTTCTAAATTTTCTTCAGAAGGGGATTCTTTTTCTTTTTGCTCTCCATCCAACATAATTACGACCTCTAACAAGGTCAATTGCCGAGGTTCACGGGTCAAAACAAAGCCACCTCTAGAACCGCGTTGACTCTGCACCACGCCAGCCCGCCGCAAACTAGAAAGAATCTGCTCTAGATAGCGCTCTGGAATCGGATGCTTAGCAGAGATGTCACTCATGGTTGTGGGTGTTTTTTGAACATATTGGTTAGCTAGTTCTAAAAGTGCCAATAGTGCATATTCCACTTTGGCAGACAGATCCAATAGGGTATAGTTTTGTTTTTTTAAGCTCTGCGTCATCATACCACTGTTAATTGATAGACTTATTGTACTTTAAACGAGAAAATTGCTAAAAACAATGTTCTATGAGATACAGTTCTGCGAAGATTCATTAAATTACTATAAGTCTATCAGCTTACCGTTATTTGTCCATAAAGCTTTTTATTTAAGCCTGAATCAGTGTATGAAAACCTAATTTCCTTAGTTATCACTTATTCATTTATGTAATAAATATCACCACAATCTCAAACTAACTCATCATTTCTCAGGGCAAAAATATGCTTTTAACTGACTTACGCACAATTTATGAACGCGATCCCGCAGCCCGTAATTGGCTAGAAATTTTATTTTGTTATCCTGGCCTTCAAGCCTTGATGTTTCATCGCCTTACCCATTGGTTGTATAAGATTGGAATTCCCTTATTTCCACGATTGATTTCGAGTATCAGTCGATTTTTGACAGGAATTGAAATTCACCCTGGTGCAAAGATTGGTAAAGGCGTATTTATTGACCACGGTATGGGTGTAGTTATTGGTGAAACCGCCATTGTTGGTGATTATGCACTGATTTATCAAGGTGTTACCCTTGGCGGCACAGGAAAGGAAAGCGGTAAGCGTCATCCTACATTGGGTGAGAATGTAGTTGTAGGAGCGGGTGCAAAAGTATTAGGTAATATTCACATTGGTAACAACGTTCGTATTGGTGCAGGTTCAGTAGTTTTGCGCGATGTTCCCAGCAATACGACAGTCGTAGGCGTTCCAGGGCGTTTGATTCGGGTTGATCAAGCTCATGTTTTAGCCCATGGAAAAGTCCGTGATATGGAAGCAGAGGCTATCCGCGCCCTCTTTGAACGTGTGAAGGATTTAGAACAGCAGGTAGAACAGTTAGGAGGTAATTTTCATGTATCCATCAACCAGGTGGACAATCAACACCTCCAAGAGACTAAAGCTGAGAGTAATTTAGTCATTGAAGAGTTTTTGGATGGTGCAGGAATTTAAATGCTGTCTTTGAGGGTTTTTAAACGCACAGAGAAGTTAGAGTAGCGTCTCGCAAGGAAAGAGATTCTAAACTTCTCCTCACGAAGACGCTACGCTTACGGTGGTGGCGCGGAGTTTTTAATCTACAGTGGCGATTTGCTGTTTAGGGAAGTCTTGGTTGGCTACAACTTCGCCAAAGGGACTCAATAGTTGTGGTGCTACTGTTGGTTGATGCTGTAGGGGTAACCGTGGAAAGAGTAACTCTGCTACTCGATAGGCTTCTTCTAGATGGGGATAACCGGAGAAGATAAAGGTATCGATACCTAATTTTTGATATTCCAGCATTCTTTGAGCTACTGTATCGGGGTCACCAACTAAGGCAGTCCCCGCACCGCCGCGCACTAAACCAATTCCCGCCCATAAATTCGGGCTAATTTCTAAAGCTTCTCGACTGCCGTTGTGTAATTCTTTCATCCGGCGTTGTCCTTCGGAATCCATGCGAGAGTATGCTTGTTGGGCTTGGGCGATCGCCGAATCATCTACGTAGCGAATTAAATTGTTGGCTGCATCCCAAGCCTGGCTTTCAGTCTCCCGGACAATGACATGGAGACGAATCCCAAAACTTAATGTTCTTCCTTGTGCTGCTGCTAGTCGGCGTACAGAGGCAATCTTTTGGGCAACTTGTTCTGGTGGTTCGCCCCAAGTTAAATATACATCTACGTGTTTGGCAGCGATTTCTTGAGCAATGGGGGAAGAACCGCCAAACCACAGAGGTGGATGAGGTTTCTGGACTGGGGGAAATAACAGCTTGCCGTCTTGAATATTGAGATAATCGCCCTGGAAGTTAGCGGTTTCTCCGGCAGCAATCTCCCGCCACACTGCCAAAAATTCATCTGTTAGTCTGTAGCGATCGTCATGGGTAAGATGCAATCCATCCCCTGCCAATTCCACTGGATCACCACCTGTAACGACGTTAATTAGCAAACGTCCTCCAGAAATGCGATCAAAAGTTGCTGCCATTCTGGCTGCAACTCCCGGTGACATCAACCCCGGACGTATCGCCACCAAAAATTTCATCTGTTTGGTGTGTGTTACCAAGGTTGATGCCAAAATCCAAGCATCTTCACAAGAACGGCCTGTAGGTAATAATGCACCTGTAAAACCTAAGTGATCTACAGCTTGAGCAATCTGCCGCCAGTAATCAAAGTTGACTACGCGCCCGCCTATGGCAGTACCTAGATAGCGTCCTTCACCGTGAGTGGGAATAAACCAATGTAGCTGCATGATTTCTATGTCAGAGCAAGATTTACTGTTGCTTTAATACGGTAAATCTATCGAGCTACCGTATTAATAAAATACTATCAGACTATCGCACAGCCCATGAGGTAAATCAAGACTTTGATAGAATTAAGTCCGGTTATCCTATCAACTTTAAGTAGTTTAATGCTTGCGGTTTTGTAGTGAGTGTGGCATACTCTTGGTCATAAGAACGCTAATCCGACCGATTTACTGTATTTTATAAAAACTTAGTTAGAGATGTTATCAGCACCTCTACAAATTTTGGTGCAAGGAATTAATTATGCTTAAAGATGCACAAGGGCTAGTAGTAACCACAGATTCAGCCAAAGCGATCGCAGCCATTAACCGTTTTACCCAGCAGATGTTGGGTTATGGTAGTGATGCAGAGACAGCAATTTTACAAGCAATTGCAGCAGATCCCACTTGTGCATTAGCTCATGCTTATGCTGCTGCTTATTATCTCACCCAAGAAAACCGTAAATCTTGGCAGCAAGCTCAACCATATCTGCGAACAGCACAACAGCATTTCGCCAAAGCTACTGCCAGAGAACAATTATATATACAAGCAATTTCCGCCTGGGCAAATCAAGAGATTGAGGTAGCAATTGCTATTCATGAAGAAATCACCGATAAATCCCCCTGTGATTTGATTTCTGTGCAGCAGGGACAATATCACTATTTTTATTTGGGTGACAAAGAAAAATTATGGCAAATTGCCCAAAAGGTTTTACCTAGCAATCCGGAAAATCATTATTTATATGGCATGGCGGCCTTTGGTTTAGAACAGTGTCACCAACTTGAAGCAGCAGAAAACATGGCTTATCAAGCGATCGCCATAAATAGGTATGATCCTTGGGCGCATCATGCGATCGCTCATGTTATGGAAACACAGAAAAGAGTTGATGAGGGAATAGCTTGGATGGAGAGTTTTGCAGATACCTGGGAGAACTGCAACTCTATGCTCTACACTCATAACTGGTGGCACATTGCCCTATATTATTTGCAGTTAGAAAACTATCGAGAAGTTCTTAACCTGTATGATACGCACATTTGGAGACGTGCTAATAAACAATCCCCCAAAGACCAAGTAGGAGCAATTTCCTTATTATTGCGGCTGGAATTACACGGTGTAGATGTGGGCAACCGTTGGCAAGGTATCAGTCCTTATCTTTACAGTCGCATTGATGAACACGCTTTACCATTTCAAGACTTGCATTATGTCTATGCACTCGCCAAAGCGGGACACCATGATTGGGTAAAGCAAATGCTTTTGAGTATGCAGTATCACGCCTTGAGTATTAATCCTTTCCAACGACGGCGTTGGTTAGAAATAACCCTACCCGCCGCCAGGGGTATGGTAGCTCATGCCCAAGGAGATTTTCATACAACCGTTGCAGAACTCCAGCCTGTTTTGTCGCGTCTGCATGAAATTGGCGGGAGTCATGCACAGCGAGTATTATTTGGGCAAGTTTATCAAGATGCTGTGTCGTCGTCTCAACAGCAGAGTTGGGTTTATGGTATTACCGCCTGATGTGAAATCTTTTTGCCTCTGCGTGAGCTTTTACATTTTCAAAGTGTAACGTGGAGGCGATCGCTATAAATCTGATTTAATATCTGATAATCTTTTAACTCCACGGCTGCAAAACGCCTAACTCCAAACCGTTCCATCACTCTTTGCAAATCTGCATCTGGTTGGAGTAGTGCTAACCGCATTTGCTCAATCAAAGATATACCTAGACGCTGTGCTACTACTAAAGGCGGCATCGGAGCAGGCCCCAGTACTTCCACTACACGCAAATGCCGTAATAATTCGGGAAAATCCTTGAATTCTTGTTCTAATACCACACTATCAATCGCTGCACAGTCTGCCAATCCCTCAACTACCCAGCGAATTGAACGCTGATGTGAGCCTGATTGTAGAGTGTTGCTAAAGAAGTTTTCTGGATATCTTTGCTGAATTAAATGATGACAGAGTAAATTGTAACCACTATTAGAACCAAGGTCGTTATAGCAAAATGTTTTTCCTGACAAATCTGCAAACTTTGCAATCTTACTTTGAGCATTGACGATGACATCTGCAAAGTAAACAGGATGGTTACCATAGCGCGATGATTCCATCACAGGGGCAACCAATGTCTGCAATTGAGTTGTAACTGTTTGACTATAGCGAATTAGTGGTAATCCACAAATAAAAGCTAGGTCTAGTTGGTCTTGTAATAATAAGGGGTCTTCTAGAGGATCACATTCACCTGGCTGTAGTTGGATTTCCATCTGTACAACCCGACCTAAATAAGTGGCGATCGCTTGATAGAACTGCCACCAATTAGGAGCTAGATAAGATACTAAACACAACCTTTTATCTATAGTCATTTTTGTTCGGCAACAGTTCCAGGCTGAAGTCCTTGAGTCAGCTTTTTCCCAAACCAATAAATAGATAAAAATCCTAAACTAGCTAATACTAAAAAAATCATACCAAAAACAGTAGTATACGCTTTCGTATGCCACCATAACCGACCATACAAAGTTATAACTGTTTGAGATATCTTACTTGAAAAAGAAAGATTTACTCTTGTATCGTCCTGAATACTGATATGCTGGGCTAATGCCATTTCGATTTTTCCCTTCAACCAAATGAGTAAACAACAGTAACTTGATGTGCTTACTGTAGATTGTATGGCATATTGTCTAATTTCGTCAAATGCTTGACAATAATACAATGTTCCTAAATTAGCAAGTTGCACAATCCATCGTGAAAGCTGTTGACCGTTGATAGTTAACAGGCCTGATTAGTAGTTATGCAATTAAGGCGCGCATTAGCTTAACGTAAGTGTAGACTAGACATAATAAAAAACTCTACCCAAAAGCGAATAGAGTTTTTGTTAGTAATTAGTGGCAAAACAGCTAACGACCGCCCAGAAAGCAGATATTAAACTAGATTTAAAACCACTGACACACGCAGCGCTATTAACTATGAAACCTTCCCCAATACTATTTTTTTGCCAGCACTTCCTGGGGAGTAATTTCCGCATATTGTTCTGGAGTTAAAAAGCCATCTCTGACATTCACCTTTCTTGGTATCAGCCCTAAACGGTACCATTTGTCAGCAACTTCCTGCTGTTTGTTAATAATTTGTTCAGTAATTGGTATGAGTGTGAAATCATACTTACTGTGCATAATTTCTAATGTAGGCGGGTCAAGTTGAGTAGTTTGAGCAAGTAAGTTAGCCAGTTCTTTGGGGTTATTTTTTGCCCAATTTTGGGCTTTTTGCAGTTCTTCCAGAAATATTTTGATTAACTCTGGATTTTCTTGATAAAACTTACGGGTTGTAGAGACATAGTTGTTAGTATCCCGTAAACCATTACCACCATCTGTTAAAACTCTGCCAACCTTCTGTTGTACATTTCTAGTCACAAATGGTTCCCAAATAAACCAAGCATCCACTTTACCTTGGCTAAATGCCACATTTGCGTCCGGAGGTGGTAGATAAACTGGCTGTATATCACTCAGTTTTAAACCTTCTCTTTCTACAGCTCTGACTATAAGATAGTGACCGATAGATGCTTTTTGAGAAGCAATTTTCTTGCCTTTTAAGTCTTTAACACTTTTAACATTAGAGTTAGCAGGAACTAATAGCGACACTGCTTTACCATCAGAAGAATTAGCAGCTAAATAAACTAGAGGTGTCCCTGCTGCTTGGGAAAAGATAGGAGGTGATTCAGCAGTTGAAGCAATATCCAGTGCGCCTGTATTCAAAGCTTCTAATTGCTGAGGGCCAGCAGCAAATTCAGGCCATTCTACTTTGTAACCTAAAGGTTTTAGTCGCTCTTCTAGAATACGTTTTTGTTCTAGAACCGCTAAAGCTGTCAATTGTTTGGAACGGACAATCCTCACCACTTTATTAGTAGCATTTGTATTTGCTACATTAGATGCGGAAGAAGATGCTTGTTGCTGGTTATTATTTTGTGAAGGACTGCAACTAAATAGTGTGGTAGACAATACTAGGCTACAGCCAAAGGCAAATAAGGCGTGACGACGAGTAGTGCGTTTACTTGTCCACGCTTGAGATATATTTGCAAAATCTTTTATTAATTGACTCATTTTTTAGAACCAAATATTTCAAAATGTAAAATTAAGTAAATAAGGTGGATAAACCACCTTACGCAACCGATGAGAGGATTACTATGGCTAAAACTTTGGGATTATGAGTGTTACAAACAAGCAAGATTTATCAATCAACGCTACTTTTATTTAATTCTTGTTGAGTCTACTTAACCTTAAAACCTTACTCTGTAAGCACTTTTACAAAATAACTATTTTAGTAGTAACAAGATTTCCTAGAACTAACTCCTGTTAGTCGGTAGAAGTTAAGTAGTTTAATGATAATATAGCAGTGTTGCATGGTTAACAATAAAAGGCAAGTCTATTATGTAAAGAAATTTAGATATGAAGTTATTTTCAGCTTTCGCCTCAAAGTCATGAAACTATGACATTAAGGAGCTATAGGAAAATGTACTTATAGCTTTTTTTCAAATAATCATTTACCTCAATGATTTATATAGCTATAATCTTTACTATATAAGGGTTTCAGGCTGAAACAGCTAGTAAATGAAAAAGATATTGTTTGTCAACTTTTTTTGATTTAGGAAGATGACAAATCAAATCAACGGATGGGAAATTTTGCATATTAAGGGATACCTGAACTTCAACAAAGTAGTGCGTTGTAACTAACAGAATAGTCCAAGTCCTTAATTAATGAGGATTGTAGCCAATGGTAAGCTCATGAAATATTGGCAAGCCGAGTAATTTACGTCAAGTACATAGATATAGCGGCCTTCAAATTACTAGAAATTTAGAAACTATTGCTTTCCCAAAAATAAAGGGTTACCTTGCTAATTAAGTCAGCCACATTACCTACTGCAAAAGCAAGGAGACTATTTCTATGATGACAACTGAATCTATACTTGCTGATATGGAAGCTTGTAAACAAAACTGCATAGAATGTCAAACGACTTGCATTGATACTATTAAGTATTGCAAGAATCAGAATGGTAGATACATGGATATGAGTATGATGTCCATGATGCGGGACTGTGCAGAAATGTGCATGATGTGCGTCAACATGATTAATGACGGTTCTGAGTTTATGGGAAACACCTGTAGCTTGTGCGCCCAAATTTGCGATCGCACTGCTATCGCTTGCGAACAGATGAGCGGTGATGCCACAATGATGTTCTGTGCTGCTATTTGCCGCAAGTGTGCAGAATCTTGCCATAAAATGGGACTAAATTCCGCTTCCTATTTCCGCAGATCAAGCTTGGTAACAGAAGATGCTCTGCTGTCTAGCTAATCTCCCCCCAGGATTGAGTTACCCAATTTATAGCAGACTAGTTATCCTAATTAAAGCAATATCCCGCCTGACTATTTTTAGTTGTTCGCCACCCAGAATATTTGAGTGGCGAACACTTAGGGAAAGCGAAAATGTCTTTAACCTTTGACTTTCTTCCAGGGTTGACTATGCAGCGACAGGAGTAGCAAATCTAGCATATCGCTCAATGTAGAACTCCTTACTATTAGCGATCGCCACAACTGAATCACGTTGTTTTACAGCTTTTTTCCAGCGACGTAGACGAGTAAATTCCTCTGGTAGCGCCAAACCTCGATAATGCTTCAGTGCAGGCCAACGCTCAAACCAGGGATAAAAGGTGAAATCAACCAGACTAATTGATTCACCAAACCAGTAGGGGCCGTCTCCTGATAACTTCCCTAGACCTTCATTTTCGATAAACTCTAAATGTTTATACAGTTCTTGTTTAGCTGCTTCTTGCTGTTGAATATCAGGACTACGCAACAAAGCAGAAAAAGCCGGAACGAATCTAGTATTAGCAAAATCAATCCAGATACGAGCCTGGGCTTTAGCAATAGGACTACTAGGTAAAAGAGGCGGCTGAGGAAATACCTCATTCAGATATTCGTTAATTACTGCTGATTCCCAAACTCGGTGATTACCATGTGCTAGCGCTGGTACTTTTCCATAAGGAGAAATATCTGTAAATCCCTCTGGCTTGTTCTGCAAATTGATCTCTATCAAATCAAAGTCAATGCCTTTTTCTTGAAGTACCAAACGCGAACGGTGAGCATAAGGGCAAACTACCGCACTGTATATCTTAATTTCAGCCATGTTGATATTCCTGTATGAATAGGAAAGATTGGTTTATTAGCATCGCCATAATTTTCTACACCTTTGCTTTATTCAGAGATACCCAACTTCTTCGAGAAGTTGGGTATCTTGTTTTATGGTGCTGGATTTGGATATTGAGTGTGAACTGCATCCAATTGCGCCAAGATGTCTTTATCAAGAACTACATTGATGCTTTCTATATTCTCTTTGAGTTGTTCTAGTGTAGTCGCACCAATAATCGTACTAGCAACAAACCAACGACTCCGCACGAATGCGATCGCTAGTTGTGCAGGACTCAGTTGATGGCGTTTGGCAATATCTACATAAGCTGCTACTGCTTTGCTAACATTTGGTTTTAAATATCTCTGACCAAAGTTTTCAAATAAAGTAACTCTTGCTTTCTCTGGTTTACCGTTAAGATACTTACCAGTTAAATAGCCGAATCCCAAAGGACTATAAGCTAGTAAAGGAATATTTTCGTAATAAACTGTTTCTGCAAGTGCGCCATCAAAATTTCGATTGAGCAAGTTATAAGCATTCTGAATGGAGACAACTTTAGGTAATCCCAATTGTTTAGCCGCATGACTAAATTGTGCTACACCCCAAGGAGTTTCATTACTTAAGCCAATATAGCGAATCTTTCCGGCATTGATGACATCAGCAAAAACTTCCAGCTGTTCAGTGATGGGAATTGTTTCCCCTACCTGAGTGGGATCGAAAACTGTTTGTCCAAAACGGGGTACATAACGATCAGGCCAATGAATTTGATATAAATCAATATAATCTGTCTGCAATCTTTGCAGACTATCATCCACTGCTTGTTTGATATTATTACGGTCAATGGCTTTTGCTCCATCACGTACCCATTTAAAGCCACGACCAGGCCCCGCGATTTTAGTAGCAATTATTAGTTGCTCTCGCTGTTGATTTTTTAACCATTCTCCAATATAAGTCTCAGTTAATCCGTATGTTTCAGCGCTGGTCGGTACTGGATACATCTCAGCCGCATCGATGAAATTAACTCCTTGAGCAATTGCATAATCTAGCTGTTGATGGGCTTCTTCTATAGTATTTTGCTGCCCATAGGTCATTGTGCCAAGGCAAATATCAGAAACTTGTAGATCGCTATTGCCTAATTGGTTATATTGCATATTTTGGGATGATTTATTTATTGAATTGACAACTTTTATTGTTCAGTTTGTGTTACTCAATAATTTTTCTTTTGTGAATCAATGAGAATTATATAATCAATACTACGGTAAATCAATCAAATTACCAGTATTTACAAGAAAATTCACAAGATAATGTGGACAAACGCCTACTTTGATCCTCTAAAAAGATTAGCGATCGCCATATTCAAAATTCTGGTATCAATATAATTCTAGTTATTCGTGTACGCACACTAAGGAGAAACAAAATATGACAGTCTTACAACTTCCTATCATTGATATTAGTGGGTTAACTTGCCAAAGGAATAACTCTTCTGATGTCGTTGCACAGCAGATCAAACAAGCGTGCCAAGATTACGGTTTTTTTTATATTGTTGGACATGGAGTAGATGAACAACTACAAACGCAGTTAGAACATCTCAGTCAAGAGTTCTTCGCCCAGGATCAAGAAACTAAACTGAAAATTTCTATGGCTCTTGGTGGTAGAGCGTGGCGAGGATATTTCCCTGTGGGTAACGAGTTAACATCAGGTAGACCAGACTTAAAAGAAGGTATTTATTTTGGTTCCGAACTAAAAGACAATCACCCACTGGTGAAAGCTGGTACACCAATGCACGGTCGCAATCTCTTTCCATCTAATATTCCCCAATTTAGGGAAACTGTACTTGAATATATAGACTCAATGACCAAACTCGGACACATCCTCATGGCTGGTATAGCTTTGAGTCTAGATTTAGACAAGTCTTACTTTGCAGAACGTTATACGAAAGATCCATTGATATTATTTCGCATTTTTAATTACCCTCCTAATTTAGGATCTCAATCTGAATGGGGCGTTGGCGAACATACAGATTACGGAGTATTAACTATTCTCAAGCAAGATAACATCGGCGGATTGCAAGTCAAATCCAAGTCTGGTTGGATAGATGCTCCTCCTATTCCTGGCTCCTTTGTATGTAACATTGGGGATATGCTCGATCGCATGACAAGAGGACTATATCGCTCCACACCCCACCGCGTTCGCAACCTATCAACAAGTAATCGCCTTTCGTTCCCGTTCTTCTTTGATCCTAACTTTAACGTTGAAGTCAAACCCATTGATCTGAAGGATGTAGTAGTAAAAGATGATCAAAGCGATCGCTGGGATAAAGCTAGTGTTCACGAATTTCGTGGGACTTATGGCGATTATCTCTTGAAAAAAGTATCTAAAGTCTTTCCAGAACTACGTCAAAAAGTGCTTTAGAGTGATGAGTTAAAATCTAGTCCCTAGATACCCAAATTAACTTTGATAAGGACGGGGTAATTGGCGCAGTTTATGAGCTGTATCCAATTCACTATTGCTTTTTCTACCATATCCCCAGCCTAAGAGGCGACGATATTCACCCATGATGCCACTTTCAATTAAATCATCCTCATTGATTTCCATATCTGTATGAGATTGGGGTGCAACATAGAGCGCATCCGCAGGACAATATGCCTCACACATAAAACAAGTTTGACAGTCTTCCTTGCGGGCGATTATGGGTGGTTGGTCAGGTACAGAGTCAAAGACATTAGTAGGACAAACTTGGACGCACAAATTGCAATTGATACAGAGTTTATGGCTGACAAGCTCAATCATGACCTGCTCCTGCTATAACTTTGATACAGATGATGTGGTGGGAGTAGTGATTACTGGTTGTTTAGTAGGAGCATCCGTAATCCAATCACGCCTCACCCAAAGCTTATCTAAACCGCCTGTAGCTTGGTAATAACGCTGATTTGGATCGGTTTCGGGATAATCTATGCGAATATGTTCGCTGCGTGTTTCCTCGCGGTTTAACGCGCTAAAATATGCCCATCGTGCTACAGCCGTCAGAGCTGCTGCTCGACGAGAAAATTCTACATCACGGACTGTATCTTGTTTGGGGTTTCCTTTTACTTGCTGCCACAGCGTTTCTAATTTAGCAAGGGAATCTAAAAGTCCTTGCTCAGACCGCAAGTAATTCTTCTCCAACGGAAACATCTGGGCTTGTACACCATGCACAATCGCCTCGTTATCGAATGTTGCGGAAGTAGGAGAAGATGAGCGCAATCCCACTTGACCAGCCGGACGCGCCACCCGTTCATGAGGATGAGCGCCCAAACTCTTGGCAAAAGCAGCTGCCCCTGCTCCTGCCCATTGCCCTGTCGAGATTGCCCAGGCAGCATTGGGGCCGCCACCCCCAGAAGCTAAACCGGCTAAAAACTCCCGCGATGCTGCATCACCCGCCGCATATAAGCCAGGAACCTTTGTAGCACAAGTATCATCCACAATCCTGATTCCACCTGTCCCACGGACTGTCCCTTCCAGAACCAGTGTCACAGGCACTCGTTCTGTATAGGGGTCAATACCAGCTTTTTTATAAGGTAGAAAAGCGATGAAATGAGATTTTTCAATCACTGCCTTAACTTCAGGCGTAGCTCGATCTAAACGAGCATAAACGGAGCCTTTGAGCAGGGCATTAGGTAGGAAAGAAGGATCACGACGACCATTGGCATAACCACCGAGATCATTACCTGCTTCATCGCTATAACTAGCCCAACCAAAGGGAACACCTCTAGTTACCGTCGCATTAAAAGCCGTCGAGATGGCATAGTGATTAGAAGCTTCCATACTAGAGAGTTCACCACCAGCTTCTACTGCCATCAGCAGTCCATCACCTGTATTAGTATTGCAACCTAACGCCTTGCTCAAGAATGCACAACCGCCATTAGCCAAGACTACTGCACCAGCACGAACGGTATAACTACGATGATGTTGTCTCTGTACACCTTTTGCACCTGCCACCGAGCCGTCATCAGCTAATAAAAGCTCTAAGGCAGGACTTTGATCAAGAATCTGCACACCAACACGCAAGAGGTTTTTGCGAAGCACCCGCATATATTCAGGGCCATAATAACTCTGACGCACAGATTCCCCATCTTCTTTAGGGAAACGATAGCCCCAACTTTCCACCAGAGGCAAACTCAGCCAAGTTTTTTCGATAACCCGTTCAATCCAACGTAAGTTAGCGAGGTTTTTCCCGATGCGATAACGCTCGGCTCCAACTTTCTCCCAATTCTCTGGAGAAGGAGCCATGATGCCGTTACCACTGGCCGCCGCCGCACCACTCGTACCCAGAAAACCTTTATCAACAATGATGACTTTGGCTCCTTGGGATGCGGCTGACCAGGCTGCCCATGCTGCGGCAGGGCCTCCGCCAATTACCAATACATCAGCGCTCAGTTGTAGTTCATCTTCCCTATAGGCTGTTAGCAATTTCCTTCCCTCCTGATAAATTTGAGCTTTGCTAAATTCGAGCATGAAACTCTCTTACTCTCTGCGCCTCTGCGCGAGGTAATTTGATCATCAGCAACGCCCACAAAATTAATAAACAGAAGCCAACAATTTATCAATTGCCGCTCGAAACGCCGTTGCTGCACCAGCACTCATATCACGAGGAGCGCAAATGCGATTTCTCAAATATGCAAAAGCGATCGCTCCCACAGCAGCGAAAATAGGATCAACAGTGCTATTTTTACCACCTGTCCGACCACCGGCTAAAGTTTCACCATTACCATGAAGTAAATAATCAGCCAGTTGTCGCAAATGAAAATCAACTGCCTCTTTAACTGTGGTAAAGTCACCATCTGCGGCTAAAGCTTGGACTCCAGAGTTTTTGATAATATCTGCGATCGCCACTTCCCGATTATCGCTCAATCTCTCAGCCGCTTCGGCTCTATATTGAATTTTCTCACTATCGGCCACATCCAGAGGTAAAGGATTACCAATGGGTTCCACTCCCCATCGGCGACGCAACAGTAAATTATTGGTAATATTATCCGACTTCACCCTGTGATAAGCCGGACGCTGATTCAGTGCGTTAAACCAAGCATTAATCCGAGGAAAACGCGGATTTCCTTTGATGTGATACCCCCGATACACAGGTAAATTAGCCGCCAATCTATCCAGATGGGGGCTATACATAATATCTACCAAGCTAAACGTACTAACAAAGTAAGGGCCGGGATACTTCGCCAAAGTTTGCTCAAGTTCATCTAACTGAGCTTCAAACTCTGCCTGTAACTTTGCCAACTCATCAACATCTACAGGCGCTTCTCTCAGGAATTTGAAAGCAATACTCCTAAAACCATTAGTATCCGCCTCCTCAACCAACTGTCTAGCAACAGCGTTTTCCTCTGGATTTTCTGGTAATAAGGCAGGATGAGGAAACTTTTCTTCTAAAGCCAAGAGAATATCTTTGGATTCATATACTAATTTCCCCTCAATTTTTGCCCCTGGGACAAGCGTTGTCGGAACTAAATCGGTATACCATTTGGGTTTGTTACTTAAATCAATAAACTCTGTAGCAAAGGGAATTTCTTTTTCTTCCAGTGCGAACCAAACTCGCTCGCAGAAAGGACACCAGGAATTAGTATCTCGGTAAAGCAGGACTGGTGGTTCTGTATTTGGCGGGAGTTTATGTAAACTACTGGGGATGGGTGCAGTAGAAGGAGATTGCCCTGGCCTTTTGACCCGACGCGCAGAAGTATGGTTTCTAGCAGTTGCTAAAAGTTCTTCCCAACCTGATACCGTGTTTTGAATAGACATTTTTACCTCGCTGCTCTAGGAACGCCCGAAAACACAAATAACTGTTGCTCTTTGGGTTCAGGTAAATTTTCACCGATGTATCGATGAAGACCTACGCCCATATCTCCCGTGGCTGTTAGGTTAAAGCTAATTTCCTCAAATCCAGATGCACTTAAAATTTTCCGCACATTGTCAGAGTAGGGAATACCATTAGAGTGTCCACGAGTCCAGATCACAAAAGCACCTGGTTTACTCAGAAAACTCAGGTTATCTAGTAAGCGATTGAGTTCTGCTTCCTCAGCCAGATTGCCAAAGACACCGCACACAATCACAATATCTGCGGGTACTGCTCCTACATAGTTAGTAGCGAGAGTTGCATCACCGTTGATCAACTCAATTTGCTTGGCTAAACCCAATGATTCTATAGTTGCTCGTCCACGTTCAACTAACTGGGGGTTGAGTTCAACAAGTCGTGCGTATACGTCATTTATCCGGGGGTGGTTTTTTAAAGTTCCTAGTAAATCTCGCCCATCACCCGCACAGACACTCACTATCCGAATAGCCCCATCTGGTAAGGCATTTAAGCTATAAGCAATATATTCCCGCACGATTTCTAGACGCTGCTGCAATTTTGGCTCAGTGTTGTAGAGGTCGTGCCATTCATACCAATCTTTCGGCATAAGGGCTAATTCCCATTTGATGCACACTGTGTATTCAAAAACTACGGTTAATCTATCAAGTAACTGTGATTTATGGATGAAGGCAGAGTATCACAAGTATTTAGATAAAATCAAGTCTCATCCCTTAACTGGTTTTTGTTGCTAATTGGAGTATGGAGAACAGCGACGACCGTGAGAAAAAGTCCCTTGGATTTAGACAGTCACTCTTGTACCGTCAAATTTGGTGAAGGTAAAACCATTAAACCGTTCGTTGTATCCCAGTCTTTCATCTCTAAGAATACTGATAGCAACTTCCTCACCTAACGCTAAGCCAGCTGCACCATCGGAACGCCAATGAATACCGCCATGACCACGACCGATGTAATAGTTCGTCGCCAGTTTATTCAACTCACCACCGACTGTCAAAGCTGGGCCACTGTAGGGAATTAGTTTGGTGGGGTCATTGGGATCAGGTTCTACAGGATTGGGAATCACAAAATTCTCATTAAAAAAGGCTTTCAACAACGTAGCTTGCACACCCGCAATCGAAGCAGCACCACCAGTGTAAGAAGAGTGGAATGGTGCGCCTTCTGGGTACGCATGGGGTAACAAATAAGTACCAAAAGTGCTGAAGGTGCGAGCTAAGGCTGTGGAATTGAAGACTTGGGAATTAATCGGATAACTAGTTCCATTGACAATGTTGTTATAAACCAATCCACCATAAGCTTCTGGTCGTAAACGTCGATGTACGTAAAACTTTTGCCAATAAGAAGCTCTGATTGCCCGCGAGGGAGCTAAGTTGAGTAAGGCTTGAAAATGTGCCGATGCAAAGGTAGCAGCAGAACCAACTTGAGTTTTGGAGTTGATATAGGGATTTCCTGGATTTAACGGTGCGCTAATGCTATTGAGAATTAACAAAGCTCCAAAGAACAAAGCCCCACCAATACGTGATAGTTCGCTCAGATCACGAACAGTAAAAACAAAACGGCGTGTGGGATCGAACTTAATGGACTTGCCAGAACTACCTCCATTCTGGACAGTTAGCCATTCATTGTAATTAGTGAGAAAATCATTCTCCTTACCAGCTAGAGCAGTACGAATCAAGGGTGAAATGAATTGAGTATTGTAAGGAATTTCCCGTAACAGAAATTGGGAAATGTGGGGGCCATCTAGCACTCCTGGAGGAGTAACGTATTTTGTTGTCCTACCTGAGCGATCGCGCTGATCAACATAGATAACGCTACCACGAAATAAAGTTTGCGGAGTGACAAAACCGTTCTGTTTTGGCCCCCGGAACTCCGGTAGGCTATTAAGTTCGGCGATCGCTGCGGCGACATTCGGATCTTGAGCAAATCGACTGAAAGGCACATCCCTTAATAAAGCCTGCCAGTAGAGTTCAATCGCCTCTGCCGCTTGTTCTGCACTATTTAGGGTTGGTGGCGGTGGAACTGCTATCTGAGAAGCATTGATGCCTTCTAAACTAATTGCCAACGGCCCTTGAGGATTCACTAACTTCCTTGTACCACCCAAAATAATCCTTTCGTAATCATCTGGGTTCTGTGTTGTTAATGCCCTAATCAAAGAATCATAAGCTTGCAGATCAACTTCGCCTCTTTGATCGTGTGGTAATCCCCTCGTGTCTGTAGCAATTTTGTTGGCATAGCGTTCCTCATCGCCATTGGTAGGATGGGGTGGGATATCAATTTGCCGATTATTTTGCGCTGCTTGGAGACGGACTTGAAAGGCTTGCTGACGAAATTTTATATAGTTAAAATCTCGAACACGATATCTACCCTGAGCAATTTCTCTAGCTTGTGCAATATCTCCCTGTTTGGAACCTGAGAAAGACGAACCGATCATCCCAGTCACAACGCTAGTAGCAGTAAACAAACCAGCGTGACCAAGAAATAAACGTCTACTAACACCGTCTCGCCCAAAAAGTCTACCACGTCTTTTTCCACTACTACGAGATTGAGGATTTGTTGTTTCATTCTGCTCTTGAGAAGCTTGATCAAAATCGTGATCGGGTTGCATAGGATGAATCTCTATTGTGAGGAAATAAAATTTTCGGATGAGATTTTGCTTCACTGATCCATTAGCATGAACAGTAAAAAGTACTGTTAGCAGGAACCTGGCAAGACGACGGTTGAGAAAAATGCTGACAATTTGTTCGTGAAAATAAATTTTGCACCAATCACTCAATCAATTCATTAGATTAGGGATGCGATCGCAATCATTTCAGACGCTTGGGTGTAATTGCTGCCGATAATTGTGGCGGTAGTAGTGCATCCTGAATGTTTATTTTGCGGGGAATTATTTTTTCTTGAAAGTAAAAATCAGCTACCCGTTGTTGTTCAGCAATAATCGCAGGTGAGAGTCTTCTTAAGCGATAAGTACGTCGGCGTGCTACCTTTTCTAAAACTGATACTTCCAATTTCAGTTCCGGTGCAAAAGCCTTAGCAACTTCAGTGGGATTTTTTTCTGCCCATTCGCCTACCTTGTCTGCTTCTTCTAAAAACACCCTTACCAATTCAGGATTTTGAGTGACAAATCTACGTCTACCCAGGTAAAATCCACCCAATGTGTTAATTTTGGCTGCATTCCTCAAATTGCGAATCGGAATAATTTTTTCCACCAGAGCTAAGAATGGGTCACTAGCTACCCAAACATCCACTTTGTTTTGAATGAAAGCATCACGAGCTTCTGATGGAGTTAAACCAACAATTTGCACATCACTAATTTTTAAGCCCACTTCTTGTAAAGCTTTTGCTAGTAAATAATGTGCATTTGATCCCCTCTGAAAAGCAACTTTTTTCCCTTTAATATCAGCTAATTTTTTAATCGGAGAATCAGCTCTGACTACAACACCTTGGTTTTGACCCCGACTAGGAGTGCGTCCAGCAATGTAGATAACTTCTGTGATGCCTGCGGCTTGGGAAAATATTGGCGGTGTTTCTCCCACAGTACCAATATCAACTCTACCTGCGTTCATTGCTTCTATCAATTGCGGCCCGGCTGGGAATGGCCCTACCCAATTCACTTTGATACCCAAAGCTTTAAACCGTGGCTCTACAACTTTTCGGACTTTAACAATATCACCAGAAGTTTGATAAGCTAAGTTGATTTCTTTGGCAACAAATCCTCGTTGGGTTTGGGCTTGAGTACTCTGTAATAAGCTACCTACTAGGGGTGTTGAGAAAGTAAATAATCCTAATGCTGAATATTGTACAAGCTGTTTAAAGAATTTACGCCGTTGATCAAGAAATGGTATTTTCATTGCTATGGTATATATCTTTGAAGTAAAGGGCGATCGCTAGGGGATAGAAACTACAAAATGCCAAAATTTTTCTATCGGCCACTAATACGCTGAGGCGTGATCGCTGCATATTGTTGAGAAGTAAGTAATGCCTGTCTAATATCAATTTTCTTCGGTATAATCTTCTCTGCGTAAAATAAATCTGCAATGCGCTGTTGTTCAGCAACTAGAGAAGGAGTAAGTCTTCTTAATCCATAAGTGCGTCGGCGCACCACAGTTTCTAAAAGTGACGGTTCCAGCTTCAGTTCAGGAGCCAGAATTTTCACTACTTCTTTAGGGTTACTTTCTGCCCATCGTCCTAGTTTGTCTATCTCATCTAAAATTACCTTCACCACTTCAGGATTTTGGACAGCAAATTCGCGCCGTGATAGATAAAACCCACCTTGAGTAGCAATTCCAGCCGCATTTCTTAAAGTGCGAGCGCCAGCATTTTTCTGCACAAAAGCATAGAAGGGGTCCCATGTTACCCACGCATCTATTTTTTCTTGCAGGAAGGCATCACGAGCTTCCGCAGGTGCTAAACTGATGGCTTGAATATCCTTAAATTTCAAACCTGCTTCTTTTAAAGCACTGACAAGTAGATAGTGTGATGCTGATCCTTTTTGAAAAACTACTTTCTGACCTTTGAGGTCTGCAACTCTCTTAATAGGTGAGTTTTTTCTGACAATGATCGCACTACCTTCACCCTTGCTAGGTTTGCGTCCAGCGATATACACCAGTGGCGCACCTGCTGCTTGAGCAAATATTGGTGGTGTTTCTCCCACTGAACCAATATCAACCCTACCTACATTCATAGCTTCTAACAGTTGGGGTCCCGCCGGAAATGGTGTCCATTCTATATCCACACCGATAGATTTGAGTCGTGGTTCTAAAACTTTTTTGATTTTGACTAAATCTCCAGAAGTTTGATAACCCACTCGAACTGTTTTAGTATTAACTCCTGACCGTTTTGTCTGAGCATTGGCTTGTAATATGTCTCCAATTATCGGGGCAGCAAAACCAGATAATCCTAAGGCTGAATATGTTAATAATCCTTGTAAAACTTTTCGTCTTTGTGGTTCAAATGGTTGGTGCATGGTAAATTCCTATTAGTTATTTGTTGGTCTTAATTTGGCTTGAGACATGACAATTTTCCTGGTAAAACCAAGTTTATACATCTGAACAAAATAAGTTACTACACCTATCAATAAAAAATAGGTGAGCAAATGAATTTGATATCAATTCTGTGATTTTACAGATGCTAACTTTGGTAGTCACAACAGCATCAGTTGACGCTACTCATACCAATTCAATTAATGATTGCAACACATCATTGGGTGAAGACGCGTGAATCGCGTCTCTACTTTATTTGTCGCATTCTCTTTTCAAATTGGTATCATTAATAGACTTATTGCATAAATAATTTGGTGTTGCTGACAATGTTATTTAAGAGTTTCACCCAAAGTCCCAAAGGAAGACTTTTGCACTCTTAGTTCATAAATAGAATTCACAAGGAACGTATAAAAATATTCTTTCCCTGTTTTCTATTTTTAAGGCATATCCAGTGACAAATAAGTGTTAAACAACACTTATTCTATGATTACCTGTCTGCCAATAAATATTAACTACAATAAATCTATCGATTTACTGTATTTTATTAAAATAGACTTTCTCACAAACAACTATAAAAATCAAGTAGGAATGATACTAATTCTTGTTCAAGATTTTTCTCCCCAAGGACGCAATTCTATTTCCTATGTCCAAGCACTGGGGGGTTGACGGAGAATGTTAAGGTAGGTTTGAGCGATGTCTACGACGGCCTACGCATCCAAATCAAGTACGAAGTATCAAATTAAGCTTAGCTTTACTAACTGTTAGCATTTAATAAATTTAGTTAATCATATATTTTAATGGCGAAAGACTTGAATTTTCTCTAGCACCGTGCAATACTGCTAAGTCAATCTCCGATAAATCGGTCGGTGATTAGTATTTGTATGCGGTCTTTGTATTACCTGATAAATAAGCCTTTCAGGTCTTCTAAAACTTATGCACGGATGAATTGGGCTAGTTATGTCTGGCGGACTTAACAATACTCCTCTTTATAAATTCAGGAGTGAGAGCTTGTGAGTGTCAGAGCAATGACTTGCTAAAGGTGTTGTCAAGAGGGAGTTAGTAGCAATGTGATTGAATTAGTCAGTGAATCACGGTGTATTAAATGTAATCTTTGCGTTACTGCTTGTCCTACCAATGTGTTCGATGCAGTACCAGGGAGTGCGCCGAAAATTTCTCGCCAGAGCGATTGTCAAACCTGTTATATGTGCGAACTGTACTGTCCTGTAGATGCACTGTATGTTGATCCTAACGCTGAGGAATCAGTACCAGTGGATGAAGAAGCTTTGATCGCATCTGGGTTACTTGGCAGTTATCGAAAAAATGTCGGCTGGGGTAAAGAGCGCACATCGGCTACTAAAAAATGACAAATCTGCTTACTATATCTAAGGAGTAAATTTCATGAATATCCGTCAAGATGTTTCTCATATAGATTTAATTACCGATGTATTAATCATTGGTGGTGGACCGGCTGGTACTTGGGCTGCTTGGAGTGCTGCAACCAGTGGGGCAAAAGTTGTTTTAGTAGACAAGGGTTACTGCGGTACAAGTGGTGCAGCCGCCGCCTCTGGAAATGGTGTATGGTATGTTCCACCAGATCCAGAACAGCGAGAAGCTGCAATGGCGAGTCGGGAAGCGATGGGAGGCTTTCTGGCGGATCGTCATTGGATGACTAGGGTCTTAGATCGCACCTATGACAACATTAACTCTCTGGCAGATGAGGGTTATCCTTTCAGTGTGGATGCTGATGGAAAGGTGATCCGTCGCTCCTTGCAAGGGCCGGATTATATGCGGTTTATGCGGAGAAAAATTAAACAAGCAGGTGTAAAAATTTTAGACCACAGTCCGGCTTTAGAGTTGTTGGTAGATATAGAAGGCTCTGTGGCTGGGGCTAAGGGTATCAATCGTCAATCTGGGGAACGTTGGACAGTCCGATCCAAGGCGGTTGTGATTGCTACAGGTGGCTGTGCTTTCTTGAGTAAGGCACTTGGTTGCAATGTTCTGACAGGGGACGGTTTATTGATGGCGGCTGAGGCGGGTGCTGATTTCTCTGGTATGGAATTTTCTAATGCCTATGCAATTTCCCCGGCTTTTTCTTCTGTAACGAAGACTCGTTATTATGATTGGGCTTCTTTCACATACGAAGATGGGACGGTAATTGAGGGTGCAGGTTCTAAGCATGGTCGTTCTGTGATTGCCAAAACATTGCTGACTCAGCCAGTTTATGCGTGTCTGGATCAAAACATGGATGAGCAAACAAAAGCCTGGATGCGCGCATCTCAGCCTAACTTCTTTGTTCCTTTTGATCGCGCTGGGATTGACCCCTTTACGCAAAGATTCCCTGTAACTCTGCGTTTGGAAGGAACTGTGCGCGGTACTGGTGGAATTAGGATTGCAGATTATACCTGTGCTACCTCAGTGAATGGACTTTATGCGGCAGGAGATGCGGCTACTAGAGAATTAATTTGTGGTGGCTTTACGGGTGGAGGTAGTCATAATGCAGCTTGGGCAATGTCTTCTGGCTATTGGTCTGGACAATCTGCTGCTAATTATGCGTTGAGTTTGGGTGAATACGCTAGTCAACGCAGTGTACAGGGTGTGGGGGAAGCGGGATTACATGGTGAAGGTAATGGTACATTTTCACCAGATGAAGCGATCGCCTCAACTCAAGCTGAAGTTTTCCCCTACGATCGCAACCTTTTCCGCACTGCTACCAGTTTAAGCGCATCCCTAGAAAGGCTAGATGACCTCTGGCAAGAAATCCGCAACAGTCATACACCAGATGATCAGCAAATTGTGCGATCGCGGGAAGCTGCGGCAATGGTAGCTACTGCTCGTTGGATGTACAACAGTGGCTTGCAACGTCAAGAAACTAGAGGAATGCACAAACGCATGGATTACCCGCAACAAGATCCCAACCAGCAATATCGGCTCCTTAGTGGTGGGTTGGATAAGATTTGGGTAAAACCTGAGTCATTAGTTGCAACCCAGGAATTAGTAACAGTGTAATTTTTGCGGCAATAGCCAATTATCTTGAGAAACCCTCTGCGTACTTTTGCGCTAATCTCTGTGTTTCTTTGCGTTGCAACAAGTTTTAAACGCAGAGGTACACAAAGTCAGCGCGGAGGGGCGCAGAGTCTTTACTTGTGAAATTTTGTACTTAAGTTCATGAAATTATTATCTAAATTTGGATTCAAGTTGAATCTTGAGCTACCTGTTTTGAGGTCGCGTAATTATCGCCTCTACTTTGCTGGACAAGCTTTGTCGATGACAGGATCGACTATGGTTGACATCAATTCGTTGTTTATCTGTGACTAAATATTAAACAGTGTTCCCCTGGGGCAAAGTGAAGATTCAATAGCAGCTCGTCTTGCCAAACTCCATATTGTGGCTTGGTTTGCCGTAACTACGGGGATATTTAAATCTGCTTCTAATTCTTCTATTACTTCAAATGTTCTCCATGCTGTACAGGGCAACACAATAGCGTCTGCACCTTGGTGAGATACTTCTTTGATAAAAGCTGCGGCTTCATCCGGCGACTGATGCCAAAGGTAATTAGTTTTTGCTACTTCTTTTGGGCGTTCATCACCTTTAAACGTAATTATTTCCAAAGGTGCTTCATTTAAAAATGTTTTTAGCGTTTGGTTGTTCCAGTCTGGATAAGGAGTGACTACAGAAATTTTCTTCACCTGGAGATGTAGCAATGCTTCTAATAGAGCTAGAGCCGGAATAACAACGGGTACTCCTAGCGCCTGTGTCAAACGTTGTCGTAATTGTTCAGCAAAAACTCGCCCTCGGTAAAATGTTGCTGTTGTGAAACCGTATGCTCCAAAATGCACTCTGGCTTTAGCTAGTTTACTTACTTCTTTGACAGCCTCTTCATTAATGTCATCCATTGATTCATAGCTCTCATAGGCATGCAGGTGTTTAGCAATCACACGATGGCTATGAATGCTGACTTGACTGGAAAAAGCAGCGTGAAAGTCAGGCTCAAATGTGGTGTTACCTGCTGGGACTAGCAAGCCAAGACGGATCTGCCTATTAGAGTCAGCTTTCGAGTACATCATGATACCTCTTTCTTGATCAGCCTGATTATGTCTAAACATTTATTTAGGTACACTAATAATTAGGTATACATATTTTTTGAAAGACCGTATAATATTTAAATTACGTTAAATCGACCGATAAAGTGTAATATATCAATTAATAGACGTAGATACCTGTGAGTCAAATTATTTAACTGCACTAATCAACACATCTAGCTTCTGTTTTACTGCTCTGCTTTGAGTTGTGCAATTTTACATAGTCTGCATTCACGGTAATTACCAGGAAAGGATTTTATGAGCAACATACAACTGTACTTCGCTAAAGCTTCTACCTTCTCGCAACGTACCCGTGTAGCCTTACTGGAAAAAGGTATTGATTTCACCCCTATAGAAATTGACCTACAAAACAAACCAGATGGGTACATACAAATTTCCCGCTATGGCAAAGTTCCAGCTATCCAACACGGGGATGTAATTATCTATGAATCTGCGATTATTAATGAATATTTAGAAGAAGCTTTCCCTGAACCACCATTGTTACCCCATGACCCTGCAAATAAAGCGATCGCTCGTATCTGGATAGACTACGCCAATACTCGGCTTGTCCCGGCTTTTAACAAATTTCTCCGTGGTAAAGATCATCAGGAACAAGAACAAGGACGAAAAGAGTTTACTGAGGCGCTGCTATATCTTGAACAAGAAGGATTAAGTAAAGGTGATTACTTCTTAGGAAATCAGTTCAGCCTAGTTGACATCAGCTTCTATCCCTGGTTTGAACGTTTACCACTCTTAGAACATTTCCGCAAGTTCACACTACCAGCAGAAACAACTCATTTGCAGACATGGTGGGATCTGGTGCGCGATCGCTCCTCGATTCAAGCGGTAGCAAATCCTGTGGACTTCTATTTACAAAGATTTGCCAAAATTATTGGTGAACCTGTTGCTATTGGTGCAGGGCAAAAATAGGACACATGACCAATTAGCCAAAATCTAATTAAACTCAGTCCTAGCAGGAGTTTCATCTGTTTTATTGCAGTTCTGCTTTGCATCACATTTTACTCACAGAAAATCTTTCTCCTCCCCATGTGGTTATGGTAGGCGATCGCTTGGTAGCGTTTCTCCCATTCTTCCGTCAATAACAGGACACTCGGCTTTTTTAAAAAGTTGGATATTTAAGTATTACCGAAGAAGAATTCAGGAGCCAGAATTCAGCATGGATTCTGTGCGACTGGATGGAGAATCAAGGTTTAAAGCAGAACGTTTTTAATCGTGGAGAAGAAAAAACTCTTGTCCTTACTGAAACCCCTGACTTCAGGTATGGGGAATTCTGAATTCTGTAGCTTGCTTCCCTGAAAGGGTATTCTGTCTTCTGACTCTTTTTCATAAACATTAATATCTTCCTTAGATCAAAACCAGGTATGAGAATTACCTGGTTTTTTATTCAATAAATTCAATTTATCGTTTTAAGAAAAAAGAGTATTTGCTCTTATCTAAGCCAAAACATAATATTAAGTTTATAAGCTAATAAGCTTAACTGTCGAAGACCACAATTACATTTGTACTTCAAATTATTTACGGAAATAATTCCCCTCAACCATTCTGGTAAAAGACTATGGATTGGCTAATTGGTACATCATTGATTGCAATATCTGTGGCTTTTGCAACAACATTTGATGATAATTTATATTTGACAGCTTTTTTTGGCAAGGTAAATCATGCCTTTCGTCCAAAACATATTATTATTGGTGAATTTGTGGGATTTACTATATTGGTAACAGCTAGTCTCCCTGGTTTTTTCGGTGGTCTAGTCCTTCCAGAAGCATGGGTTGGATTACTAGGGATTCTGCCAATAATAATTGGTATCAGCCATCTGATGAATCAGGAAGAGGAAGAAGATAGTTTACAAGCTGTATCAGTCAATTTTGATTATTCAGTCAAATCCCAACGCCATAAAAAAACATTATTCGCAACCCTCAAAGATCCTCAAACCTACCGTGTATCTGCCGTTACCGTTGCTAATGGTGGAAATAATATTGGTATTTATGTCCCTTTATTTGCTAGCAGCAATGTTCCTAGTTTGGCAGTAATTGTATGTATTTGCTATTTAGCAATTGGAATGTGGTGTTTTCTCTCCTACAACCTCACTCGCAACCCTTTCATGGCTTCGGTGCTAATTCGCTATGGTCGGAAGGTGTTTCCGTTTATCTTAATATATTTGGGGTTATCTATCATCGTTAAAAGCGGAACTTATCAACTTGTACCTAATTTGGCAATGTTTTTCCAATAATATATTCAAGTTGAGGTTGAAACAGATCACTGTCAAACTTTAAGTAAAAAAATCCGAAACTTTTAGCAATTAAACATATAAGCGCATGGTCGTCACCAACTTTTAAAAATAGAGAATAAGATGACACAACAAAGTTATTTACTCTGCTAGCAATTGCTGTACTTGGGTGGGAGTCATTTGTTCAACTTTATATATTAGTGCTGCCAATTTCCTCTACTATAAAATCATCGCCATCAAGTTATGATCAGCGTGATTCTTTGGCTAACACTCTTCATATTTCTTCAACAAAGTTGGAAATGCCTCATACAAAGTAAAAGCGGAAAAGCTTTGAGGAGTTGGGTTGAGTGAATTTATTAAGTTTTGAAAATTCTCTGCTTTATTCTAACTTAATAACTCTATAGTTATTAAGCAATAGTAATTACCCCTACTCAAAGTTTCAGAGGTTTTAACATGGGTCGTCATTCCGATAATTCTCTGCAAGAATCTCCAAATCACACAGAATTGCTGATATCACCTACCAATACAATACCCAAGGATTCACGGCAGCGATCGCAGCAATTCATGCAGAACTTACAGGATGAGATTTGCACAGCGTTAGAGCAAATTGACGGGAAAGCAAGCTTTCACCAAGACTATTGGGAGCGAGCAGAAGGGGGAGAAGGACGTACCCGCGTGATTCGAGAAGGACGGGTGTTTGAACAAGGTGGCGTGAACTTTTCCGCAGTGTGGGGAAATAGCCTACCTGCTTCAATTTTGGCGCAACGTCCAGAAGCAGCCGGACATGAGTTTTTTGCCACAGGAACTTCAATGGTGTTGCATCCTCGCAATCCTTATGTACCAACAGTACATCTCAACTATCGCTACTTTGAAGCTGGCCCTATTTGGTGGTTTGGTGGTGGGGCGGATTTAACCCCATACTACGCCTTTGAAGAGGATGCGGTTCACTTTCATCAGACGCTAAAAAATGCTTGTGATGTCCATAATCCAGAGTATTATCCAGCATTTAAACGCTGGTGTGATGAATACTTCTATTTACGACATCGCCAAGAACAGCGAGGTATTGGCGGTATTTTCTTCGACTATCAAGATGCTAGCGGTAAGCTTTACATTGGCACTCAAGCAGATAGTCCAGCCGCAATTTACAGCCAGAAAGTGGGAAATGTGACGCGGAATTGGGAGGATATTTTTGCGTTTGTCCAGTCTTGCGGTCAGGCTTTCTTACCTGCTTACTTGCCTATTGTAGAACGCAGGCAAGCAACTGAGTACGGCGATCGCCAACGTAATTTCCAACTATACCGCCGTGGTCGTTATGTTGAATTTAATTTAGTTTACGACCGGGGAACTGTGTTTGGCTTGCAAACTAAGGGACGGACAGAATCGATTCTCATGTCTTTACCACCCTTAGCACGTTGGGAATATTGCTACGAACCGAAAGCTGGAAGCCCAGAAGCGGAACTAACAGAAGTTTTTCTCCAGCCTAGAGATTGGGCGTAGAAGAAGGCGGGGGAAGTAGGGGAGGAAGGAGGATTATTTTCGGAATTCTTCTCTTCCCCGAAGTTTGCTTGGAGAGGAACCTTCTTAGCAACTTCTCTTCTCCCCTAGATAAGGCAATACAGTTCAGTTAAAGCAACAACTTAGACTGGTGTAGGTTGAGTGGAGGAACGGAACCCAACATTCTCAAGACTTTGTTGGGTTCCGCTATCGCTCCACCCAACCTACTATTCTCTTAACTGAACCGTATTGCTAGGTAAGGGAGATTTTATCCCAGTCAACTGTCAACAATAATTACAGACTTTTAAACCAACAGCGACAACAAAAACATTTATTAACCCACAAACGCCAAATCTCTCAAACCCTCGCTGCACCAAATCAGTGTGGGGAATCACAGTTAGGACAGTATGTAGACAGATTACTAGCTAAATAAATTGTGGCGATCGATATGGGGGAACAAGGTCAAAGCGAGATTCAAGCCAAAACCGAACAGAAATAAGACCTTATATAAGTTCAACCAAACTATGCCAAGTAATACTGAGTTAATCTACAACATTTCTTGAAAGCCCGTGACGAGGATTGAACTCGTGACCTCACCCTTACCAAGGGTGTGCTCTACCACTGAGCCACACGGGCGGAAGTTATTTAAATCTTAGATTTTGAACTAGGTTATAATTCAAAATCTAAAATTGAAGGTGGGCCGGGCTGGATTTGAACCAGCGTAGGTGTAAACCAACGGATTTACAGTCCGTCTCCATTAACCACTCGGACACCGACCCGTATGTCCCACGATTTACAATAATAGCAGCGTATTTTAGAAATGGCAAGTGGGTAAGCAAAATTTTTTTGGAATAGAAGAAATAAGGGTTTGTGGTCAAAAGAGGAAAAGGGGCAGGGAGCAGGGGGCAAGGGAGAAAACTTGGGACGAAGCTTGTACTTCGCCCCAGCAAGAACGACTAAGTAATTTAAAGGCGTAATAGCTTAACACTACAAACCGGTACCCATCTAATCTAGGAGTTCCCCAGTTTCTTGGAGGGAGTGCAAGCGGCGGTAAATCCCTTCTTGACGCAAAAGTTCATCGTGGTTACCAACTTCGACAATCTTTCCTTGGTCTAGAACTACTATCTTATCTGCTTCGCGGACTGTACTGAGACGGTGAGCAATGACGATTGTAGTGCAAGTACCCTGAATCGATCGCATCGCCAATTGAATTGCACGTTCAGACTCATAATCTAGGCTAGAGGTGGCTTCGTCAAAAATCAGCACATCGGGTTCTACTAGCAAGGCTCTAGCAATCCCCAAACGTTGTCTTTGTCCACCAGATAACCTCACCCCACGTTCCCCGACAACAGTGTAATAACCTTGGGGTAATTGCTGCATTACTTCGTCAACTCTGGCAATTCTACAAGCTTCTTTCACCTGCTCAAAAGTAGCCTCAGGTCTACCGTAGGTGAGGTTATCTAAAACAGTACCGTTGAAAACGTCTACTTCTTGGTGAACGATCGCCAGTCTGCGTCTATACTTACCAACATTCAAGGTGCGAATATCTTGACCATCAATCAAAATTTGCCCATCCTGGGGTTCAAAATAGCGCAAAAGTAGTTTCACCAAGGTAGACTTACCAGAACCGGAGCGCCCCACTAATGCCACTGTTTGGTATGGTTCAATTAATAAGTTGATATCTTGTAACACTTTCCGGCTAGCATCATAACCAAAACTGATACGAGAGAATTCAACTTTGCCAGTGAATTTGTAGGGTGAGGATGTGTCGTCTTTTTCCAAAAGACTAGCTGCATCGTATCCAGTCGGCTCTTGCAGAAACTCGTGAAACCGCAGCATGGAGGAATAGCGACGAGCAAACACTTCTGCTAATGTGCTAATCGGTTCTAACTCAGAATACGCCATACTAGATAGGGTTAAAGTCATGACGAAATGACCAAGGGAAACCCTACCACTTACTGTTGCGGCTAATGTTAAACCCAAGATGCTAAATACACAAAACTGAATCACGGTTTTTTGCCAAGTCAGCAGGTTAACATAGCCTTTGTGGATACGATAATCTACTACTTTTAACTCACGATCTAAACGCTGTTTTTGTCGTTTTAGTTCTTTCGATTCTGTAGCAAAAGCTTTCACCGTTTTGATATTGGTGATTAGTTCAGATGTGCGGCTTTCTGTGTTTTCTGCGTATTTATCTAGAAGACTTTCGTGCCAAATTATTCTCTGTAACTGTTTCAAACTAAAGCCGAGAATAATGACGAAGGAAATCAGATATAAAATGGCAATTCGCCATTCAATCAATATGATAAATACAAAAATTCCTAAGACACGAAACAGTTTGGGAATTAACTGTCCAGCTATTTCTGGATATGTCCAAGTGTGATTAGAAATACCTCTAGCTACTCTTCCGGCAATGCGTCCGGGATTATTGACATCATAAAATTCTAAGGGAAGTGTGAGAATTTTCTCAATCGCTGATTGAGTTTTATTCCGACGTGACCTTAAGGCTATATCCCAGTGAAACCAACTGGTTAACCAAGGTTGAGTCGGCGCTCTCACTACGGTAACCAGAAAAATTAAACCCATTAATACGCCCAAAGATAGAGGTTTGCTAACTGGGTAATTAGTTAATTGTGATAGAGTGGCGATCGCACCTTCTAAGGGTTTATCCAAAGGTTGATTGGACAAAACATTCAAAATTTGCCCAATTGCATAAGGAACAAGTAAATCCACAATTTCGTACACACTAGACGCTGCAATAGTGAAGGCACTCAGTTTCCAGTCGTCACGAAAGTAATTGACAATATCTTTAAATTTAGCCATGATGCACACTGTCCAAGAGCGCGAGCGTTAGCTTGGAGAATCTATACTACATTAGTGCTACAAATGTAGTCAATGGTTTAGAGAATTAAATCACCCATTTGGGGGAGAAAGACAGGATTTAGGGTTTGTTCAAGTTCTTGATTTTTCGTTTTCATGGGTAAGTTCTAAAGATAACTTTCGCTACTTTCATGATTTTTTCAATTGTTCTGAATAAACGGCAACCTTAAGCATAATTCTGCTACATCTTTGTTAAGAAAAGTTACAACGCTCTTAACACAGGATTATGTTTTATGGTAGATTTACATGAAAAAAAGGCACCACATCAGGTTGTAATTGTTGGTGGTGGCTTTGGTGGACTTTATACAGCAAAGACTCTTGCGAAAGCAAATGTAAGTGTTACTCTTATCGATAAACGTAACTTTCACTTATTTCAGCCACTTTTATATCAAGTTGCTACAGGTACCCTATCACCTGGCGACATTTCCTCACCATTACGAGCTGTATTCAGTAAAAGTAAGAATACACAAGTGTTGCTGGGAGAAGTAAAGGATATTAATCCCAAAGCACAACACGTTATCTTGGATGATAAAGTAGTACCATATGATACATTGATCGTCGCCACAGGTGCTAACCATTCTTATTTTGGGAAAGACCACTGGAAAGACCTTGCACCCGGTTTGAAAACCGTGGAAGACGCGATAGAAATGCGTCGCCGGATATTTGGCGCATTTGAAGCAGCAGAAAAAGAAACAGACCCCGAAAAGCGCCGTGCTTGGCTGACTTTCGTGATTGTAGGGGGCGGCCCGACTGGTGTAGAATTAGCGGGTGCGATCGCCGAATTAGCATACAAAACCCTCAAAGAAGATTTTCGCAGCATCGACACCTCAGAAACAAAAATTTTACTACTGCAAGGGGGCGATCGCATCCTTCCCCACATTGCGCCAGAGTTATCCCAAGTAGCAGCAGAATCTTTGCAAAAGTTGGGTGCAATTATCCAAACTAAAACGCGGGTGACCAATATTGAAAATGACATCGTTACTTTCAAAAATGGCGATGAAGTTAAAGAAATTCCCTCAAAAACTATATTATGGGCAGCAGGTGTAAAAGCTTCCCCAATGGGAGAAGTCCTAGCAGAACGCACAGGTGTAGAATGTGACCACGCCGGACGTGTAATTGTAGAACCAGACTTAACTGTTAGAGGTTACAAAAACATTTTTGTTGTGGGAGATTTAGGCAACTTCTCCCATCAAAATGGTAAACCCTTACCCGGTGTTGCACCCGTAGCTACACAACAAGGAGAGTATGTAGCCAAACTCATTAAAAAACGCCTAAAAGGTCAAACTTTGCCAGAATTTCGTTATAATGATGTGGGCAGTTTGGCAATGATTGGGCAAAACCTAGCTGTCGTAGATTTGGGCTTAATTAAGCTGCAAGGTTTTATTGCTTGGGTATTCTGGCTATTAATTCACATCTACTTCTTAATCGAGTTTGACACTAAACTACTAGTAGTATTTCAGTGGGCGTGGAATTATATCACTCGTAATCGTCGCTCCAGATTGATTACAGG
The DNA here is from genome assembly GCF_009856605.1 of Trichormus variabilis 0441. Lineage (NCBI taxonomy): Bacteria > Bacillati > Cyanobacteriota > Cyanophyceae > Nostocales > Nostocaceae > Trichormus > Trichormus variabilis. Next base: position 1,202,287 of record NZ_CP047242.1, on the reverse strand, counting down.
TCGAGAAGCTTTTGTAGAACCAAAAACGGTGAATCAACAATAGCTGTGACTATCTATGGCTAACTGATTTCCCAGCAACACATCATTAGTGAAGACGCGATGAGTCGCGTCTCTACAGTCCAGAATAAAGCACATCTTCATGAAGAAACGGTATGACTACGCTCTTGCAAGTAAGGGTGCAGCCGCTAAGAGAGTTTGGGTGTATGGATGCTGGGGATGAGCAAAAATCTGCTTTGTTTCCCCAAGTTCGACAATTTTACCGCCGTGCATGACAGCAATGCGATCGCACAAAAATCTTGCTAACCACAAGTCATGGGTGATAAACAAATAAGTTAACTCAAATTCTTCCTTGAGTTGCAACATCAAATCCAGCACTTGCGATTGCACACTAGCATCTAACATACTCACAGGTTCATCGCAGATTAACATTTTAGGACGAGTAATCAACGCACGAGCGATCGCCACCCGTTGCTGTTGTCCCCCAGATAAATCGGAGGGGTAGCGCTGATAATAAACTTCTGGTGGCGTTAAGCCGACTTTTTGCAACATCCACAACACTTGTTCTTTCGCCTTAGCCGCATCAGCTAGGTGATGGATTAATAAAGGGTCAGCAATACTTTCTCCCACCGTCATGGCTGGATTCAGACAAGCATGGGGGTCTTGAAACACCATTTGAATTTGTCGCCGACAAGCGCGGATTTCTTGACGCGATAACTTGGTTAAATCTTGGCCTAAAAACTCTACTTTGCCTGAGGTGGGACGAATTAACTGTAATATCGTCCGCGAAAGCGTACTCTTACCGCATCCAGACTCACCCACTAACCCTAAAATTTCCCCTGGATATAATTCCAAGTTAATCCCATCTACAGCTTTAATAGTTTGGCTTTCCGCCTTAAATAGTCGTTCTACAAAGTTAGGCTCTATCGTGTAATACTGCTTTAGTTCTGTAATTCGTAGGATTGGCGATTGGGGACTAGGGATTGGGGACTGGGAGGCTTCGCTACTACCTTCATCTACTGCTTGAATATGCAGAGCGGCTTTGAGGAGCGATCGCGTATATTCATGTTGGGGGTTTTTAAATACAGATTCAGTTGTACCCATTTCCACCATTTTGCCGTTATACATTACACCGATGCGGCTACAATACTCAGCTACCATTGCTAAATCGTGAGAAATCAGTAACAGCGCCATGTTTTCTTCACTGCATAGGCGGGTTAACTCTTGTAATATCTGAGCCGAGACAGTGACATCTAAGCTAGTCGTGGGTTCATCAGCGACAATTAACTTGGGGTTGAGGAGGAGGGCGAGAGCGATCGCTACCCTTTGGCGCATTCCTCCGCTAAACTCATGGGGGTACTGTCCCCAACGACTAGCCGGAATCTTCACCTTTTCCAAAGTCGCCAGCGCCTTTTCCTTTGCTTCTTTGGCTGATAATTCCGGTGCGTGGGCTTGCAAAGTTTCGATACAGTGATTCCCAATCGTCATCAAAGGATCAAGGCGCGTCATCGGGTCTTGGAAAATTAAAGCTACAGCTTCCCCCCGAAATTTCCGCAATTCATTGGGTGTTAAATCAAATACCGACTTTCCTTGAAAAGTCACCCGCCCTTCCACCAGACTAGAAGGTGGTAACAAACGCATCGCCGCCCTTCCCAAGGTCGATTTACCACAACCAGATTCACCTACCAACCCCATTCTTTCCCCTGGTTGCAAGGTAAAAGATACATCATCAATCGCCCACTGTAGTTCTTCTCCACTACGCTGTGGATAGGCGACACGCAGATTTTCTATACAAAATAATTCTTTATTCATAAATTTAGTTATCAGCCCAGGGCTACCAGCTTCTATAATTTCAAATTTAAGCTAGTGTATCAAATTCTTTAAATAGCTGTTCGAGGCAATCAAAATTCTAAATCTAGGTGACTTCACCTTAAAGATGAGTGTTGGGATTTTCAATAACTAATCCTTCACTAGAGGCTGCTAGATTCAACTCATTATCTGCTGAGATAAAAGTGACAGAAGACAAACCGTTAGCAATTCCTAGTGCATTCACGGCCAGTCCAGTTGCGAGCTGAGTAGCATCATAACCACGTAAACCATAGGTTTCAGCCAAGGACATAGCAGAAATAATTACATTTTCAGTAATTTCGACAACTTGATACTCGGTTTGCAAATCTTTGCGAAACTGATTACATACTAATTTTGCATCTACAAAACTTATGCTTCCGCCACGAGATCGTCTTGTAACTGCGGCGACAATCTCGACACCTGTGATTGCTGCAATAAAAACTTCGTTACTCAAAGCAGGTTCAAACAAACCTAATACCCATGATGAACCAATCTCATTAACGTAACGCTTGACTAATGCACTACTGTCTATAAAATAAATCGCCATCTAGCGGCGTTCCTCAACAATTGTTTCAGAAATAGGTTTTCCCTCTACCTGAATCAGTTGCTGTTGAGTTGGCGTAAAACACGAATGACGTTTGATTTGTTTCACTAAGCCAGAATTTAATAATGCTTGATGAAATGCTGTTTGATTAGTGGTTTCTTTTTTTATAACCAAACATTTCTGAATAGCTTGATTTAACTGCTGTAGCTCCTCTACATCCATCTGATTAATTTGATTAAGTATTTCTTGAAGCTGTAATTGTGCCATAAGTGCCATAATTGGAGATTATTTTAGGCTTGGGCTTGCTGTACGGGATACTGTTCTAATTTTGGTGGCAAGTTAAGAGTTTAGGTCATTGGTTTCTTGTGTATGACACTATATATTCTAAACTTGCCAAGCCGAGATAATGAATATAATTTATTCTGGTAAGCTTATAACTGTTTAGGATTCTCACCTTTTGCAACGTTAACCAGACCTGCGTAAGTTACCCTTAGTCTCAGTATTCTCAAACCCCAAATATGTGTAACTTATAACTCTTTTTCGTTTGGTGGCGTTTGTTGCAGTATGGCGTGGCAATATTGAATTAGAGTATGGAGGCGATCGCTTATCGTCTCTAATCTTGTTTTGGCTGTAGATGGTTGTCGCGCTCCTTGTAAAAACATCACATCTACCTCTAATAGACGCAGTTGTTTGCTAATTTCTGTCTTGTAGGGCTGTATACGTGCATCCTCCTCAGCTAAAGGTGCGATTTCCTCCCCAAAGAGTTGCTTTAAACCAGCTAGGCGTTGGCGTGCTTCTGTGACGACGATTTGATTCGTGTTGATTCCCTGACGGAACTCCAGTAGTAATGTTACTAGGCTCTGATATTTTTCAAGATTTAAAGACATCTAGTGCTATTTACGATAGTATTAATGTCAAGAAAATTATTTATACAATAAATCTAATCAGGCTATTATCAGCATCACCAGCCTCAAGTATTGTATTGAGGCTGCGTTTGCAATATATATTTTTTCCCATTTATGTTTTTTCCAACCCGAAATAGACCATTACTATAGTCTCATAGGGTATCTCACACAGCGTTTACTGCCCTCACCAGGGTAACAGCATGACCAACAAAAGTGCTGTTAATTGCGTCAACCTCTCAACTATCCACCGATCACCTCTTCTATTGTATGAGCAGCATCGCTATTAGTTCCCCAACCGACCTTAGCCTTCCAGAATGGCTGAAGCAATGTTTGCGGGATTCATCAACATATGGCAGCAAGGCAGAAAATGACCGAATGTGTAGTGATAACACGTTAATCTGTCGGGCATTTGATTTTGCTTACCAACTGCATCACGGACAATATCGCAAATCTGGAGAACTATATATTAGTCACCCCATCGCTGTAGCCGGGCTGCTGCGGGACTTAGGGGGTAGTCCTGCTATGATAGCAGCTGGATTTCTTCATGATGTAGTCGAAGATACAGATGTCACAATTGAGGAAATAGAAGAGCGTTTCGGCCCGGAAGTCAAGCAGTTGGTGGAAGGTGTCACCAAGCTTTCTAAAATCAATTTTAAAAGCAAAACCGAAAGTCAAGCGGAAAACTTCCGGCGGATGTTTTTGGCGATGGCGCAAGATATTCGGGTAATTGTGGTGAAGTTAGCAGACCGTTTGCATAATATGCGAACTCTGCAATATATGTCAGAAGATAGCCGTCGACGTTCAGCCCAAGAAACACGAGATATCTTTGCACCTTTAGCCAATCGCTTGGGGATCTGGCGAATTAAGTGGGAATTAGAAGATTTAGCCTTTAAGAATTTAGAGCCGGAAGCTTTTCGGCAAATGCAAAAGTATGTTTCCGAAAAGCGGGACGCACGGGAAGAGAAATTAGCCAAAGCTACAGCAATTTTACGCGATCGCCTCCAGCAAGCAGGAATTCGCTGTCTAGATATCAGTGGTCGCCCTAAGCATCTTTACAGTATTTACCAAAAGATGCACCGACAGCAAAAAGAATTTAATGAAATTTATGATCTAGCAGCACTGCGGATTATTGTCGAAACCAATGAGGAATGTTACCGGGCTTTAGCTGTAGTACATGACGCTTTTCGCCCGATCCCCGGCAGATTTAAAGATTATATCGGCTTACCCAAACCCAACCGTTATCAATCTCTGCACACAGGGGTTATCGGTTTAACTGGTCGTCCTTTGGAAGTGCAGATTCGGACAATGGAAATGCACCGCATCGCCGAATACGGGATCGCCGCCCATTGGAAGTATAAAGAAACTGGTGGTTCTAACAGCCTGATAACAACATCAGATGAAAAGTTTACTTGGTTGCGTCAATTGTTGGAATGGCAAAGTGACCTCAAAGACGCACAAGAATATCTCGATAGCGTTAAAGATAACTTATTTGAAGATGATGTTTATGTCTTCACGCCCAAAGGCGATGTAATTCCTTTAAGTCCTGGGGCTACAACTATAGATTTTGCCTATCATATTCATACAGAAGTTGGTAATCACTGTGCCGGGGCGCGAGTTAACGGACGCATGGTTCCTTTATCAACTAGACTAAGCAATGGCGATATTGTAGAAATTATTACTCAAAAGAATAGCCATCCCAGCTTAGATTGGCTCAACTTTGTGAGAACTTCCGCCGCCAAGTATCGAATTAAACAATGGTACAAGCGATCGCGCCGGGAAGAAAATGTGGCTCGTGGTCGAGAATTATTAGAAAAAGAATTGGGGAAAACTGGCTTAGATAGTCTTTTAAAGTCGGATGCAATGCGGACTGTTTCCGAAAAATGTAATTATCACAGTGCTGAAGATTTACTCGCAGGTATGGGTTACGGCGAAGTCACACTCAACTTGGTGTTAAATCGCTGGCGAGAAGTGGTTAAATCCCAACAGCCGGTAGTAGATACGCCCATATTATTGCCCAAAGAACCATCTACCGCCAAAGCACCCACACCCATCACCCGTGCAACAGATTCACCAATTGTGGGTGTAGAAGGATTGGTATATCACCTCGCTGGTTGTTGTACACCAATCCCCGGTGAACCAATTATTGGCGCAGTAACACGGGGTAGGGGAATTTCCATCCATCGCCAAGGCTGTCATAATTTAGAGACAGTGGAATGCGATCGCCTAGTCCCCGTTAGTTGGAACCCAGTCGCAGAAAATAGAGGTCGTCCCCAAACTTACCCAGTCAATGTTCAAATAGAAGCCCTAGACCGGGTGGGAGTATTAAAAGATATCTTGTCTCGACTGAGTGACCAAGGGATCAACGTACGTTACGCCCAGGTAAAAACAGCAGTTAATCAACCAGCATTAATAGACTTAGGTATAGATATACGCGATCGCCCACAACTAGAACAAGTGTTCATCCAAATCAAAAAAATGAGCGATATTCTCAATATTCGCCGTGTAGGACAAATTGATGAGTGATGGGGACTGGGTAATGGGTAATCGGTAATTGGTGATGAAACAGACTTTTATTTGTCCCCAATCCCCAGTCCCCAGTCCCCAATCCCCAGTCCCCAATTACCAATTACCGCCTCGCACTATTAAGGTTATTAACAGCATTATTGCGTTCGCTTTCAATTTGCTTTACCAATGAAATGGGAAGCTGAGACCTTTTAGTTAAGGCTTTGTCAAAATTAGCGATTGCTTCTCGAATTAATTGCTGGCTTTTTTCTTGGCTACCTTGTCCTTGGAGAATTTGCGCTTTGAGATAATACAACTCAGGGTTATCTGAAGCTTCTTTGATGGCGCGGTTAGCATAATCTAGAGCTTGAGGATACTGTTTTAAATCACGATAGGCGATCGCAATACCTCGATTAGTTAAATACTGAGGCGCAGCATTTCTTTGTAGCCGATTAATCGCCTCATCTGGATTGGCGAAGGGTAAACTCACAGACAGCATCAAGTCCATATAACCCTTGAGTAAATTCAATTCTGGATCTTGCGGAGAAATCGCTTCTGCTTTATCCAGATGTTCATATACTTGTCTTAGCCGTCCCAAAGCTTGAGGTGCGCCTCTGAGTGTACCTTCACGGCTAATAATTGCCCCTCCTTCTAAAAAATGCCCTACAGCTGTGTAAATATTGCCCCGTAATTCGTCAGTTGCAACTAATTTCTGTCCTGTTTCCAGGGTTTTCTTGCCGTAATTACTCAGCCCTGCCAAATCTCCATTAATGTATGCTAAAGATGCTTTCATAGCGTAAGCTAGAGGCTCATTGGCTTCACTGGAGATTGCTTGATTAAGGTGACGTTCTGCGGTGGGATAATCACCCCGTTGAAAAACTGCTTTAAAAGCTTGTTCTGTATTGTCGCCAATGTTACGCGGTTTCTCTGCGCGGAAGGGATCGCCAGCCCATGATGGATTGCTTGCCAAAGTTAAGGCGATCGCCACCCCAAAACTTGCCTGAGCTAGCTTATTTACTTGAGAAAATATTATTGAGTGAGGAGAGGGAAAATTTTTGAGCATGAATCAGCCTCAGAATAATTGCGGTTGAAAAAGTTGTCTATGTTACTTAAAATACTGAATTATTTAGTTATGATTTGCGTGTATAGCAGATAATATACTCCTCACACTTAGACTTGAGTCATCATGTCAAGTTCCCAAAATTACTGTAATCACCGCTTTTGGGGAATCTGTCACAATGGAACCATCAGGATGATCTTTGCTGGTAAATTGAGGTTTTAATTGAGTAACAATCTATAAATCCTGAGCGAAGTTTCCAGCCTTTCTAGTTGTAGTTAATCTTAGTTAGTGAGTTCTTTGCCAACGTTTGGTAATCTTAACAAATGCTCTATCTCCGAAATCTGGTTTACTATCCCACCGCTTGCCCAACAGCTATCCTCAAGTCTGTCAATCTAGAATTACCACCCCAAAAGCTGGGTTTGATTATTGGCCCAAGCGGTTCTGGTAAAAGTACTTTATTAGAGATTTTATCTGGACTAGCCGAACCAACATCTGGTGGAGTTTTCTGGCGAGAACAAGAACTCATAGCCGAACAGCTACAACAATTAGCAGGTTTGGTGTTTCAGTTTCCCGAACGGCACTTTTGCGGTGGTACGATTTTAGAAGAATTACGCATAGGGCATCCTGAATTAGGGACAGAGCGAGTTAGACAAGCATTAGGTGAAGTGGGACTAGAGCATTTATCGCTTTCGGCTGCACCCTATGCTTTAAGTGGGGGTCAACAACGGCGGTTAGCCTTGGCGGTACAATTAATTCGCCAACCCAACTTATTATTACTAGATGAGCCGACAGCCGGATTAGATTGGTCAATGCGTCGGCAACTAGTGAACTTATTAGCCAAACTTAAACAAGATTGGACATTATTAGTAGTAACACATGATGCTGGTGATTTGTTGGCGATCGCTGACTACTGCTGGACATTAAACCACGGTGAATTAATATCAGTAGAGCCAGCGACATTAGAAGCGAAAGTTAAAGAACCCCAGCCTATGGCGTGAGTCCATGATTTGACGTGATGAGTGGCGCTCTTTCGGTTGAGTCGCACTCATCATTCAGTATTGTGTGATTAATGTTGAATTTCTAGATTGAGAATATAGCGCCCTAATTGGACTTTTTCAGCCCACAATTCATATTCCACACGCAAATGCTCTGGTAGTTCGTTTCCACTGAGAGTCAAGCTATTGGTATAGTTCCGTAAGCGGATGGGATCACTGGGTTGTAACGACTCGGTTGGCAACCAATAACGACTTACGCCATAAACGCCCTGTTCCCAGAAGTGACGATAACTCACTTGATCGTTACCTTGCATGGTCATAATTACTCGATAGGGAGAAATTTCTAACCACAAAACTCTAGGGCTAGCAGGGGCATAAGCTTTACTAGTACGTGAAGCAAGTTGTTCTTCTTGAGTATCAGGACTTGCTAATTCACAGGTGATAAGCGGCGGTGTAGTCAGTAATAAATGGAACCTATCAAGGTCTTTTTGATATAGTGTTCCAGCAGTTTCTACAACAGACCAGAATGGTAGGTCAGTTGATATAAGTGATAAGCACACGGGCTTGCGGTGATGGGTCAGCATGGGAGCAATGAGGGCTAAAAGCTATTGAATGAGATGTAATTAATACCAGATGATCTACTAGGTCAGGATGAGCAACTAAAGAATAAAACCTGATTAATATTAACTGAAGTTGCTTATTTAGGAAGCTAAATAAACAAACATCAAAATAAATTTGATATAAGTCCCAATAATCCAAACTATATTTACTCTACGATGTATAAATTTGTAAGTAAAGTAAATGAAAACTTATACTTATGTGAATAATCTAAGGTGATACATTCAAGATAACAGGATTTGTGAAAATAACTCTTCAGGGATTTATTTAACATTAAGGTAGCAATAATTAAAAAAACTCAACCAATTACACCCTTTACCAATGATACCAAGCGTGTAGTATGTAGTTAGTCGGACTGAATGTAATTTGGAATGCTGAGGAGTAGCGGGTAAAAAAATTGTTGTTTGGAGGCGATCGCTATGTTAGTACTACTCTGGATTACAGTTGTCTGCTTTATTTGGTTGCTGGGCTTGAGTCTGTTGGCAGAAATTTGGTTTTACGAAGAAGAGCAAGAGTCGTCATGATGAACTATTGCAGAAAAAGCCTTTGGTAAATTAATACAATCACCAGAGGCTTTTTTGCGAATTGGTAATTGCTAATGGGGAATGGAGAGAAGATAAAGAAAAGATTAATTATTATTTTCCTTCCTGATCCTGCTCACATTTGGTAGTAATTGAATTCCTGCGCGTGATTAGTTGTTTTAGCGTAACTGTGCAATCATCTGCGCAGGATTCCAATAAGCACGGGTTGTTTGAATCTTTCCTTCAGCGTTAACCTCAAAGATGGTAATTCCTGCAAACTTCACAGGCTTACCACTTTTGCTGATTCCGGCCATCGTCCATTTAACAGCTGCTTCATTAGCAGCAATGAAGATATGCTCGATTGTTGCTTCTAGTTTTTCAAATACCGCCTGTAACTGTCCGATGAATTGACGATATCCCTCATGAACTTTTGCCGGTGGTTCACCGACCGGATCATGACTAATAGCATCTTCGGCAAAATTATCTATCCAGCCTTCTGGATTCATACTTGTGATATTGGCAAAGTAAGCAGTAACAACTTGTTCGATCGCTTCTTGTGACATGGGAGTAAGGAATAAATATTAACTATTAACAGGAGAAGGGTTTAGGGGTTTAGGGGTTTAGGGGTATAAATGTTTGAAACCCTTACACCTTTACACTCTCACACCCGGTCTCAACAGAAAATATGGGTGCGTAATTTCTAAACTATTGATTAGTTTCTACCAAAACTGTTACTGATGCGATCGCTACTAACATTTCGTCATTTTTGTCGTTGAGTTCAGCAATAGCGCGTCCCTGAACTACCATACCCCCAAATTCTACTTTCAAGCTTTTGCGTCCGAAGGGTAAAACCGCTAACACTTCTTCTTCTCTAACTTTTTCTGGATAAGGTACTGCTACCTGGACTTCCACAATCATTTCATTGGGATGACTTAAACCAGCGACTTCCCACACACCCGGTAAGGCGTTGTGAGCGATCGCATTCCGGACAGCCCTAGCTGCGGCTACCGTCGGTTCCTGTCCATGCTGATCTACTCCCATCCCCATTTCGATAATCAAGCGTTTAAGAGCCACAGTGACCTCCTGAAATACACCATTCTCACTTTAATAGGACTTATGCACCTAGATTTTCTGTTGAGACGGGGTGTAAGGGTGTAAGGGTGTGAGGAAAAGAAAGATTTACCCCTAAACCCCTAAACCCCTAAACCCTTCTCCAAACCCTTGATCTTTCGTTTTCATGCGTAAGTCCTATTTAAGAAATCGGTTCAAACACCATTTGAGGAATTAACACACCAGTTTGTAATTCTCCAATACCCAAGAAAATATTGGTTTCTGCTTGATAAACGCGCACTTTACCAACAGTTTCTAAATTTAATTCAATTCGCTGTCCCTGACACCATTTTTGTGCAGAGATGCTAGGTAGGGTAACTGACGGTAAATATTGCAAAGCTGCATCGGCGGGGGTTGGTTCAAAAGTCCCAGCTTGCAGTTGAGTTTCTAAGTCCGTCAAGGTGAGACTATCTGTTAAATTAAAGCCACTGCTGTGAGTGCGGATCAAAGCGGCGAGAGTTCCACCTGTGTGGAAAATTGCACCTAAATCACGAGCGATCGCTCTAATATATGTACCACTACCACAGGCGATCGCCACATCCAATTCGGGAAAATCTCCTTCCCGCCAATCCAAAACGTCTATACTAAAAACTTCTACAGTCCGCGCTGGCACTTCTATTGTTTCACCTTTACGCGCCAAATCATATAAGCGTTTCCCTTCTACTTGAATTGCACTGTAAATGGGTGGTATTTGTTCAATCTTACCGATAAATTGGGAAAGCGAAGTTTTTACTTCAGATAAACTCAATCCCCCACAAGGTTGAGAACTAATAATTTCACCTTGCAAATCGTCTGTTGTCGTCTGCACACCAAAACGGACTGTAGCTTTATAAGCTTTGTCACTGGGCAGATATTGTAATAACCTTGTAGCTTTGCCAACTGCGATAGGTAACACCCCAGTAGCTGCTGGATCTAATGTTCCTGCGTGTCCCACTCGTTTGAGGCGTAACATTTTTCTTAACCGTGCTACACAGTCGTGGGAAGTCCACCCAAATGGTTTGTCTAAATTAATAAAACCTTGCATAGTAACAATTCAAAATTCAAAAATAAAAAATAAACCAGAGACTAGGGGTTAGTGTTTTTGTTCTCCACCCCCTGCATAGCACTTTCAAGCTAGACTAAAACAAATTATTGAGGAAGCGTTAATGATAAAGCCAAATGGGGTTAAAAGTGAAGCTGTAGAGGAATTAACGACAGTGTCAGAGGTGGAAAATTTGCCTGAAGCTGTGGATGATCCCCAAGATATTGATAATATTTTGAACTCCTTAAAATCCCTACTGAGTTCTGTAGAAAAGCTGCAAAAAGTTCGTCAGGAAGTGGGAGATATTAAACCTTTGATCGGGCGGATGCTTGATGGCGAACTGGTGTCCGGTGAAGAACTGGAGCAGCTTAAGACTGGTGTAAGTGGTCTAGCTCGCTTGGTGCGCGCTTATAGTGACCACCAAGCAGCTTTGACTAAAGCACAACCCGCTAGGCAATTACTAGATCAGGTTTTGAAAGAGCGCAAGGCTAGTTGAAACTCTGTAAAAGTCTTAGTTTGTGGATATTATAGACTCGTTGCTCCCATCAGGAAGAGGTTTGCAGGTGTGCGTTACACCAATAACTATAAATATCATGGTGTAACTACAAAAATTTTCCTTGTTGACAAATATAGTCATAATGACTACGCTTAAGAGAGGAGACAATCAAAAGTAAAATTTTGTCAGCAGGGGTTAAATATATGTTTTCCAATCGAGAAGGTCAAAGAGTTCCTCAAGTCACCTTTCGGACTCGTCAAAATAACGAATGGGTGAATGTAACAACTGATGATTTATTCGCAGGTAAAACAGTCGCCGTCTTCTCTTTACCTGGTGCATTCACGCCTACTTGTTCATCTACTCACCTACCCGGTTACAACGAGTTGGCTAAAGTGTTTAAAGAGAATGGTGTTGATGAAATCGTTTGTATTTCAGTAAATGATGCTTTTGTGATGAACGAATGGGCAAAAACCCAAGAAGCAGAAAATATCACTCTGATTCCTGATGGTAATGGGGAATTTACCGAAGGGATGGGAATGTTAGTAGATAAGGCGGATTTGGGGTTTGGCAAACGTTCATGGCGCTATTCCATGCTGGTGAAAGATGGCGTAATTGAAAAGATGTTCATTGAGCCAGATGTACCAGGTGATCCATTTGAGGTGTCTGATGCTCAAACAATGCTCAAATACATTAATCCTCAAGCAGCCAAGCCAAAATTAGTTTCCTTGTTTACTAAAGTTGGTTGTCCTTTCTGCGCTCGTGCCAAAGCCGCGCTACAAGAAAATGGTATAGAGTACGAAGAAATTACCTTGGGTAAAGGAATTACAACTCGTTCTCTGCGTGCTGTCACAGGTGCAACAACTGTTCCGCAAGTATTTATTGATGGTGTATTAATTGGTGGCTCAGAAGCCTTAGCAGAATATCTGAGTGCAATCAAACAGGAAAAAGTAGGAGTTTGATAGGCTATCAAAAATTATCCACAATGTAGGGTGCGTCAGTGAGATAGAACCTAACTATACTCAAATATTATTCATACTGACGCACCCTACCAAACTATCAATTTCGGATCATTTATTTTTTGGTGTCCTCTAGCGTCTATCAAACTCTTACTTTTCAACCTACTGATTCCGCCAACGACGAGCAAATTCATTGAGTGTAGCTGCGGGAATTTGACTTTGCAGCCATTCCAAAGCAGATACTTGATGGGGAAATTGGGTTGGGTCGTAGTTGAGAGCAACATCTACTAAACGAATTGTGGGAGTAGGAACCTTTCGTAAAGCTACCCAAGTTTTTGAGCCAACAATTCCGTCAGCAGTCAGACCGTTGGCGCGCTGAAATTTGACCACTGCGGCTTGGGTTCCTGCACCAAAGATCCCATCAACTGATACCTTTACACCCTTGGCATTCAGCAACCGTTGTAATTCAGTCACAGCCGCACCAGAGTCACCTTGGCGGAGTAGAGGTTCCGCAACTTTAGAGGCTTCTTGAGCATTAGTGTTAGTCATGAAAAATTTCCTTTGTATGTAGGTGATTTATTACATAGGAAAACTACATGATTGATTGGGCTATTTACGGAAGAATTTTTTCATCTCCCATTACCCTATTCATATAGCGTTCCATCTTGGTGAATAAATTGTCTGGATTTGCCATCAGGACTAGGTGGTGTCATCAAATCTGGTACATCGGGATAAAAACCTTGGTCATTGGGGGTGCGATCGCCTACTTCTAAATACACCCCAACCACCGCAGAGCGATTGACTAAATGATGTCCATTGGCTTCACCTGCGGGAAATCCAGCCGCCATTCCTGGTGTCAGAATTTCTTCTCCAGCATCTGTAATTAAAGTCAGTTCACCTGCCAATATATAAATGAACTCGTCTTGATGAGAATGCCAGTGTCTTAAAGCAGAAAAACTCCCTGGCTCTAACTGCACTAAGTTGACTCCAAAATTCTTCAACCCAGCAAAGTTGCCCAACCTTTGTCGTATCCGTCCTGCAACCATCGCTTTGAAAGCATCGGGGTAATTTGTGCCTCTTTCCATAGGCACATTGTTAGGGTCGATAATCATAAGATTATTAACTAGTAAACAAGTTTGTTGTAGATTTTAGACTATGAGGCTTTTTTTAAGGCGATCGCCACTGAACCACTTACCACTAAACACGCTCCCACAATTCCTGTAGTTGTCAGAGGTTCTGGGGGAATTAAATCAGGTGCAATGAGTGATATCAACTCCACTGCGAGTAAAGTCAAAATCGGTGCTAGAGCTAAAACTGCACTTACCCGTGAGGCTTCCCAATGTTCTAGAGATTCAGCAAAAGCACCATAGGCAATTACTGTGTTTAAAGCGCAAAAAAGTAATGTGAATAAATGAAGATTACTGAGTTGATTAATTGCATCAAACTTAGTGAAAGGAGTGAAGAGTAATGTACATCCTCCATAAATAACTAGCATGATTTGGGCAGAAGATAGGGACTGTAATAATTGCTTTTGTGCTAAAGCATAAATAGCCCAAACTACTGCGCCTAAAACTACTAAGGCACTGCCGTAAACATAGGTATCATGGGATGTAATAACGTTAGTCAGTTGAGAACGAAAGAATAAAACGTAACCTAAAGTTAATATACCAACACCAAGCCATTGAAAGAAATTGTATCTTTCTTGAAAAAAAATTAAGCCACCAAAACCTAACAAGAGAGTAGCTAATTGAATAATTACTTCGGCATTTGCAGGTGATGTTAAGGCTAGACCTTGCATAAACAGAAAGTAATTAGAGGCTAACATGAGTGTGGCGATCGCTAATAACTTCCAAGAATTAGCTTGTAACTGTTTTAGCTTTGGCAAGTTACCACGCATCCCTAAATACACAGCCAGCAAGGCAAATGATACCAAAAAGCGAAACCAAATAACTGTATATACATCAAGTGCTTGCAGTACCACCTTTAGCGCTAGTGGTAGAATTCCCCACAAAAAAACAGTTAGCAGAGATAAAGCCAGGCCTAAGCGCCAGCGACCAGAACTGTGGTGCATAATAATTCGTAATTCAAAAATCTAGTAAAGTATCTAGGTGAAATAGGAAAAGCTCATCCCCTATGCTCCTACTTAAAAGAAATCAATCATCCAAGGGGATTCACCTGCAAAGATTTGCGTAGCTTTGAGGAGTGCGGTTTCTGTCGCTTGGAGTTTTCCTGTGAGCTGCAACTGACGGGGTGTAAATAGACTGGTGTACAAGGATGCTAATCCTTTAATATCTAGCTGCAATTCACCTTTGCCACCTTTTGTTACTTCGCTTTTGCCATTAGCAACAGATAAGATAAATTTACCTTGGTTGGTAGCTAAAAGGTCATCTTGTACTTCTAAATGTAACTCCGCTTCTACTCCTAGTGGATAACCCCGCGCCTCCAGTGCTTTGCAAACATTGACGATTCGCAACATCCAACGGTCTTGACTCCTGATTGTGGCACTTTGTTCTGGTAGCAGCAATGTCAACGCATCGATGACAGAACTTTTCCACGTTACTTTGTCAATTTGGGAGCGATGATTGGCAATAAATGTCCAAAAACTTTGGACAGCAGGATTTGAAAGCGTTACCCAATCTCTAATTCTGAGGATTGAGCCATCTCTGGTTCGTTCTTGAGTAAAGATGATGTAACCTTGTGGTTTGTCTTTGTCACCAATTAAATAACTATAGAGAGTTTCTGTATCAAGTGTGCGATTTAATCCTTGCCAAATGGCAGGATGTCGATCTAAGTATCCGTGCGTCAGTTGCGCCTGTTGTTGATACAACTCATGAAAGATGGGATTATTTTTGAGAACTACGGGTTCTAAGGGTAAAGAGGCGTGTTGAATTTGAATACTATCGGTGGGAATTTCCCACACGCAAGAACTACCAGCTTGTTCATACCCTGCTTTTCGATAAAGGCGTTGTGTAGCTGGATAGAGAACCGAGATAGGGATGTCTTGCTCAGAGATTTCTTGGAGGGTATGCTGAATGAGCGCGATCGCAGCTCCATCACCACGATATTCTGGAGCAATACCCACAGCCGCAATCCCCGCCATTGGTACACGCTGACCCCCCCACCACTGACCCATCGGTAAAATTGCCAGTCCACCTGCAACTTTCTGTTCACGGTAAATAACGCGAAAGTTTTCTAAGCCAATACCTTTGACATAAATTTCACTGTCACCAAAGGACATGACAAAGCACTGTTCAAGAATATTCCCCAGCTGTTGAATATTCTCTTGACTAGCCTTGGTGTATTTAAATCTAGGTGTCATTGGTTCTACCATGAGAAGCACGAGTTACAATGATACTACAATATGTGTTAGTTACTCGCTTTGTTCTGTAGAATCATCCGATTGGGGGCAATTTGAGCAAATAATTCGTAATACCAGTTTTAATTTGTATAATTTATGACTTGCTATAAATCGTCTGGATTGACACCTAATTCTTTTAACTTTACTGCAAGACGTTCCGCTATTGCTTGTGCAAACTGTGACTGCTCTCACCCTGTCATGAGTAAATTACCCTGATTATCCCACCAGCGTAACCAGGGTAATTCGAGATTCTGATATAGAATTAAACTCTGTGCGATCGCCGACTTTATTTTGATTCTTGGGATGGGGGATTTGGGCAAGTTTTCTGAGCAAAATTGCACTGGTAAACGTATGGTTCTTGCCAACTTAAAGGAATTTCTAATAAATCTCGTGTACCTGTAAAACCTTGTCCAATAAATAATAATAAAGCAATGGTATTGAGAATAGTGTGAATAATCCGCCAGCGATGGGTTTTATCTTGATAAATATCCTGCACAATAGCTACAGAAAAAATCATTAGCAGTGATGCAGCTATACCTATATAGTAATGCGACCAATACCATTCATTTGTTCGGCGAAATACTCCATCTTGACAACCAATAACTACTAAGCCAACACCAGTTAAAGTGGCAAATATACCACGCCAGAGCTTTTGTTTTGCCTGATAGAGAAAGACTAAGGAAGCTATAGTTAAAACAAACATGATAAGAATAAAAATAACTTGGGTTAAATTCTTATTCCATAGTTGATTTTTAATAATATTTTTACCAATCGCATACCCTAAGCCAACTAAAGATATACCTACAACTGCACTACTTAACCATTCGCCTATGCGCCTATGTTCTGTTCCCACTATAGGAGGAATCTTGCTTTTACCTCCCGCTAATGTCTGAAAACGACGTTGGCGTGTTTGCCAGGCAAAGTTACTGACAATGCCAATTAAAGGAAATACAAAAATGACGGCGATCGCTGGATGTATCAGACCTAAAAAATCGGCTATTTCCATATATTTTTTGAGTGATGATTTCTGAGTACTGAATCGTCTTTAACTTCTTGTTTGATTCACAGTACTTCTGCAAATTTATAAAATGGCATAACCGAAAGTAGCATTAAATTTTCGACACCATATAGCTATAGATTTAAATTGTTGCAAATTAACATTATTTGGTAAAGCATAACGTTGATTGCCAGTTGTTTTTTGTAAACGAGCAAGACTCACATAATCTTTTTCTTTAATTCCGGATATTGGTGGTTTTTCAAAACGATACAGAATTACATATAAGTCTGGGCCTTGATCGGTTTTGAAATTTTGATCAAACTCCAGGTAGTTCTTCCCTGCTTCTTTCACTACGGAAACTTGTCCTTGAGTTGGATGTTCTCCAGCTTGGAAATTACCTGGCTTCACGTCAGCAGTAGCTACAGTTGTTGCTGTTGGTGTTTCAGTAACAGTCTGATTTGTACAACCAACACTTAAAATACTAATTAACCCAATAATGATTAAATATTTATATCTCATAGGTTAAATTTCCTTAAATTGGCAATTTAAGGATAATATATAGCTTCTTGTCAGCAAAAAAATGAGTTAAAGCTGAGAATTAGTTAAGAATTATTTTTACTATAGGCATCTGATTTGCAAACTGAATAAAAACTATTGATGAATTTCTTTGTGTACGAAAAGAATACTTAGCTGTAGTGAACTGCAAACAAGCCATTTTTGAAAATACATTATGGGTCTTGGCTGTTCCTTTTGGCTAATCAAGTGATATACCAGTATTGATAGTTCTGATTTTCATAGTTCTGTCATGGGCAAGGTAAGACATAGATAAATGCTATGAATAACGAGTTTTATAACCAGGGACTGGAAAAAGCTAAACAAAGAGACTACGCTGGAGCCATTGAGGAATTTAGCCGTGCTTTAAAACTTACTCCTTATTTTGCGGAAGCTTATTTACAAAGGGGTTTAGCATATTATGACTCAGGAGCAATCCTTTTGGCTGTGTCAGATTACACTGAAGTTATCAGGATAAACCCTGAAAGTGTGGAAGCATATTACTGTCGATCATTAGCACGGCTAGCTCTGAAAAATTTACCAGGGGCGCTGGAAGATGTAGAACAGGCGATTCGGCTAAATATTAATTATGCTGCGGCTCATCACTTACGGGGGACAGTGCGGCGCAAACAGGGATACATTCAAGATGCGATCGCTAGTTTTAAACAAGCTGCGGAATTATACCTACAGCAGAAAGACCAGGAAAATTGTCGTCTGTGTCTAGAGAAAATTAAACAGTTACAGCCACCGAAACAATCCACCATACAGCCAACAAAGTCTCCCATTGCACCCATCACATCTGTGAACGAATATTTTACCCAGCTATTAGACAAAGCCGAACAGGGAGACACCAGAGAAGCCATAGCCGATTTAAACTGGATATTACAAGCCGATCCTCAAGATGCTCAAGCCTATTGCTGTCGGGGAGTGGTACGGTGCAAAATGGGAAATTATCGAGAAGCGATCGCCGATTTTAACCAAGCATTACAATTAAACTTTCAAGATGCAGTCGTTTACCGTAACCGAGGTAAAGCACGTTCTCTATTAGGTGATCATCGAGGTGCGATCGCCGATTTTAATCAAGCCATTCAAATACAGCCAGAAGACACCTTAGGTTATGTTGCCAGAGGAAATACCTATCGTGCAATGGGTAATTATCTGGGTGCTATTCAAGACTATGGCAAAGCGTTGCAGATTAACCCCCATGATGCCCAAGCTTACTACAATCGCGGCATAGCTTACACTTTTCTCGAAGAAATGCAAAACGCCGTTGAAGACTATCAACGTGCAGCCAGTATCTTTTGTGAACAACAAGACTGGGAAAATTACCAACTAACCCAAGATAGCCTCAAACAAATTCAGACATCTATTCCCGAATATAAACAACAAAAGTCGAATGTGCTGCGTCAAAAACTCCTGCGGTTGGTTGGTGGGTATTGGGAAATTGCTCAAAGATTAATTCAGCAGCAAAAAGATTACCAACCAGGGATGTCGGAAGAATGGTATATGCAGAAAGTGATTGATGATTTAGAACGCGATCGTGGCAGATAAAAGCAATTCGCAATTTGCAATAAAAAACAGATATTTTGACTTTGAATTTGCAGAGTACACCCTAATAACGTAATTTTAAACATAAATTCACCCATATCATAAATATGGGTGAAAACGCATTTACCATTTTTAGTGTCTTTGGTGGATGACTGCACTGATAGTTGCTGTTTCCAGCAGTGTGATGTGATAGGAACGCAGAACAGACTCTAGATTAATTTATTGAGCAGTGGGCTTGTGGCGACGGCGTAACCCTAATACACTGACAGATCCGATAAGTAGCATCGACAAAGTAACAGACGGCTCAGGGGTGGTAGCACTCACTAACGCTTGTACATTTCTCTCACCGATATCAAGAACAACGATCACATCATTGAAATCGCGATCAGAATTTTCATTCCACCTACCAGTATTTACATCTTGTCCGGAAGCACCCAAAGCTCCATACAAATCCTCAAAGCCCAACAAAATATAATTGTTAAAACTATAAGCAACTACGTGTTGTAGTCCATCAGCGTTAGATGAGGTTTTAGTTCCGAAGATATTTGCTGAGTCACCACGGCTTAAACCATCAGCACGCAACCATAAATCGAGTTGAGTACCTGCGGTAAAATTGCCCAGCTTAACTCCATCTCCCAATTGTAAAGTATTACCACCCCAAGCACCAACACACCCTGTACCTTCACAGGCAATGTCATTAAAAACTAATCCTGAACTGTTAGTACTTCCTGTGGCCTCAAAAGCTAATTGGTTTCTGTAACCTGCACCTTCGTTGATGAAGTAAACCGAAACGTCATGGTCATATTTTAGCTTCAGCTTTGTGGGGTCTAATATAAACTGTCCACTGTTTGGTAGCGCAATACCTTCTGCTTGTACGAATTGTTGAAAAGGTGTGTCATTAAAACCAGTGACAGACTTACTTTCAACAGTGGGTTGAGTCCAAGAATTATTCCATGTAAAACCAGATGCAGATGCAGTATCAATTTTGTAGCACAAGCCTGCAATGGTGGCGGCGGTAGTAACTAAAGCGGTTAGTAAGTTAGCTTTCATGTGCAGAATAAATATGTTTAATGTTCTACTAGAATCAGGTTTGTTAATTTGAGAGTTAGACAACGATTGTTGGTGTGTATGTTTACTTCTAACAAAATATTTTTCATAGTTGGGACTTTTATTTAAGTCTCAATGAAAAATTCAAAAAAAGATTTATTTAACGTATTAATACTGATTTATCAGTATTAACTTTTGACAGAAATGATTATGATAAGGGTCGATGATTAAGTAGATAGACAAATTTAAATATAAAATTTTCATGTAGTTTGGCTGGAGTACGTAAACCAGCATTGACAAGATGATTGGTGGCACTATCGCGGTTTGCAATTGAGTTAAATACAGACCTAATCACCAGTCCCTTCCCTTGTAGAGAAGGGGAGTAGGACTCAAAGCCTTTCTTCTTATAGGAGAAAGATCAAAATGTATTGCATACAAACGAGAAGCGCTATATTGCTCTAGCCATCCTATAAAGAATTTTATCTCTGCACTTATTTAATGAAGCTTTCAGTGAACTACCTACACTGACCTTGCGGTACAGTGTAGGCTTCCTGTCCAGCAGAAAGCGTAGTAGTAGATTTCTTACGTCCTCTATTACTGCGACTTACATCTGGGCGGCAGGCTTTATCCCCCGTTCCAGAGGTCAAAATCCGTAGTCCCTCATCTCTGAGGTTAATAGCTGCGTTCACATCCCGATCATGTTTTGTATGGCAGTTCTCGCAAGTCCAGAATCTTACATCTAGCGGTAAACTGCCAACTTGATTTAGACACACATGACAGGTTTTTGAACTAGGGAAGAATCTATCGACTTCCTGATAAATTTTCCCTTCCATATCTGCCTTATATTTCAGCATTGTGCAAAACATACCCCATCCTACTTGATGGATGGATTTAGCCAAACAATGATTTCGCATCATGCCTTTAACATTGAGATTTTCAACCACAATAACTTGGTTTTCGTTAACTATCCTACGCGATAGCTTGTGTAGAAAATCCTCACGGCAGTTAGTTATTTTTCTGTGAACTCTAGCAACTTTGTTTCTAGCTTTAATACGGTTGTTAGAGCCTTTCTGTTTTCTAGATAGCTGTTGCTGTTTGAGCTTTAGATTCTTCTCATGCTTGTCAAGTATTCTAGGATTGTCAAACTTAGACCCCTGACTAGTAATAGCAAAGTGAGTTAATCCCAAATCAATGCCTATTGCCTTGCCGTCTGTATTTGCAGAAGGTTTGTCTTTGCCATCATCAAACAGAATAGCCGCAAAGTATTGATTGGAACAGTTTTTAGATATGGTTACAGTTTTAACTTTTCCCTCAATGGGTCTATGAATTGTTGCTGATACGTCGCCTATTTTGGGCAGACTTAAATAATTATCAGCAACTTTAACATTTTGAGGGTATTGTATTGACTGCTTACCATGCTTTGATTTGAATCTAGGATATTTAGCTCTTTTTTCAAAGAAGTTATTGAAAGCCACGCCAAGATTCAAGCACACCTGCTGTAAACATTGCGAATAGGTTGCTGTCAGCCATTCATGTTCTTTCTTTAACTGAGGGATTATCTTTTTAACTTGATATCCAGACAACCCCTTGCCTGTCTCTTTGTATGCTTGGTTTATCAAATTCAGACAGTAATTCCAAAGCCAACGACAACTGCCAAAAGCTTGAGCCAATGACTGCTGCTGTTGGGCATGTGGATATAACCTGATTTTGACGACCTTGAGCATTTTAGACTAAAATCAATTCACTATAAATTATTATAAAACAATATTTTGCTCGTTTCCTCCATACCCTCTTCCTTAATTTCGCTGACGCTCAATATCAGTCAGAGGACTGTCGTCAACTCACGCGCAATTCATCTCATGCTCCCCTCCGGGTGAGACGTGAGGCTTCTTGCTGTTTCAGCTAAAACATTATGAATTTTGTAAAACTATAATATTAATTTGTCCGCATTAATATTAAAAACCCTATCCACAAGAGGATAGGGAATCAAGCAGTATTTTCAAGGAGAATATAGTGGTCAATTTCTTTGCTGTAGTTTAGACTCAGTTTGAGGATGAGCATTGTCAATGTGCTGAATTAAACTTTCTGCCATCTCTACAGCCGTTATAATTAATTCCTGTTCCATTTGTCCATAGCCACCCTCTTCACTAATTTGGGTGTAAATGTGGGGATTGGATAGCATTGCTGCTAGCAGTTGGGATGCAGTTTGCCTTAATTCATTATTCATGTTGATTATTAAGAAACAGCGTTTCTAATTCCCAGACAATAATGGCTCATGGTTATTGTTAGCTTTGTTTAATAACTCTCTAACTTCATCATCCGTAGTTTGTGGAAACTTCTCATACCACATACCTACGCTATAAAATGGACTAGGTGTATTGGCGCAGACGATTTTTTCCACCTTGTTTTGCATCTCATCACAGGTTTCAGGTGCAGCAACCGGCACAGCAATCACAATTTCTTTGGGTTGTTGTTGTCGGACAGCAATTATGGCAGCCCACATAGTTGCACCAGTGGCTAAACCATCATCTACTAAAATCACGGTTTGTCCTTGCAAATTGGGAAAAGGGCGATCGCCTCGATACATACTTTCCCTTCTTTCGAGTTCCCTTTCTTCTTGGACTGCAACTCTGGCAATTACTTCATCAGAGATTTGAATATCATTGACAATACTTTGATTTAGTATCCGTACACCACCAGAAGCGAACCCCGTTCCGGGGAGCTTCGCTAACGCCCCCATTGCTAATTCTTCATTGTCCGGTACACCCAGCTTACGCACTACCAGCACATCTAAGGGAGCATTTAAAGCCCTAGCCACTTCAAAACCAACAGGTACACCACCTCTAGGTAAGGCTAACACCAACACATTGGAGCGATTAGCATAATCTGCTAATTTTTTAGCCAAAACTTGACCTGCTACTGTCCGGTCTTTAAATAGCATGGTTTCACACTCCCGGTAGTTTAGCGAACAACTGGGTTTAAAGTAAGGAGTAATGAGTAATAAATTCACTGTTTAAGTATTAAGTCGCATCTTTCCTTGACTTTCTGCCTCAAACATTTTACTGCTGATTAACCTGATCTAATTGTAAAAAGCCTGAAATTAAATATCCTCTGACTAACGAAGCGACTCTACATTCTAGCTCTCTACCTAATGGGTGAGTGATACCAATTCAAAATTCAAAATACCCTGCGGGTTCGCGTAGCGTTCTCGTACCCCTATGGGGAAGCAAGCTACGCGTTAGCGTCTCCGAAGGAGAAGAGTAGGCTACGCCAACAAAATTCAAAATTAAGAAATAATGGCTCCTTATTCATCACTCCTCAAACAAACCTCGACTTGTAACAAAATTTGTAACGGCAGTGTGATTTTGGGTTGCACTCGCTTAGATTAAGGGAAAATCTAGGGGAAATCCCTGAATAAAGGGTTAATGTTGCTCAAAGATATACGAGATTATCAAATTATTTTTCTGAGCTTGTTTCTCATACTAGGGATTAGTACAAGGGACTGGACATTGCAACCGGAATTAATAGCAGTAGCGATCGCCACCTGTCTATTAACACAATGGCTATTGTCGCTGGTGAAACAAGGCTGGGGGCTGGGGCCTGGGAGCAAGGGAGAGAAAATGTCTCCCAGCCCTACTTCCTATTCCCCATTCCCTGAGCTAAATCTCCGCAGTGCGTTGATTACTTCTTTGGGACTAAGCTTATTGTTGCGTGCTGATCATTGGACAACAATGGCGTTAGCCGCAGCTAGTGCGATCGCTAGTAAATTTGTCTTTCAAGTCAACAATAAACATTTCTTCAACCCGGCTAATTTTGGCATCATCTCTGCCTTAGCTTTAACTCCTGATGCTTGGGTTTCTCCTGGTCAGTGGGGTGAAGAGTGGTGGTATGGGCTGTTATTCGCTGGTGCTGGTGGCATGATTTTACGGCGTATCGGTCGCTGGGATACAACAGCTGCTTTTTTAGGAAGCTACTCGTTGCTAGAAGCCGTGCGTAATCTCTGGTTGGGCTGGACTTGGGATGTTTACTGGCATCGATTGATGAGTGGGTCTTTGCTGCTATTTGCCTTATTTATGATTACAGACCCCCGATCAATTCCTAATGCCCGAATTGGGCGAATAGTTTGGGCATTCAGCATTGCCATTTTCACTTTTATTTTGCGGAACTATTTCTTTGTTCCCACCGCAGTTTTTTGGGTATTGTTCGCCTTTGCACCCTTGACCATCTTGGTAGATTTTCTGTGGTCTGCACCAAGGTTTTCTTGGATGAGGGAGTTATCAATTCAAGATTCAAAAATAATATGAAGCGATTTAAATTACTTGTTCCATTGTTGTTGGTAATAGTGGCCGTGCTGTGCTTTGCACCTGCGGCTTGGGCATTTTGTGGATTTTATGTGGCTAAGGCTGATGCCAAATTGTATAACAAAGCGTCTCAGGTGGTGTTGGCACGGGATGGCGATCGCACTGTGTTGACTATGGCTAATGATTACCAGGGCGAAGTTAAAGATTTTGCGATGGTTGTACCCGTACCGACGGTCATTAAAAAAGAGCAGGTGCGTGTGGCTGAACCCAAAATTATTGAGCGGTTGGATGCTTTTAGTGCGCCGCGTTTGGTGGAATATTTCGACTCTAATCCTTGCGCTGTCGAGGATTTTGCACTAGAGGCACTACCTGCACCTAGCGCCGCCCTCAATGAATCTGGGGCTGCAAGAAGAAGGGGCGATCGTAGTTTGGGTGTGACAGTGGAGGCACGCTTTAATGTTGGAGAATACGACATTGTGGTTTTAAGCGCCAAAGAATCCGGTGGCTTGGAAACTTGGCTCAACCGCAATGGTTACAAAATTCCTAGAGGTGCAAAACAGCTACTTAAGCCTTATATTCGCTCCTCAATGAAGTTCTTTGTTGCCAAGGTCAATTTAGATAGATTTGAACAATCTGGTTATCAATTTCTCCGCCCACTGCAAATTGCTTACAAGTCCTCTAGGTTCATGCTACCTATTCGTTTAGGCATGATTAACGCTACTACAGAGCAAGATTTAATTGTCTATGTCCTCTCACCTCAAGGTCAGGCGGAAATCACCAATTATCGGACAGTAAAAATCCCCTCTAACGCCAACATCCCCTTATTTGTGAAATCAGAATTTGGCGACTTTTACAAGTCCACTTTCCAAACGGCATACACCAAAGAAGGTAAGAAAGTCGCTTTCCTAGAATATGCCTGGGACATGGGTAGTTGTGACCCCTGTTCTGGTGATCCTTTAACTCCAGATGAATTAAAACAGGCTGGTGTGTTTTGGTTAGATAGAGATGCTTCTAGTCCAGGTTCTCCTAGCTTTCGCCGATTTCCTGTAAGTAACGTCTTTATCTCTCGCCTACACGTCCGCTATACCCGCGACAAGTTCCCCGAAGATTTGATGTTTCAGGAAACATCTAACCGTGAATCTTTTCAAGGAAGATATGTATTGCAACATCCATTCACAGGAGAAGCAAAGTGTCAGGCTGGTAGAGAATATAAGCGCTCTTTGCCAAAACGTTTTGAACAAGAAGCCCAAACTCTAGCTAGGCTAACTAACTGGAATATTAAAGACATCCGTCAAAAAATGAAATTGACAGTAAGTAATCTCACACTTCCTTGGTGGGAAAATTTCTTCTCCTGGCTAGGAATATAAGTACAGGTTTATTGTACTGTACTTATTTATGCTAATAAGACTTACGCATAACAACCAAACATCAAGGGTGTAAGGGTGTAAATTTTTAAAACCCTTACCCCTTTATACCCAGTCTCAACAGACAACTTGGGTGCGTAAGCCCTGACCAATTCAAAATTCGCGCATTAGGAAAGCTCCTTTTCAGCTAATAGTCTAAAGTCAGTGGCAAAACAACTAACAACTGAAAAGCTTTGCATCATAAACTAGGGGAAATACGACAGCGTGTCTTTTGACACAATTTTACAAAAAAAGTAACAATAATACTTAGTAATTGTTATTACTTGGTGTGAGACGAAGTGAAAAAGAGCTTTTTTTGGCTGCCCGTTGCTTTTCCTAGTTTATTTTTAGCATTTCCGGCTTTGGGTAGTGATACGGAAATTACTCAAACAGTAGATAATTCTGATATTCCGTATTTGAGTGAAATTGAGTTACCCACGACCAATGCTGAATTATTAACTCAATCGACACCAGGAGAATTAAATTCAGACAGTGAACCTAAGGAACAGCCAGAAATTGAGGAAACTTCTAGTGATGATGCAGACATTACCATAGAAGCGATCGCCGAACCAGAAACTCTGCCAGTATCTACTCCCACTTACGTTATTGACCAAGAAGAAATTCAAAAACAAGGCGCTACCAGTGTCGCTGATGTATTAAAAAGAATGCCTGGTTTTGCTATTAATGATGTTGGTCATGGTGCAGATATACACACGGGTACTTATTACCGGGGAGCCTCAATTAATCAGTCTGTATTCCTCATCAATGGCAGACCAATTAACAATGATGTCAACACATATCATGGTGCAACTGACCTTAATAGTATTCCTGTAGAATCTATTGAGCGTGTCGAATTATCTAGCGGCGTGACCTCTGCTTTATATGGTTCCTCTGCTTTTGGGGGAGTGGTGAATATCATCACCAAAAAAGGTTTTGCACAACCTAAATTGACGAGTAGTTTAGAATTTGGCTCACTCAATCTGAATAATCAACAGTTTAGTTATAGTGGTTCAGTTGGTGCGGCAAATTATAATTTTAGCTTTGAGAGATATTTTGTTGATAACCGTTATCGTGTGCCTGTAGGTGCAGCCAATCGTGACTCCCAAGGGTTTTTATCGAATGCAGATACCTCTACTAGCACCTACTTTGGCAATATTGGCTTAGATTTAGATCAAAGAAACTCGTTAAGTTTAGATATTACTAAACTCAGTAGTCGTAGAGGCTTAGTTTATTTCGGATTTCCCCTACAAAGAGATAGATTAGACCATGATGGTTTAAATATTGGTTTATCTTGGAAAACTCGCCTTGGGAATGGCGATAACTCCAACCTGACCACTACCTTTGGTTATAACCAAAATTATTTCAGCACCTATGGCCCTACAGTTTTTGCAGGTAGAGAATTTTATCGCACTGGTGTTTTAGATACACAACAATTCACTGGTAGGATTGATCATGATTGGAAAATTTCCCCAAATAATAAATTGCGTTGGGGACTAGATTTAAAAAATACTGATTTAAGTGGTGATGTTTTAAGCTCTAGTCCGAATCGGACGGCTTTTAACGAATCTGAAAATAGAAATGTATTAAATACAGCTTTATTTGCTGTGAATACATGGAATCTGAGCAATAGTTTTCAGTTAGATTTAGGACTGAGACAAAGTTTTGATGGTCAGTTTGGCAATTATCTTAACCCTAGTGTGGGCTTACGTTACGACATTACACCATTAATTGCTATGCGTGGTAGTTGGGCTGGAGGACAGCGCAACCCAGGTTTAGACCAGTTGTACGTTTATGATACAGTTCATGGTTGGGAACCAAACCCCGATTTAGAGCCGGAAACAGGTTCCTCTTGGACTGCGGGGGTAGATGTCAAGCTTGCTGATAATTTAACAGGACAGTTTACCTATTTTGGCAGCAGTCTGAATAATCGCTTAGGAATTGTGGCTGGAAGATGGGCAAATATTGGCTTAGTCGATACCAATGGTTTAGAAGCCGCACTGCAATTAAAAGTTGCTAATAACTGGTCAACTTTTCTCAACTACACTTATACAGATGCCCAAATTAAGACAGGTTCAGAAAGAGGTTTACAGTTGGGGATGATTCCCTATTCTGTATTGCAAACTGGTGTAGGTTATCAAAACTCAGGTTGGCAGGCTAATTTGTATGTTACCTACAATAGTGGCGCTCGTAGAGCCTTTTTCAACCGACCAGGTGAGACAACTACAGATTTCGTCTCATCTTTTGTCAATTTAGATTTGAGTGGTCGCATCCCCTTAACTCGTACTTTAGGACTAACAGTTTACTTAGAAAATTTACTAGGTGAACAATATGAGCGAGTGAATCGTATTTATAGTCCTGGGTTTACTTTTCGCTTGGGTTTAAGTTCTAGTATTTAACTTCTCTGCAAACTTATCTCCTACAAGGCGAGAGGCTTTAAAGCTGTGTAAGGAAGAGGTTGAGGGTTGGGTCTATATTGGACTCAACTGCAAACCTCTATATTTACGCTGTTCTCCTTATTCCCAGGTAGCGACATCTCGTAATAAATCAGGAATTTCCCCTTGTGATAAAGGAAACTCTAATATAGTTTCTCGATAACCCAAATATCCCGACTCGGAGAAAGACAACAGCATTCGCGCTAGTGCTAGCCACACTTCTGGCTCATATTCCCAGTCACGATAACGGGAGGCTCTACCAGCAATTGAACGTAGCGCCCAAAAATAGGAGTTTCTAACTACAGAACCGCCTTTTTTAAACTCTGGTAAGTCTTCATGATGCAGAAATAGGACTTGATTTTCAATTTTGGCTCTCATATCAGCCATTTTAAACCTTGTCTTATATGTAGGACTTACGCACTCAGATTTTCTGTTGAGACCGGGTGTAAGGATGTAAGGGTTTCAAACATTTATACACGCCAGTTTGCTCAAGTCGGGAAACCCGCCCACGCAACTGGCTCCCCTACACCCCTACACCCCTATACCCTTCTCCAAACCTTGATGCGTCAGTTGTGGAATTTTCTCATGGGAATTGCTGCATAAAGCGACGGTCAAGCCAGTCCTTCCATTGCCAGCATAATTGATGGGGTGGTAAAGTGATACAACCTTTGGTAGCGATCGCTCGTTTGTCACCTGTACCAATTAAACTTAAATATTGTTGCTGTGGTTTGTAGGGTTTGAGCGGTTGTCCCCTTAATTTCCGCCTGAGGTTGTCGAATAAGGGTTTACCTTGGCGTACAGCAAATACCCCTGCTTTTGGGCGGGGATGATGAATCATTGTGGCGATGTCACCAGCTGCAAATACCTCTGGGTGTGTGGGCGATTGTAATGTGTCCTCAACTAAAATAAAGCCCCTCTCATCGGTGGCTAATCCTGTGGCTTTTAACCATTGGGGGGCTGAGGCTTGGGTTACCCAAAAAATTTTATGGCAATTTACTTTGATGCCAGATTCACATTGAACTTCTAATAGTTCTTCGTCTTGGGTGTCGGTAGAGGGTGCAATGTGAGAAACTGTTTCCTTCAAGTGAAGCTTAACACCCCGTGCCATGAGAACTTGTTTGACTTGACGTTGCACTGATGGGTGATGATGGGACATCAGTTCGGCTTGGCGATGAAATAAATGAATTTCCAGATTACTTAGGGGTTGTTGGGCTTGTTTGAAGATGCGGTGTAGATGCGCCTGCATTGATAGTGCCAATTCTACACCACCTGCACCACCGCCGGCGATCGCAATACTCCTGTTGATTTGCGGTTTTTGAACTACACTATCTAGCATCTGATACCAATGTTCTAGTAATTGCGACACTGGTTTAGCCGGAACTGCATATTCTGCTGCACCGGATACAGACATTGTGGCTGGAGTGCTTCCAATATCGATAGACAGCAAGTCGAAATCTACTGCCTGATGACTAGCACAAATCACCTTGTAGTTTTTCAAATCCAGGTCAACTGCTGTATCAATATACAATTGCGCTTGAGCAAAGTTAGCTAATCTTTGCAAGTTAATATGGCATTCATCATGGTTGTAAACACCGCTAATATGTCCTGGTAACATTCCAGAGTATGGTGTTTCAACGGACGGAGTAATTAAAGTTAAACGTACTCCAGATAGAGGTTTCATGCCAAACATTCTGAGTACAATAGCATGAGTATGACCTCCACCAATTAGTACTAAATTATGCGTAAGTGGCTGTAAATTTTGCAGCATTTGTTAAAGTAAAAAAACATATTAGTACATATTTCATTTATAGTAACAGATGCTTTTGTAATTGATATCTTCTGCCAGAAGAAGTAATATTTGTTCTGTATTTTCGATAATTATAATTATATTTACGAATATTAAAAATCAAAAAATATATGCAAAATAGCAGGTGGTTTCTAACTGAAAAAAGGCAGGGTTAGTTGGCCGTAAAGCTGGGCAGGCAGCGAAGCAAGCTACGGATAATCGTCCCGCAGGGAACTTAGGGAAATAAAGACGGGTTTTTTCATCTGTCCTGGTGTCCGCCGTTCATGATGGATATTAAATATTATCTTTAATTATGTTAACCATGATTTTTAATGTTTATCGTACAGTTGCAGGAAAGATACAACACAACAATTTAATAGAGAATCTCATTGATAGGATAGTTTTTTCTGGTCAAAAAAAGATCGCCTGTGGTGAGCGGAATAGCATCACCCAACGCTTACAAGAAGCTATAAGAGACTTGCACCACAATCAAACAATAGAAACCAGGCTCAAAGCCATTTATGAGTTAAAGCAAATAGCCCATGATTATCCAAAACAGCACTGGCTAATCATGGAAGTTCTCAGTAATTTTATCCACAATTGTGCTAATAATATCTCGTCCGCACAGCTAACATCATCAATTGATGCAGAAATTCAAGCTGCTTTAACTGTGATTGCTCATAGGGATACAACGCAAGACCCAGAAAATCAACAATTAGATTTGAGCCATATCGATATAGCGGGAGCGAATCTCAGCAAAGCCAATCTAGAAAACGCGAATCTCTATCGTGTTAATCTCGCTGGTGCAAATTTATTACAAGCCAATCTCTGTGGGGCAATTTTAACCGCCGCCAACCTTTCTGGTGCTAACTTAGCTGGGGCAAATTTATCTGGCTCCATCCTTAGTGCTGCAAACCTAGTCGGTGCAAATCTCACGGGGGCAAATTTGGCAGGAGCAAATTTATATTTAGCTAATTTACAGGAAGTAATTTTACATGAGGCAATATTTAACGGGGCAAATCTACGAGAAGCAAAATTTACTACGGCCGACACTTCTAATAGATAATAATTCTGTAAACATTTTCCATCCAGAATCAATATATCAGAATGAATCAGATGTAAATTCTTTACTTTCTCATTCTCAACGGGATTCTGACTTCTAAATTCTTAAATAATTATTAAATTACCCATTCCTCTACTTATCAACGCATCAATTAATGCACTCAGTACCATATTTAAATTTAGATTTAAATGGTGTATTATTTTCTGAAAAACACATGAGTATTAATTGTGTGTGGTAAGGAATGATACGATTATGCCTGCTAATAAGACAGACAAATTATGGCGTTGG
Organism: Trichormus variabilis 0441; assembly: GCF_009856605.1. Classification (NCBI taxonomy): domain Bacteria; kingdom Bacillati; phylum Cyanobacteriota; class Cyanophyceae; order Nostocales; family Nostocaceae; genus Trichormus; species Trichormus variabilis. Next base: position 1,170,939 of record NZ_CP047242.1, on the reverse strand, counting down.
TTGATTGGCATAACCGTGATATTTGCCGTTACTATAGCTGTGATTTTATTTGCATCTTCCAATCCTCAAGGGTTGACCATACAGCAAAAATTACAATCTAGAAATCAAGCACTAACAATTACTGCCATCATTTTTTTGGGCTTGGGTGTAATGATTAATGCTTACTATGCAGCCAAGCGCGTAGATGTCATTATTAAAAGTGCTTTGGCTGCTGAAAAAAATTTAGAAATCAGCATTCAAAATGCCAAACTATCTGAAGATAGATTAATTTCAGAACGTCTGATGACTGCTGTTACCCAGCTTGGACACGACAAAATTGAAACCCGCACAGGGGCAATTTATGTGTTAGAAAAAGTCGCCCAAGATTTTCCCCAAGAACACTGGACAGTTATCGAAATTCTGACAGCATTTATTCGAGAGAATGCTTCTGTTCGAGAAGAACAAGAGCAAAAGGAAGATGAATCACAGCTAACCCCCCTGGGTCGGTATAAGCAAGGCGAGCGCCGAACAACACAGTTGCGCTTGAATGTTCATGAAGAATCACCAAAAATCCGTAGGGATATTCAAGTGGCTCTGACGGTTGTGGGTAGACGTAACTACTTACAAGAGGAGGGAGATAAACGACTTGATTTGCGTAATATTAATCTCAGGCGAGTAGAACTATTGGGAGCAAATTTACAACGAGCGGACTTACGGGGTTGTGATTTTCGCGGAGCAGATTTGCGGGGTTGTGATTTCAGTGGAGCAAATCTTGAGGGTGCAGAACTGGCTGGTTCTATTCTGTTTGAGGCTAATTTTTTGAAAGCAAATTTGCAAGGTGCAAACATACAAGGCGCAAATTTGAATCGTGCGGAACTTGGTGGTGCAAATTTACGCGGTGCTAATCTTATGGGTGCAAGTCTGCGTGCAGCTAACTTGCCAGGTGCTAATCTTTATAAAGTCAATTTGCAACACGCAATATTGAAATTGGCTAATCTTTCTGGTGCAAAGCTGTTCTTAGCTAACCTACAAGGAGCCAAACTTGGTAAGGCTAACTTATATCTTTGTGGTCTCATTGGCGCAAATTTACAGGGTGCAAATCTCAACGGTGCTAATCTTGCTGAAGCGAATTTAAATGCAGCTAAGTTACAACAAACAGAGATGTTATTTGCTGACTTCACTGAGGCCAGTTTGACGGAAGCAGATTTGTGTAAAGCCAATTTGATGGGAGCAAATTTACAAAGAGCCAGCCTCTATCAAGCCAATCTTTCTCAGTGCAATCTCGTAGGGGCTAACCTATCTGATACTAACTTTTGTGATGTTAAATTAGCCGGAGCAATTCTCACAGGAGTCAAAAATTTAAAACCTCAACAAGTTAGTATTGCCATAGGCGATCGCACGACTCGCTTACCTGATAATGTGGAAATACCAATACATTGGCGACAATCCAGTTAACTATAGAAGCAAGGTATTCAAAACCAAGGACTTTGTTCTTTATCCCAACACTGATTTTCATTCCAAGTCCTACCTGTATACTCACATTCATACTGGCTGTCTATCCAAGGAACTGAAGTAGGATAACTAGACTTGGTAATAGAATTAAAGTAGAAAAACAGGGATTTAACAATTACGATACTAGCCGTGAATAGTACTGTTGAACAAGTACCATATATCATCAATTTCAGGAGGATTTTCCAGTAAAACTTGCCTTTTTCATTATGCAAGTGGTCTCTCATAATATTTTCTCAGTATTTGAGCATGAGTAGATTACGAAATTTCAGTACTGATCAATCCTTCACACTTACGTAGTGATAAGAATTATTTCCTATGTAATGGAACACCACAATCAATTTATCTAAAAGAGTTGCACCTCAGTAAGTCTACCATCCTTAATATAAAAATCAGTATACAAATATAAACTCTTCATAGTATCCTGTTTATGGATTATGAAATTCTTATCCGGATCATTTTCAAAAGCTAGTGACTTTCCCATCAACATAAGTCAGATGAATCTCTAATTTATCTCCTCAGCTCATCAAGCTAGCGCAGAGAAGAATCAGAATCTCACAACTTAGGTAATATTATTTGTACATAGAATTTATCAACGTGGTTTGGTTAAATTTTATCCAGACTCAGTGTAATCCCTCTAGTAAGCAGCTACTTTGTTTTTCAGGTGAAGAAAAGCCAGTTTTCTGGTGATTCCTGTAAAGAAAGTATGAAGTTCAGGGAAATTACCCAATTAATTAAGTATCTAATATGATTTGCTCACACTACGAATGAGAGAAAAAACCTCTTTCCCTCTTCGTCGTGACTTGTGACCTATATTCCTCAGGAGTATCCCTTTCCGCTCTATCTTTCTCGACGAATTGCCCCTTGCCAATTAATCCTCTGCTTGGCAGAACGTCCAGCCAAAGAACGGGTAGCTAATATTTCAATATCAACATTTATGCCAGGAGTTAGGGCATCAGAGGGAATTTTTAACTTACCCAAAGCCAAGGTAAAACGATTATAGTCACGGGTGACAAGTTCTTTGGGGATATCACCTTCATATACAGTTTTGTAGTCAGAAAAGCCACCGGAGTTATCTTTTGTCCTGAATTTGACGCGAAACTGAGTTTCAAGTGCATCAGATTTCCCAGCTAAATCAACGATTTTTAAGTTCAGCTTTTCTCCCGCATCGGCAAATTCTGCCACAGCTAACCGCGTCACATCTTGTCTGGGAATAGCATGGTTGACAGTGAATGTTGTCAAGTTAGCCTGGCTACTGGTGCTACCAGCTAACCACAAATCTTCCGGGAAATTGACTTCTACTTGTTTATCGTCATTTAAACTTACAGTCAGGCTTTGATTAGCAAAACTGCTGATGGGTTGTTTCTCTTGCCAGACTATTTGCACAGTTTGTTCTAAACGCTGGGTAAATTCTCGGTACTCATCACCAATAACAGAACCAGGTGCAAGCAAAGAAGTTGAGCCTGGTCGCAGATTCCATTTGTTTTTCGATAGATTTAACTTTTTCCCTGGAATTTCCGCCAAATTTAGTGTCAAGGTGGGATTGTCAGCAGCTAAAGGTTCCTTGCTATTAACAATACTGAGAATTCCTAAACGCCCTCTTTCACCGTTCTTTCCATCACTACCATCACGCCCATCTTGGCCGTCGTAACACCTGTAGCGTTTCTTTGTACATTTATAATCAGCAGTACCCGGAGTACCTTTACAGGTTTCTATCTCCCAATTGCGTCGCCGACAATTACAACCAGCCGTACCATTACCACCCCGACCACCTCGCCCACCGTCTCCAGAAGTTGCACGCACAAAAATTTTTCGCAAGTCTGCCAAATTTGCGTAGTAAACAGTCAGCCAACCACCGTTACCGCCATTTCCACCTGCGCCACCATTCCCACCTGCACCGCCATGACGTGCATGAATGTCATAGCTGGGGTTGTTGGGTTGCTTCCCACAATCAGGTCTGTCGCCTCGTTCACCATCTTCACCGTCTTCACCGTCTTCACCAGATAGGTCAAGATTTACTGGTGAACCATCAACAAAGATAGTTTGATTGTCTCCATCACGGCCATTTCTACCCTCCCGCCCATCAGTACCTTGACTACCTGCTGTTTCATATCCCTCATAGGCAACAGCAGAACATAAAACTGAGCCAGAAGCAGGTAGCAGGCTTGTGAATAAGCAGAATGTTAACAGCAGTGGTAGTTGGCTTCTCAAACCTTTAAGCATTGGTATGACATCTGGATGGTTTTTAAGTGTTGCTGACGGTGATTTTTGGTAATTTGCTCCCGTGCTTTTCAGTAATTGCCGTATCTATTTTACCTGCTGCGAGTAAATGAGCGATCGCTCTACTAATCGGTTGACTGGTAGCATATTCATAGTAGGTAAACCCAGGGGAAGGATTGACTTCAAAGCAGTACCATTCACCTTCTGGTGTTTGGCGTAAATCTATACCGCAAAGGGGTAAGTTGATGGCTTGAGCTAAGACCAGACATTTTGCTTCTACCTCTTGGGGAATTTCACCAGGGCGGATAACTGTAGACTCTTCATTTTGGGCTACATAACGATAATCATCGGCTGGGGAAATCACTTCACTAGCAAAAACTTCTGTACCCACTACATGAACTCGATAATCTCTACCAGGGATATACTGCTGGAACTGAGTCGGACACCAGGATACATTGGCCAGGCGTTCTAGATGTTCTGGGTTGAGGCGGGAGACTTTGCTGCGAATACCACTGATGGACTTGTAAATAATATTGCCATGTTGTTGCCAAAAGGCTTGCACAGCCTTGGGGTCTGTAGTCACTAAGGTTGCCGGAATCTGGAAGCCTAGCTGACGAATCTGCTCTAGTTGGTAGGGTTTGGAACCATTAGGAGCCATCGCGGCGGGACGGTTAATTACCAAGGCTGGGGTTATTTCCGACCAACATAACAAAGTATCATCGATCGCGATCGCCTGCTGCCAAGCTAAACTATGGATACCAGCTTGTTCTATTTGGGGTAGGCGACGTGAGTCGTAGGGGCGAATGTAAGCAGCCGTGACTGCACTCAGGTCAATTGTTTGCTGTGGAGTCCGAAGCACACCTTGCACTGATTCCCCCACAAATAATTCAATTTCTGTTGCTAAAATATCTCGTTGGTTCAGCAGTATGGTGGGAATGCCCAGACTTATCAATTCTGAGTAAACGGCGGCTAAAGGTGAATCCTCAGGAAGTCCCCACAACAAAATCAACATTTGCCATCCCCTCCACTCAAATGTTCCAAAATGGCATCACATATTTCTGGGTGAGAAATATCAGCCCACAACTCAGCATTTAAAAACTCTGCGTTAGCTTCACTGCTGCTAAACTGCACTGTCAACAGGTCAACCTTCGCCGCACAAGCGAGGCGTTTGGCATGATTCGCCAGGTTATCATCTACCTGGCCAAGACAACGATGACCCACAACGGTCACAGTTACAGGTGGTTTTTCTAAAACTTGAGCCTGGATAGGCGCAGATAATGTCACTTGTCGTCTGACCGGACGCACAGGTATACCAATTTGAGCGGCTGCATAAGCCCATTGCTGTGGTCGCCAATTAGGCCCTAGTAAATATGTTGGCGTTGGTCGATTTAAAACGGGACATGGTAACCCAGATAACCAAGAAACGAGGAAAGCATTCATTTCTGCTGCCACATAGGCGCGGTCTTCTGGGGCAATGTGCAGTAATTCCTGTTCAGGAAGGTAAGGTAGGCGGGTGAGAACGCCAGTAATTTTGGCAACTGCGATCGCCTGCCCACCAATTACAGCTGTAGAATCAAGGGGAGAATCTAAGTAATGTCGCCATCCCGCTACCGAAAAATCTTCAACTGTTAACAGTTTGGCATCATAAGCCATCCAACGAAGAGCCAGTGCCTCGGCGGCTTTATCGTGGCGACTGGCGACAATTACTATCATGAATACTGCCCCTATTGATTAACTACGTGGTGACCAACGCTAGGGCGTTCCTCCGCTTGGATAAAAGCGCGTCCATTGCCGTTACTGACAGTACGTTGTTCTAACTCATCCAGACGTTGAGCCATCAGACCGATAACTCGCTGTAGGTCATTTGGTATTTGTGCCTGGGGTGTTACTGGTAATGTTTCTGCCAGTTTGTTCTCAACTAGTTTCTCAATCTCTTTAATTTCTAACTTGAATTCCTTGTTAGGTTTGGCAGGGCCTGTCAGGGTAAACTCACTTTGTCCGGTGGATGTAGGCAAAGCATAAACTAATTGGTCAAAATCAGGAGCGCGAACAGCATCAAAGTTTTGCGGTACAAATGTACCACGGTGTTCTGGTGTCAGCAACAACCTCACAGAACCAGATGGAGATGTTAAAGCAATTTCCACATAGCCCCGGACTTCCAGAGAGTTAGCTTTGATTACCTCTGGTTTGCTGACATCAGGCAACAGGGTAAATAAAGCTGTGTCGTTAGCACCAATACCTAAATTAAAGATAAATCTTTTGGGATCACCAACAATAGGGGTGAGGTCAGAAAAGTCGTTTACACCTTGAACATCGGTGATAGTAACAGTATTAGTTAAATCTAATTCTGGGGTTGTGGCAGTAAATTGTAACCGTACTTTGATATCTGAGTTACTGGTATTGGCAATGGTTAAAAAGTAACCTTGGATAACCGTACGCGCTACAACACTAGGGCCAGAACCAACAGGAGCAATTGGTTTCACCAACAATTCAAAAGTTGAAAGTAAAGTTGGTCTTGGTCTAACAATAATTTGAGATGGGTCTATTAGGTCTGTCATACAATTGTTTACTGGGAAACTACATAACTAACCTAACGGCTGATCCCCATATACTGACAGTACCCTTGAGGGTGATATTGATGAGATGAGGACTTACGTATAAACCATTTGTAGAGACGCGATGAATCGCGTCTTCTAGTAGATTTTTGACATAAAAAAAGTGGCTCTGTGTAAAACAGAACCACTGAGCATTGAAAAAAATGTTACAACTTAACGCGCTGCGCCTTGGGCAGAAACAGCATCAATTGGTTTCATCAAGTACAGGCGTAATAATTGCCAGCCAGTAGATGCTAATACTGGTAATTTCTGGAAGAATTGCAGGAACTTAGGAGTATTAGAGCTAGCGATCGCACTCAATTTTTCGCTATTCTCAACACATATATCTAAGCGTTCGTAAAATTCTGGGCTATCCACATCCAGAATTACTGGAAATACTCTACCTGCGGTTTCATTGGTCTTCTTAATCACGTAGATGTCGTAATCTCGTGCATCTAAACCGATGGAAGCGTAGAAGTCTTTACGTTGAATATCATTGAGATACATCGTCGCAAACACCGACAACAGGAAGAAACGACTCCACAGTTTCGCCTTCCAGTCGTTCAACATTTGTGGCTGAGATTTCATGATGGCATCAAAGAAATCTCCGTGACGGTTTTCATCCTGACACCAGTTCTCAAAGAACCGGAAAATTGGATAAATTCTGTCTTCTGGATGTGCTTCCAAGTGGCGATAAATGGTGATATAGCGCCAGTAACCAATCTTTTCTGAAAGGTAGGTAGCGTAGAAAATGAATTTTGGCTTAAAGAAGGTATAGTTACGGCTCTTAGTTAAAAACCCTAAGTCAAGAGACAGGTTAAAGTCTGACATCGCTTTGTTCAAAAAGCCTGCATGACGCGCTTCGTCCCGTGACATGAGGTTAAAGCACTCTGCCAAAACTGGGCTTTTATCTTTCAAACGGCGACCGAGTTCTTTGTAAAGCAAAAAGCCGGAGAATTCTGCTGTACAAGACCGTTCGAGAAATTCTACGAACAAGCGGCGAGTATCCCCGTCAATGTGATCCCAGGATTTTTCAAACTCGGCATCCCGAACAAAGTGATGGCGGTTATAGTCAGTCCGGAATTCTTCCAGAATGGCTAGTAACTCGTCTTCATTGACGGAGATGTCCATCCGTGCCATCTCATCAAAATCAGTGGTGTAAAACCGGGGTGTTAATAGAGTTTCTTTTGCCGGGACTTTAACGCCCGGACGGATTTCTTCAAAGCCTGGTTTTTTTAGGGAATCTACCATGTCCTAATTGCTCTTTTGTCTTGATTATCTTGAGTACACCCGAAGAACCAAGTTTAGGCTCTCACAAAGCGCAACAGCCGACAATAATTAGTTTGTATAAAATTCAGTCTACCAAGGTGCAGAGGTAAACTGGTAGGCAAAACGTTAAGAGTTGCAACAATAGTTCAACATTTGCGGAATCGATGGGGGGAATTTGGTGGTTAACGTATCGGGCAAATCCTCACTCTCAGCATTGGCGTAGCGTCTTTGCCAGAGCAGGGAACAAAGGCGAGTGGGGGTACTTAACTACAATTGAGTTAGTAGAATTATCAAATATTTCTGTGCATTAGGCGATCGCATTTTTCCCAGCGTAGCTGATATGCAGCTCTCAAACAAAACAGCAACAAGACACTATCCCAGAAAACAAGCGTAAATCCAAGGGGTTAACCACAACATGACTGTTAATCATCAGCAGAAAGACCGTGTGCTTGTCTCTTACATTTTGAGTGCGGCCTGGTTTTTTGGTTTAGGAGGACTACATCGGCTCTACAACGGCAAAATTGGCACTGGTTTGTTGTGGCTATGCACAGGGGGCGTATTTGGCATCGGGCAGTTTGTGGATTTGTTTCTCATGCCTGGTATGGTTGACGAATATGAACAGCAACTGAGACTAAAAGCTGGTGTGTCTCCCTTAGGTGTACCCCTAAATCAGCCAATCACTACATCCCAAACCCAGCGTTTAACCAAAGACCAACTGATAGTCAAATTAATTGAAGCCGCAGAAACCAAAGGCGGTAGTTTAACTGTGACTCAAGGAGTCAAAGCCACGGGAGCCAGCTTTACAGAAGTAGAAGCCACGCTCAAGGAAATGCTGAAATCAGGTTACGTCAAAATAGACAACGACCCCATTACTGGAGCCGTCACCTATCACTTTTATGAACTTAACTAGGACTCAGATTACCGACTGCTTGAAGAAGTCGGTAATCTAAAAAAACCTAGTTTCTCCCCAACCACTTCTGACCGTTTAAGCGATACACCAGACGAGATACCAACATATCCAGTGTAATTTTGCGCTCATCGATTAAAAATGACTCTAGGGTGCTTGGTCTTCTGCCTTCATTGCAAGAAAAACCTTTTTTGCCCTGGATATCTTCATCAGGGAAATACACATTAAATTGGCGTTGACCGTTTTGCCAACTACCAATTACTTGCCAGTATTCTTCCGCCGATGACAAACCAGCAATGGGTAGCTTTTGCTTGGCGAAAGAAAGCTGTAAATCTTTAACTCCTTCCGCAGTAATTGCCTTTTGCAAAGCCGGCAAGTAGTCTTGCTCCATGAACTCTACAAATGGCTTGTCTTCCACAGATGGGGCTTTCTCTTTCTTCGCAGCTTTAGCGGCTGCGGCTGGTTTTTCTTCCTTAGGAGGTGCAGCAGCATTGGGGTTAGTCTTCGGGTTCGCTGCTTGGGGATCTGGCGTGTTGGCAGTAGGAAGGTTTGTCGCTACTGGTTCGCTAGTGCTGGGGGCGTTTTCTTCAGCGACAGTGGGGGCTTTTTGGTCAACAGTGCTGGGAACTGCGTCTCCCGGTTGATTTTGATTGGTTGGATCTGCCATTGCTCAGGTTATCCTTTGTCTAGCTTGTCGAGCGATCGCTTACCTTTAGGTAATAAATTACCTTCATTTTGACATAGGATAGCCAGTCAATAGTTATTAGTTATTCAGTCATGAGATAAATAGAGAATAATCAATACACAGTAGTCAAAAAATCTTATGTATTTGTATTACTTATTTTTATTTATAAATTAACTGCTACTAGTCGCCACAATTTAGCCCAATCCTGTTTTAATATCTCCAATCAATTCATCAATTCTGCCTTTGGTAGTATTCCAAGAACACATAAAGCGTACGCCACCCACCCCTATGAAAGTATAAAATAGCCAATTTTTTGCTTTTAAGTCATTAATAACTTGCTCTGGCAGTTTAACAAAAACTGCATTAGCTTCACGGGGAAACATAATTTCCACACCTTCTATCTTTAACAATTCATTCTCTAAATAAGCCGCACATTGATTCGCGTATCGAGCATTTTTTAACCACGCGCCAGTTTCTAACAAACCTAACCACGGCGCAGAAATAAACCGCATTTTTGATGCTAATTGTCCCGCTTGTTTGCAACGATAATCAAAGTCTTCTGCCAAGGCTCGGTTAAAAAATATAATTGCTTCCCCTAATGCCATACCATTTTTTGTCCCGCAAAAACACAATACATCCACACCACTTTTCCAACTCATCTCTGCTGGACTTTTATTCATGGCTGCGACTGAATTGGCAAAGCGCGCGCCGTCCATGTGAATTTTTAATTGATACTTGTGGGCAACTTCTTTAATAGCTAAAAGTTCTTCTATAGAATACAAAGTTCCTAATTCTGTAGCTTGAGTAATACTAATAACTTTTGGTTTAGGATAATGAATATCAGCCCGTTTCGTGATTACAGACTCTATCTCCTGTGGTGTTAACTTACCATTTTCGCCTTTAGCGAGTAACAGCTTAGAACCATTAGAAGCAAACTCTGGTGCGCCACATTCATCTGTTTCTATATGTGCTGTCTCATGACAAATCACGCTGTGATATGACTGACAAAGCGCAGCTAAAGATAATGAATTTGCAGCTGTACCGTTAAAAGTAAAAAATACTTCGCAATCAATTTCAAAAAGTTCTCGAAAATAGTCTGCTGCTTTTTGTGTCCATTCATCATTTCCATAAGCTGGCGCACTACCTTGATTAGCTTTAATCATGTAGTCCATTGCTTCTGGACAAATACCCGCGTAATTGTCACTGGCAAACTGTTCTAAGTTGCTATTAATCATTTTTCAATTTATTTATCTACTACAACTACCAAGTTTGGCTAATCAATTTATATTCAGTCAAAATTCGGGAATAATTTCATTGAATATATCCACAAACAAAGGTCTTGGGATAACAATAGAAGTAAAAATAGTCAGGAAGGGGTGGAAATGCTGTTGAATATAGTTGAGGACAAATTACGACTAGAATTTACATGGCAAGAGCAATTACTGGCTGTTCGGTTCCAAAAACTTTGGCTAATACCCTTAGCGAATATCAAGCAAGTGACAATCGCTAAACCTCAAAGTAGTTGGAAAGAACTACGCGCACCAGGTAGCTTTATTCCGGGGATAATCAAAGCGGGTACTTATTATACTGAACGAGGTAAAGAGTTTTGGTATGTAAATCGAGATGATAGCTATTTAAATATCGAGCTACAGAATGAATCTTACGAAAGAATCATCCTCACCATTGATGATAATAGTTACTGGTTACAAAAACTTACTCAAGTTTAATATTAATAATATATAACTTTCTCCCCCACAATTAGGGGAAAAAGTATGGATAAACCTCAACCACCCGCTACAGCAGGGACAATACTGACTTCATCACCATCTTTCAACGGTGTAGCTGTCCCATCTAAAAAGCGGATATCTTCGCTGTTGACGTATAAATTCAAAAAACGCCGTGGCTGTCCATTGTCATCGCACAACCGCGCTTTAATACCGGGAAAGCTTTTTTCTAAAGAATCTAGGAGTTCTGCAATACTGCTACCACTAGATTCTAAAGCAGCTTGATTATTTGTGAAATTTTGCAGAGCGGTGGGGACTAAAACTTTTACAGCCATAGTTAATAAATGATTGGTCAGTTGATAGTTGACAGTGGTCAGTTGTTAGTTGCTAATGACCACTGACTAATTACTAAACGAGGACTTGTTGCCATTCTAAGCGGTCGAGGGTACGTGAACGCTCTAAAGCACGCTCAAAACTATCGAGCTTGGCATCAATTGTCAAAGGTTCGCCAACATAGCCTTGTACAGCTTCTTGGGTTTTCAAACCATTGCCAGTAATGTAAACCACGGTAGTTTCATCTGGATCAATTTTGCCGGCTTCTACCAATTTTTTCAGCACAGCAACGGTTGTACCACCAGCTGTTTCTGTAAATATGCCTTCTGTTTCTGCCAGTAATTTGATGCCTTCGATAATTTCTGCATCATTTACTGATTCAATATTACCGCCAGTTTTCTTAGCGATATCAACAGCATAAACGCCATCTGCTGGATTACCGATCGCAATTGATTTGGCAATTGTATTCGGTTTCACGGGTTTAATAAAGTCTCTGTCTTCTTTAAAGGCTTGAGCAATGGGTGAACAACCTTCCGCCTGCGCGCCACTAAAGCGGACTTTCTTACCTTCCACTAAACCAACTTCCACAAACTCTTGGAAGCCTTTATAGATTTTGGTGAACAATGAACCAGAAGCCAAAGGTGCAACAACATGATCAGGTAGTTCCCAGCCTAGTTGTTCAGCCACTTCAAAGCCCAAAGTTTTGGAACCTTCGGAATAGTATGGGCGCAAGTTGATATTGACAAAGCCCCAACCATGTGTATTAGCCACTTCCGAGCAGAGGCGATTTACTTGGTCGTAGTTACCTTTCACTGCCATGAGGGTAGGACTGTAGATTAAGCTACCCAGAATTTTCCCTGCTTCTAAGTCTGCGGGGATGAACACGCAGCAATCTAAACCGGCATGGGCGGCGATCGCAGCTGTAGAATTTGCTAAGTTACCCGTGCTAGCACAAGAAACTGTGGTAAATCCCAACTCTCTAGCGCGAGAAAGGGCGACGGACACCACCCGATCCTTAAAGCTGAGGGTGGGCATATTCACCGCATCATTTTTGATGTAAAGCTTGTTTAGACCCAGGCGACGGGCAAGACGATGGGAACGTACCAGGGGAGTCATACCCGTTCCCACATCAATTACATTGTCAGTTGTGACGGGTAGGAAGGGGCGATAACGCCAAATTGAGTTTGGCCCAGCTTGGATTTTTTCACGGGTCACAGAGAGACGCAAGGCATTGTAGTCATACTTCACTTCCAACGGCCCAAAGCAGTACTCACACACATGAGTAGCCTTCAGTTCATATTCTGCGCCACATTCCTTACACTTCAAAGCTGAAAGAGTGGCATTGCTTGTTTGGGTGGGTGTAGATGTTGCCTGCGTCATATAACTAGCTTTCCCTGTTTGTCCGTCAACTGCCGTTGATAGTAACACGGGTAAAAACACTAGTCAAACATACCCGATAATTTTTGTCGGGTATCTGCCGGGGGCTTATGTTCCGGAAAAAGCAGTTATTATATTTTTGAGTCAAAAATATTACTAATTTAAGACCATTTGATTGGTTATAAATACAGAGATGTTTTTCCGTAATTACTTAAGTAAAAAACTGGCTTTTGGGAACTTATATTATTTAATCCCAGTAGTTTAACTGTTTTAAAATCTGAGGCGATTGTCTTAAGTTTTTACTATTGAGCGATCGCTCTGCGGCCATCATTCAACTCTAATTCAGCCAATAGAACTAAATTTAAGTAGAACTAGTTACAGTTAACGCCCTACATAAGACTTCCGTTTACATCTGTAAACACACTTTCTTATAGGAACTAGACTAGAAAGATTTGGGTAATCTTTATTACTTTGAGATTAGTTCGTATCGCCGGGTGACTGCGATACAAATTACACCGATAGTTTCCTTATCTCAGGCATATCTTAGATTCACTTGTTCTCGAAATTTATCAGGCAGCACTCAACCAAATAACCAAATCAAATGAATTTCCACCAAAAGGCTCACAAGACTGGAAAGTCAAAAATTTACCGTGCTTTAGTCGCCACGGCATTTTTAGCAAGCGGCATTTTCCCATTTACTACGCCTGCACTAGCAGAAGGAACTAAGGCGGGTACATCTATCAGAAACGAAGCGACTGCTACTTACGAAGACCCCAACAATCCCAATGTACCCCTGAATACAACTTCCAACACTGTAACTGTAACAGTGGCAGAAGTGGCAGGTATTACAGTAGACTACACAGGTTTAGTAGACAACAACGGCGGTACGATTGAAGAAAATGATCTCTTAATCTTCAATTACACCATCACCAACGTCGGTAACGACCCCACCCAGTTCCGTATACCCAACTTGGCAACAACAACGGGGCCAGCCACAGTTTCCGGGACATTACCTAACAACGGTACACTCAACAATCTGCAATATAGTATCGACAACGGCGTAACCTGGGTTAACATCACTGGTTCTGAGGCCATTGTTCCCAACATTGCTGTCGGCGGTCAGGTATTAGTTAGAGTCCCCGTTACTGTACAGCCAGGCGCTCAAAGCGGTGACGTTATTACGGTTAAGTTAGGTAATACCCCTGCTAATGCTCAAAACGTTTTGCGTAGTCCTGATGGTGGTGACGTTTACACTGTAGATAATCCCAACGGTAGTGTGACTGATGAAGTAGATGGCGCACCTGTGAACGGCACTAGGGAAGCTAGTGATACATCTATTAATGTTCAAGTAGGTGGAGGCGTTAAAACCTACTCTTTAGCCACAGTTCTCAAGACACGTACTGCTTACAACAATGGGGGGACAACTAACTCAATTACAGATGACACACTTACCTATGGGTTGAGTTTGCGAGTTGAAGGCAATGACCCTACAGGACAGGGTATCACTCCAGCCGCCTTGGAAGGTAGAGGTATTAATCTTGATGGAATACCTAATGTTCCGCACATCTTAGTTTCCGATGCCATTCCTACCGGCACAGATTTGGCATCAGTAAGCGCTCCCAACGGATGGACAGCCGTATATACGACATCACCAATTACAACAGATGCTAATGCTGCGGCGTGGACGACAACAGCACCAGCAAACTTGAGTACAGTCACCCGTGTTGGTTTTATCAACAACACTGCTACAGTTACATCTGTTGCACCCAATCAAACCGTTAATAATTTTATTATTAATTTAAGAGTCGAATCCAACTTTGCTGGTACATCTTTAAATGTTGCCAACATTGCTCAATTGTTTGGTCAAACCCCTGGGAATAACTTCCCTGTATACGATGAGTCTGGAGACCAAAACCCCAGCAATTTTGATGGACAAGTGGGCAACATGACACCACCCCCAGGTACAGATACCAATAATGACGGTGTGCCTGATAGGTTACTTGATGCTGATGTCGATGATGGTTTCGTTGATAGTCCAGCTACCCCAGAAACAGGAGTTGACGGCAATAACGATAACACTGGTGTGGGTACAGGTGGTGAAGCTAACATCTTCACGCTAGAAGTTCCCGTGGCTTCAGCCGTTCTCAATGGTCCAGTCAATGCTCCTAATGCCATTGGTCCCTCCGGTGGAACTAATGACGACTTTACTAACAAATCTTCTTTAGTACCTTTCGGCACACAACCAAACTCTACATTAAATCCACAGCCAGTAGCCTTTACCAACACCATCAGAAATAGTGGTAGCGCTCCTAGTAACTACTCTTTAGTACCCATCCCACCGGCAAGTAATACACCAGCTGGAAACAATGCTGATTTACCTGTTGGTACATTAGTAACGATTACTTATGCTTCTGAATCGAGATCCTATGTCTGGACTGGATCTGAGTTCCTCTTTGATAGCGATCGCAATCCGGCTACAACAGGAGATCAATCCCCTATTGATCTCGCCAGCGAATACATAACTATTCCCAACGTCGCACCAGGAACAAACATCAACTACGGTGTGGAAATTGATCTACCTGATCCCACTCAATTATCTACAGATATTGATAGAGGTTTCCCAGTTCCAATTACTGCCTTTGTGGATGATGGAACTCCTGGCTTAGGTACAGAAACCGTCCGCAACACCACAATCAACCGTGTATATACTGGCTTCCTGAAACTGCGGAAACTCTCCAGAATCCTAGATCAAAACGGACAACCAGTAGCTGGGCCTGATGGTCAACTGAGTGATAGTAACAAGAGTCCTGTACCTGGAAACATTATTGAGTACCAGATTCAATACAGCAACATTTCTGAGCCACAATCTGGTAACGGTAACATCATCCTGAACGCCAGCAATGTAGTCATCAATGAAAATGGTGTGACTGCGCCTAATAACTGGGCATTAGACAATGATGGAAATAATCAGATTGATACCAGCAACATAATTGGTTCAGCTACTGACCCCAATGGTACTATCCAATTCTTCAATGGTAATCCTGCTACTACCTCAGGTAGTGATCAGACTGGAACTACTGTCAACACTGATGTGACTCGGTATGTCAACAGTGTGACTGGTCAAGTAGCACCAGGTCAACAAAGAACGTTTACTTTCCGACGCAAGGTTAACTAAGTTCTGCACAGTTTGTAGTCAGGACTTAAGTCCTGATTACAAACATGGGAATCATATATCTAATAGTTTTTCGGGGTTATTTGTCATGAAGGGTGTTCTTATCGCTGGTGTGGGTGCATTTGCGCTGATTGCTACCGCACCATTTATCGATCACTTACCAGGAAGTGTAGTTGCTCAAAGTATTAAAAATCAACCACAGTTGCAATTGCGCTTAGGGGCGGAAAAACAGGTTATTAGCAAGGATCAGCAGGGGAAACAGAAGGTTGCTTGGCAAGCATTACAAGGTCAAGCTGTAGTACAGCCTGGAGATGTGCTGCGTTATACCTTAAATGGCGAAAATAAAAGCGATCGCTCAATCAAAAATTTGACTCTCAACCAACCGATTCCCAAAGGCATGGTATATGTGCTGAAATCAGTTGATATTTCCAATACAGAAGCCAAAATTACTTACAGCATTGATGGCGGTCGCAGTTTTGTTGAGAACCCCACAGTTAAAGTTATCCTCCCTGGCGGTAAAGCTGAAATTAAACCAGCTCCAGCTACTGCTTATACAAACATTCGTTTGCAACTGCCATTAGTAGCAGCTAAAACTACGGTTAAGGCGACCTATTTAACCCAGGTGCGTTAATTAATTCTAATTCTTAACTACGAATTAGCACTACTAGAAAACATCTAATTAATAGTTAGCCGTTGTTCCAAATTTCAATGACGACGGCTCATATTTGTATCAATAAAATGCCTTTATTCATAAATAACAGGGCGCTTCTGAGGGGAGAAATTCAGTGATTCGTCCTTGTAAAACAACTTCAATTTACTTCCGCAGTAACTGGTATCAAAGGTTAACTGCCACTTTTCTTTTCGGAAGCTTATTGCATACTACCATAACGACACCAGTGACCGCGCAAAATACTCCCGTCGTCAATATCACAAACCAAGCTACATACACTTATCAAGATAGAGCTAGTAATAATCGATATCAAGGATTAACTATTAAGACTAATGTCAATCCTAGTCCTTTGGTTGACCCGTTAGGCAGGATTTTAGGTTGTGCAGGAACGCTATTACCAGACTATACTGGTTTTTCTGTTAGCGTCTATGAACCTAATCCCAGTGACCCCACTGGTACAGAATTAGGGCAGTTGGTTTCTCTCACACCCACAGAAGTTCCTGATATTCCCAATAACAATATCCCTGGTGGGTTAAGACCAAATTCTGAGAACAGTAATCCTTATTTCATTACTAATAATCCGGCTGGTGTTTATAATTTTCTTCTCGACCCTAATCGTGGTCAAATTGAACCGGGCAGAACCTATATTTTTGTAGTTAACCCTCCGGCTAATTCTGTTTATCGACAACGGCGGATTAAAATTGAAATTCTCAATAGTACAGGCGCAATTAATAACAGTATCGTGCGTTATGTTGCGACTTCTTTAGATGGTCAACCAATCAGTTTAACTGGTGACTCTAGGGTAGAAAGCACTGTGGTTTTAGTTCCTAATGCCGAGGTAGTGGGACTAGATTTATTGGCTTTTGAGTTCACCACAAATATGTGTCAGGCAACTCAAGCACAGCTGATCAAAACAGGCGATCGCGCTACGGCTGAACCTGGAGATACTGTGATCTATCGTTTATCAGTACGAAATTTATCTGATGCAGCTTTAAGTAATGTGGAAATTACGGATACTTTACCTTTAGGTTTTAATTTTATTCCTAAGTCTGTGCGGGGTGAAATTGATGGGGAGTCAGTCACTGTCACTCCTGTTAGTAATGGTAATACTATTACATTTCGCTCTAACGTGGATGTTCCCGTTGGTAAAGTCATTAACATTGCCTATGCGGCTCAACTCACGACCGATTCTTTGCGTGGTAGTGGTCGAAATAGTGCGATCGTTAATGCTGAACGGGCTGATAACAGATTTAGGATTAAGGATGGCCCAGCAACGCACCAGCTGAAAATTCGTCCAGGTATAGTTTCTGACTGCGGCACTATTATTGGTCGGGTCTTTGATGACAAAAACTTTGACGGTGAACAACAACCAGGAGAAGCGGGAATTGCCAACGCTGTGATTTTCCTCCAAGACGGTAACCGCATCACCACAGATCCCAACGGTTTATTCTCCCTCGCCAACGTTTTACCCGGAAGCCACACGGGAGTATTAGACCTAAGTAGCGTTCCTGGTTACAAACTAGCTCCCAACGAGAAATTTCGCGAACGCAATAGCCAATCTCGTTGGGTACGTCTCGAACCTGGTGGTTTGGTAAGGATGAACTTTGCGGTTACTCCCACCCCACAGGAGGTAATCAAGCCATGAAACCTGTAACTATTTTCAATTTACGATTGATGGGCGCAATGGCTGGGGCTTTCAGCTTTGTCTTATATCCAGCAATAGTTCATGCAGAGGTTCCAGAAAATCCAGAATTTTCACCTGATTTAGAAAACCCCTCTCCTGACCTCTCTATCAAGAGAGAGGCTTTGAATATTCCCCTTTTCCCACTAGAGAAAGAGATTAGGGGATTAGGTCGCACAACTGAATTAACCACTCAGTTAACCCAGGATGAAATAGAAAACCCCTCTCCCGCCCCAGAGGCTTTGAATATTTCCACTTCCCCTGTAGAGAAAGGGGTTAGGGGATTAGGTCGCACAACTCAGACCAATGAAGTACAAGAGGAAACACCTACATCCAACGCACCAACAAATGCTATCTCACCATTCCAACCAGCAGATGACCCATTACCCAGAGGTTTAAGTAGGCTTGCAGAACCAGCGCCAACTACCCCAAAGGAAATTCCCACCTTTCAACCAGCAACAGATACACCCATACCTAGAAGTTTACGCAAATTAGTTGCAGAAACAGATAAGGGTAATGGACGGAGGGAAAATACTCCAACAACTGCAACAGGAGTGAAAATCTTGACTCCCAGTCCTGACGGTGTGATTGATGTGCCAGCAACTACCGTAGCAGTGCAATTCCCATCTGGTAGTCAAGTAGAGTTGCGGGTAAATGGGGTACTAGTAGACTCTTCTTTGTTGGGACGTACAGAAACTGATGCTGATACTAACTTAGTAACGCAGACATGGTATGGCGTTGGTCTCAAGGAAGGGGAAAATACTCTAGCTGCACAAATAGTAGGAGGGACAGAAGCACCTGTAACCCTACGGGTAGTTGTTAGGGGAACAGCCAAAAAACTCACAGTAGAAACCGTTGAATCTCGTGTCCCGGCTGATGGACGTTCAACGGCGACAATTCGCGGTCAACTCCTCGATGAAAATGGCAATCGCTCAAATCAAGATGCCATTATTACCTTAATTCCCACGGTGGGAGAGTTGGTAGGAACTGACTTGAAACCAGAACAACCAGGGTTTCAGGTAGAGGCGAAAAAGGGAGAATTTACTGCGGTATGGCGATCGCCTCTCCAAGCCCAAACAGGCAGGATTCGGGCTGTAGCTAACGATTTAGAAGCCTTCACCCAACTGGAGTTTGCCACAGCACTACGCCCTAGTTTGGTGACTGGGGTGATAGATGTGCGGTTGGGAGCAAGAGGAACAAATTATTACAGCAGGTTCCGTGATTTCCTCCCCTCTGATAGAAATAATGGTACCCAATTAGAGTTTAACTCAGCCATATTTGCCACGGGTGCGATCGGTGAGTGGTTGTTTACTGGTGCATACAATAGTTCTCGTAGCCTCAACGAAGATTGTAACTGTGACAATCGTCTGTTTAGGTCATACCAATTTAGCGAACAAAACTATCCTGTTTACGGCGATAGTTCTAAAGTAGACGTAGTTACACCCTCCATTGACAGTGTATATCTGCGTTTTGAACGTTCTACAGGTATTCCAGGTACTGCGCCTGATTATGCTATGTGGGGCGACTACAACACAGAGGAATTTGCTCGGTCTTCTCAGCAATTCACTGCCGTTACCCGCCAACTCCACGGCTTTAAAGCCAACTACAACTTAGGTAATCTGCAAATTACAGGTTTCTATGGCAATAACTTAGAAGCCTTTCAAAGAGACACCATTGCACCTGATGGAACCAGTGGTTATTACTTCCTTTCCCGGCGGTTAGTTGTTCCTGGTAGTGAAAACCTTTTTATTGAATTAGAAGAACTCAACCGTCCTGGTACAGTGCTGGAACGTAAACAATTAAGTCGCGGCCCAGATTACGAAATAGACTACGATCGCGGTACTGTAATTTTCCGTGAACCAGTCTTACGTACTGATATTGATGCAACGGGACAGGTTCTGGTGCGGCGGATTGTTGTCACCTATCAATATGACAGCAACAATTCTGATAGCAATATCTATGCAGGTCGTTTGCAATACAACTTTTCCCGCACCCTCAACCAAGAGAGTTGGATCGCTGCAACCTATGTCAGAGAGAATCAAGGACTACGTGGTTTTGAACTTTATGGTGCAGATGCCAAAATCTCTCTCGGTTCTCAAAACCAGCTAATTGCCGAATATGCTCATTCTCGTAATGATTCTGACATTATGGGGCGAGTACGTGGCGAAGCCTACCGTCTAGAAGCCCAAGGACAGATTTTTTCAGGTTTACAAGGTCGGGCTTATTATCGCTATGCTGATACAGGTTTTGCCAATAACGCCACTATTAGTTTTGTCCCTGGTCAAACTCGCTATGGTGGACAGTTAACAGGGCGACTTTCCCAAACTACAAATATTCGTGTCCAGTATGACCATGAAGACAACTTTGGTATTGCACCTCAACCACTAGATACATTTGAAGAATTATTTTCTCCACGTTCACAAGCAATTCCAGGTAGCCAAGTCGATAATTCCCTGACAACAATTTCGGCGGGGATTCAACAACGTTTTGGTAAAGCCACTGTAGATGTAGATTGGATTCACCGTAATCGGGAAGACCGGATAGCGACAAATGGTCTAGAAAGTACATCAAATCAATTACGTTCCCGTCTAACATATCCCCTGACAAACAACCTGACATTCCAAGCCCAAAACGAACTCACCCTATCTTCCCAAAAAGATACTGTCTACCCAGACCGCACTATCTTCGGTCTCAATTGGGCTGTTGTTCCTGGTGTGAATATCAGTCTGGCTCAACAGTTTTACAGTAGCGGTCAGTCTTACAGTAACTCCATCACCAGTTTAAGTGTTAACGGTGAGCATAAACTCGGTTCTGATACTACCCTTACTGGTCGTTACTCAATCATTGGTGGGGCTAATGAACTGACTACTCAAGGTGCTATTGGGTTAAATAACCGTTGGCTGATTGCTTCTGGTTTGCGGTTGAATTTGGCTTATGAACACGTTTTTGGTAACTTCTTCAACCGTACCGCCGCAGGTCAACAATTTGCCCAACCCTTTGCTGTTGGTCAAAGTGCTTCTTCTATTGGATTTAATGGGGGTGATAGTTACAGCATAGGTTTGGAATACTCTGATAATCCTCAATTCCAAGCCAGCGCGCGTTATGAACATCGGACTTCTTCTGGTGGTTCTAACACAGTGATTACAGCCGCCGCCTTAGGGAAAATTTCTCCTGCACTCACAGCTTTGGTGAGATATCAACAAGCCAACTCTTCCAATCAAAAACTCTCAGGACTAGGAGATACAGCGAATTTGAAGCTGGGTTTAGCTTACCGCGACCCCAACAACGATAAATTTAACGCCTTGTTGCGTTATGAGTATCGCCAAAATCCGGCGACTATTCCTGACACGATTCTTTTAGGTAGTGGTACAGGTTCTCAAGACCATACCTTCGCTGTAGAAGCGATTTATGCGCCTAATTGGCAATGGGAATTTTATGGTAAGTATGCACTGCGTAACAGTACTTCTTATTTAGCAAATGATCTAGTAGGTACTAGTACGGTGAACTTGGGACAATTACGTGCTACTTATCGCCTGGGATATAGTTGGGATTTAGTTGGTGAGGCGCGGGTGATTGGTCAAGCCAACTATACTGAGACGGGTTTTGTAGTGGAGGCTGGGTATTATTTAAGTCCTAATCTGCGGCTTTCGGCTGGTTACGCCTTTGGTAAAGTTGATGACCAAGATTTTTCCGGTACTCGTTCTGCGGGGGGATTATATTTGGGTTTGACGCTAAAACTTAACGAATTATTTGATGGCTTTGGCTTACAAAAACCTGTAACAGCAGCTAAAAAATAATACAGCAAAATTATATCTTTATCTGGGTTATCACCAACAGCAATTAACAGTTAAAACTATAAAATTATGAATCGCAGCCCAACTAATCAGAAAGCATCAAAAAAAATAGAAAATATCAAATCTTTTAGTACAATTGCATCTCTTTGTATAGGTATTGTAGCTATTGGTATCCAACCCGTCCAAGCCGAAGGCAGCCGCAATTTATATCCTGCTTCTTCCCCTGGGACTGCATATCGAGCTAACTTAGAATGGCGGACAGAACAGACAGGTAACTTAATTACAAGAAGAACACTATTAAAAGTTTATGCCCAGGCTGGTGAATACATCCTACTAGGTTCTAGTGCTGTGGGTGTCACTCGCACTAGTAATAATGTCACAACCACTGGTGATATCTATGTTTATAACCCTAATTTAGTTACAGGTCAGGTAGGTAGTGAAACTTTTCCTAGTATACCCAGTTTTCAATGTACTTCTCAAGCTGGACGAGGCAAGATTAATAGCAGAACCGAGGAATTAGCGGGGCCAAAAAGTATTAATGGTACAGGGAATACTAGCGGATATACAGCTTGCTACTATCAAGCTCCCTCTACTGGCATTTATGATGTTGTTATCTTTGGCCCCGCAGGATTTAATGCTAGTGGTGATGGTGGGGTAACAGCAGAGATAAATTTAACTAGTAGTACTAATTTTGACTCTAGCCAAGGAAGTAGTGTAGCAGCTTGGGATGTAACTGTTCGTAGTAGTACCAGTTCCACTACAGACTCAACCGGACGTTTATTTTCTTATTATTTAGCATTATTTACAGCAGGTAATGGCAGACCAGTCTATTCAACTGTTTATCCTGTCACCACAGACGGTTATAGATATAGAACAGAAATTAGAGGTTTAGACCCCAACGGTTTTGTTCTTTATGGTAATGAAGTCGGTTTTTTTGATAGTGATGGTGTCTCAACTTTATACCGTAACGTTGTTGGTAGTAATGGTAACGTATCTAACATCCAAGGTGGTGCATCTTTAGCACGTCCGCAATTTCCCACATTTTTTAATCTGCTTGATCCTAATGCTTTAGGTTTGATTAATCGTTATGACCGCTTTGGCAATTTTCAAGGTGTGGGTATTACCACTAGTCCAATTCCTCCCAGTGTCAGTAATCCCAGTTTTACGGGTAATCTTTCGGGTAACAATAGCAAAGTTGGTAATGGTGGTACTTTTAGCTTTAATAGCACTGTTACAGGAACTTATGAAATTGTAGTTAGAGGTAGTGGTAGCACTGATTTTGACCCCAAAAACCCCAAGAACCGAGTTTTAAGGGGTTATATGAACTCATCAGGTACACAAACTGTTAGTTGGGATGGTAGGGATAATGTGCGTAATTTCTTTCCTATTGGTACTAATTATCAGTTTAATATCAGAATTAATGCTGGAGAATATCACTTTCCGGTATTAGACGCAGAAAATAATTTCTTTGGTGGTCCAACAGTCACTTTACTTAATCCTCCAGCTTCATACCCTACTGATTTACCAGGTTTTGGCCCCACCACGGGTTTTTATGATGACCGGGTGTATAGAACTAAGAATGGTTCTATTGTTCATTCAACAGCAACACAAACTGATATTGATAATAATAATCCTCTTTGTGGTGTGGGCGCGCCTACTATTAGATTCAGTAATCAAATTACAGGCTTTGATACTACTACAAATCAACGTGCTTTTGGTCAAAGTGGTAACTTAGGTAACGCCAATACTGTCTGTAATGGCTCATTTGGGGATACGAAAGGTTTAGACCAATGGACATTCTTTCCTAGTAATGTGGCTAATAATTTCTTAAATATTGTTAGTCCTGATTTAAAAATTAGTAAAACCCATACACCAACTGATTTTGTTAAGGGTAGTACAGGTACTTATGTGATATCTGTGCCTAATTCTGGTGGTGATGTTACTGATGGTACTCAAGTTATAGTCACAGATACTCTTCCAACTGGAATTATTCCTACCGCCGCAATAGGTAATGGTTGGACTTGTACAATTTCTGGACAAACGGTAACTTGTAGTCGCAGTGATGTACTTAATCCAGGTGCGAATTATCCTAATATCAGCATCGATGTGACGATTGATTCTGGCATTACTGCTACTAGTGTGACTAACACAGCAACTGTATCTGGTGGTGGTGACGGTGATAATACGAATAATACTAGTCCCCCTGATATTGCGAATATTATTACTCCTCCAGATTTGAGTATCACTAAAACCCACACAGGGAATTTTAACCAGGGCGATACAGGGCAAATTTATACTCTTATTGTTAGTAATGCTAGTGGGGCTGGTGCAACTGATGGCAATACTGTTACCGTAACGGATAACTTACCTGCGGGTTTAACTCCCACAGCAGTTAGTGGTACGGGTTGGAACTGTAGTATTTCCGGACAAACTGTAACTTGTAGCCGTAGCGATGTACTCAATCCAGGCGCGAGTTATCCGGCAATTACCTTAACAGTGGATGTGGCTAATAATGCACCATCTACTTTAATTAACACCGCTACTGTTGCCGGTGGTGGGGATATTACTCCTGGTAATAATACTGATGATGACCAGACAAATATTATTGGTAATAACAATGCTCCGAGTTTAATTTTGGTGAAACGCATTACTCGCATTAATAACCAAGATTTAACTGATATTGTAGATGGGATGAGTAGTGTGGCTACGACTGCTACTAATTATGTAGCTGCACCAGGAGACACTGATGATAATGATTCTAAATGGCCAGTTGGGTATTTACGAGGATTAATTAATGCTGGGACTGTCAAGCCGGGAGATGAGTTAGAGTACACTATTTACTTCCTATCTAATGGTCAAAGTAATGCTACGAAAGTGCAATTTTGTGATTTAGTACCCAATAACGTAGCTTTTCTTGCTAATGCTTTTAATGGTTTGAGTCCTAATGATGGTGGTTTAACAGGTTCAGATCAGGGTATGGCGATGGCTGTGGGTTCTAGTAACCCTACTGTATATTTTAGTAGTATTGGTGATAGCGATCGCGCCACTTTCTACCCAGCTAATGATCCTAATACACCCAGTTTTTGCAACAATATTGGTAGCAATACTAATGGGGCTTTGGTAGTAGAGATTACTCGCAATTCTATTTTACCTAACCTACCCCCTGCAACTAGTAGTGGGAATCCACCAGAATCTTACGGATTCGTACGCTTTCGAGGCAAAGTAAAGTAAACTTCAGGAAGATTTCTTGCTATCTGTTACCATTTGGGCTAGAAGATAACCTGTGTAATCTATAAACTGATCTAGCAAAAATCCAATAATACCAATGTAGAGTATGCCCTCAATTATGTAGTTGCTATTACCTGATTTATAACTATTCCACAACAAAGCACCAAGTCCTTTAGATGCGAGTAACATTTCTATAGCGATCACAGTAAACCACGCTACCCAAATTCCTACTTTCAGTGCATGAGATGTATGAAAGATAACGGCGCGAAAGTTATTATTTTGTCTACGGAAATGTTGAATTCCCATAGCAGTATTAATAGTAATCGTCCAAAGGCTAGCCATAAAAATTACTACTGCTATAGCTGATTCACTCTCTTGAAAAATAACCAATGTCAGGGGGAGAACGGCAATAGGAGGAATACTATTAGGGATCTGAAAAATCCGCCGCATCAATTGATATACAGCAACATTTATACCTATAAGATATCCAATGAAACTGCCGAATATAGCGGCGGGAATGTAACCTACAAATAATTTTTGCAAGCTAGTTAAGACATCTAAAAATATACTTTGATCCATGCCTCAGTGCTTATTTGAAACGTCTGAGAAATACTGCGGCAAGCAAAAAATGGCTAATAGATGAACAATCAAGATAAATTAAAGTGTTGATTTAAATATATCAGTAAATTCAATTAAAACTCAAAAAATAAATAAAATCTCAAGGATTTATTTGTTTTGCGGTAGATACTATATTTAGTATTATAATTTTCGTTAGCTAATATACAGTAATTTGCTTTTTATAAGACTCGATTTCATATAAAATAAGGTTGTATCCAAAATACGAAATTCACTTCGGTACATCTTGAAAAATTTCTTGCTTTTGTCCCCAACGATACAAAGCGAAGATGCGCTAACCGTTATAGAGGCAGACATACATCGAATTACTGTTGAGAGAGCAATACCTTCGATAACCAACAAAACCAGAGCAGTCCAAAATAGCTCTTTACCATCTCATTTAGTAATTTGCCTGTCTGTAATAATGAGCCTATCGTCAAGAGATTCGATGCGGGATGTAAATAAATGGGCAATTCAAAATAAAAAACTACAATTAAACAATATTAAATCTCCGTATTTATCTCCCTGGAGAAATACTTTTTATTGCCAAAAAAATTCTACTTATAACCTATTCTGTAACAAGAGAAGTATATTAAGATTGATTAAGGCAGCATTATTAATTATAAAAAAATGAATTTCCGTGACTGGGCTACCAGAGTTACGCTAATTTTTCTGATGTTAGCCGCTTTGATATTGGCGTTATTAGCAGGAAAATCTACACAGTTACAGCAAAATACAGCAACACCATCAAACTCAGATATAGCTACTTGGAGACAATATCCTCAGATACAAATCCAGTCCGGAATAAACCAAGGTAGCAAAGCCCAAGATATTGGCAATTTTCCAGTTATAACTAATCAGTCTTCTGATAGATATATAACTACTCAAGCGTTTGCTGAATACAAACCAAAATTAGAAATTGCGGCTGTACATCCAAGTAATTATGGTGAACGTTATGCCCAAGATATTAATGGTTTACCGATAAAAAATCAACCAATTATCGTTCTCCATGAAACTAGTAACTCTGCTACTAGCGCAGTTAACTTTTTCCAAACGCCCCATACAGATGAAAACGTCCAAGCAAGTTACCATGCCATAATTAAATTAGATGGCACTGTTTTATATTTAGTCCCGCCAGAAAAGCGAGCATTTGGCGCTGCTAACTCAGTTTTTGATGGCGCAGACGGTATTGAAACTGTGCAAACTAATCCTAAATTACCACCATCTGTCAATAATTTTGCCTATCACGTTTCTCTAGAAACACCACCAGATGGACGCGGTAATAATTTCCTAAAATCTCATAGTGGCTATACCCCAGAGCAGTATAACTCCTTAGCTTGGTTAATTGCTCAAAGCCAAGTACCAGAAGATCGCATCACTACACACAAAGCAGTAGACCGTTCGAGCCAGAGAGTTGACCCCTTAAGTTTTGATTTTGATAAATTCTTAGAATTACTCAATACTTATCGTCAAGTAAGTCCAGTTTATAGAGCGCAAAAATAATTCCAAACAACTTAGAGACTTCCAGATAAAAAAATATCCAAAATGTAGGGCGCATCAGTATGAACAATTTCTGAGTATAGTTAGGTTCTATGGCACTGACGCACCCTACCAAATTATCAATTTCGGACAATTCATTTTTTTGTTCCCTTAATTTCCATTCATGAAGCCTGCTTAAGCGGACTTTTTTTAGGATGTCAATTTCTCAACTATCCATTTTTTTGAATTTTGTAGCTTCAGCTTCCCGTAGGGTATTTTGAATTTGTATTACCTTGCCCACTGCTGCAAAATATAAGCATAAAAAGCATCCTTATCCACTTTATCCATAGCTAAAATCCTGCGCCCACCAGCGACAACTTTAGTCCGTCCCTGACTCAAACCACTAGTAATAATTTCTGTCTCCCATTCACGGAGTTGATAAAATTCTGGTTGTCCTAAATAAGCCGTTGCTAGCACATCCCAAAAATAATAATCTTGTGGGATAACTAAGGCATAACATTGTCCAGCTAAATCAGATACGGGATAATGGCGCTGTCGCCCCACTTTGTATACTAACTCCGATGTTACTGGTACATTGTTAGTCAAATCTAAGGGACACATAATTATATTAATTTCGCTTTGCCATACTCGTACAGCTGAAACTGCATCCCAATAAACATTCCATTCAGCAGACCCGTCTTGTCCAGCCTCTAAACTTTTTTCCACATTACCGGGAACATTCAAAGCGCCACCCATCCACACAATCTTGTCAATCTTGGCTTCAATGTCTGGTGCTTTGTCTAAAGCAACTGCAACTGTTGTGAGTGGGCCTGTCACCATTAGTGTTACGGGTTCCAGCGCTTCTCGCAATACTCTGATCATAAAATCTTGACCAGTTTCCTCAACCAAAGGTGTATGAATCAATTCATTTTGATTGAGAATAGGCAGATGGTCAACAATAAACGAATCACGCCGATACAGCCGAGGAAAAGGATTAATCCCGCGTACAGTACTTTCTGCCACTGGGATATGAGAAAATCCCATCAAATCTATAATTTTACGCGTAGCACTCACCGCAGGCTGGACATAACAATCAGCAGGAGTAACGACAACACCCAGGAGTTGAATATGCTCCATCGTCAACAGGAGCATGGTTGCTAGATAATCATCTACACCACCATCATGATCCATTAACACTAGTTGTTTTGTCATATAAGGAAGATAAAAAATGGATGAGTTTATGCAGGTCGCCATTCAAGAAGCAACACAAGGTAGACAAGAAGGAGGTATTCCCATTGGTTCCGTGCTTGTCAAAGATGGCAAAATTCTCGGCAGAGGACATAATAAACGTGTACAAGACCGTGACCCTGTTACTCATGCCGAAATCGATTGTCTCCGTAATGCTGGCAGAATTGGCAGTTACAGAGGTACCACATTATATTCAACCTTAATGCCGTGTTATTTATGCGCTGGGGCTGTGGTGCAATTTGGTATTAAGAAAGTCATCGTCGGTGAATCTAGAACTTTTCCTGGCGCTAAAGATTTTATGGTGTCTCACGGTGTGGAAGTTATTGATTTAAATTTAGATGAATGCGAACAGATGATGAGTGAGTTTATTCAAGCCAATTCTGAACTATGGAATGAGGATATCGGCAATTAGATGTTTTTCATAACCACAAAACACGGAGCTTTCGTCAAACCTCTGTGTTTAACAATAAAAAAATGCCGTAATCCCTTGGTGGGTATTACGGCAGTCATGATGAACTGACTGAGGAAAAGACAACTTTAGTACGCCGACCTCTAAAGTTCATGCTTTTCTCCAGAAACAAACAAATAGTTAACCAACGACAAAATTAACTAACTTTCCAGGTACGACAATTACCTTTTTAATTTCCTTACCTTCCAGGTGACGCTGCACAACTTCTGATTCGCGGGCGTATTTCTCCAACTCAGCTTTATCAGCTTGTGACGGAACTTGAATATCAGCACGCTTCTTACCATTCACTTGAATCACCAAAGTGATTTCATCGGCAACTAAAGCGGCTGGGTCAAAAGCAGGCCAGGTTTGCGTATGCACTGATTCGCTATTACCCAATAGTTGCCACAATTCTTCAGCAATATGTGGCGCAAAGGGAGCCAGCAACACCACTAATGTGTGGATACCTTCAGCATAGACCCGTGAATCTTTGCCGTTAGCATCAGTAAGGGCATTGCTTAACTTCATCAACTCAGAAATAGCAGTATTAAACTGATACTCATCCTCTAAATCTTCTGTCACCGACTGAATTGCACTGTGAATTGCCCGCCGTAAATCTTTTTCTGACTTGCTCAATTCACCAGATTTATTTTTAGGGTTGACCCCAGATGCAACATAATCTGTCACCAAACGCCAAACCCGATTTAAAAAGCGGAATTGTCCTTCTACATCAGCTTCATCCCATTCCAAATCTTTTTCTGGCGGCGCTTTAAATAAGATGAACATCCGTGCTGTGTCTACACCATATTTAGCAATCACATCTTCTGGTGCGACACCGTTGCCTTTAGATTTGGACATGGTGGCATAAAGCCGTTGCAATGGTTCACCTGTTTGGGGGTCACGAGGGTCATTGGGGTTAACTAAATGGGAAGGAACCCACTTATCTTTCCCCCCCTTGTTCGGATTGAAGTAAGTTAAACCTTGTACCATCCCTTGAGTTAACAAACGTTCAAAAGGTTCATCAAAGTTCAACAAGCCGCGATCGCGCAGCACTTTAGTAAAAAACCGGGAATACAATAAGTGTAAAATCGCGTGTTCAATACCGCCTACATATTGGTCTACGGGCATCCAGTCATTGGTTTTTGCTGATTCAAATACCTGTGCTTCGTTCCTAGCATCAGTAAACCGCAAGAAATACCACGAGGAATCAATAAAGGTATCCATCGTGTCAGTTTCCCGTTTGGCAGGACTACCACAGGTAGGACAAGGCACATTTACCCAGCTTTCCAACTGTGCCAACGGTGAACCACCACGTCCAGTAAATTCCACTTCTTCTGGTAAGATAACTGGCAAATCTTTGTCTGGCACTGGTACTATCCCACAGTTGGGACAATGAATTACAGGAATTGGTGCGCCCCAATAACGTTGCCGAGAAATCAACCAGTCCCGCAAGCGATATTGAATACGTTCTTTGCCAAAACCTTTTTCTGTGGCATATTTCACAATCGCTTGCTTGGCATCTGTGGAAGTCATACCAGTAAAAGCCCCGGAATTAATTAAGATTCCTGGCTCTGTGTATGCTTGGTTATATTCTATTTGCACGACTTGTGTGACTTCTTCTGTCTCTGATGTCGGGCTTAAGTCAAAACCTGCTACATCATCAGGGGCTGCAATGACAAAATCAATGGGTAAATCATATCTCTGAGCAAATTTAAAATCCCGTACATCATGGGCAGGTACACCCATCACAGCCCCAGTACCATACTCGTACAGTACATAGTCGGCAATCCAAATGGGTACTTCTTCCCCTGTAAACGGGTTGATTGCCTTACCGCCGGTTGCTACACCGCGTTTAGGTTTATCTTCGGCGGTACGTTCCAACTCGCTTTGATTTGTCACCTCTTGAATAAAGGTGTCTACTACTGCTTGTTGAGTTTTGCTGGTGACTTGTTTGGTGAGGGGGTGTTCTGGTGCCAATACTACATAGCTAACACCGTAAACTGTATCAGGCCGGGTGGTATACACAGCAATTTTCTCAGTGCTGCCGACAATGGGAAATTCTAAATATGCGCCTACAGATTTCCCTATCCAGTTCGCCTGCATCAATTTGACGCGTTCTGGCCAACCGGTCAATTTATCTAAGTCGTTTAATAATTCTTCAGCGTAGTCGGTAATCTTTAAAAACCACTGCCTGAGCAATTTACGCTCAACGATCGCGCCACTGCGCCAAGAACGACCTTCGTTATCAACCTGCTCGTTTGCCAATACGGTTTGGTCAATGGGGTCCCAGTTGACGGCTGCTTCTTTTTGGTAAGCTAACCCCGCTTGCAAGAACTGTAAGAAAATCCACTGTGTCCATTTGTAATAGTCTGGCGAACAGGTGGCAACTTCGCTATCCCAGTCAATAGATAAACCAAGACGCTGCAATTGTTGCCGCATTTGGGTAATGTTTTGATAAGTCCAGTTGGCAGGAGGTACACCACGGTCAATGGCGGCGTTTTCTGCTGGTAAGCCAAAGGCATCCCATCCCATTGGATGCAGTACCCGATACCCTTGCATTCGTTTGAGGCGGGCAATCACATCTGTAATTGTGTAATTACGGACGTGACCCATGTGTAGGCTGCCCGATGGATAGGGAAACATGGATAGAGCGTAGAATTTTGGTTTATTGCTTTGTGTTTGGGTCTTATCTAAACCAAGTTCTACCCATGTTTTTTGCCATTTTTCCTCAAGTATTGCGGGGTTGTATCGGGAGTCCACCAAAAATTCTCCTACTGGCTCTGTAATCTTGTTTGCCTACATATTGTAGATGATGGTAGGCAAAGGAATCAGTCGGTTAAAAAAGGGATGACACAATTAAAAACAAAATTTTCCGGCGGAGTGCGGGTTTTTGTTTACGGCACTCTCAAACCAGGTGAAGTAAATTATCAAAGATATTGTGCTGGCAAGGTAGTGTCAGCCGAAAAAGCAACTACACTAGGCCAGTTATTTGCTTTGCCAATGGGCTATCCAGCCATGACGACGGGGGAAAGTACCGTTCATGGATATTTACTTTCTTTTGCTGATGTAAGGATTCTAGATGCTTTAGACACGCTAGAAGATTATCAGCCTGAGCGAGAAATGTCAGAGAATCTTTACAATCGCCTGGAGGTTAAAGTAAAAAATCCCCTGGGTTTGTCTCTCGGATGGGCTTGGGTATACTTAATGAACCCAGCCAAAGTGGAGATGCTAAAGGGTACTCACTTACCTGATGGTTGGTGGAGTAGACACAATAGATGTCGGGACCAAACTGCCGACTACACATTTGGAGATTAGTTGATATCTGGGGGAATCTCTCCTAGTTGTGGCTGCGGCTGTATAAATTTGGTAGGTGAGGCTACAGCCGCTTTAGGAATTTCAATTACTGGGTTGTTCAAGGCTATCATGGGCAGTGCATCTGGCGTGGTGACAGCTTGAGTAGGCTGTTCTTGGGGTTGTTGGGCTAGTTGGGGTATGCCAGTTTGCCGCCCTGGTAGCCAGTTAGTAACAGCACCAATCACACAAGCTGCAACAGCCGCACCACCTAATTTCCAAGCTAATCGAGAACGGCGGTTAACTTTGGCAAATACTTGCTCTGCTGTTGTTTCTGGTGATTGTTGGGCTGTTGGTATGGGCATAGTTCGTATGCCTTGCCTTAGCTTTAATAGTCGGGAATAGAGGCGCTGTACTGCCACATCGTTGGCTAACCAGTCTTCGACTTGCCGACGTTCTGCGGCTGTCACCTCTCCATCAAGGTAAGCACTCAATAATTCAAAGCGATCGCGCTTCACCATATCCATAGCACCCGTTGCTTCGTTGGTATGCCTAGCCATCTTTTGTGGTAAATCTCTCGAAAATTGCCGCCGACAACGGTCATTAAAATTAGAATCAGTAGTCATACTAACATTATTACCAATTCATCCACGGGCAGAAGGGGGACAACCTTGAGAGGTTTATTAATTCTTTTAATGATGGCAAGGGCATGATACAGGTTCCTCACAATTCTTAATCAATAGTTAAATTCTCCCACAGGATAGATTAAGGATATTGTAAATTAGGCATCAAGATAAGTTTGCAATTGAGTTTGCAATCTGGATCTAGCTCTAGCAATTCTCGACTTGACTGTTCCCAAGGATACACCTGTGATTTCGGCGATTTCTTCGTATGCCATACCCTCGATTTCTCTCAGAACAATGGTAGTGCGAAATACTTCTGGTAAATCCGCGATCGCCTCTCGCAGTTGTTCGTAAAATTCTCTAGTTGTCAGTTCTTCCTCTGGCCCTGGTGTATCTCCAGCAATTTCCCAATCCATTTCGCCATCATCTACAGAACGGGGAGCATCTAATGACAAAGGACTTACAACCCGCTTGCGTTTACGCAATTCGTCATAAAACAAATTAGTGGCAATCCGGCTTAACCAGCCCCTAAACTTAGATGGTTCTTGCAATCGGTTAATATTCCGATACACGCGAATCCAAACTTCTTGAGCCAAGTCGGCTCTGTCTGACCAATCAGGGGCTAAGTGATACAAAACTCTATCAACCTGGGTTTGATAGCGGCGCAATAGCTCGGCAAACGCAACACGATCAGGACGCAGCCCTAATTGACAGCGCAAAATTAAATCGTGGTTAGAGAGTTTGTCAACTTGCACCGATGCTTCTGAACACCTCGCATCAACCGTTGACCAGGATACAGTAATCGATTGACTCATAGATCGTACTGGCGTTAATTCATCCCTATCTATTAGACCTGCTAATGGGCCGCTTGTTCCTGAATTACGTGACGGATTTAAGACTGTAACACTGACTTCTGCGATATTGGGTGCATTTGGTCTGACGCACAAGGTCAATCTTGTTCTTGGGGATTATTTTTGTTCATCTGCCCAGTCAAGGCTATATTACATATGGTTGTGGAGCTAATGCCAAGTGACTGATTATAGTTGACATAATCATAAATATATGATTAAGGCTATTTAATCAATATGCAGATTGTTATCTACTAATTAAGTAACTGTGCAACTGGTTTTCATAGAAAATTATCTATGTATAAGAAAGATAAAAAGGGAGGAAAGTAATTTTTATATAATTTTTGTGGCGATTTTACCAGATTGACTTTACTATTTCTAAAGCATCTTAATTTAGTGAAAAATAAGTCATAATTTCAGTACCTTTCAAACCCAATATAAATATGAATTTATGACATCAGAAACTGTACAAGTTTGTCTTCTAGAATCTAGGAGATATGTCCGATTTTCTTGCTTGGGCAATAGCCATGTTGATTATGATGAAATAGAAAACTTAGTTATTTGGCTGACAGAAACTAGCTCTATTAGACTCTATTATTAGTAATAATACCAACCTAAAAAAATAATGAGGTAGAGTGATGCACATCATCTAGATACAAAAAGTAATTCTCAACTCAAATTAAAAAACTACCTCGCTAATGCTTTTCAGTCGGATACTGGGAAAACATAGTATCAGAAATTTCTGGGACTGTAGTAACTGGAAAGTGTCATTTTTCCGGTATTTTGACCAAAATTGTTGTTGATGTATCTATATTTTGTTGATAAATAGCACCAGAATTGGTTTGATCAGGGACGTGAACCTGAAAAAATAAATTGAGGGCAAATGTAATCGTGACTGCTAGCCATAGTTTTTCTAACATGGTCTTTCTCCCACCCACACCACTAAAGATTGATTGCTGCACTTGGAAAGTGCCGCCGATAAGTTCGATGTTAAAAATTCTCTCCTCGACACTTCAGCGAAACAAATTTCTGCTCCAGAATTTGTCTATTTGTAATGCCTATATATCCTTAGTCTGCCCAAGTGTATAGGCATAGTTATGAGGGAACAGATAAGAATTTATAAATTCTTGATAATTAGAGAATAAAAATATTCAATTAGTCTGCTGAATATGTCAGGGATAAACAATAGGCGATGGCAATGGTAAGAAATGAATCTGTAGGGCGTATGGTAATGTTTCTTTGCTTTGGCACAGCCATATTATCGTTAGCTGTGCATTGGCGCATTACTACAGCGCAGGGTCAGTTTAAAAAGCCAGTCTCCACCACAACAAACCGCCCTGGAGAGGTTTATAAGGGGGGTTTAGGCGAAACCGCTTTTGGCGCACCTGCACCTTTTGGTGCCACTACTCCAGATAAACTATCTCAACCGCAGTCTTCGGCTATTAAATCTCATAATAAGTCGGATACTGTTAGCCAAAATGTAGCTTTAGCGACTAACTCACCTAAAAAAACACAGTTATTAACACCAGAGTCAAGAAAAAACGCCGATTTATCAGATCAAAGCCAGTTACGATTATCTCAACCTGCGGCACATAGAAAAACATCTAATAAGCTAGAAAATGCCAAGAAGGAAGTGGTGGTTGATTTAAGCGATCGCCGCACTTATGTTTATTCTGGAGATGTAGTGATAGCTAGTTACCCAATTGCTGTAGGTAAGAGGGGTTGGGAAACACCTACGGGTACTTTCAATGTGTCACATATGGAACATGATCCCATCTGGCGACACCCCATCACAGGCAAAGTGTTCCCTGCTGGTGTTGATAGTCCTTTAGGGGAAAGATGGATTGGTTTTTGGTCTGATGGACGTAATAAAATCGGCTTTCACGGCACACCAGACACTCATCTTCTGGGAACAGCTATTTCTCACGGCTGTTTGAGGATGCGTAATTCTGATGTCCGTTTGCTTTATGACCAAGTAGAAGTGGGGACACCTGTGATAGTACAGGATTAGTCAGTTGTAAGTAGTCATTGGTCAGTGGTAAAACCAAAAAAGTAACGACTAACAACTGACAACTGACTAATTATGAAGATTTCTGCTCAAAACTAGGGGCGTAGACTTGTAATAAACTGCTAACTTGACGCAAGACTTCATTGCCAGTGGTTTTTGTGGACACAGGTGTTCTGTTGTCGTTTGGCTGATCAAGATTAAGGTTGATTGCCTCACTTACCTGCTGGGCGATTAATTCCTGAAGTTCTGCTTTGGCGCGTATGCGCTGGTAGCTAGCACCTTCTTCTGTGGTGGCGTATAAGGGGGGTAAGCGGTTGAGGGCATAAGCGGCAATATCCCCGACATCGATGGAACTCTCGCTAGTAGCTTCAATTTCTGCTACTCTGGCGATCGCTTCGGTTAATACCAACTCTTCCATCACGTTAATGAACTGCTTGCGAGGAACCGCCACTACCTCACCAGTCAATAACGCTCCCATCAACCTATCCAACGCCATATACTCTTCTATCGAGAGTTCTGAGGCGTTATCACAGATGCGTCCAACTTCTGCTTCCATTGCTGGCGTAAGATAACCATCCTGGAGAGCTTGTTCTACAATTTTCTCGATACTCATAACGCTCATCTTAAATTTAAGCCACCCAAGCAAGGTAAGGACGGAACCGATTCAAACTTATTTTGTCTAACTCATTATCGACAAAAAATATACAAAGTCAACAATAGAAACGATTAATTACGCCTCTATTATTCAAAAGTTTTGTTTTTCCATGAGGTTGGGTCAATAGACTGACCGTTAACATACAGACCCCAGTGTAGGTGCGGCCCGGTAGAAGCCCCTGTAGAACCCACTGCGCCAATTAATTGTCCAGCTTTTACCAAGTCACCTTCTTTGACATTAATTCGACTCAGGTGCATGAAAATACTGACAACTCCTTGGCCGTGGTCAATGCCAACTACGTTACCATGAACTCTAAATCCTTGGGCTACCCTGCCTACTAAAGCTACCTTACCAGCAGCCGGGGCAACTACACGCGAACCGGCTGCACCAGCATAGTCAAGACCGCGATGGTAGTAGTCATTGGCAAATTTCCCGTTGTAGTAGCGACGTACACCATAAAGTGTGCTGAGTCGTCCTGTATTTGGTCTCAGGAATGGCCCATTCCAATACTTTTGTGATGTTTGTAACGCTTTAAAGGCTGCAACACGGTTGAGTTCGTATTCAGTCGCACCATCAGCAGATTTCCCTGGTGGTAAAGTGATGCGCTGTACAGGGAACTTACGAGTAGCTACTGGTACAGATAATTCTTGAACTTGACCATCACCAAATACTCTAATTTTTCTAGTGCCTGGCTTTTCTAGGGGTGTCGTGGGGATAAATGCCCGATACTTATTGGGTGCTACTTCAAAAGCTGGGTAAGTTTTCTCGCCAACAGATACGGTTGGGTTATTGGTATTGTCTGGATTATCTAAATTGATCACTACAGAAACTGTGTCCCCCAGGCGGGGATTCTTGGGATTTACCTGTACTTGCAAAGCTTCTACCGGTAATGCCAAGGTAATAGGCAAGGCAGCACATAAACCTATAAATAAATTGCCTGGCAAAAAATGATTGCGTTTATCTCCTCTAATATCAAAACTGCATTTGTTTTGTTGATAATTACTATTCGGAATCTTGGTAATCATATAACTCAATAAAGATTTTTTACTTCTGTTGAGAAACAGACTAGCTGATAGTTGCTAGAGTTTCCTGGCAGAGGCAAATTTTTTTGACCATAAGGTTACGGTCTTTAGAAATTCTCTATGGACTAAACTATACTAAGCGTAATGTATAAAATTGCAAATGATAATTATCTTAACTATCAAGCACTTGCAAAATGCGAAAATTGGATGAGATATTGGTAGTCTGACAGTATGTGATTGTCTTTGACTAACTATATCTGATCTCCTACGCTAGTCTGATATGGCTGCATATTGTATTACTCCCCAGTCTAAATGGAAAAGACGAGAAAAAGTGTTTTCATATGTACTGGTGTAGCAGTTCATAATGCCTACTGGTAAAGTCTTGACTGCATGAGCTGAAGCACAAAGCACCCTTCGATGATGTAACTCATGACAGACTCTATGAAAATTGCCATTATGCGTAGATGGCTGATGATTTCACTTTTGGGCTTATTCGCTCTGGTTATTGCTCATGGGATGGCGCTGATTTACCGCATTCAGCCGGGAGTGTCTTTGTGGTTTCCTCCATCAGGTGTGGCGATCGCTTTAACTTTTTGGTTCGGCCCTTGTGGTATTATTCTCACCGGATTGGCTTCTTTTCTCATGTCGCCGTTTTGGGGTTTACATGGTTGGGAGCGATTAATAGCTTTTGTCGATATCATCGAGCCTCTGAGCGCTTGGTTACTGTACCGCCGTCTCTGGAAGGGTTCCCGAACCATTAATACCCTCAAGGATGCCACTCTTTTTACTGTTAGCGCCCCCCTCGTCGCCTGCGCTACTTTGGCGACAATTGGTAGTTTATCTCTTGTCGCTATAGGCAAAATGCCTCTCGCTGGTTTGAGTCATAACATACCCCATTGGTGGTTAGGTAATGCAATTGGAATCATGGCGATTGCGCCTACTGCCTTATTAGTTTTTACACCCTATTTTCAATCTCAAGGCTGGTTACACCGTACCGAACCACTAAATTCTGGATTTGTTTCTCGAAATTTCCGTCCTTCTTTGCACCTCTTATTAGAATTCAGCGCCATATTACTACTTTGTTTAGCTATAGCAACCTTAACAGTGGCTGAAACTAATCAAAACGGATTTAAGTTACAACAGTTGTCTTTTTTAGGCTTTGTTCCAGTTTTATGGGCTGCAACCCGCTTTGGCGTAACTAGTGGGATGTTAACTTCAAGTTTCTGTGTATTAGTAACGCTATTTGCTTACTTAGTTGCTTACCCTAAAGCAATGTATTTAGCCACTTTTCCAGTACAAGCAGAAGTTTTACACGTCCACAAATTGAGCTTATTGGTACAGTGTGCTGTGAGTTTATTTGTGGGCATTGCTATTACTGAAAGGTCAAGTATTCAAGTAGAGTTAGCAGTAGAAAAAGTGCGTCGTGGGGAATACCAAAGCCGCGCAGAATTATCAGAAAAACTTATCCAACTCAATGAATCACTGGTGGAAATCAATGATTGTTTAGAAGAATCTCATCGAGAAAAGGATGAATTACTTCGGCGTGAACAAGCGCTCCGCAGTCGGTTGAGCAATATTTTGTCAAGTATGACTGATGCTTTTATTGCTGTGAATCGAGATTGGGATATTACATATTGCAATCACCAAGCGGCAAAAATTCAACATTTAGAACCAGAAGACTTGATTGGTAAGAACTACTGGGAACAGTGGGCGAGAACTAAAGGTACAGACTTTGAGCGAGAATATAGGCGATCGCTAGCTGAAAATATTCCAGTCCATTTTGAGGTATTGTACGAACTATGGGATATGTGGTTTGAAGTCCACGCCTATCCGGCTGAAGATGGCTTAGGGATATTTTTTCGGAATATTACTGAACGCAAACAAGCAGAACAAGAACGGGAATATCTGCTGATGCGTGAGCAAATTGCTAGAAGCGAAGCTGAGAGAGCTAATCGTTTAAAGGATGATTTTCTGGCAGTTCTTTCTCACGAATTGCGTACTCCACTTAACCCGATTTTAGGTTGGGCAACTCTACTGAAAAAGCGGAATTTGGAAGAAGCTACGCGCCGACGGGGGATAGAAACAATTGAGCGGAATGCTAAATTACAAATTCAACTTATTGAAGATTTATTAGATGTCTCTCGCATTCAGCAAGGGAAATTAAATTTAAATATCCAGTCGGTGAATTTAGTTAATACGATTGAAGAGGCTTTGGAGACCGTAAGTCTAGCAATAGAGGCGAAAAATATTGATGTTAAAACTGCACTAAATGTCAATGTTTGTATGGTTGCAGGTGATGCTGCTCGTTTACAACAAATTATCTGGAACCTGCTTGCTAATGCCATTAAATTCACTCCTCCCGCAGGACAAATACAGGTAGCTTTAGAAAGAGTTAATAATTCTGCCCAAATTCAAATTCAAGATAATGGCAAGGGGATAAGTTCAGAATTTCTACCTTATGTCTTTGAGTATTTTCGTCAAGCAGATGGCACAATAACAAGACAATTTGGCGGTTTAGGATTAGGGTTGGCTATTGTTAAGCATCTCACAGAACTACATGGTGGCACAGTAAAAGCAGAAAGCGCAGGGGAAGGAATGGGTGCAACATTTACAGTCAATTTACCATTAATGCTTAACGCGCCGCAGATAGTTCCACAAGTGGGGCAACCAGATAATACTTGGGGTTTAGCTGGACTGTATATTTTGGTAGTAGATGATGATGTTGATACAGGCGAATTCCTGACATTAATGTTAGAACAATCTGGAGCCGAAGTAACAGCCGTGACATCAGCAGGTGAGGCTTTAGAGGTAATAGCGAGAACTAAAGTCGATTTGCTCTTAAGTGATATCGGAATGCCAGGAATAGATGGTTATATGTTGATGCAGTTAATTCGAGCCATGCCTTCAGCAAAAGGTGGTAAAATTCCAGCGATCGCCCTAACTGCTTATGCTGGAGAAATCAACCAAAAACAGGCACTAGCTGCTGGCTTTCAACTGCATTTAGTTAAACCCGTAGAAGCAGAAAAGTTACTTCAGGGTATATCAGAGGTTTTAGCTGCTTCACCGCCAGAATTTAGTTACGTTTCCGTAGAAAATTAAAAATAGTAATTTATGCAAATTCATAAAGTAAGAAAAGCCGTGATTCCGGCTGCTGGTTTTGGTACTAGATTATTTCCAGCTACTAAAGTTGTGAAAAAAGAACTATTCCCAATTATTGATCAAGATGGTAGAGCAAAGCCTGTAATTTTAGCCATTGTGGAAGAAGCTATTAATGCAGGAATCACAGAAATTGGTATTGTTGTACAGCCTGATGATATAGGAGTTTTTGCTGATTTATTTAAAAATCCACCCGCGCCAGAACTTTTACAGAAACTTTCGCCACACAATCAAGAATATAGTCAATACTTGCAAGAGTTGGGACAGAAAGTTGTTTTGTTGACACAATCAGAACAAGAAGGTTATGGCCACGCAGTGTTTTGTGCCAAAGATTGGGTAGGGAATGAACCGTTTTTATTAATGTTGGGTGATCATGTTTATAAATCCGACATAAAAAAAACTTGCGCGCAACAAGTTGTAGAGATTTACGCACAAGTTCATCAAAGTGTTGTTGGCTTAACTACTATGCCAGCAGCGATAATTAACAAAGCTGGATGTGTTACAGGATTGTGGCAAGAGTTTAATTCCATTTTGGAACTAACGCAACTTGCAGAAAAACCCAGTATTGATTATGCGCGTGAGCATTTGCGGGTAGAATATATGGCAGAAGATGAGTTTTTATGTGTTTTTGGTTTGTATGTCCTCACACCAAAAATCTTTGATTTTCTAGAAGAAAGTATAAACCAAAATTTACGCGATCGCGGTGAATTTCAATTAACAACTTGTTTAGATAAATTGTGTCAAGCAGAAGGGATGACAGGATATGTGATGCAAGGGCAATGTTTTGATACGGGGCTACCAAATACTTATCGCCAGACATTGATTGATTTTATATAGCTTGCGTTTGAACATCTGTACATTTGTGTTCATTGTAGAAAATACTGTTTAATTCGTACTATAAATAGTATCAATTAATTACAAGTTAGCATTTTTCAATTGACCGCCGCCTCTAATAATTCTATTGTTCCAGCATCAGCGTCGATTTCCACATTTGCGCCAATTGGTAAGATAAATTTATCTTGAATATGACCAATCATTGCACCATACCAAGAGGGTATTTTTAAAGGAGTGATATGGTCTTGTAATACTTCTATTAACGTCTGAGATTTTTCATTAGTTGGCTTACAGTCAGTACATTGACCAAAGATAAAACCGGAAATTCGATATAGTATTCCAGCATTTTTTAACTGCGTCAACATCCTATCTACGCGATAAACATCCTCGTTCACATCTTCCAAAAATAAAATTCTATTTTGCCAACCAGGTAAATAGGGTGAACCAACCATTGCAGATAAAACTGACAAATTACCGCCTACAAGTTGACCTTGCGCTTTTCCTGGTGTGATTGTTTGTACTTTTCCCTCAGGAGAATCGGTATTTTCTAATGTTACTGCTTCTGCATTAAATAAAATACGCTTCAGGTACTCCAGCATAAAGGGTGTCCAGGTGGATGTAGCCACAGGCCCGTGAAAAGTGAGAATGCGACTACGGGCATTAATCGCTAATAACAAAGAAGTAATATCGCTATAACCCATGAGAATTTTGGCATGGGAACGAATTAAGGGGTAATTGAGTAAGGGTAAAATCCGATTGCAACCCCAACCCCCACGCATAGCCAGAATTGCTTGAACCGAATCATCTACAAACATATCATTTACATCTTGGGCGCGGTCAGCATCTCTACCTGCTAAATAACCATAACGGTCTAAAATATGTCTTCCCACCTTAGCTTTTAATCCCAAATTAGTCAGATGTTGCTGGACTACTTCTATATATCGAGGTTCAAAAGTACCAGCCGGCGCAATTAACCCCACCGTATCGCCTACTTGTAAGCGTTGTGGCTTGATGATAGTGTTTGACAATGACCGAGCGTTGCTCGTACTCCTCCGGAGACGCAAGCTAGGTGTAGTGTCTTGTAGAGAAGACCATTGCTCACCTTGAGCAGTAAGTAGAGGAATCTGAGTAGCTACAGTAGCTAATCCGCAAGTTTTCAGAAATTGCCGACGCTTGATATTCATGAAGGGAGTTTAACTTACAAAGGCGCACAGGAAAAAAGTATTAATGAAAACTTTAGTTGTCGGTCTAACGCCCACTAATATAAAAAGTTTGTGTCCGGATGGGAAGCATGAGAGACAAAACTGGGGAGTAGGGAATAAGGAGTGGTGAGACAATTCAGTCATCAGGATGGAGTAGCATACTGTTCAGTAGCGCCAGTAAAAATTTTGGCAAGTACATGAAGATATTTCTGATCGCACCTGCGGAATATTGGGTTACGATCTTGTCAAAGTTACTTTTTAATTTGAGAAGCCCTATACTAGAATTTTCCGGCTAAAATAGTATATCTGTTCTACTCAAACTCCAAACCCCACACTCCTTAAATCCATACATTTTTAGAGGCAGTAATGGCTATCAATACCGATACTTCAGGCAAGCAAAAAGCGCTAACAATGGTACTCAACCAGATTGAGCGCAGCTTCGGTAAAGGAGCAATCATGCGCCTGGGCGATGCTACCCGGATGCGGGTAGAAACGATTTCCACAGGAGCGCTCACCTTGGATTTAGCATTGGGTGGCGGTTTGCCCAAGGGGCGGGTGATTGAGATTTATGGCCCGGAAAGTTCCGGTAAAACAACAGTAGCACTCCACGCGATCGCCGAAGTACAAAAAGAAGGCGGAATTGCTGCTTTTGTGGATGCTGAACACGCCCTTGACCCCACCTACGCCTCAGCCTTAGGTGTAGATATTCAAAACTTGCTGGTCTCCCAACCAGACACAGGTGAATCCGCGTTGGAAATTGTTGATCAGCTGGTACGCTCCGCCGCCGTTGATATTGTAGTTATTGACTCAGTAGCAGCGTTGGTTCCCCGTGCAGAAATCGAAGGCGATATGGGTGATGCCCATGTTGGTTTACAAGCGAGATTAATGAGCCAAGCTCTACGTAAAATTACTGGCAATATTGGTAAATCTGGTTGTACAGTAATTTTCATTAACCAGTTGCGGCAAAAAATTGGTGTTACCTACGGTAGCCCGGAAACAACCACTGGTGGTAACGCCTTAAAGTTCTATGCTTCAGTGCGTTTAGATATTCGTCGGATTCAAACCTTGAAAAAAGGTACTGATGAATTTGGTAACCGAGTTAAAGTTAAAGTTGCGAAAAATAAAGTTGCACCGCCTTTTAGAATTGCGGAATTTGACATTATTTTTGGTAAAGGTGTTTCCACTCTAGGTTGTTTAGTAGATTTAGCTGAAGAAACTGGTATCTTACTCCGTAAGGGAGCATGGTATAGTTACAATGGCGATAATATTTCTCAAGGTCGAGATAACGCTATCAAGTATCTGGAAGAAAAACCAGAATTTGCTGAACAGATTAAACAACAAGTGCGTGAAAAATTGGACAAGGGCGCTGTTGTTTCTGCAAACTCGGTAGCCAAAGCTAACGAAGAAGATGAAGAAGATGTTGACTTAGACGAGGAAGAATAATATTGATAGTGTGATGAACTAGGTAAATATCATTCCTTAAACTACGTAATCACACTACCGCAATCCGCAACTATCTATAAAATGATATGATTCATCTGAAGATTACTCCATATGGGGTAATCTTTTAATTTATGGATTTTTTAATAAAACAGGACTTAC
Source organism: Trichormus variabilis 0441 (assembly GCF_009856605.1). Taxonomy (NCBI): domain Bacteria; kingdom Bacillati; phylum Cyanobacteriota; class Cyanophyceae; order Nostocales; family Nostocaceae; genus Trichormus; species Trichormus variabilis. Next base: position 1,126,766 of record NZ_CP047242.1, on the reverse strand, counting down.
GCAACTTGTATATTAGTAGGGTGTGTCAGACAGATCAGATGTTGTCAATAAACAAGTTTTTGATATCTGACGCATCCTGCACGACATACATTATGTAACACTTATGTAAGTTCTATGAAACTGAAATAAATTCCTATTCTAAATTATAAGTAAAGGGATGATTGGTGAAACAAAACCAGATTGTCTTAATCTTGTTTCACCAGAATCAAATTATATCTGTCTCTGAAAAAAACAGTCTAAAATCTCCGATTTATGCTCAGGCTTTAAATCCTGATGTTCATATTTTAAACTTTCTAGAGAATCAGTCCCTATGAAAATTTGTACGGTATCTTCTGAGTTTTCACTTCGATGGTTCTGTGTTTGAGGTATCGTTGGCTTCAGAAAATCTGTTGTTACTGTTGGTAGAAGACGGCGGCTATAATTCAAGAAGAAATTAAACGTTAAACTTCCTAAGCGTATAATATCACCATCTTTAAGTCTCACAGGCTGATATATTTGCTCTCCATTGACAAAAGAACCATTTGTACTATTGAAATCAATTAAATAAAAGCCTTGATTGTCAATATATTGAACTGCCGCATGGTGACGAGACAACAGTTTATCGTAGGTGGAAATACCATTATTGCGATCGCGCCCTATCGTCCAAGTTAACTGTGGTTGCTGTAGGGTTTGTGTTTGATTATTACATAAGTTGGTAATCACATATATAGCTGATTCATCGATTACCCCTTGTATATAGTAAGGTTTTGCATTAGCCCAGGATGACTGAGATAGATTGTCTAATTGAAGGATATCATTCAAAAGATGACTATGCTGTTCATACAGAGAAATAAATATCTGATATAAACTTAAGCGCCGTTCTATATCCTGGTTTTTTAACTGGAATCCTATGCCTCTATCTTGGTCTTTTAACATATGTTAATAGGAAATTTCGGCTAATTATATGTGATTTCAGGAAATGGTCAGAGGAGTTTATATCTTCTCTTCAGCTACTTTGTGTAACCAGACATTTCATCAGCTTAATGTGTCTTTATCTATTGTATTCTATTGCAAATAAACTTATTATGACTCATTAATTAAGATTAATCCAATTATTTTCTCTAGCTATGAGAATTTATGATTCAATGCTGATTTATATTCAATTTTTTTAGAAGTTATTGGCATTGAAAAATCTAAATTCTAACGTGATATCTTGGACAAAAGATATGATTCATAAAAATCAATAGGAACCAAAATTCGCTGTCCTAAATTTTCCAGTTACAATAAACCTCTTTTACCATTAGGACGTATCGTCATCCAGTTAGTTTTCGCCAATGCTAGTTGCTCATCAGTAATTTTTGCACCTGTAAGATTAGCACCACACAAATTAGTGCCACGAAGATTAGCATTACTGAGATAGGCATGACTCAGGTCTGCACCACGTAGGTCTGCTCCTTCTAAATCGGCATGATTGAAATAAGCTTTACTTAAATTAGCGTCTTTAAGGTTGGCGCGTGTCAGGCTAGCTCTGCCAAAATCACTGTTATGAAGGTTTGCTCCTTGGAGATTAGTGCTTTGTAGCTGAGCTGAATGAAAATTTGTTTCTGATAAGTCAACTCCTTGGAGATTAAGGAAATTTAAATTATGAAGAGCAAAGTCGCGTCTCCCTTTAAGATAAGCTTTTATTAAAGTTTGGCTATCTAGTCTACGTCCAGCTTTGGATTGTTGAGTTGGCAATCCGTTACCATTACTGTTGCTATTAGGTAATATGGCTAGCTTGGCTGCTGCATCTTTAGCTCTTCTGGCTCTAATTGCGGCGGCTACCTGTGCTACACCACCTACACTAGTCGCTGCGACAGGAGAACTGCTAGATAAAACCGCAGAATTTTCTGGACGTTGGGATGTTTGCTCTTTCTCTGATTTCACTAGCAATCCCTGAGCCAAACTTTCCAAATATGGCTCGATTTCCAAGGCTTTAAGTACATCTGTGGCTGATTGGTAACGACTGCGTACTGATACTTCCAACATCTTCCGCAGCACACCAATCAGGTGGTCACTTACTTGTACCAAATGTTCCCACATGACTTCACCTGTTGTGGGATTGTAATCTAAATCTTTAGGTGTTTTACCTGTTAATAGATATACACACGTTACCCCCAAGGCATAGATATCGCTGGCATAAACTGGACGCATTGCCATTTGCTCTGGAGGTGCAAAACCAGGAGTGCCAATTGCATAGGCCGTTAGTGCTGTGTTTGCCGATTGGTTTGTAATTGCTTGGCTGACTTGGTTTTTGACCGCACCAAAGTCAATCAATACCATTCTGGCATCTTGAGAACGGCGAATTAAGTTGGCTGGTTTGATATCACGGTGAATTACTTTATGCTCATGGATGTATTGCAGTAACGGCAAAATTTCACTTAAAAATTGCTTTACACCTGCTTCGCTCAGAGTGCCATTAAGTTTGACTTCCTGTTGAAGAGTGGAACCACTGATATATTCCTGAACTAGGTAGAATTGTTCTTGCTCTTCAAAGTAGTCTAGCAATCGTGGTACTTGGGGATGATTGCCAATTGTGCCTAAGGTTTTGGCTTCTCGCTCAAATAGTTCTCGCGCCATCTGCAAAACGTGTGGTGCTGTTCCTGAAGGACGTAATTGTTTAATTACACAACTTGGTTCCCCTGGCAATATTTGATCATGGGCTAAAAAGGTTGCACCGAAGCCACCCTGACCCAATGGTTTCAGCACCCGATAGCGATCGCGCAACAGTAGCCGTGAGCCACAAGCCTCACACCTTTGGCTATATGCTACATTTTCTGGATTTGGACAGGTAGGATTAATGCAGTAGCTCATGCACTGTCAACTCGCTGCACGAATAAATAATAGAAAGCGTTATGCTCTGTTTCAATTATTGAGATATAAAATCAACTCTTACTAGGTAATTTTTGCTGGAACTCCTTTAAAGAATTCCTAAAGTTGTACCTGGGTTACGTAAAGCGATTCTCATCATTGAATGATTTATTATACTTATGCTAACAAATAGTGTCGAGACTAAATATTTTCCCGTGGAACTTTTTAAGAATTGAGATTTCTCTTTTTTATACATAAATGTATTTTAAAATTTGATTTTTTCAGTCATTCTACTCAAGATTATTTGCAATAAGATGAGTAAATCAGTAATACTAACTAGAAATACTATCTTTTAGCCTTTGATGCGTTGGCAATTGGAGTAGTAAGCTATACTGAAAATTCCAAAAATAGCCATAAAAAGGATGGAGGTTAGGGTGTTTGATTATCTTTTTTTGATAGCCTCTATTACACTGACATCTTTGCCCAAAACTGAATCACCCATCCAAACAACCATTATGGTGCAAAATACCCAACAACCTGCTCTAAGTTTGAATGTTAATCTTTTAGAGGTATATGAAACATTGATACCACCTCCTGGTGCGGTAGAAAATTACCCAGTTGGTCACGCTGTTGTCAGGTTGAGACTAGAGAATTCGACGCTCAATCATCTAAATATCAACGCGCAGAAAGTCGAACTTAAACAAGCAGATAATAATAAAATTTTGATTTCTCAGGTAGTGCAACCATTTAATTTAGCTGGACTACAAATTTTTGAACAAGGCTTTTATTTAACTAATGCTCAAGGCTTTAGTGGTGCAAAAAAAGTTAAAGCTGTATTCACCTATGAATTTCATGGTAAGAGCTATAGTGTAGAGTCTCCCATACTGGATGTTGTACCGACTCTTTGAATTGCTGAGAGTGTCCAAACGTATTATATAACCTAAAATTATTACATTTTATTAAGCAATACTTGAACATTTGTTCAGATATTGTAGTGTAATCACAAGTGAAAACGGAGGAAATAATTATGACAACCGTAACTCAAATGAAATGTGCCTGTCCGAGTTGCTTGTGTATCATTTCCGTAGAAGATGCCATCAATAAAGAGGGTAAATACTATTGTTCTGAAGGCTGTGCCGAAGGTCACAAAACTATAAAAGGCTGTAACCATAATGGCTGTGGCTGTTAAAAAGTTCTGATTTTTGAGTGCTGAGTTATGATACTCAGCACTCATTACTTAGTATTTAGATACTAGATAGCACTTCGCGGGCGATCGCAATTGTCTGGTCAATATCTTCGTCAGTGTGAGCTAAAGATGTAAAGCCAGCCTCAAATTGGGAAGGTGCTAAATAAACACCCCGCTCTAACATACCGCGATGGAAGCGACCAAATTTAGCTGTGTCAGAATTTTTGGCATCTTCATAGTTATGCACAGGGCCAGAGGTAAAGAATAAGCCGAACATGGCGCTAATATGACCACCGCAAGCTGCATGACCTGTTTCCTGGGCAACTTGCAGTAACCCATCTGCTAACTTTTTAGTAATCCGCTCTAGATACTCATAAGCACCGGGCTTTTGCAATAACTCCAGAGTTTTAATCCCGGCTGTCATGGCTAAAGGATTACCAGAAAGCGTTCCTGCTTGATACACGGGACCCGCAGGCGCAATCATTGACATAATATCCCGACGACCACCATAAGCACCCACGGGTAATCCACCACCGATAACTTTCCCTAAAGTCGTCAAATCGGGTGTAACGCCAAACTTTTCTTGAGCGCCACCATAAGCAATACGGAAACCAGTCATCACTTCATCAAACACGAGTAAAGCTCCATGTTCGTGAGTTAGTTCCCGTAGTCCTTCCAAAAAGCCGGCATCAGGAGTAATAAACCCAGCATTACCAACAACTGGTTCGAGAATGACACCAGCGATTTGATCGCGGTTTTCTGCAAATAATGCCTTAACAGCTTCGAGGTCATTGTATGGGGCTGTGAGAGTGCTGCTGGTTGCGGATTTTGGCACACCTGGGGAATCGGGTAAACCTAGTGTGGCTACACCAGAGCCGGCTTTGACCAGAAACATATCAGCGTGTCCGTGGTAACAGCCTTCAAACTTGATGACTTTCTCCCGGTTAGTAAAAGCTCGCATCAGCCGCAATACAGCCATACAAGCTTCTGTCCCTGAGTTGACGAATCGTACCATTTCGATGCTGGGAACAGCAGCGATGACCATTTCCGCCAAAACATTTTCCAAGAATGAAGGCGCACCAAAACTAGTACCTTTTTCTAAAGCTTCATGCAACGCCCCGATGACATCTGGATGAGCATGACCGCAAATGGCAGGCCCCCAAGTGCCTACATAGTCAATGTATTGGTTGCCATCTACATCCCAGATGTATGCACCCTTTACATGATCAAATACGATGGGTTGCCCCCCTACAGATTTAAAAGCGCGCACAGGGGAGCTGACACCACCTGGCATCAGGTTTTGGGCGGCAGCGAAGATTTCTTGTGATTTTGTGGTTTTAATAGTGGTATTTACCAAGGGTCTCTCCTAACAATGGGCAACGAAAAAAAGCTCTATCTCAGGATAGGGTTAAAAATCGCCTAGAACTTCTATCGTATAAAATAAGCAGAACCAAAAAAATAACAATATGTTATACAAGTCCAACGAAGACTTGCCTTTAGAAGTCCGCTCTCAACTATCGCAGTCCCATCAAGACCTTTATCGAGCAGCTTTTAACTCGGCAATCCATTGGTATGGAGAAGTTGCCAAAGCTCATCACGTTGCCTTAAGTGCTGTCAGGATGCAGTCGGCTATGGATAGGACTGTTGTTTTACAAGGATGAAAAAATATTACTCGAAAAAATCATGCCAGCTGCTCTATACAGAATGGTATCGTGAAACCATGAATCATTCTCATTAAATTTAGCTGGTATGTCCTTCATCGATTCACACTCACCACAAAATGTTGTCCCCGTCGAAGAAATCCGCTACGATGAACGGGGTTTAGTGCCAGCAATTGTGCAAGATTATTTGGATGGCACAGTCCTCATGATGGCGTGGATGAATCGAGAGTCTTTACAAAAGACTTTAGATACAGGGGAAACTTGGTTTTGGAGTCGTTCCCGACAGGAATTATGGCATAAGGGCGGAACTTCTGGCCATACCCAAAAGGTACAAAGTATACGTTATGACTGTGACAGTGATGCGCTGCTAGTTGGGGTGGAGCAAATTGGAGATATTGCTTGCCATACTGGTGAACGTAGTTGCTTCCATCAGGTGGAAGGGAAAATCGTGGCCCCGCCAGGGGATACGTTATCTCAGGTATTTCAGGTAATTTGCGATCGCCAAAATCACCCCAGCGAAAGTTCCTATACCAGCAAGTTATTTGCAGGCGGCGATAATAAGATTTTAAAGAAGATTGGTGAGGAATCGGCTGAAGTAGTGATGGCTTGTAAGGATGATGACCAAGAGGCGATCGCTGGTGAGGTGGCAGATTTGCTATACCACACTTTGGTGGCTTTAGCTCACCATCAAGTAGATATCAAGGCAGTTTATCGGAAGTTACAAGAACGTAGGCGTTAGGGATTGGGGACTGGGGATTGGGAGATGACAAAGAACGAAAATTAACTTTTCTACTGGCCATTCCCCAAAACATGATTGAGGTATTGCAGGATTGTCAGGGCGATCGCTACACTCAAGACAAAACCTAACCATAGGTTTTGGGTAATTGCTTGGGGTTGATCTAATGCCCAACCACCAAGAGGGGAACCGATAAAGGAACCAGCAGCCCAGCAAAGGGAGTTAATGGAGAAATACACCCCACGTTGTGATTCTGGGCTTAAGTCGCTGACTAGAGAGGCAGCAGAGGGTGTGTAGGAAACACCTGCTATGGCAAATATGGCTAAGGCTAAGATCACCCAAATCAATTGGTGGGATGAGGTGGTGCTGGTAATCCAAATAAGACTAAAACCAATTGCCCAAAACACAGCCGAAATAGTCAGCGCTAGGGTATGGGAAGAGCGCTTGAGAATACTGGTCACAGGCATTTGACAAATGATAGCCAACACAAGATGCCAAGCAAATAAGGCGCTAATAGTAGCTTCATCAAATCCTTTCCCTGTTTCTCCCAGATTGAGGAAGTTTTTTAAGTAGATGGGGAGAACATTGTGTATTTGCGAAATATAAATGGTGAAGAAGACATTGACTGCGATATATGTCAGGAAACGGCGATCGCTTAATGCTGCTATCCAAACCGTAAACTGTTGTTGTGCTGGTGCAGTTGTGGATGAACCAGGTTCTTTGATTGCGAGATAAACCACGGCAAAAAACACCATAAAAGAAATGGCATCAACGATGAATAGCCAACGGTAATTTTGAGCGATCGTGATCAACACCCCAGCTAATACGGAGCCTATGGCTAATCCTAGATGATCTGCTAGTCGAGTCAGCGCAAAAGCTTCTCGACGATGCTCTACTTGGCTACTGTCGGCGACAATCGCTTCCGTTGCTGGCCAGTAAATACCCATACCTAATCCGTAAATTAGATTACCAATTATCAGGGTGGTGAAATTAGTAATTGTTGCCAACACTAAAGACCCCATTGCCAAAACTGCCATTGCTAGCAACAAAGTTCGACGACGACCCCACTTAGGAGAATCAGTTAAGGAACCACCCAAAATTCTGCCAAAAAAACCAGAAGTAGCCGCACTTGCCAAGCCAAAACCAACCGCAGTTGCAGATAAACCCACTTGGTTAACAAAAAATATGGGGGCGTAAAACACAGTGAAGCCTGAACCAACTTCTGATAGGAATCTGGCGATCACTAAAACCCAAATTTGGGGATGTATCGGAGATAACCACGCTGATAGTTGGGACGGTAGCGCAATTTTCATCGGATTAATTGTTATCAAAAGATAATTTTTTTGTAATTCTTATCATTCGGTGAAATTTTCCTCACCGATTCCACAGGATTTCCACAGGGATTTTCATAGTTTTCCACAGATGGTTTACGAGGCAATAGGCTGTTGCTGTCTTACTGGGGATTTTTAACTTACGTGTTTAATAATTGGTAGGGACTGAGTTTTTATTAATTAATGTAACAAAAATTCACCTTTGATCCTGATTGTTGCGTCCAGGTCTGTTTTTTATACAACCGTTTTTAACATTTCGCAGCATTGACAAACCCACCCCCTCATATCGCACAATGATTCGACCTGGGTTTGTAGTTTGTTCAACCGTTGACATCAAGACCAAAAATCGATGTCTGTCGGATGGTTATCTGCAACTAGCTAACTACAAGCAATCTATCCCCCTGACTGACCTCAAAGAAGGAAAATGTTATGAACTCGACAGTTAGTATTTTTACAGAAATCCCTGAAACTCTCCATGATTCTCTGAAAAATTACTTAGAAACACATCCTGATTGGGATCAAAATCGTGTCTTAACGGCAGCACTGTCATTGTTTTTACTACAAAACGGAGATAGCGATCGCCGTGCTGCCCGTGTTTACTTAGAAACTTTATTTCATCACTGCTAAGTAGAAATGTCTCGTACCGATTTGCCACAAACAGCTAATGTACCAGGCATTCTCAAGTGCTGGTACGGACGGTACTATGATTACTTATTCCTGTCATGGATACGCTATATCGTGTCCATGAGAATTTTTTTATTTAAATCAACCGTCTCCTAGTAGTTCACCAACCCAAAATTGCTAGGTTAAGGTAAGCAGGGGGAGCAGAGATAATAAGGAGACTGTTTTTGCTCCTATTAACCTTGCAAAGTTGAATTGCCAGACTACTAGCGCAGGCTTTTGGTTGTTTACATAAAAATATCGCTCATACACTGACTTCATTGCACGTCTTTGAGCGATTTTATTAACTTAGTTTTTAATTATACGAAGAAAATATCTAGTCTAAGTGTAAAAATAATTATTTAAACCTAGACTATGAGCCACATATTTAAGCATTGGTTTCCACCTGTGAATGAGTGGGACATTCAAATTTATACCCTACCCCGCGCACAGTCTGAATCAATGCTGGTTGGCTAGCGTCCACTTCAATTTTCTTGCGAATTTGACCGATATGTACGTCTACAACTCGCTGGTCGCCTACATATTCGTAGTCCCAGACCTCTTGAATTAGTTCGGCGCGTCGCCACACTCGGCCAGGATGGCTGGCTAAGAAATGTAACAGATCAAATTCTAGAGCAGTTAAGGGTACAGCTTGGCTGTTAAGTGTCACTTCTCGCCGTACAGGGTCAATCATCAGTTTTTCAAATGTTAACCGTTTCTGTTCTGCGGTGGTGACAACGCGCTGTCTTCTTAAAATAGCTCCGACCCTGACTTCTAGTTCTCCCAGACCAAAGGGTTTGGTGAGGTAGTCATCAGCACCTTTAGCAAAGCCGCGAATCTTGTCAGCTTCATCTGCACGGCTAGTTAGCATCAGAACAAAAACACCATTACGACTTTGCATCTCTTGGCAGAGGTTAAACCCAATGACATCTGGTAAATTGACATCCAAAATTACCAAATCTGGGTTAAATTGCTCAAATAGAGATAAGGCTGTCTTACCATCTTCGGCAGCCTCCACCTGATAGTTTTGCTTTATCAAAAAGCGTTGGATTAAATTCCGAACCGCAGGGTCGTCATCAACTACAAGAATCTTGGCAGGAGCCATGACCATCACTTTGCACAAAAATTAATAAGATTAACAGCAGTATGGCGTAAAAACGCAGTTTCTACTTGGGAATATTTAAGAAACTACAAAACTCAGGATAAAATTTCCTGATGATCCACATAACAATGTAATCACATTGCAGCATAACGACATCAGGAAGAGTTTAGTAGTAATCCCTAGATTAGTAGGGAATGACTTTTATTCTCAACTTTGATGTTGCGTCATCTTTGGGTTTTAGCCACAGCAGTGTGTTTTTAAGTTTAGTGGAAATTTAAAACTTTTCAATTTTAAATCTTTATCTGGATTGATACTACTACTGAATCTAGTGGCTCAATCATGAAAACGCCTTTAGGGAACTGTAAATTGCCAAATCTGAAAGATAAAAGTTATTTTTTTCATAAAAATAGCTCTTAGGTATCCCTAGCTCAAATTCTAGAGTAGAGCCAGAATTGGTCAACGACATGAGGGGATACACGGAGTTATGGCAATATGTTAAAGTTACTATAGTTAAAATTTACGGGTTAATCTAACTAAGCCGTGCTAATATCCTGGTAGGGCATAAAATACCGTCGATACTTTTGTTATCGATCAAAATAAAACCTAAAATTGTTTCCTTCGATCAAAGACTGCCCCTGACTAAGGCTGAAGTATAAACTCCCATGAGCGATCAAAGTCCCTACGAAAAACTTGGGGTATCAGAAGATGCTAGCTTTGATGAGATTCAGGACGCTCGCAATCGCCTATTTGAACAATATAGTGGCGATAGCAAGAGTGTAGAAATCATTGAGGCTGCCTACGATGCGATTTTAATGGATCGTTTGAGGATGCGCCAAGAAGGTAAAATCAAGGTTCCTGAACGTATCCGCTTTCCAGAGTTAAGAGTCCAATCGGCTCCCAAAGAAAACTTAACACCCCGCGAGCAGTCCCCTGCATGGCTGCAAAAAATATTAGATCAGCCTTCAGGGACAGACGTACTTTTGCCAGGGGTTTGGTTTTTGGGTTTGAGTGCTATTAGTGTTTTTTATCCAGCCGCAGGCGATCAAGTTTTGCAGTTGGCCTTGGTAATTGGGGTGGGAACTAGTATTTTCTTTCTCAATCGCAAAGAAGGCAGATTTGGTAGAGCAGTGTTGTTCACTCTTGTAGGTCTGATTATAGGCTTAATTACTGGTGGACTGATTGCTAATTTACTATTGCCGCAAATACCAGCCATCAGTTTCACTGCAAATCAGTTTTCAACGGTACTGACTTTTATATTATTGTGGTTGATTAGCAGTTTTCTACGCTAACTCGGTTCAGATTTGCAAGAAAAACAACCCGAATATTTCCAAATCTGACCCCTTCCTGGATAGGTAGGGGTTTTTAATTTAGATTTTCACAACCGAAGATTCTAAAATAATATCTACAGCAGCACTCAGATTCTGCACAATTAAATCAGGGTGATATTGTTGTAATTGAGTGCGATCGCGGATACCAGATTCTACAGCAATCACCTTAACACCATGTTGTTTCGCCGCCGTAATGTCGGCTTCTGTATCTCCCACCATCCAAGTATCAGCTGCGGGTGGTAATTCGGCTAATGCTCTTTGCATTAACAGAGGTTTATCGTCAATGTCACGGGTTTTCACATAGTCGTTACTGAGACAATAACAGCGATTTTCTGGGAAGAATTGACCTAAATCATATTTTTGGAAAGCATAGTCTAGTTCCCAAACTCGACGCATGGTCATGACGACTAAATCCACCCCAACTTGTTGCACCTTTAACAAAACGTCTAAAGCGCCAGGGATAGGAATGTCATACTGAAAGTAAGGTTCTGTATGCACTGTTTGACGGCGCAATTGAGAAAATTCTTGTGCTTGCACTGCATCTAAACCAGAAATTAGGGCAATTTCTTTTTCCGGAACGTGCTGACGCTTCATCTGCCAAAATTCTGCTTTAGATAATTGCCGTACTGGCTGGCCTGGATGTTGGGTTTTCTGTAAACAGAATAGGTACACACGGTAGTACCTTTCGGAAACATCCATAATTGGGCCGTCGAAGTCAGTAATTAGTCTCAGCATCGCCGCAGCTAAATATTAATTAATATGAACATTATTGTAGCTTTTGTGATGAATTAATATCAAAATACTCAGTAGTTAAAGTAATTAATGCGTGTAATTCCTGGGATGATTCTGAAAGGTAGTACTAGCCTTATGGTAGTTTTAAGTTACATTCATATATTGCGAAATATTACTTTAACCTCATGACTGGAGAGCATCACCTTGGGAATAGAACTACGCAGTTTCGTATTTCTCGACAGCCTGCAACCACAACACGCGGCCTATATAGGAACAGTAGCCCAAGGTTTCTTGCCATTACCAGGAGATACATCACTGTGGATTGAAATCTCTCCTGGTATCGAGATTAATAAAATTACCGATATAGCCCTCAAAGCCGCCTCTGTCCGCCCTGGAGTACAAGTAGTTGAGAGACTATACGGTCTATTGGAAGTACATTCAGGCTCCCAAGGCGAAACGCGGGCTGCTGGTCAAGCGATTTTGGCAGCTCTTGGAGTCAAAAGAGAAGAGTGTATTAAACCGCGAATTGTTTCCAGCCAGATTATCAGGAATATAGATGCTTACCAAACCCAACTGATCAACCGGACGCGACGAGGACAGCTACTACTAGCCGGACAGACTCTATATGTATTAGAGGTTGAGCCTGCTGCTTATGCTGCTCTAGCCGCTAATGAAGCCGAGAAAGCAGCTTCAATTAACATTCTAGAAGTTCAAGCTGTCGGTAGTTTTGGCAGGTTGTATTTAGGTGGGCAAGAAAGGGATATTCTCGCAGGTGCGGCGGGAGCGAGAGCAGCCATAGAAAGCGTAGCTGGCCGGAGCAATTCCCCAAGTGGTCGCCAGGAGTAAAGGAGAGACAATGGCAAATCTAGAGCATCTAGCTTTATTACGAGCAGGTGCAGTGAGATGGATTGAGTGGAGACAAGAAAATCCGCAAATTGAACCAGACCTCAGCACCGCAAACTTACAAGAAAATAACCTCAGGGGCGCAAATCTCGAAGGTACTAACTTAAGCCGAGTGGACTTAAGTCATGCTCTGCTTGTACGTGCTAACCTCAGTGGTGCTGACCTCAGTAGCGCCAACCTCTATCAAGCAAAAATCAGTGAAGCTAACTTGAGTGCAGCTAATTTTAGTGTGGCTAACTTGAGTCAATCGATACTTACACAAGCAGATTTAAGCCATGCTCATTTCATTGGTGCTGATTTTAGTGGAGCCAATCTCCGGGGTGCTATTGTGGCGGAGGCTAACTTAATTGGTACTGACTTCAGTAGTGCTGATTTGAGAGATGCTGATTTGGCTGGAGCAAAGCTCATCCGCTCTAACCTTTGTTTTGCGAATCTTATCGCTGCTAATCTCATTGCGGCCGATTTCAGCGAGGCAAATCTATATCAAGCAGAAGTGATGGGAGCTTACCTTTACAAAGCCAACTTCTACAAAGCTAATCTACATAAAGCACATCTAGGAGGTGCATACCTATTCCGGGCAAATTTAACCGCAGCTGACTTGAGAGGCGCTGACTTAGCCTGGGCTAATCTCACCAGTGCTAATTTAGCTGGGGCTAATCTGAGTGGGGCTAATCTTAGAGGGGCTAATTTGAAAGGTGCTAACCTTAATGGAGTCAATCTTCAAGAAACAATTATGCCTGACTCTTCCAGGCATGATTAGTTTAAAACAACTAGTACAGCAAGTTGTTGACAATCGATGAGAAGCCTATTCTATAGGCTTTTTGACTTTTATCGCTTCCTTTCTTCCGTAAGGGTAAGCTTAATCGCCGCATATTCTTACTGGCAATACTAGCTAATACCAATTCAATTAATGACTGCAACACATCCTTGGGTGAAGACGCGATAAATCGCGTCTCTACAGATGGTTGATTTGTCGCATTCTTTTTTCAAATTGGTATAATTTGTCCCAATTGCAGGCTTGACTTAAGAAATAAAAACCCCAAATTTTACTAGCATGAAAAGCTCAATCTGTCTAACATAAAAAGTTAAAGTATTAGTTATTGTTTTCTGATAAATTAATTTGTACGCAATATTACACCAAATTGATAAAAGTGTGAAAAACGAGTAGATAATTACAAAAAATACTAAGTTACTGTTGGCAAATAATGGCAATTGGCACGGTGAATTTAGAGTAATCACTCTCCCGCCTAGCCTTCGGCGAAGTCATAGGCTACTGCCTTTTTTAATTTTTAATAATTTAGCATGAATCAGCTAGTAACGGCTTTTACGGAAAGTCTGGTTGCCTTTGCAGCCACAAATATCGATGATATTATTATTTTACTGCTACTGTTCTCACAGGTAGATGCGAATTTTCGGCGATCGCATATTTGGGTCGGTCATTTCCTTGGTTTTTCAATTATCATTTTAGCTAGCTTGCCAGGTTTTTTTGGTGGCTTATTTGTGCAGCGAGAATTCATAGGATTATTAGGAATTTTACCTATAATAATTGGCATCAAACAATTAGTTACAAAAGAGCAGGAAAATACCCAAATTCAAGCTGTAACTACAGATTTAAAAGGGTCTTCACCTGCTCATCCTATATTAGCTTTTATATGTAGTATTTTGCATCCTCAAGTATATAAGGTGGCAGCAGTAACTGTTGCTAACGGCGGTGACAATATTAGTATTTATATTCCTTTATTTGCTGGACAAAATCTGGTGACATTGGGAGTGATTTTAGGGGTATTTTTTTTCATGGTTGGCATCTGGTGTGTTACTGCTGATCTTTTAAGTCGTCAAGCCCCTATCGCTTATGTTTTAAGCCTTCATGGCAAAACTTTTATACCTTTTATCTTGATTGCGTTGGGTTTATTTATTATGTATGAAAGAGGCACATTTAGTTTACTAATGAGTATAAAAATTTAGGATTTTTTGGATATAAACGTGAGTTCAATAAATTTGGAAGAATCTTTCTCCATAGCTTGCTACTCTACGAGTTCTCCGCAGGAGTACCCGCAGGGTATCTTTCACCGATGCGGGGAGAGGCTTAAAACCCTGATTTTTTGGTACTCAATTAGAGATTTTGAGCAGCCTTCCCTGGCGTGGAAGTCTTTGGGGTTAGGTTCCGTCGAACTTAAGTTAAGTGATCACCAATCTGATAGTATTTTCTGTAATTTCCTGCTCAGTAGGAAAAATAATTGAATTAACATCAAGTACTTTGATACCGAACAAAGAGGAGTGAAATGGGACTTAGTGACGGACTCTTGAACCCAGAGAAAAAGGCTCTGGTTGTGGAGGATTGCTGCAATATGATAGAAGCACAACTCGCTTCCAAGTCGGGCATAAGCGGTATAACCTTGAAGACTGCTTTTGCCGCACTGAAGGGGATCAAGCCTGGATATATACCCCATGTAGTGGAGCAGCTCCTACCACAGTGTTTTGAGGCGCTTGATCCGATTTGGAGTGAGGGTGTGCAGAAGGGCGATGCCGTTGGGTATTTGGTGGAGAGTCGCTCTCGTACTGCTGATGCACTACTTAGCATTACGGATGCTAGGGTCAAGGACTCGAAGCGGCAAATTGTGCGGGGAACTTATGATAAATTTCGTGGTTCTGCCAAGCAACACGTAGAGGAAGCAGTGCCAGATTTTGCTAAATTAATTGATAAATACACAAAGGCTTAAAAACTTAGGTGTTGTATATTTGTGGGATGGGTGTTTGCACCTGTCCTCGTTTTTTAGGGATAAATTAATTCTAATCAGCATGATTAAACTAGATCAGTTTTTGAAGTTAGTCGGTATAGCTCCGACTGGAGGGCAAGCCAAGCTGATGATTATGGATGGTGATGTCAAAGTTAATGGTGCGGTTGAAACTCGACGGGGACGAAAATTAGTATTAAGCGATCGCGTGACGGTGGCGGGACAAGTTTTTGAGGTTGGAGACGTAATATCAAGTCCGGCTAATGAATAAAGCTAATAGTCAACAGGTTTAAGTCTTAGGTGATTTGAGGACACTTAGTAATAGTATTGACCAAGGGATTTTAATATCTGGTATGAGCCAGGAATGCTTTCTTAATGCGGGTAATACTAAGGGTATGAGAAAACGTAGAGAGCGGAGTGACACAGGTAAATTGCCTTCTTGATCTACAAGACGATATTGTTTTGCTAGTTCCGCAACAACTTGGACGCGTCCTGTACGATTAATGACATTTGTCTGGGAAGCGAGTTTAGCTATCACTCTACCTGTGAGTAGGGGAGTTTCCCAATTGTAACGCTCCGCCAACGCCGAAATTTTTCCGTCATTTGTGTGATTGTCGCTCATTTCTGAGGCGAGGCGGGAAAAAAGTTCAGTGCCAACAATACCTGGCCAGATGGAGAGGGAGGTTATATTATAAGGTTGCAATTCTACTGCCATATCAGCCGCTAGGCGATCGCATCCTGCCTTACCTGTGCCATAAGCTGCACCGAATAGATAAGCCATCCCGCCCCAGGAGGAAATCGTACAGATCAATCCCTGTTGGCGTTTGGACATCATTTGGGCAGCATAAACACTGGCTATATAGTGGCTACGCAACCCAACATTGTTACAAGCATCCCAGAGATTGGGTGCATTCTCCCAAAAGGGTTTTCCCTGAGCATTGGTTAATGCTTGCACTCCGGAGTAAGCATTGTTAACTAATAAATCAAGCTGTCCGTTTTGTTCGTTTTGGATACGTTCAAAGAGTAAACGTACCTGCTCGTCGTTGCTGTGGTCTACTTGTACGGGAATACATATACCACCGGCTTCTTCAACGGCTCTTTTAGTGTCATTAAGACTACCTGAAACATCGTTGCTAGAAGTTGAGTTACTATCCAGTCTACGTCCGGTAATGTAGACAATTGCCCCAGCTTCACCGAGTCCTATAGCAATTCCCTTACCAAGACCGCGTGTAGCGCCAGTAACTAGGGACACTTTCCCCTCTAGGAGTTTCATATTGTTTGTTGACGATTGACAGTTGACTGCTGAGTCTGGAGTAAGATATTCTTCCTCCTGCTTCACACTTCTTCATCTGCGGGGAGGGGAAAGATGTCGCCTGCTAGGTAAGCCTGAAAGTGCTTTTGGAAGTATAGCCAAGAGGTCATGTCTTCGCCGTCTGAGAATGTTTTTGGGGCTTGTTTATATAAAGGAACGCGGGTATTAATTTCCTCTTGTAGTATGTGGGGTAATTCTGTTAAACCGTTAACTTTACTGCCAAAAGCACTATAGATAAGATTACCTGGGCGATCGCCCATTTTCATCCAAGGCAACCATTGACCGATTCTATCCCAACTCAGTCTTAGCTGAGAAACTGCTGGCAATTCTGCGTTAAATAAATCTGCGGTGGGGACAGTGAGTTTAAATAATTCGGCGGCTTGATAAGTGGGATAGGGGCTATATTCAGCAAATTGTGTTTCTTCGGCGAGGGGGTTGGGGTATGTAGGAAAGATATCAAATACAAAGGTTGTCGTTTCTCCCTCTACTTGAGCCGGGAATTTACCTTGAAAGTGACCTTGTACGGGATTATTGGCGACATGGAGAACTGGAACTGTCTCCCCTGTCCAAGGATTTTCCCATTTACGTAAAATCTCGTCGTTTTCTGGGTTTAAGTAATAGGTGAGTTCCCTAGAGGTAAAATCCCAGTTCCCCTCATCTGTAGGTAAACATCGACTAACGCTGACTCCCACCATTTTAAATAGGAGTTTTCTTTTTTCTCCTGGAATGAAGGCATAAATTTTCCCTGTCCAGGTGAGGAATGTGGATTGATTAGGGTCGAGGGAAGAGCGAGTTTTCACCCAATGCAGTGCATCTAGTTCTTGGATTTGGGCAACCATTAACTTGTTTAACCACTAAATTTAATCGTCTAATAAACTCATCAATGCTTGAAATTCCGGGTCTGGCGGTTCAGATAATTGCGATCGCAATTCTAGCAACTGTGTCTCTAATGCTTGTGCTACATAGAGCATATTAGATTCTTGGGCAATTTTCAGTTGATTTTCTTTAATTTTGATTTGTCGCAGCAGTTGATTTACAACGGAAGTTGCATCCCTATCATGAGAAATCATAGCTTTGCGTCTACTTAAATTTGATTATCAAATTTTAAGTACATAGTATAGATGGTATTAGCCCAAGGCGGAAATAGTAGTTAGTGCTGAATCCTCGGTAAATAATTATTTAATGTTCTATTTTGTCGCTTTAGCTTCCCGTAATCCATCAAAGTGACGGAATAAAAATAGCCACAATGGTAAAGAACTGTTAATGGCTATCAGCCTCACTAAATGGCCTGTTGTGACGACTTCCACATTGTGATTTAAGCTTAAGGAAACTAGTATCATTTCTGCTGATCCGCCTGGCGCTGTGACTAATAAACAAGTCAACCAGTCCCATGAGGATAACTGCATAGCTAGAGTAGCAGCGATCGCTCCTGCAACCAAGGTCATGAATACAGACATCAAGGCGTAACCTACGGTTTTTTTACCAAAATTAGGTTTTTCCCCCCAATATTCACCAATGGTTATTCCCAGGAGCATTTGACCGATAATATTCACCAATAGTGGGGGATGGAAGTGAATATGACTGACAAAAGGCAAGTAATCTAGCACAGAGTTGAATGTTGCACCCAGAACTAATGCACCAAAAAACTCTCCGGCCGGAATCTTAAATGTTATTGCTAGATAAACAATGATTCCTGTGAGTACCAGCACAACTGCCAATAATCCCAGTTGTGATGCGGCAAAATCGATTAACACTCCTTTAACTGGAAGTGTGGATGAATTCAAATAACCACCAACGGATGTTCTAGCAATAAAGGGAATGAGTAGGACTACGGAAGTAACACGAATCGCCTGTACTAGTGCTACTAATGTGACATTACGATTATAGTCGGCGGCGATCGATGACATGACACCTACACCGCCAGGAACTGTAGCCAACATTGCCGTTAATATGTTGGTTTTACTTAAGCGGGAGTAGATATAGCCAATGCCA
This sequence comes from Trichormus variabilis 0441, assembly GCF_009856605.1. Taxonomy (NCBI): domain Bacteria; kingdom Bacillati; phylum Cyanobacteriota; class Cyanophyceae; order Nostocales; family Nostocaceae; genus Trichormus; species Trichormus variabilis. The sequence goes on along the minus strand of NZ_CP047242.1, from coordinate 1,108,259 downwards.
ATACCAGATAACAGCAAGAATAAGGTGAGAAAAATAAATATAGGAATTCCCGAAACAAGACTAACTAGATTACTATTGGCATTTGATGCACCAACCGTCAGTCCGACTAGTCCCATTCCTACTTTTCTGGCGACGCGATTAGGCTGGGGAGAATAGTTATAAAAAACTCGGCATCCTTGCAGAACTGCTGTTCCGGCGGCAATTCCCCCAAATATCCAAGAAATTCCGCCAAAATGCAATTTTGTTAATGCCCAACCCAGAGGTAATGCTAGCAGCATTTCTATAGTGAGGACGATAATCTGCTTGACAATTAACTGCAATTTGGCGATTAGAGGACTGGCGTTATTGGTTTCCTTCTGGGTAGGACTAATACTTAAACTTTGATTCATTGACGGGGGTTGCTTAAATTATCTTAACTATGTACTTAAAAATGGTGCGATGCCTGTGGAAATATTTACGGTTGGATGTAACCCTATTGCTGAGAATGGGCAAATGCTACAAAACTAAGTATAAAATTTGTATTTCATAACACAATTAAAAAAGAAAATGCAGCATTAATCAATATTAGTTTATATATCCTTGGGTAACATCATCTTGGCTATAAGCATCTGTTTTGATTCTTGTTAGCTTAACCTGGGCGGATAAAAAACTCTACCCACAAGGGAGGTATCAAACCAGATCCAAAACAGCTAACAACAGACAGAGGGACACAATATGTTGTATACCTCCGTCTGTTGATATTGCTGTCAAGAACGATGGGAGATGCTTAGTCTTCGTCTAAAGCTGGAAATATTTCTTCAAACTTCCACAATTCATCTTTGTTGTTGATAAACCACGTCCGAGTTTCTGGAGTCAGTTGACTCCAAACAATTTCACTGGAAATACCCGGTGAAGCGTAGCGATATTGCTCACCAAGTGATTTGAGATTCTCCGCTACGTTATCGCTCATGCCAAATTCTTGCCAGTCTACTTCTACGTATCTGCCTGATACTCCACTGGCAGGATCAAAAACCAATTGTGCTGTTCTGATTAAATCAGCAAAGTGTGTTGGTTTTAAGCTGGCTAATTGCTGAATCTCGATTGATTCGTCATGTTCTTGAGACATGGTTTCTGGAGTAAACAAAGGTATTTAACTGGAGAACTTACTGCCAGAGATTTTTATGTCAATATCTCTAAGTTTAGCGCAAAGTGATGGGCATGAGTTTAGGTGTGTAGGTGGATAATGGCTACTTAGTTAAAATCTAGGATTCATACTTAATTACTTCAATATAGGTAGGAGAAGCACTGCGTTGGTGTTCGCGTAGCATCTCCCCCGTGAGAAACTGCTGAAAGGATTCACGTTGATCATTATCCACCCTCAGCTAGGGCTTGGTTTATTAAATGTTTTGTGCTAGACCACTCATACTTTTTGCATAAAAATTAGATGGGTCATCCCAATAATCAACTCTTTTGATATTCACTTGCAGCAAAGCAATATCTGGTTCATCCAATCCTTGAGGAAACCAAGTTTCCAATTCTGATTTCCATCGTGCTTGAATTTTTTGACGTTCCTTTACTAGTTCTGCTGTAGCTGAAATAGAAATAAAGCGTTGCTGATTTGGTGATGAGAAATTCACATTCACCTGTTGACGGTGTTCAATTTCCAAAACTTTGTGAGAACTGGCTGAGGTAAAAAACCAGAGTGTCCCTTCAGCATCAATATCACCATTGAAGTACATCGGGCGACTGTGCAAACTACCATCATCATCGACGGTAGTTAACATGGCGTAATCCATGTCTGCAATGAGTTCTTTTAACTGTTGAACTTGTTGGTTACGATTTGTAGAAATTGTCATCTATTTATTTACTCTATGTCGTCTGTTTTTTTATGATTTTTGGGCTTTCAAGCTATTTACTAGTAGTAGCATTTTTATTTAAAAATTATTTCAAGCTCAAGGTATAATTTAGTCAAGAATTAACTGCTTATTATCTTTCTTTAGTTACTTGTTTGTGGAAATTAATCATGATATGTAGTCAATGCCTAATTTCTCTAGAGATGAAGAAAATTATATTTAATATCTATGAAGATGACTCTGTAACTTTAGGCTGATGGAAGCAGTAATTTATTTAAGTACTGTTATATATGATTAAAGCTTGATGACCGAACAAAAAAAGGATGCAAGCCCCTCTCTGACTTCGCGCTAAATTTATTTATGGCGAAAAAAGAAGTGAAACAACATTAATTCAAGCCCCCGAATAAATCCGGGAGGTCTTTAATTTTGAATTTTGAATTTTGAATTTTGAATTGGAGCGTAAAGCCTGCGGCATAGCTTCGCTTAACGCGTAGCGTCTCGTAGAGAAGCGACTTGACGCTTTGCGGCTTGCCGCAGTCATCAGAACTTTTCCAGACAGAGTGGCGCTGGGTAGGCGGAGTTTAATCCCTTGTTCATGGATTGCAAATATAAATTTGGAAGTCTTAACAGTTGCTATTATCAAAAAGAGTATGCTTAATAACTATAATTAAGTAGAACAAGGTAAACAATTAAAGGTTTGTAGTGATAACTAAAGTTCTCAGAAAAGGACTAAAGTCTTTACTAAGAAATGAGTCCTAGTATTTTTACATTGCTTAACATAGTTTAGTTTTTTCCGGTGGTTCTACTTAATCAGAAGGGGCTACATATCAAAGATTACATTTGTTCAGGGCGTTACAGGAGTAGACATTGCTGTGATTCAAGCAATACATACCAGTGTCAAAGGGAGAGCTAGATATAAGGTAAAAGAACTTTATCATTCCCTATCTCTCAAGGAATATTTGGAGCGATCGCTTGTCAATCAACCAGAAATAATTGATGTTTCTGCTAATATCTCTACAGGTAATGTGCTTGTATTTTTTTCACCAAAATATAATTACAAGCAGATTGCCTATTTGATTGATGAAGTTATCTTAAATTACCAAAAAAGTAATCAGCAAGTCCAGCCATTTACATCTCACAAAATTGTTAAGAAAACTCAACGAATAAGTGGTGTTAAGCAACAAAAGATAGAGAATTGGCATCTTATGCCGGCAAGTACAGTTGTGGATACCTTCAACACCTCTGCATTAGGGTTATCCAGTGAGTCTGCTGCCGCTAATTTGCGTAAATATGGGGCGAATGTGCTTTCAGAAACGGAGGTACGTTCTAGTTTAAGTATCTTGGTTGACCAGTTCAAGTCTTTACCTGTGGCTTTGCTGGGTGTGGCGGCTGGGGTGTCGGTTTTTACTGGAGGGTTGATTGATGCTGTAGTTATTTTGGGTGTGGTTGGTGTAAATGCGGTGATTGGCTACGCTACAGAAACTCAGTCAGAACGCATCATTCACTCTCTCAAGCATCAAGAACAAACGTCGGCTTGGGTGATGCGAGATGGCAAGGCGCAGGAAATTCCTGTAGATAATGTAGTTTTGGGCGATGTTTTAATTCTCAAACCGGGTAGCTATGTAGCAGCAGATGCCAGACTGATTGAGGCAGATAATTTAAGTATTGATGAATCGGCCTTAACTGGTGAAAGTCTCCCTGTCAGTAAAAATACGGCATCTTTGACAGGTGAGGATGTACCATTAGGCGATCGCCTAAATATGATTTATCGGGGGACTTATATCACCGGGGGTCAAGGATTGGCGGTGGTTGTAGCCACTGGGCAGTTTACGGAAATGGGACACATCCAAACTCTGGTAGGTGCAGCCAATGCTACAGAAACACCCCTGGCCAGACAACTAGACCAGGTGGGGAGTCAATTGGTAGTGATTGGGATGGGTCTTTGTGGTCTGGTGTTTGGGATGGGGGTGATGCGGGGATATGGTTTGGTGCAGATGTTGAAATCATCCATATCCTTGGCTGTGGCAGCCGTTCCCGAAGGTTTACCAACAATTGCCACCACAACCTTAGCCTTGGGTATCCGTGATATGCGGCGAAACAAAGTCCTTGTCCGTAGTTTGAGTGCGGTGGAGGCTTTGGGTTCTGTGCAGACAATTTGCCTGGATAAAACCGGGACAATTACGGAAAATAAAATGTCGGTGGTGGAAATTCACACCAACACGCGAGAAATTAAAGTTACAAATGGGGAGTTCATCGCTGGGACAGGAAATATTAACCCCTATATGTATGATGAACTGTTAAAGCTGATTCATGTCTCGGTTTTGTGTAATGAAAGTGAAGTGAGTCGTGTCGATGGTGAGTATGTAGTCACAGGTTCGGCGACAGAAAACGCCTTAATTTACATGGGAATTGCGGCGGGGGTGGATGCGATCGCCATAAAACAGAAGTATCCTTTACTACAAACGAATCTACGTTCCGAAAACCGCAATATTATGAGTACCATCCACGAGACTCATAACGGACATAAATTTGTCGCCGTCAAAGGTAGCCCCAGCGAAGTGGTGCAGATGTGCCAAGGGTGGATGAAGGATGGGGAGGTAGTGCCTTTAACCGATGCAGACCGACAAATGTTGGAAATAGAAAATGATCGTATGGCGGGTAAAGCTTTGCGGGTGTTGGGTGTAGCCTACAACCATATAGATGAATCCCACAACGGCAACCATGAAACAGATTTGATTTGGTTGGGTTTAGTAGGGATGGCAGACCCAATTAGAAGGGGTGCCAAAGCATTAATTGCCGACTTCCATCACGCCGGCATTGATACCGTCATGATCACAGGTGATCAAAGTCCCACAGCTTATGCGATCGCTAAAGAATTAGAATTGAACCGTGATACTCAACTAGAAATTCTCGACTCCAGCAACCTCAACAATCTCACCCCAGAAGCCTTAACTGCCCTCAGCGACAAAGTAGATGTATTTGCCCGTATCAGTCCCAGTAATAAATTGCAAGTAGTCCAAGCTTTGCAAGGTGCAGGTAAAGTCGTCGCCATGACTGGTGATGGCATTAACGATGCCCCCGCCTTAAAAGCTGCCCAAGTTGGTGTGGCAATGGGTAAAGGGGGAACCGATGTCGCCCGTGAAGTAGCAGATATTGTCCTGGAAGACGACAGACTGGAAACCATGATTATCGCCGTTAGTCGGGGACGAACGATATACAACAACATTCGTAAATCTGTGCATTTCCTCCTAGCGACCAACCTCAGCGAAATCATGGTCATGACCACCGCCACCGCCGTAGGTATTGGCGAACCCTTGAATGCAATTCAACTACTCTGGCTGAACTTAGTTACAGATATATTCCCTGGCTTATCCCTAGCGATGGAAGCCCCAGAACCAGAGGTATTAAGTCAACCACCCCGCAACCCAGCAGACCCAATTATCAAAAAATCCGATTTTGGCAGAATCACCTTTGAGTCCGCCACCATATCTGCAAGTACCCTAGCCGCATACGGTTACGGCATCCTCAAATATGGTATTAGTCCCCAAGCCAGTACCATCGCCTTCATGGGTTTAACCACAGCCCAACTACTACATACAATTAGTAGCCGTTCCGAAAAACACAGCATATTTAGTCCAGAAAAACTCCCACATAACCCTTATCTCACGGCGGCGGTTACAGGTTCCTTTGGGCTGCAACTATTAGCTGTAGCCGTCCCACCCCTGAGAACTTTATTAAAGATTACCCCAATTAATCTGGTTGATGGTGCGGTAATTGGTGGTAGTGCCTTACTACCCCTGATTGTGAACGAAGCAACCAAAAATACTGGCGCAAGCAAGATAAAAAAATATCCAAAATGTAGGGTGCGTCAGTATAAATAATGTCTGAGTATAGTTATGGTCTATCACACTGACGCACCCTACCAAATCATCAATTTCGGATAATTTATTTTTTGGTGTTCCCTAATATTCCCCAATCCCCAAGGTGAATTATGAAAAAAGATTTCATGTTTACATCTGAATCTGTAACAGAGGGGCATCCTGATAAACTGTGTGATCAGATTAGTGATGCGATCGTCGATCGCTTTTTACAACAAGACCCATACGCTAGAGTTATTACCGAATGTGCTGCGTCTACAGGTATTGTATTTATCGCTGCCAGATTTGAACCTAATACTAATGTTGATTTTACAAACATAGCCAGACAGGTAATTGATCAGGTTGGTTATGAACAGACGGAATTTAACGGTAAAAATTGTAGTATCTTAACCAGCTTAAAAGAACTTTCTCCTAATCCATATCACTTATTTAATGAACACAAACTATCAGATGCAGAAATAGAACAAATTACTGTCACTAACCAAGCCACAGTTTTCGGCTTCGCCTGTCATCAAACCCCTACTCTCATGCCATTACCAATCTGGTTGGCACACAAATTAGCTAGACAAATCAGTGAAGTTAGAAGACAAAATCTTTTAAGTTATTTAACTCCTGATGGCAAAACTCAAGTAGGTGTTGAATATAAAAATCGCCGACCTTATAGAATCCATAGTATTACAGTCATTGCCAGCCAAAATAAAGCGGGGAAGCCGGACTTAAAGCAACTACAAGACGATATTAGAGAAACGGTAATTTATCCTGTATTTGACGATGAAGAAATTAAACCAGATGAAAAAACTAGAATATTTATCAACCCTGATGGCCCTTTTATAGTTGGCGGCCCGGCGGTACATTCTGGTTTAACTGGGAGAAAAAATGCCATAGATACCTATGGTGAATATTCTAAACATAGTGGTTCGGCTTTAAGTGGTAAAGACCCTATCAGAATAGATAGAGTGGGTGCTTATGTCGCCCGTTATGCTGCTAAAAATATAGTAGCGGCAAACTTGGCTGATGAATGTGAAGTACAACTGAGTTATTCTATTGGACTGGCTAGACCTGTAAGCGTGCAAGCAGAAACTTTTGGGACAGGTAAAATCTCAGATGAAGATATCACCGTCTTATTAGAAAAGCATTTTGATTTTCGTTTAGCAGGTATTCTGAAGGAATTTAATTTAAGACATCTACCCTCATTAACTAAAGGGGGATTTTATAGAAAACTTGCTGCTTATGGTCATGTCGGCAGACAGGATATCGATTTACCTTGGGAAAAAATAGATAAGGTTGGTTTGTTTTGAACTTTACTAAAATTACTGATAAATATTCTATTCAATTTGTTTGTTAATTGGCGCTAAGGGACAAATTTGCAATCCTACAGGAGTATTCAAGATAGCAACTTCCACGCCTAACACTACAGCTAAATTTTCGGGTGTAAGAACAATTTCTGGTTCTCCTAAAGCAAAAATATTACCTTGATAAAGTAGAGCAATTCGAGAACTATATCTAGCAGCTAAGTTGATTTCATGTAAAACCGTCAAAATGGTAATGCCTGGCTTTTGATTCAGATTTTTTAGTAGTTCTAATAGTTCTAATTGATAGCGAATATCTAAATAAGTTGTGGGTTCATCTAATAACAAAATTTTCGGGTCTTGTGCCAAAGCTAATGCTAAAAAAGCTCTTTGTCTTTCGCCACCAGAAAGTTGTTCTACTAAACGTTCCTGATAGCTTTCCATCTGAGTTAAATGTAAAGCTTCGGCTACTTTTTCTCTATCTTCTACATTTAATTCCCATTGCCACCAAGGTTGGTGTGGGGTGCGTCCTAATGATACCAATTGCCTGACTGTTAACCCTGGAGGGATTGCTTGCTGTTGGGGTAATAAGGCTAGTTTTTGAGCGACAATATTGGCGGGCTGAGTATGAATTGCTTTCCCATCTAATAATACTATTCCTGTTTGGGGAATTAACAAACGACTCATGAGTTTGAGTAGGGTAGATTTACCAGAACCATTCGCACCTACTAAACTCAACCACTCACCTTTTTCAATTGCTAAGGAGATGTTCTTAACTACAGTTTTTGCTGTATATCCACCTGTTAAGTTTTGCGTTTCTAGAGGCATATTGACAATTCAAAATTCAAAATTCAAAATTCAAAATTAAGAAGGCCTTCCTTAAAGCCTTAATTTTTCCTTTTCATGGGTGATATAGCTGGGGACTGGGTGAAAAGTCTCGTTGTTTCTAGGTTGTATCATCCATCTATTGATGTCCTAGCAGTTCAAATTCCGCTTTGACGACGATAAAGTAACCAAATAAACAGGGGAGAACCTAGCAAGGCGGTGACGGAACCGACTGGGAGTTCTACTGCACCCAAGCGGGAAAGTAAGTCTGCAATGGTCATGACTAATGCACCTCCCAAGGCGCTGAGTGGTAAGATGGCGCGATAATCTGTGCCTACTAGTAAGCGGATACCGTGGGGTACAATTAGACCAACAAAACCAATCAAGCCACCAATACTAACAGCACCTGCGGCTAATAGTGTAGCAACCCCGCCGATGAAAATGCGCGATCGCCCAAGGGAAACTCCCAAACTTACGGCTAATTCATCCCCCAGGTTTAACAAGTTCACTGATCGCGCTAATAAACATCCCAAGACTAATGCCACACTAATATAAGCACCAGCAGTAGTCACTTCTGTCCATCCCCGGCCATTTAAACTGCCAATCAGCCAATTTAAGGCGGCCTGTATCCTGCCATCTTCTGTTAACAGCAGCAAAACAGATTGTATCGCCCCAAACATGGCGCTTACTGCCACACCACCCAAAATCAGCCTTTCTACAGAAATACCATCTCCAGTCCTGGCTAAAAAATAGACAATAACCGTCGTCAGTACTCCCCCAACCCAGGCCGCCAGGGGAACCCAAGCTAAGAATACCCCTAAACTAAACATGGCGATCGCTACCAAACCCGCACCCGCAGAAATCCCCAGTAAAAAGGGGTCGGCTAGTCCGTTGCGTAACATTCCCTGAAGCAGAGAACCTGACATTCCCAATGCTGCACCCACTAAAATCGCCGCTATAGTCCTCGGTAGGCGCAAGTCCCAAAGAATGGTTTGATAAATTTGCTCTCCCTGTCGCCAAATCGCTAGCCACAATTGTTCTGGTGTCATGGGGACAGCACCAAAAGATAAAGAAGCGCCTACTGCCAAAAGGAGAACAACAACTAAAAATAAAGTAGCTAAAAATACCCGTGCTTCATTTCTAGAAGCAGCGCTAACATTCTTGAACATTTTTTGCTGTCGCTGCTTTAGTTTCATGGATGAATCTGGACTGCTGATAATAGATACTTGACTTAATCTAATATCAAATCGATAGGAATGAGAATAATTATAGTTGAGTACCTGTGTCAAGAGTCTGCTGTTGTAGAAGTGATGAACCCTTAGCAACTTATGCTATCAATGTTAACTCTCCTCCATAGCGATTGGTAAGGGATGGTTACCTATTTTAGTGCTGGCGATCGTTGCTGTAATTACTGTTATGCAAGTTGTTCAAGATTTGTATCAAAGCTGTCCTACTACACGTTTAGTAGCTCCAAAAATATGGTATTAGATTGAGTACTTGGTAATACTGACTAAATTAATACATAGAAAAGTTGCAATTACCACTTGACTATGAATGAATTTAGAATCAAGATATTACATTGATGTACTTACTAGCTTGTTACAGTTTACCCTCAGCATCAGCGTAAATATTCAACCTAGTCGAGAACATACGAGCCAGTAATGTCAAGCCGCATTCAGCCGCCTGAAGTCAGCCTCGTACATTCATAAATCACTTACTAAAGAATGTGACCACCAGTGAGGTGATTTATAATACTCAACCCAGTAGTCAATTTCGGGTGTAAAGCCTTGCATGAAGGGTGACTATTTTTTATGGATAGACAGCCATTGATTTTAGTTGTAGAAGAAAATCTCCATAACTTGGAACTGTTAAATTCCCATCTAAAAACCTTAAACTACGATTGTATTTGTGCCAAACAAGGAGTTAGAGCAATTATTTTGGCACAAACTCAAAGACCGGATCTGATCATACTAGATATGATACTGTCGGATTTAAGTGGTAGCCAAGTCATTAATCACCTCAAGCAAGATTCAAAAACAGCGAACATTCCCATTATTGCTGTTGTGCCTTTTATTTTGGTGCAGAATCAAGACCGTCTTTTTCTTACAGGTGCTGATGACTATATTACCAAACCATATAATTTTATTCAGTTAAATACTTTAATTAATCATTATGTTAATCGACAACATTCTTCCAGTTTACTTTTGGAATAGATTCTGGATTGCGTACTGTGGGTAACTCGTCTAAAATCACGATAATACCTGTACGACCTGTGGCTAAATTAGTATTGCTCATCAAATCGAGAATAGGCTTCCCAATCACTTTCTCGATCAGGATTTGTAGCTCTGTCTTAATTATTTTATCTAGCAATAGTCTTATTTGTTCGGCTAAAATTTCATGACCTCCATCCAACAGTGTTCGTTCAGTTTGGGTAACTGAATTTTCTAAAGAAATCACCAATTCAGAATCAAAAAAGTGACAAATAATTTGGCTGGGTCTTTGTCCTAGTTTCTCATTATATAGAGAACTGACACGTTGTGAAATCTCTCTTTCTAGTTGTCCAATAGTTGGGGTTCCCATTATTCTCTAAGTGTGATCGACAAGTTTTGTTGCTGAAGCAATCAATAAGTATTTAAGTTATATGTAAATAGAAACTACTTCTTGAATATACATTGCAAGTAGATAATGTACTTAAAAACTTTGATTCTTTAGTAGTTTAGTCACTTGTTCTCTGTACTTATTTGCTAGCTGTTTTATTTTACTATTGAAAATTAAAATTTATCCCGTGATATCATACCCTATATTTTTTAAATTTTTTATATAGAAAATATGGATATTTTATGAAGATGATGATTCAGTTATGAACTCCAATTTATTTCCATAATTTGTCCTGTGGGCAGCAGTTACCTAAATAAATGAGCTACATATATCAAATATCATAAGTACGCGCCGATGAATATTTATTATTTTGCTCTGGCAGGAGAAAAAGTCATGATTTATCTCATCCTGAGATTGACTTAAGATAATTAAGTTTATTTATGTCTTCCTAATTAATATATCAGCTTGATTGACTTGGTGAATGAGGAATAATGCGTTACATGCTAAAGAACCTGATAGATGGGTTGTTTCTGGTTCTATGCGTTTATATGCTTATTCACCAATTTTAGACTCTATTGAGTATATTTCTACTGAAGGATTGTTGGTAATGACAGCCACGGAAAACTCCAAACTCTTGTGGTGAAGATTTTCAATGTTGTGCAAGATTAAGAGAACATTGCCTATACTTCATAAGCTATTCTGTTTTTAAGTTGTACAATCCATCGTGAGGACTGTTAAATGTTAACTGTTGACCGTTAACAGTCAACAGCCCTGGTTAGTAGTTATGCAATTTAGGCGCAGATTAGCTTACCTCTAGCATATTCCACATCAATAAATATAAATCTTGTCAACATAAGGCTATTAAGATCATATCTCGCTGCTCAAAGTTGCGTGAACCTGGAAATCCTACTCAATAGGAACGAGGGTAAGCTATGACGCTTTTAAAATACATAGTCACTTGTAGGCTTTGTTGACTGCTGACGTTTGACAGTTAACCGTCAACGCTAGAATCAATTCCCCGATGGAATGTGCATTCCTTTGGCTACGGATAACAGGGACGTAGGCACGATACCTCCCCTTAAAGCTGTTTGGCTTCAGGATTATTACTACTATTTTGTAATTTTTTTATGAACCATTCATTACTGAGAATTTGCCAATCACTGATAGTCAGTTTTTGTTTTTAAAACTTTGATGTTCTAATTCCTCCCTACTTAAGGGTGCATCTGCCAATCTATGGCTCAAGAGTATTACTTAATACCAAAAATCTCATATTCATTGCTGAATTTGCCATGAACACCGAAGAATTTTTATGAGGAATTTAAAATTGACTTAAGCAATTTCCGACGAAAGTTGATACCTTGATAAAAGGAGACAATTACTGATAAACATCATTCTAAAATTCATGGATTCTTCATCAATCAATTCTTTACTTGAAGATTTGAAACATTCTGATGCTTTAGTTCGGGAACAAGCAACAAAAAAACTCTGGCGGATTTGGTTTCAACAAAAGGGAATGTATGGGTTGGAGAAAATTGATCAGAGTCAAAAATTACTGGATGCTGGGGAAATTACTGAAGCTGAAGTAATGCTCACACAATTAATCCAAGAACAACCAGATTTTGCGGAGGCTTGGAATCGACGGGCTTTTCTCTATTACAGTATGGGAGAATATCAAAAATCTCTGGCTGATTGTCAAATGGTCATTCAAATTAATCCAGTGCATTTTGGCGCACTTCATGGTATCGGTTTATGTTATGCGGCACTAGGTAAGTATGCTAAAGCTATCAAAGCTTTTAAACGTGCCTTGGAAATTCAGCCATACTCTTTAGTAAATCAAAAATTAATTTTAGAATGTACTTTCCGACTCAGCTAAAACTGATGAAGGAGGATTCAGCATCTGTGAATACTGAGTTCAACCTGAAAAAGGGACATTCTGTTATTCTATGTATCTATCACCACCTGCATTAACGGCTGTTCATCGCCCTAGTCGCCATCAATTTATTCAATATATTTCTATTTGCTTCGCTAGCAGTATGACTGCTACCTGTGCCAATAGTAATCAAGCATCCACCTCTAACTCGCAGTTAGATAAAATCACCTTTGGGACAAACTGGTTACCCCAAGCAAAATACAGGGGATTTTATAAGTAAAATAAAAACCCCTGGTTTGTCCAGGGGTCAGGGTTTCGCTGAGATAAGTAGTTGATACTACAATTTTTCCCCAGCCATTTCCTGATAACTACAAGAAATTTTTCTCCAGGGTGGTGATGGGTAATAGCTAATTGGTAATTGGTTTTTACCAATAAGTGTGCAGCAGGGGATGATATTATTTATTCCCTGTAAGCAGGTGACGTACAGCTAACTCGATATCTTGTTCTTTAATTAAAGATTCTCCGACTATCACGGCATTTGCGCCAGCTTCCGTGACTAAGGATAAGTCTGTGTGTGTATATAATCCAGATTCGCTGACGACGGTGATACCCAAGTTTTGTAGATGCGATCGCCTAGCTGCTAATAAATTTTGGGTGGTGCTGATATCTGTGGTAAAATCTTGCAGACTTTGGTTGTTAATTTCGATTAAGCGAATGTCGTCTAGTTTGAGTATCCTATCTAGTTCAGCTAAACTATGAACTGCGATTAAGGCATTCATCCCCAGAAAGTGAATTATTCGCAAAAAATCTTTCAGTTCTCTGTCTGTGAGAATAGCTGCAATTAATAGTACTGCATCGGCTCCTGCTGCTCGTGCTAAATAAATTTGGCAGGGGTCGATAATAAACTCTTTGCATAATATGGGTAATGGTACCCGTTGGCGTATAGCACGGAGAATTTCAAAACTACCATGAAAAAATGAGGTATCTGTCACTACTGATAGACAAGCTGCGCCACCTCGTTCATAAGCTTTGGCGATCGCTACTGGATCAAAATCAGCACGAATCATACCATGATTGGGTGATGCTTTTTGTATTTCTGCAATCAGGCTAGGTTGGTAAGGATTTTGCTGCAAGGCTGTCAAGAAATCCCGCACGGTTGGCGCAGCAGTTAATTGGCGTTGTAAGGAAGCCAATGACATCTGTTGGTGTAGTTGTGCAACTTCTTGCTTTTTTTGCCAAACAATTTCTCTGATAATTGGTTGCAGACGGTTGGTATTAATGGCGCTGGGATACAACATCATAACCTGCTACGAATCTGGAGAGGGGTTAACAATTCAAAATTCAAAGTTCAAAATTCAAAATTAAATACATTTTGCCTACGGTACGCGTTCAGACGGGGATTTAAATCCCGACTGGAAATAATGCTACGTATTGACGTAGCGCAAAGTCTGTAGCAAGATCCCGCAGGGTGCATCGGCTTCCGGCGTTAGCGTAGCGGTAGCGAGTCTGCGTTCGCTTTTAGCGTCTCGTAGAGAGCGTCACAGAACTTTGTAAGAGAGGGGCCTTAAACCCTTTTATTTACGATATTTAAGAAAGGGTATAAGGTCATTATTCCCTATGTTCTTATACCCCATATTTACTAACAAGCTGTGAGTTGGTAGGGGGTTTTTCGTTACTCCCCTACAACAAGAATTCAAGTATTCAGAGGCTATTTATAAAGTAAATCTAAAAGTGAGTATAAAAGTAAGCTTGGAGGTATAGGATACATGAAATATAGTGTATTTACATAGCTACTCATGGGACGAAAGTCTTACCCCACAGACTTAACTGATATGGAGTGGGAAATTCTGGCTCCATTGATTCCACCAGCCAAAGAAGGAGGGCATCCACGCACAACGGATATGCGTGAGATATGCAATGCTATCTACTATCACTTGAAAACGGGATGCCAATGGAATATGCTTCCGGGGGACTTTCCACCCAGTTCAACTGTTTACAGTTACTACCGCAAATGGCAGCGCAAAGGAGTCTGGGAAAAATTAAACCATACACTGCGCGGACAAGTTCGCACAAAACTAGGCAAATCAACGCAACCCACAGCGATCGCCGCAGACAGTCAGTCGGTCAAAACTGACCAAAAAAAGGGGAAGTGTACGGTTTTGACGGGTGTAAAAAGGTAAAAGGAAGAAAGCGGCAGACTCTAGTTGATAGCCTGGGACTGTTGTTGAAAGTTGTTGTCAGTGAAGCCAATGCGCCGGAACGGGTACTTGCTGCCTACGCATTAATGGAACTTTTAGAGGAGCGTCCGGAATTACTGGAAAAAGTTCAAGTCATGTGGGTTGATTCCGGTTACGACGGCGATAAATTTGCTCTTTCAGTTTGGTTGATGATCCAAGCACATGTTGAAGTCATACGGCGTACTGAGCAAGAATTCCGGATTTTGCCCAAACGTTGGGTAGTCGAAAGAACATTTGGCTGGTTGAACCAATATCATCGTCTCAGTAAGGATTATGAGCATCTTCCAGAGATGAGCGAAGCAGCTATATATGCTGTAATGACTAGGATTATGCTACGTCGTCTTGTATCCTAAAGATTTACTTTATAAATAATCTCTCAGTATCATCTCAAACATATTTTCTGAGATTTGCTTCAAATCAATACCTCTTGAGTATCATTTCTGCTTTCTTGATTTTTACCACCCAGACAGTTGTTTTTAAGTAATCGAATATAAGTACGGTATGGGATGTAATCTATGGGGTTATAACCAGAGTATCGCAGCAGTAAAACGCAAGCCCAAGAATACTTTCCGGCAATTATTGATTTAATAATTTGGTCTACTTGTTCATTATTTATTTTTTTAACGTTCTGCGAATTGTAAATGTCTTCCTGATACATAACTTCCCCTGATGATTTTATTTGATGGTTTGAAAATTGGCAATTGGTGATTAGTAATTGGTAATTGGTGATGGAGAAGAGAATTCCATTTATTCCCAATTACCGTTCGGCTGACGCTCACAGCGAAGCCAATTACCCATTACCACTATGAGCAAATTGATGTTCCTAAAGTTTGGGTATATGTCTGCACCACATTTTTAATGATTGTCTGACCAACTTCTCCTGCTAGGGTCATGATTGACTCTGGGTGAAATTGGACGGCGGCTATAGGTAGTGTTTGATGTTCAATTGCCATAATTACATTGTCCTCAGAAATCGCTATGACTTTGAGTTCACTGGGTATAGTTTGGGGTTGGGCAAATAAGGAATGGTATCTACCCACAATGAAGGATGCTGGTAAATGTTGAAACAGCACAGAATCAGGTGCAGTCACTGAAATCCGTGCGGGTTTACCGTGTTGGGGATAATCAAGCACACCTAATTCTCCGCCAAAAGCCTCCACTATGCCTTGTAATCCCAGACAAACGCCAAAAATGGGGATTTCTCGACCTACCAAAGCTGCAACCGTTTGGGGAACGCGGAAGTCACTGGGTCTACCAGGGCCGGGAGATAACACCACTAAGTCTGGGCGTTCTGTATCAAAATATGATTCAGCAAAACCATGACGTAGGGTGGTGACGGTTGCGCCAGTGGTGCGGATGTAATTGGCTAATGTGTGAACAAATGAATCTTCGTAGTCGATGAGGAGGATACGTTTATTTTTGACGATATCCCCAGGGCGATGACTATCGCTTCCTTTGGTTTTATTCGCAGTGGTATGACGGCGAATGGTCTCAAATAATGCAGTCGCTTTAGTAATTGTTTCCTCTTCTTCGGCTGACGGAACGGAATCATAAAGGACTGTTGCACCAACTCGCACTTCGGCGATGGAGTCTTGTAAACGAATTGTCCGTAAGGTTAATCCGGTATTCAAGTTACCATTAAAGCCTAAATAACCAACTGCCCCCCCATACCAACGACGGGCGCTGCGTTCATGCTGTTCGATGAACTGCATGGCGGCTCGTTTGGGTGCGCCTGTGACTGTAACTGCCCAAGTATGGCTCAAGAAGGCATCTAAAGCGTCAAATTCCGGTCTGAGTATCCCTTCTACATGGTCTACTGTATGAATGAGGTGGCTGTACAGTTCAATCTGGCGACGACCAATCACCCTGACTGAACCGGGTTCACAAATCCGCGATTTATCGTTGCGGTCGACGTCAGTACACATGGTTAACTCGGCTTCATCTTTATGGGAGTTAAGCAGCTGACGAATTTGTACAGCGTCGCCTAAAGCATCTTCTCCCCGTCTAATAGTGCCACTAATGGGACAGGTTTCCACTCGCCTACCATCAACTCGCACAAACATTTCTGGTGATGCACCTATGAGATATTCCCCCCCCAAATTCAACAGAAATCCATAAGGACTAGGATTAATTTGCCTTAAGGTCTGGAATAGTTGACTGGGTGATTGTTCACAGGCGGTAAAAAAGTTTTGACTAGGAACTACTTCAAATAAGTCACCCCGGCGGAAGTAGTCGAGTGCTTGCTCAACTAGGTTGGCATATTCTCCTGGTTGATGGTCAGCAGTTTGGTTTGGTAGAAGACGTTTACCCTGGTAGTCGATGGACTGGCCTGTCCGTGGAAGATGCTCGGTGTTGCCATGTTCTGTGGCAAATTCATACTGGTGACGATATGCCTTTTGCAGATAGTAATCTACAACTATGAGTTCATCGGGTAGATACAGCACTAAATCCCGTTGGTCTGCGGGACGAGCAATTTTTTGGGGAATTGGTTCAAATTGAAATACTAAGTCGTAACCAAATGCACCATATAACCCTAAATGCTCATCTTCATCACTCGCAAAAATCTGGAGAATTTCGCGGATGACTGTAAAAGCTGACGGTTGTTTACTGCGTTGTTCTTCTGTGAATAACTGTTTTGTGGGTCGAATTTCACCTGTGATGTAGTCATGATTGAGGCTGATTTGTTGTAGTTGCGACTGGGCTGATAGATGCTGGAACAAGGTTGGTAGTAGCACCTGTCCGCGAGGATTGAGTGAAGAGATGGTAAATGCGTTTTCTCTTGTTGTCAGTTGTAATGGGGGATTGATAAATCCAATTGCCCATCTTTTGTATCGCCCTGGATATTCGTAACTACTGGTTAACAAACCTCCACGTACTTGATTTAGGTGAAAGAGAATTTCATCTAGTGCAGTGTCCATCTTCACCTCGGTTGTGCTGCGAGATACGCGCACGTTACCAAGGGTTGTGTAAGCAAGTGTATAGTAATTCATTGTCTTTTCTTTTCTGTGTGTTGGAGGGAGTATAGCGCGAACGGTTCGCCCTACTTTTGGCGATCGCTTATTGAGGGGTGTAACCCATCATTCAACAATCAAACCAATTTCACTATCTCCAAAAGAAGATTTTGACACTACAGCATAGGAAAAACAGCACAAAACATTTCCTACAGAAGCCTTTGCAAATGCTCAACCACAGATAAAAGTTGGACTTTTATACGGTCAGTTGTAGGCGATCGCTATTTTTGAAAATAGGGGTGAATTTAGCCAGTCAGCATTTTTATCTGCTTAATAAATATCTAGTTAAACCCGCCCCTAAAAATGAACCGTTTTGCAGAAGCAACTTCTTTGCTAAGATTACTCAATCTTTGGCAGTAGATATATGATCAATTTTTTGATAGACATATCTCTTTTTTCTTTATTTAAATTTACTGGCTTTTTTTAACTTTATTATCTAAAGGATGTGCGGCCGAATAAAATGATACCATTCAAACGCCAAATAAAAAATAAAATTTCTATCTTTTTGTAAATTTGCAATTACTTCTACTTACACACCCATAGAAATAAATCAGACTTATATAGGTTTTATATTCTCCTATAAAACAACTTATGTTGTGAGCATTATTATTTACCATAGAAATATTCAATGATTGACTTTGTAACAAATAATCTGAGACATAAAAATATATTGCTAATCGAAAAAGTTAAAGTTGATATATTCTTTTCCTTCTCAGCAAGATTTTTATACCTATCGATACTTGTAAGTCAACTATTTAATATTTAATACTCGATTAAAGAGATAAATTATACGATGTTCTCTCTCCAACAAAATTGCAGTAGATTGGAGAGGTTACATTTTTTTGAGAAGCCATGAGCAGCTTATTAGGATGGTATTAAGCTTACGTAGTAGTTGTCATACTTGTGGCTAGATAAGCCTATTTTGGCGCTTTAATGTATACCTAGCTACCAAATAACTTAATATTTTATACTTCTTTCGAGAGATAAGTGATAGCTACTCAGAGGGATGATGGGGAAGAAAGGTACTCCTTCTGACAGATGACCCGGACTGCTATTATGTAGTTAAATCCGATATAAATTAAAATAGTAAAAACTTCAGTTTAGGAGCTACAAATTTATTATCTAATAATAAATTATCTCCCGACTTACAATATTACTGCTTGTTTTTGACGACGATAAGCTATTAAAAAATGTTGTAGGTAATTTATAGTGATTGCAGTTTAATATTATCTTTCTAATCTCTTTAGAGAAAACAAGTGAATATATATGCTAATAATATCCCTATACAATATGAAACAAAATAATCAACAAAGACTCAATTAATTATTTTCTGACGCGCTATCTTCTTTGCTAATTGGGTTTATTTTTAATTTTGATTTTACCCAATACAAGAGTAGGATAATACATGATTTCCACGAAAATCATGGAATAATTAACTTATGAATGATCACAAGCTCAGCGAAAAAATTATATATTACTTACTTGAATAAACCAAGGAAAAATATTTCTTTTAATGAGTTGATATGAACAATATGAGAAAAGGCAAAGTTCTAGTGATTTATTGATTAAAAATCATCTAATTTTCATTTCAATAACTGTAAGTGCCTTCATATTAGAAGTCTGATTAGCAGGAGCCAATAAGAATATGAAACGTGGCGAAAATAATTTCTCTGAATTTGTATTTCAATTTTTCCTAGCAATAGAACTGGATTGGAGCCTTAAGCATCTTACGACTGTTTAGATGGTGGTTTTTACCTTTGGTTTAGGGAAGCACACCCAGTTTTTCTATATGGCTGATAGTTTCTATTGATAACTGAAATGACCACCAATCTTAGTGATGGAAACATGACAAACGAATCATCGAAAACAATTCTTGTTATTGAAGATGATAGCGATAGTCGCAATCTCTTTTTAGCGGTGCTTGAGGCTAGAGGTTTTGATGGTATAGCGGCTGAAAACGGTGCGTCTGGTATTCAACAGGCACAAAAATATTTACCAGATTTGATTATCTGCGATATTATGATGCCTGATATGGATGGTTACGATGTTTTAAATGTGCTGCGCCAAGACCCTTTGACAGCGATTATTCCCTTCATTTTTCTGACTGGAAACGATGATAAAGCCGGTCTTCGTAAGGGTATGGAGTTGGGAGCTGATGACTATATTACTAAGCCTTCTACTATAGAGGAAATACTCAAAGCGATCGCTATCCGTTTAGAAAAGCAAGCTATACTCAGGTATTGGTATGCGACTAAATCTCATCAACTAACAGAATCCCTAGCTGTAGACTCTGAAGCAATTTTTCCCTCTACTCCCCAGCTTCAGGAAGTTTTTGATTATATTGAAGCTCATTATCATCAAGGAATTACATTATCAAATGTGGCTGTTGCGGTTGGTTATTCACCCGCTTACTTAACCAGTAGAGTTGCTAGAGAAACGGGAGATACGGTGAACGGCTGGATTTTCAAACGGCGAATGGCCGCAGCGCGTCCTCTACTGAGAAATACGAATAAAACCATCGAACAGATTGCAACAGCGCTGGGTTATCAAAATGCTTGTCATTTCTCTCGCCAATTCCGCCAACATCACGGTTTACCTCCCAAAGCTTGGAGAAAACAACAACAATCGCTCCAGTCTGTTAGAAATCTGAAGCCACAGCTGATTGATGTTTGTCCTCAATCGGAAAAATGCTTATTGACTGGCCGGAGTTAATTATTTTTAGGTTTTATCAACTGCTGTACTAACAGTTGTACGGCTAATGCTAATAAACCAATCGTCACTATAGCAAATATCCCTGTTCCCAAGGCGACTATCCCAACTACCAAGGTACGCACAGCAGAAGTTAGGCTGATAACTAATTGGTTATCAGAGTGGATAGGTTTTTTGGCAAAAGTTGTAGCGATGGATATCATTAGTAAATACAAAGCATATCCCATTCCGCCAGAAATACCTGCTCCTGTTATACAGCGTAGCGGCGTAGGCGGAACTTGTCCTGATGTATCTGTTTGTTGAGTTTCGTTGTTCATAAGTTACTCATTACCCAAAACTTGAATCCCATGTGTAATCGTGCGAGTTACAAATAATTCTAAATCTTCGTCGGGAATTGTTTGTCTTACTTGCTGCTGAACTTGTTCTGCTTGTGCTTGATTTTCACATAAAGCAAATACTGAGGGGCCTGAACCAGACATCATGGTTCCGATAACACTTGGTTGAGATGCAAACAATTCTCTCAGTTGCAAAACTTGGGGATAGGAAGGTAATACTACTTTCTCTAAATCATTGTGCAGTTTTTGGGCGATCGCTACGGCATCTTTTTCTACAATAGCCTTAACTATACTACCTGAATGAACTGCGGCGGCGCGGGAAGCTAAGTCATTGGTATCTCTAAGATAAGTACTACCATATTCTTGACGATAGGTTTTATATGCCCAGGCGGTGGAAACTTCTAAGCTGCGATATTTGCCCAATACTATATATATATGATCCAAATTGGGCAAGGGCGAAAGTTGTTCTCCTCTACCGGTGGCGATGACTGTACCACCAGCGACACAAAATGGTACGTCGGAACCCAGAATAGATCCCAATTCTTCTAGTTCTGTTTGGGTTAGTCCCAAGTTCCAAAGTAAATCTATCCCGACTAACACAGCCGCGGCGTTGGTTGAACCTCCAGCCAAGCCAGCTGCTACAGGAATATGTTTGTGGACGGTAATATCTACACCCCCATATTTAGCGAAGGCTTCAGGAAATTTTGTCGCCATAAGTTCGGCGGCGCGATATACGAGATTACTTTTGTCTGTGGGAACTTGTGGGTGATTGCAATGAACGCGGATGGTTTCACTGCTGAGGGAGTGTATTTCAATCTCGTCGGCTAGGTCGATACTTTGCAATATCATCACTAGCTCATGATACCCATCTGGTCTGTCGCCGATGATTTCTAGATACAAGTTAATTTTGGCGGGAGCAATTAATTTGTAGGAACGCATGGGATGGGGACTGGGGATTGGGGATTGGGGATTGGGGACTGGGGATTGGGGATTGGGGATTGGGGACTGGGGATTGGGGACTGGGGATTGGGATTTGACTTTTATCTAAAATCCAAAATCTAAAATTACTCTACTCCCAATAAGTTGGCTAATTCTACCCATTGCTGAGTGCTGATGTCTTCAGCTCTGGCTTGGGGGTTTATGTTTAATTGTTCCAGTAATTGGCTCAGGCGATCGCGGTCTACTACTGATTGCAAATTATTGCGTAGCATTTTACGTTTCGCGCCGAATCCTAACTTTACCAAATTCTCTAGTCGTTTTGGATCACGAGCAGGAATCTGTATTTGTCGAGGACGCAATCTGACAACTGCGGAATCTACTTTTGGTGGTGGATGAAATGCACCCGCAGGGACATCACAAATAAATTCACAATCAGCTAAATATTGTACCCTGACCGATAATGCTCCAAAGGTTCTTGACCCAGCTTTAGCATATAACCTTTCGGCTACTTCTTTTTGAATGAGCAATACTATGGAGTCAAATGGTTCAGGGTTAGGGTTAGCAATTGTTCCCAATAGTTTTTCTATTATCGGCCCAGTAATGTTGTAGGGAATATTAGCAACTACTTTATTTGGCTTTTGAAATTTAGGAAATGTTAGTAAGTTTGCAACTAAATCTAGTGTGAGAAAATCTCCTTGTAATAATAGAAAATTTTCTTTTTGTCCTAGTTGTTTTACTAACAATTTACATAAATCGCGGTCAATTTCTACTGCTAGTAAAGCTTCTACCAATGGTAATAAACGCCGAGTCAGAATACCTGTACCGGGGCCGATTTCTAGGATGCGGTCATTTGTACTACACTCTGCTGCCTTGACAATTGCGTCGAGTGCCTTCTCACTTTTGAGCCAATGCTGAGCAAATACCCTGCGCGGTCGTACCATCAATTTTCCTTACTGTGTCTAGGTTTTGGCGTTTTACGAAAAATCTATTTCTTACTTTTTTCTTACTTTTTATTGTAAATTTTTAATGCAGTTATTCATATTTTTTACTAAAAGTGAACATTTTATGGTAACGAGGATACTGTCATAGCAGACGGATTAGGGCATAAAAACCATTGTCGTTGAAGATGGCGATCGCTTCCACATCATCTAGGGGACATAGCAAAAAGTTGAGCGTTAACCAAAACGAGAGTAAATAACTGACTGATATTGGGTTTCTTCGCATCAACCTAACCTGAGCAAATCAATTATTCCGCTATTGATTTCCGAATATCAAACCGGGTCGGATAAATTGGTTGATTACAAAACCGAAGACTTATCCTAGTCAATAATATCATCTATAACTGCATTTAAAATTTACTTATTTCCCTAGCTCATTTTTCACCAACTCAAAATAATCCCTTGTCTAAGCTTGTTGCAAAAATCCAGCAATTTTGGAAACAGGTAAATTCGTGAAAAATTAACTTGCTTGACAAGTAATATAAGAGCTACTTTCTAATTGCTTAATTACCGTTTAACCTAAATCTCATGGCTTGATTTTAAAGGATAAAGATACTGGCGTGATCTTATGGAAACAAATTGCGCGATCGCATTCATCACAGTTATCATTCAGTAGGGTGTGTCATTGAAATGAAGTCTAGTTACACTCAGAAATTATTCATACTGAGGCACCTTATACCATTTTGGATTTTAGATTGGGAACATCCAGAAAAATCCATAGAAGTATGAGCATCGCCTAGAAAGAAAATTATCTGGGAAATATATATTAAGGTGTTTATTATAATAATTGTTCACTGATGAATGGGAATCTCAATGATAAATTCTGCTCCTTGTCCAGGTGTCGAGTTGCAAGTTAATTTCCCATTGTGTCTATCCACAACAATTTGATAACTAATAGATAAACCTAAGCCAGTTCCCTTACCCACAGACTTAGTCGTGAAAAATGGGTCAAATAGTTTTGATAAGATTTCTTGAGGAATCCCTACACCGTTATCTGATATGGTAACTCGCACCCAGTTATTATTAAACATTTCGCTACGAATATAAATTGTAGGCTTAGCAACTGACAATTGACCATCAACTACTGGCTCCTCTAAAGCATCAATAGCATTACTGATAAGGTTCATAAATACCTGATTTAACTGACCAGGATAACAATCAATCAAAGGTAAATCACCATAACTTTTAACGACTAAAATTTCTGGATGGTCTGACTTAGCTTTTAGGCGATTTTGTAAAATCATGAGCGTACTATCGATACCTTCATGAATATCTACTTGCTTAAATTCAGCTTCATCAAGGCGGGAAAAATTGCGGAGTGATAAGACAATTTCTCGAATGCGTTGGGTTCCTATACGCATAGATTGCAGCAGCTTAACCAAATCTTCCTTGAGGAAATCAAACTCAATATCTATAATGAATTCCTGAATTTCTTCTGGCGGATAGGGAAAGTGGAGTCTATAAAGTTCTACTAGCTGTAACAAGTCTTGAGCATATTCACTGGCTGGAATCAAATTACCGTGAATAAAGTTAACTGGATTATTGATTTCATGGGCTACACCTGCAACCATATTCCCAATGGAAGACATTTTCTCACTATGGATAAGTTGAGTTTGGGTAAGTTGTAATTCACGCAGAGTGTTTTCTAAATTTTCGGCTTGCTGTCGCAATTGAATTTCATTTTGTTTGCGCTGTGTAATATCTAAAGTTGTCCCAACTAGACAATAAACTCTACCAGCACTATTTTTCAGGGGATTAATTTTAGTTAACCACCAAGTTTCTTGATTATGGAAAGTTAAACAATCTTCAAAAGAAATGCTAACACCAGCCTCCACACAGTTTTTGTATCGTTGACGGACTAAAGAACCTTCAACACTGCCAAAAATATCCTCAGGTGCTTTACCAATAGCATCATTTCGAGTAATTCCTGTATATCTTTCTGCTGTTGAGTTCCAACCGGTATAACAAAAATCTAAGTTTTCTAAAACATCAACCACAAAGATAATTTGATCAACACCCTCATAAATATTACGTAAAAATTGCTCTTGTTCTTGCAGTAATGCTTCTACTTTTCTACGTTCCTGAATATCACGAGTAACTGTTGCTAAACACAAAGGCTTACCAGTCTCCGAGCTTTTAACAGTAAATATATTAAAATCAACTGGTATTTCTTCATGAGTCTGATAGTTGCGGAAACGATATTCACCCTGCCATAAACCACGCTCATTTACCACCCGCATAATGTGTTTATCCATATATTCTTGATCTTCTGGGAAGAAAAAATCCATAATATGGAGATTCTTCAGAGCGTCTAAACCATCAAGACCAACTAACTTAAGTCCAGCTTCATTCAGAAATAATGGTTTTCCTGCTAAAGTCGCAAAACCAATAAAGTCACTGCTATTTTCAATCAGAGAGACAAACAATTGCCGTTCTTGTTCAGCTTGTTTGCGTTCTGTAATTTCCGTCGCTGTCACTACGAGTTGCGAAATTTGTGAATTGCTATCACCAAGGGGTGTAATATTGACGAACCACCAAGTTTCTTTATCGTTAACTAAGAAATTATCCTCGAAGACTAGGCTCTTTCGAGACTTGATACATTGTTGATAGCGTTGGCGATATAAATCGGCAATTTCAGGTGGCAGTGACTCTGCCGTTGTTTTACCAATAAAAGATGCAACTGGCAAGAGACTAATGCGGTGCATGGCAGGATTTATTTTAACGTAACGAAACTCTGCCTCATCATCCAAAACATCCAAGACACAGATACCGTAATCTACACCTTCCCATATACTTTGTAACAACTGTGCTTGCTGTTGCAATTGTTGGTCTGCTTGCTTGCGTTCACGAAGTACGGCTTGCTGTTCGCTTATATCTAATAGATAACCATACCAAGTGATTTCGCCTCCTGGCTGACGTTCCGGTCGGGAGACTCCTTGAACCCATTTTATCTGACCAGAAGAAGTGATAATACGCCACTCATATTCAAAGTTTTGCAGAGTTTTGGCAGAGTTAGCGATCGCCTCTTGCAGCCCTATCATATCCTCAGGATGAGTATTGGCAAAAATGAGCGAGGCATCATCCTGTAACTCTTGGGGACTGCGTTCTATCAGTTCTCGACACCCAGAAGAAACATAAGGGAAAGTCATGGTGCCATCAGGTTTCAGGCAAAATTCATAAAGCATCCCTGGCAGATTATCAGCTAGACGCTGCAACCGTGCTTCCGTATCTCTTAAACGTCTTTCACTATCGGCTAAAGCAATGTCTGATTGTTTGCGTGGGGTAATTACCTCAGAGACAACAGCTAAACCACCCACCTCACCTGATGGTTCATACCAAGGATTTATTTCCCATTTCACCCAATCAATAGTCCCATCCCGACGGATCAGAGTTTCCTCTTCAGATTTCTCCGTATTTCCCGCCAAACAACACTCGTATCTGTTCTGCCAACCCAAAGTGATTTCTGGACAAACATCATGATGAGAACGACCGACGATATTCTCATCAACTAAGTCATAGTCTTCTCGCCAGCGCCGACTAGCCAGCAAGTAGCGCATCTCACTGTCGAAAATAGCGATCGCCGCAGGTATATACTCAATCAATAACCCTAGTTGTAAAGTCTTTGCTACTACCTGGCGTAGTCCTATGAGTTCCTGTTGAAGAGAATCATAAGTATTTTTATCTATAGTCACGAGATTGTCAGTCATAGGTATACTACATTACCAGCGACAAATTTGAAGTTAACTTCAGTATCTATCTTGCCCAATCTCCATCCAGCAATATCAATCGGCTGTCTTTAACTCAGTAATTCACCCAATTGGTGTTGTACTAATAAACCCTTAAGCGTAGCATTTTCAGCTTTCAGCGCCAAGTTCTCAGCTTCTAATTCATGAATTCTTTCTTTCATCGCCTCTTTACTAGTGCCTTGTCTGTGAATCACCACCTCTTTATAAATCTCTAAATTAGTATCTTCATTCATCCATCTTTGATAACTTTTAGTATGTTCTTGTACTGTATGTCCCATATAATCTGCCATAGTCTTTATTGGCACCCGTAAACGATGACCTCGTATGGCATAAGCATGACGTAAATCATAAGGTCTAAAACCGATATCCGCACTTCTAAATTTGATATACAGTTTGGCAGTCTTATTATTTAACTTACCTTCGTTATAGGGAAGCCTAATATTCTTTAACTTGAATAAATCCACCCAATGAGGATGTAAAGGGGGAATTCCACAACTCCGTTCACCAGTTTTAGTCCCTTCCGTCAAACTAGGATTTAAACTTACTAAGTGAAAAGTATTTTTTGGCTCTAAAAAAGCTTCTATATCTACAGCAAATAATTCATGGGGTCTTAAGCCATAAGTAGCCAGCATTCCGTATGCCCATTGCCATTGTTCCGGCTGTGTAGTGTTCTCTTTACTCGTGTAGACTGATAGAGGCAGACCAATTTTGTTAAATCCTTGGATAATTTCTTCATCTGAGGGAACTTTGCGAATAGCCGGATGGGGTTTAGGAGTCGCATAGGCATAAATTGTTTTAAAATCATCAATTCCACAAAACTCGCAAAACTTCTTTAATTGCCATACCATAAAAAACCTCGCTGATGTATTCGGCTTGGTTTTTTCTAAAGCTATTGCTAATGCTTGAGCAGACATTGGTAAATCATGAGGCAGTTTTTTTAAATGCCTAATATAATGAGTTTCCCAAGTCCGAATTCCTCGTCTATTCTGCTCGTGAGTTTTCCAAAATTCACGCTCATATTCTTGAATTAATTCACCAATGAGTTTTCCAGAATTCTTCTGTGTTGGTAACTCTATCTTTTGTGCCTGTTTACCTAGTAACTCCGGTGTCCATTGGAATTGTTTTGTAATCAAAGATAAATCCAATTCTCGTGCTTTCAAAACAGCCATTTTCACCCCAGCATCATTAGCTGCAAAACCGCAAGAAATGGTATATTGTTTATTAGGACTACCCTGTTTCCCTACATCCCCAGGTTTACAAGGAAAAGTACCTTGTAAAGCGATACTTTTAGGGCTGCTAAGTTTCAATTTAATCTTGATTCTATCTAAACTTAAAGCCGCATTTGCCTGCTGTACGGAGTGTTTAATTCGCAGGTATTCCCGTTCTACCTTCGCCGATTCATCAGTTTGTTTAGCTTTCCATTGCTTCCATTTAGAGGGTTCCCACTGGTCAATTGGTGTACCATCCCACTCAGATGTACGTGGATCAAAAGTAATTGCAGGCATAAGCTACTCTTAAGCACTTTCTTGGTTTGAAGATAGCTAATAACAGTCAAGAAGTAAAGTTGAATTTATAGAAATATGCGAAAAATCATCATAGGAATAATGGGTGCTGGGGAAAGTGTAACCCTCAAGACTTATGAGAAGTTTATAGCAAATTTATACGGAATCCTTGATAGCCATACTGAAGTCAAGAGAAAGAGATTTAAAACAAGATTATGAAAATGTACAACAGGTGTCTTTTACCATTTATGATGGTGGCGATCGCTAGCCTCAGCAGTTGTAGTTCAAACCCCAGCAACACAACAAATACAATCTCCCCAAAACCTGCACCAAGCATGGCTCAACTGCGAGCCAAAACCAATAACACCGAACCTAAAGCCGTCTCTGGCAAAACAGTAAATGTTACTCTTTATACCAGTGATGTCCAATGTCAAGAATTTGTCCCACAAAAAGTTACCGTACCCGCCACCCAATCTGTAACTAACGCTGTGGGTAAAATCATCAAGGAACAAGATACCGCCGACTTTAGCCTATCGGGTTATCGTGTCAAAGTCAGGAAGGGCATTGCCACAGTTGACTTAAGACTCTCACCCCAATCCAAGCGACAATTCGTCTCACTTTCTAGCTGCGAACAATTTGCCCTATTTGGTAGCCTCCGTAAAACCTTAACTAGTAATCCCCAATGGAAGATTAAAGAAGTGCGCTTCACCGAACAAGGCGAAGATATTGTGCTTTAGTTATTGGTCATCAGTTATGAGTTCTTCCCCCTGCTTCTTCTCTAGCCACTGTTCAATAAGTTCCGTCACAATATCGCTCATTTGTCGTTCTTGAGAAGCTGCTGCTGCTTTAAGTTGGCGATGTACTTGCTTCGGTAAATAAATCGTTGTCCGGGTATAAGCCGGGTCAGTGCTTTTGCTTTGGGAAGTCGGTTTATTTGGTGTTGACTGTGGTTGGTCTCGCTGTTGACGGCTAAGGGCTGCATCAATTAAATCATCGAAACGGCTAGTTTTTTTCTGATTATTCAAGGCATTCCACTCAATTAAAAATTATAAATTACGAATCAGTCTAGTATTTCCTTTCCCACCCCGGCATAACATCGCCAAGCAATTTGAGCATAAGGGTCTTTAACAGCATTGACTGGAACCCCTTCTAAAGCAGCACGTTGGAACACCGCCAAGCGCCGAATCCCTGACTTGAATACAGGTAGTTCCGCATTTAAGAGAGTTGTTCTCGCTTCCTCCCCGGTTTTATTGGGATTGGGGGGAACAATAGTAAGTAAGATTTTATACTTTATTTTTATTTTATTCAGTAAATTAACTAGATTTAAGGTTGCAGCTAAAGCGATCGCATCTGGTGTTGTTGGTATCACCAATAAATCGCATCCTTTAGCCAAAGTTTTCAGTTCTTCTGTGTCTGGACGGGCTGGCGTATCAATCACTATATGCTCATAAAGCCCCGCCAAACTGACTGCCTGCTTCTCATCAGCCACCTTAAAAGGTAAAGAACCCCGATTTGACCAATCTAAAGCACTGCGGTTTAAATCACCATCTACCAATAGTGTGTCCGCCTTCATTTGCAAGTAAGTGGCTAAGTGCAACGCAGTCGTAGATTTACCGACACCGCCTTTGAACGCCGCTACCGTAATAATCATTTTTTCTACATAAAGAATACCTATCATCTTAACTGTACATCTAAACATCTAGACATTCGATTTAGTTTCTAACGTCTAGATTTTTGAACATTTAAAAATTTAGATGTTTCATTATTAAAATATCAGTAACCGTAAAATATAAGCACTTATATTTTGATTACTTTATTTTCATGTACAAAGTTTTCTCAGCAAATCGAGGGATAAAAGTATAAAATAACTTAAGCATTTACAAATATTAATCTACATATTTCCTACTTAGGAAACAACCCCTGCCACTTCCCATTCCCCACTTTGTAAAGGCATATTGCATAAATAGACAGGTAATACCAAAAAGCTCTACAATCTGACTGATTGCGGTAAATTTACCTATTGCCCAATCAACCCAAGCATAGTAAAGATTTTCTAGCGATTCCGCTAGACGGGAAAATCACGCTATTAATATAAGTAAGTCTTAGTTAGAGAGTGACAACCAATGGACGTGAAACTGATTTTAGTGGGTTTAACCGTAATATTTACTGTTTCGTGCCTATTCTTTGGGACGAAAAACGGGTTCTATGATTCAGATAACTATCATGGCAATGGTTCTGCCCATTAAAAGAAATCTGGTTGCTGACAGTAAGCGATCAGAATTTCGGTTCATTACAAATGCAAGAGGCAAATTCCCTGATTCCCCAGTTTAATGGCTCCTGGTTATCCAACTTTTACGAACCAGTACGCGTTCGCAAAAGGTGTCCATCCCAATCAAAAATCCACATTCTTCAGCTTTAGGGGCGCACTACCAAAACTACCCCCAAGCTACAAAACCAAAATCTTCGTGAATCTTGGTTTTTCGGATAGGTCAATGATGAGGTTGGAGGGGAGCAGAACATGAGGAATAATTTGTCCACATATTCCAATATTGAGACAGGGGAAGCAGCAACCGAACTAGAATGTTTTCCCTACAGTGTTCAGCACAATGATGAAGGTGTATGTTTATTAGTGCGGATGGGGCCGCATCGAATTCTGTTGGATTGTGGTTTAGCAGACATTTCTTCTATCCAAAAGAGTGTAACTCCATCAGCAAAGCGGGGTAATCCACCTTTACCAGCAGATTTAGTTTTAGTTACCCATGCCCACCCAGATCACGCTAGAGGTTTACTAGCACTGCATCAAGCTTTTCCTAATTTACCTATCTATGGTAGCGAGGTAACCAGCAAGTTGCTGCCTTTGAATTGGTTAGACCGCAACCCCCAGGAAATTCCCCAACTGTGTCACGCCTTACCGTTGCGATCGCCTGTAGAACTACAAGACGGGTTAGTTGCCGAAATCTTCCCCGCCGGACACTTACCAGGCGCAGTGGCAATTCTCCTCACATACACCACAGAACATCGCTCATACAAATTACTCTATACAGGGGATTTCTTTTTATCTAACTCTCGCTTAGTTGAAGGTTTGCGGTTAGAAGAACTGCGCGGTATAGACTTAAATGTGTTGATTATTGAAGGGACTTACGGCACATCCAGACACCCCCACCGCCGCAACCAAGAAAACCAACTAGCCGAGAGAATTAATCGCGCCATTAGCGATCGCTGTTCTGTTATCCTCCCCACCCCCGCTTTAGGCTTAGGACAAGAACTGTTGATGTTGCTGCGTTCTCATCACCACTTCACCGGCAGAGATTTAGATATTTGGGTGGATGGCGCTGTTGCTATTGGCTGTGATGCTTACTTGGAACTGCTACCACACCTACCAGCATCAGTCCAAAACTTCGCCCGCCATCAACCCTTATTTTGGGATGAGCGAGTGCGTCCCCGCGTGCGCCGCTTGCAACCAGAAAACCGCAGCATAGTAGGTAAATCGCCTTGTATTGTCCTAACAGATTCCACATCTGATTTAGAACAGTACTGTCAACCAGAAACCGGGCCTTGGCTCATCTTATTGCCAGAAAAAATTGATATAAAAGTTAATAAAAAATACTCAGCCCCCACCACAGTAGAAAGTTATCTCCTAGCTCAACACAGTGATGGGCCGGGAACTACCCAATTAATTCATAATTTACGTCCCCAGCACGTCGTTTTTGTTCACGGTTCCCCTGCCTACCTAGCAGATTTGACCTGTTTAGAAGAATTGCAGAACCGTTATCACATCCATTCACCGGCGGCTGAGACAATGGTAGAACTGCTTATCGGCGAAACATTTTTACAACCAGCCCCCCCAGAAACAAATTATGAAGGTGAACTGACAGAGTTAGGAACAGTCATCACCATCAGCATCCCCGAAGCCATTACCGCCGATCCCCGGTGGCGACAGTTCGCCGATACTGGTTTAATTGAAGCCCGTTGGCAGGGGGAAGAACTGGTATTACGGGGATTAACCCAAAGAGAACTCCTCAATCAAAATAGCGATCGCTACATCTCCCCCGAAATTAATTGCTGCGGCACTTGTCGCCATCAACGAGGACAACGCTGCTGGAACCCCTCCTCTCCCCTATACAACTTTAGAGTGACTCTAGAGGGTCACTGTCCCGCTTTTGAGCGATTAGCGAATGGTGAATAGGGGTATAGGGGTATAGGGGTATAAAAGGAATGTCGCGCTTGTAAACGTGAAACTCTTGCTGTGGCTGGGTATAGAGGTTAGGAGAAAAACTGTATTTATGAGGTATCTTGATTTAATTATTAGTTG
Source organism: Trichormus variabilis 0441 (assembly GCF_009856605.1). Classification (NCBI taxonomy): domain Bacteria; kingdom Bacillati; phylum Cyanobacteriota; class Cyanophyceae; order Nostocales; family Nostocaceae; genus Trichormus; species Trichormus variabilis. The sequence goes on along the minus strand of NZ_CP047242.1, from coordinate 1,076,178 downwards.
TTTCCCCCACACCCCTAAACCCTTACACCCCTACACCCCTCTGTATATAAATAACGAATCCTGAGTAGGACGTATTACTCAGGATTCAGGATGTGGTCTGTGGTAAGTGGGGAGCGGGGAGAGGGATTGGATGTAGGTTGAAAAGGAGAAATCTTTTGGTAAGCCTCCCCCTTGCTCCCTGCTCCCGTTCGCGTAGCGTCCCGTAGGGAAGTTTGCCCGGAGGGAAACCCTCCTTGCAACTTCTCTTCCTGCCCCCTTACCTCTTACTCAGGATTAGAATCGGGATAATGGTTACGGATACGCTCGGCATCTGGGCAATCTTCAGTTGTGAGGGGTTCTATATTACCGCGTGGAACTGAAGCTAATTTTTGAGTAACAGCGCCGATGCTTTCAAGACGAACCATCTCTTCCCAAGAGCAAACTTCGTCTTCTTCGTCTGTTTCATAGCGTAGGGTCACTAAGTCTCCCTCTATATCGAGGATGCGGGCGCGCTCTATCCAGCGTTGCTGGTCCCGCAAGAATACACATACCTCCCGCCCGTCGCAACACAGTTGATAAATCTTGCGGTGTAGCATGTACTGCTTCTGCCTTTTTAAACAACGTAGTTAAACCTTGAAAAACCTGGGTTTTACCCCAATTAAATAACACCCTTAGGATTTGAGAAACCTGGTTCAGAATCAGTGTGTCTTCTGACCATGTCCAGATACTTACTGATAATTTTCAGTTCTGGGAGAATATGGATTCATAAACTTGTGGTTACTGCACCAAATTCTATCTCTTTCGGGGTGATTCAGCTAATGTTTGCTTCATAGAAATCAAACATTTCTGGTGTCTTCCTCACCAAGTGAATGGGTTCCGGTAAGTTCTTCCTACCATTATGTAATAATAAATACTCCAAAACAAGCGATGATTCCGGTTGTTTAATTTGCCTACTTGTAATCATTAGCATTGCTGGGAAGCCTGGGGATTCGGCTTGACGTTTACCCCTACGTATTTGATCTTAACTCATTCTCTGGCTGACCTTCATGGTTTTCAACAACAAAGCCTCAATAGTTATGAGTTGAAGATTTTTATCATGAGAATTTGGTAGTTTTAGGGAGATTTGAAGCGTGAGAGAGATTCTATAAGACGTTGCGAAGATGCTTCTCGTTTAATGGTTCCCGCATTAACGGCATCATACAAAGATGCTAGAGACGGCACATCTTCCGGCTGATAGCACCTAGTAGCCAGCACTTGATTGAGTAGACCCTCAGATTCAACACTGAGATAACCAGTTTGAAAAGCAGATTCAACAAGTGCGCGAATCATCTTGTTTAGGGTTGAGTAAGCATTTGGTCACCTCCAGTTTGGAATACTTTAGGCTTTACCTAATTGATATAAAACAGCAATTATTAGTGATCCTAGTCAGTATCGTCTGTGATCTGTATCACATCATGAAAAAACTAAGGTATATGTAAGAATTACGTTTTGACTCCGAAGAGTATTTCCTGAGAGAGTTACAGAAAGATACTATTAGTTAGACATTAAAATCTATTACGTAAATTAACTTAAATAGAAAACAAAAAAAACTACTAACCTATCATTAATATTTAATTACATATCGCCCTTGCTCTATTTCACGAAAAACTGGCGAAAATCCTCATCTTGGTTGCTCAATTGCACCCAATGTAGATTTAAAGACCGAAATTTTTCTACTAAGCGATCGCAAGCCGGGCGTTCAGTGGCATAGTGTCCAGCATCGATGAGAATTAAACCGCGATCGCGGCTTTCTTGAAACTGATGGAATTTGCAGTCAGAAGTTAGATAAGCTTCCGCACCGGTTTTGGCTACCGCCGAGATAAAACTCGCACCCGAACCACCCAACACAGCCACCCGTGAAATTATCTGCTGTAAATCCGCAGTGGGGGAAAAAATTAAATCAGGAGGAGCCAGGCGGGTTTGAATGACAGTTAATAACTCTTGTAAATTTAAGAACGGATCTAGCAAACCAACACGCCCATAACCTAATCCCCCTTGCGTCGGGACTATGGGAGCAACATCCTTGAGTCCCAAAATCTGTGCTAAAACATCGGCCGTACCATCTTCTACTTGGTCAAAATTGGTGTGCGCGCTGTAGATACCGATATTTTTGGTAAAAGCTAACCTTGCCATATCCGCGATCGCTTCACCACGACGGAGAGACTTGGGAGGGCTGAAAATCAAGGGATGATGGGCAAAAATCAGATTGGCTTGGAGTGCGATCGCTTCCTCCATTACCGCCAAAGTTGGTGTTAGGCAAACCAAAACTCTAGCTTCTTCATGCAGTATTCCAGGTTCAATTTGCCAGCCGCAGTTATCCCAACTTTCACACCAAGCCGGATTCGCCCAAGATTCAAACCAAGTAATTAAATCCGCAATTTTCATCAGTGTCTCTGTGGTTGAATATTTAATTTTAATGCTAATTGCTCACGCATCTCCTCAAAAGGCTGATTCCAGACAGGAGAAGCATTCCAACTCCATGCTGGGACTGGAATCAATTTGTCTTGGGCCAGATGAGTAAATAATCGATATTCATCTTCTGGTTCACGGGAGAAAGTAAAAGGATTACGAAAACCTGTTGCACACAACTTATAAGATTGGGAACGACCTTGATGAATACGTTGCCGCAATTCTTCACTTTTATCTAACAAGTAGTCAAGGAAAATCAAACTAAAAGGCTCTATTGTTACACGATTTTTTGGATCTTTTTGTACCCACCTTGCCCAATCAAATCCATATGTAAAATCATGGACATAGCGAAATCTAATTTCACTTTTGCCGCCAAATAGTTCTGTTAAAGATACCATCTTTTGTCCAAAAGTTTCTAGAAAATCAACAGCACCATCGTTTTCTAACAAAGCTAGTCTCAACATACTACTAACCATAAAATCAAAATCCCAGAAAATATTTCCTGGGAAATTCTTTAACTGAGCATAGACTATGATCTCTAACGTCTTAATTAAGGCATTAATTATTTGAGAATTTGTAGTTTCTTGCGTAATTTTTTGCCCCAATTCCACAAAGCTAGTTATCATTCTTTTTTGGGGATTCAAGGTTAATAAATCAACTGAAGCTTGGGTTAGTATTTCATCGAGTAATTGAAAATTATTAATCGGTGCTATGTGCTGCTGCATCGTTATTAAACTAGCTTAAATGGCTAGAAATAAATATTATTTTATATCTGTAATTACATGATGTGAAAATATATTAAATAAATTTAACTTATATATATATTGACAGATCCCTATAGCGTTTCCTAGTCTACTGGGGTGCAAATTTATCCGCGTACCCTGCGGGAAGACTTCTCTACGAGACGCTACCGCGAACGTCAATATCTGTGTCCATCTGCGTTTAATTATTGTTATTTGTACTTCACTAGGGTAAGAAAGGCTATAAGTCTTAAGAGCAGTTAGGGATCTGATCAATTCCGATTATTGCGAAATATGCACAACTAATTCTCTGACATGACTGCGCTGACGATGTTCCCAAATATATATTCCCTGCCAAGTTCCTAACACCAAATGACCACGATTTATCGGAATATTTTCAGAAGTGTGAGTCAAAGCCGTGCGGATATGTGCCGGCATATCATCAGCACCTTCAGCATCATGAATATATTTCCCTGATTCTGGCACAAGTTTAGCCATATAATTAGCTAAATCCACAAGTACATCTGGGTCGGCATTTTCTTGAATCACTAAACTGGCAGAAGTGTGGCGTAAAAATAAAGTACAAAGTCCAGTTTCTACACCTGATTCTGCAACTATAGATTCAATTTTGGCAGTAATATTGTAGAATGATTTCCCGTTAGTAGAAACTCTAAGAAGTTTTTGGTAGTGAGTCATTTGTAATGATATTTTCGGTGTAGATAACAGCTAAGAAAATTCTGAATCAGGTTGATTTGTATTTTTTGTTTCTATTTCTATAGACACAGAAGAATCCTTCAAAAATAAAGCAAGTAATATCACTGGTAAAGAAGCATTTACTAAAATAGTAAGTATTGATAAATTAGTAGATAATTTCGGCTCTCTTTGATTCACTTTCTTCTGGATGCCAGTAGAATCAAAGCGATTCCAAGGTAGAATAGGTTTGTTGGGTAAATTGTGAGCTAAAACTGTAATGTTAGCTAAGTCCGGTTCTGGGAGAAGCAATAGCTGCTGAGAAGATGTTATGGTTTCCTGGCTGTTATTCATAGTTTTTGCAATTCTGGGATAAGGTAAGCTGTTACTTGATGCAACAAGGCAATCACAGCAATTGTGGCAGTCACAAAAGCAGAATATGTCAAGGATTGAGCTATATCTTCTACTCGGTTCTGATTATTATTATAAGTCGTTCTCAAGTTAACTAACATTTGCATCTGGTATTACTGAGATGACAATCCTAAATATTTATTGAAAAAATCCTCAGTTTCTAGGTTAGGAGTGACCGAAAATTGGCGGGGCAGTAAAGCTCTAATTAACAGCATAAAATTTAAGAACATTAGGAATAACTCTACTGCACTGAAAAGACTAAATTTGGTAAGTAATCTAGATATTGTCAAAAAAGTTAATAAAGCTGTATTTGTAACAAATAAAATATTAATTTGTGTTAGCAGAAATTGTCGCTCTTCTTTTTGTTTTTCCATAACTCTACGCACATCTTCAAGAGCCAATTTTAGTGTTTCTGTATCTATTGCTTGAAACTCCATGAAGTTTTATGTTTCGTCTTGTGTCTTAGATGAATTGTAAATATTCTAAAACAGCTTGGGCGATCGCTACATTTCCATCCTTAGCAATTGGTTGAGTTTGCTTTGGTGATTGCAGAGGTTGATGGAGAAAATCCCAGTTACCTTGGAAGAATTCTTCTGGAGTCAAAATTTGATGGGAATTGTAATTGGCTATACCCTCCAATAACAAAGCAGCCTCCGCAAAATCATCACGGGGAATAGTTACTAGGGGTGCATCTAGTAGAGTGGCTTCGGAAAATGTGCTAAAACCTGGCTTAGAAACAACACGCCCACAAATAGGCATAAAATCTACGGGGCGATATTTGCGGTCTTGAATTTTGATTAAATTAGGTAAGTTAGGGGCAGATTGATCAAAAACGATAAATTGCCAATCGGGAAAATGCTTCAGGTTCTCGTAGGGAATCTGTTGTAAACCCAGACCGCCGAAGGTAAGTAAAATAGTCTTATCTTTAGGTGCAGTGATACCCCAAAGAGAACGGATTTCCTCAACAGAGTAGCGAGGAGAACCACCAGTCAAACCCACATCTATAATTTTGGGGAAAGCTTGTAAAGGTTCGTGAAAGGGTAGACGAAACAGTTGATTGCATTGAGAATAACACTCACTAATCCAATCAGCGATCACCGCAAACTCCCCTCCCCAACTACGGTAGATAAAATCCCAGCCGAAATTACTCATCATCCAGCAAGGAATACCTGCGGCTTTAGCAAACAGAGGCGCGAGAAAAGGAATATCAGCTAATATTAAATCCACACGATTTTGGCGGATAAAATTTACTTCAGAAGCAATCAGGGAATTTTGCTGCTTTTTAATTTCCAACAACTTCGCCAAAGTTGCATCCTTATCCATATTGAGGCTATCCGACTGCACCACACCCAAATCAAAAGCACGCTGACGATGGATAAAATCGCCTTCTATATAGCACTCTAGTAACCACCGAGGCGCAGTAGTCACCATAATTAAGAGAACTTCTGGACACAACTTTTGAATTGTCGCCGCGACTGAAGCTGTGCGAGTAGCATGGCCAAAGCCGTGGTTTGTGATGGCTACGTATAAGATGGGGCGTTTCATAAAATTATAGTTGGTAGCATTGCCTATAGAAAAAATGGTTTGCTTCCGGCTTACCAGGGGTTGACCTGACCAATGCTCAAGGCTTAAATAGAATTGAACTTATACAGTACAACTAAAAATTAAACAATTACTTATAAAGTTTGGCACAAGTAAGAAACAAAGCTAAGAAAAATATTATTAGTTTGCTAGAAAGCTTGACTTATGAGGATTATATAAGCCTCTGTTTCGCAGCTTCCTCCGTCGTGGCTTGCATAGAGAGATAGAAGTAAAAAGTCACTTTTTCTAAAGGGTGTTGACACCCCTTGTTTGTCTGATGTATCTTCAAAGTATATACGTCAGACCAACGATTATTAAAAAGGTGTTGCTGCGGAAACACAAAATTGGGCGTATAAATCGCTAATACAGCGTTGGGAGAAGATTATGACAGCAGTTGTAGCTAAATGGGGAAACAGTTTAGCTGTTAGGATTCCTAAATCGATAGCTGAACAAGCACACATAACGGAAGGAACAGATATCAATTTTAGTGTTGAAGGCAATAGCATAGTAATTACACCAAAGAGACGAAAAAAATATACGCTTGATGAGTTACTTGAAGGGATGACCCCTGATAATTTTCATCCAGAATTTGAAACAGGTGACGCTGTGGGGAATGAAGCTTGGTAGTGAAGCCGCCTTACTTTCCCAATAGAGGAGACATTGTTAAATTAGAGTTTGGCTCTGCACAACAGTTCACGGCTGAATCAATTCAACGTGTATTTACTCTTCGTAATTCTGGAATGTCATTTGATGATATTGCCATAACACTAAATAACGAGCTACAACAACAAGGGCGTGAGCAAACTGGCTATCGCCCTGTTCTTGTTATATCTCCAATTAAGTACAATCAAATGGCTTCTTTAGTTTTAGCTTGTCCTATAACTACTAACCCAAAGGGGCTTAAGTTTGAAGTTCCCCTTATTGAAGGAATGAAAACAAAAGGGGTTGTGTTAGCAGATCAAATTAAAACACTAGATTGGAAAGCTAGAAAAGTAAAATTTGTTGAAAGTGTAACAGAAGATTTAATAGAAGAAGTACAAGCAAAACTCGAAACATTAATTTTATAGAAAAAAACAATTGTGTTAATTACGAGTTGAATGCCTTACCCTCATTTCATTTTGTCTCGATGTCGTCATATAAAGGAATTACGAAATTACGGTAAAAGCTTTAATTTTTAAGCATTTATCCTCAATTAACGCCCAAGCGATGGGCTACGCCCTGCCTGAAGGCGATCGCGTGTATATCTCATTTGCTTCTTGCAGTTCACGGCGTAATCGTTCCATCACTACTGGTGGATTAACTGCCTCTGCCCACTGTAAAAAATCTTCTTCGGTATTGTCGCCGCCTACGTCACAAACACCAATTACAATATTTTGGCGAGTCTCAGCACTTGCGAAAACTCCATTCTCATCTAACTCTCGTAGTACCTCAAGACACAAATGCTGTAATTGTTGATCGCCCAGTTCCATCAATCCAGTTTCATGAGCCTGGACAAGTAAATGATTAGCTCTAGTAAAGAAATTTGCATCATAGTTAGCGTACCAGCCATCTTCAGGACTCCCCCAACGTAATTGAATGCGTTGATGATTAATGGATTGTTCATCTTCCTTACTATCAGAGACTGCATAAGATTTAGCTATACGCAATAATCCTTCTTCGGTTGCAGCCACAGCTTCTACAGAGGTTCCTTCCCAAGAAGCTTCCAGAAGAAATCCATACATTGTTTCGTTAGCCCAATCGTGCATAAAAGCAGCTAAAAAATTTTTAATACCATTAGCGATTGCATCACTAATTGCTGAAAACGCTTGTTCTCGTTTCTTGGTCATGCAAATAACTCCGCATCATTTTATAATCGTTAGTTAAATACAATACGTAGTTAAGCATAATACTAAACACTTAGCAGTAAGGGGAGCAAAAACACTGTAATTAATAACTTGAAAGCTCAATAGTACAAGTAAGAAACAATTCAGAAACCAATTTATTTCACTCTTAAGTTTTGTCTATTTATCAAGGTTTGTATTAGCCAATGTCTCACACCTTGATTGCGAAGTCGAGGCTAAAAAACATTACTTGCCAATTAAAAGTTGTTCAAATTATTTTCTCAAGTTCTTTGATTGCCCAATTTGCTTGCTCTAAAGCTTCTTGAAGAGCAATTCGCTCAAGCCATGAAGTTGACGGTATGAAAGTTGGAAGATACTGTTGATTATTTTGCACAAATCGTTTCAACGGTTCAATAGCTCTGGGATCTCCTAATTTTCTGAGTGCTTCTGCTGCATTATTTGCTACAGAGTATCCCCGGTCTTCTTTCAACCGAGATTCTAATGCTCTCATTAAAGGTTCTACTGCTCTCAAATCTCCAATTTCTCCAAGAATTATAGCTGCACTTATACGAATTGAGATGTTTTCTTCTTCATTATCCACTTCAGATAAAGGTAAATGAAGGATGTGAATCATTGGTTCTACAAATCTTGGATCTTTAAAGCGACATAAGCTATTAAATATATTGTTTGATAGTAAACATTTAGGTTGAGATATTGCTTTTATTAATTCTTCTAACTCTTCAAGAAAATATTTACGTTCAATTTCAGCGAATTGTTTTGGATTTTCTTCTAAGAATACTCTAAAATAATTATCTTCTGAAGGCTGTGTCAGGTAATAAGCGTTTGTTTCATAGCATTCTGCTACTATTAGCATGAAAGTTGTTAGGTTAGGATATTTCAATTTAGGTAGACTTCCACCTCCTAAATGACAGTGCATTATAGATGAATATTTATTATTGTCTGAATTACCAAAAACAAGGAAATATTCTAAATCATCAGAACCGAAGATTGGAAACCAAGGTTTATGACAGTTCTCATCTTCTGGTGAAGTATATTCATGCCTAAACTCCTCAATTTCTTGAGAATCTTCTATCGCTTGTTCCAAAGGCAGAAAGTCAAAGCCAGGAATAAAACTAATATCAACAGGTAAACTAATTCTTGAAATATTTGTAAAATCTATACCATTATGCCACTGATAAAGTTCATAAACTTCTTCTGGTAAATGAAAAGGTAAATTGTTAATTTGAGATTGAATTTCTTCAATTTTTTTTCCTGGTTTTAGAAGTGAGGCTACCTCTGGTCTATGTTGTTGCAGATGCTTAAAGATTCTTTCTAAAGTTTCTGTCAGAAGTGACATTAAAGTAACCTGTGCAAATAATTAATGTTAAATACAATTAGATTTGCAGTCAATATTTAGAAATATCTTTCTCCCCCAGCCCCAACCGCGCAATAGAGATGCACAGTCGCACTTGTCGTAAACCTTGAAAAATCTAAGTTTTCTCTCCAGATAGTAAGAAACCATTCCACTGTGTTTCTTACTGTCTAGCTTCTTGACCAATAACTAATGACCAAAGAAAAAAAGTGAAACAGCATTAATTCAAGGCCCCGGATTTATCTGTGGGGTATTTAATTTTGTTGGCGTAGCCTACTCTTCGAGAACGCTACGCGAACCCGTAGGGAATTTTGAATTTTGAATTTTGAATTGGAGCGAAGCGACTTGACTAGAGTGAAAACCTAGCTACAGCTTCAACTAATTGGTCGATTTCCGATTCCAATGTTAAATAATGAACAGTTACCCGGATACAACTTGGGTCGGCAATTGTTCGGGTTAATATCTTTTGAGAATCGAGAAATTGCACCAGCTTGAGGGATGGGGTTTGGTGGAGTTGGAAAGAGACAATACCCGTTTCCGGTGGTGTATTACGTAAACATTTGACATTGGGTATCGCCGCCAAACTGCGCCAGAGGTATTCACTGTTGTGGCAAATTTGCGCGTAACGTTCCTGTGGTGTTCCCCATCGCTGATGAGTGGCGATCGCTTCCTTTAACCCCAGGTATAATGGATAAGCTAGGGTAGATACTTCATACCTGCGCCCGTCCGGTTTCCAGCTTACAGGTTGGGCTTGGTTATCCACAATAATTCCATACAAACCGATGAATGTAGGGTTGAGGATGTCTCTGACCTCTGGTCGCACATACAAACCGCCCACCCCCTCAGGGCCGCATAACCATTTGTGACCAGTAAAAGCGTAAAAATCTACCCCCAACTCCGTTAAGTTGAGAGGTAACGCCCCAACAGACTGGGCAGCATCGACTAATAGTAAAGAGTTATTATTTCTGCATACCTCAACAATTTTATCCAAAGGTAGCACCTGTCCAGTATTCCAGAAGACATGACTGAGGACTACCAATCGAGTATTTTTGCGTAAATTCTGGGCGATAATTGCTGTCGGTTCGCCTACATTTAAGGTAGCTTTGAGGGGACAAGTAGTAACTTCCACCCCAAAGCGTCGGCTAATTTCTTGGGTAGCAGCAATTACCCCTGGATGTTCACAGTCCGATAGTAAAATATGGTCGCCGGCTTGCCAAGGGATGCCCCAAAGAGCGATATTACAGCCAACAGTGACATTATCTGTAAAAGTAATCGTATCAGAAGAGGCGTTTAATTCCGAGGCGATCGCTTCCCTCACAGCTTGAGTTTGCTTCGTTATCCAATTACCAGCCTCAGTCCCAAAAGGGCCGATTTGTTGGATATAAGCTAAAGATTGGGTAATAATATCCATTGCCCCTTGAGGCATCGGCCCCTGTCCACCATAGTTAAAATAGGTCTTATTAGCTAAAGCAGGGAACTGTTCCCGATAGCTGTGCAACCTAGTCTGTAAAGTAGAAATAGAAGTCATAGACAAATTAGAATTCAAAATAGTCATTAGTCCATAGTCTATAGTTAATAGTCCCCAATCCCCAATCCCCAAATGAATGCTAATTAATGCTGAACACCTGCTGCAATACCAACGCTGTAAACGCCGTCCTATTTTAGATATTCACGCTGATAGAAGCCAAAGGGATGCACCTAGTGAATTGTTGCTGAAATTACAACAAGATAAATATGCTCATCAACAAAGTATCTTGGCTAAATTTGTATATCATCAGCCAGAATATCCGAAAAGGAATTGGGAAGCAGGACAAGCAGCCACCATAGAATTGATGCAGCGTGGAGTTGAGTATATTTATCAGGGAGTATTGTTAGCTAATTACAACCAATTAATAGATACAGATGATACAAAATATACCTGCTTGAGTCGTCCCGATTTGTTAATCAAACAGCCAGGACAGTCCAAATTTGGTGATTGGGTATATGAACCAGTGGATATAGAACTGGGTAAGCGTCCCAAACAAGAATATCAAGTAGTTACAGCCTTCCACACCCAAATTTTGGCAAAAGTACAGGAAGTTCAGCCCCAGAATGCTTGGTTGATGTTGCGGGGTAAAGAGACACCGTATTCAGTAGACTTATTTAAATGGATACCCCAGATGCAGGGGATTTTACGAGAGTTTATTCAAGACTTAGAGTCAGATACTGCACCAGAAGTATTTATTTCCCGTCAAAAGTGTAATCTTTGTCTTTGGTACAGTCAATGTTATGCGATCGCTCAATCTGAGCAACACCTCTCTCTACTACCTGGCGTGACACCCATCCGTTACACCCAACTGCAAATCCTCAACATTACCAGCGTAGAATCCCTCGCCCATACCAGCCCAACTATATTAGAAAATCTCGTAGGTTTTGATTCGCAAGTTGCAGCCAAGTTAGTAGTGCAAGCCCAATCAGTTCTACAAAGACAGCCGCTAATTCTGCCATTCCCGCCGCCCAAGGGAAATCTGATATTCAACTCCCCTGTAGAAATATACTTTGATATTGAAGCCCAGCCAGACTTAAATTTAGATTATCTGTTAGGGGTTTTGGTAATTAACAAACAAACCAACACCGAACAATTTTATTCCTTTGTCGCCGAAAAACCATCAGAAGAAGAATTAATTTGGCGACAGTTTCTCGACTTAGTATGGCAATATCCCGAAGCCCCAATTTATCATTTTTGTGTGTACGAATTAGATACAGTTAAACGCCTAGCCAAGCTATACCGTACACCTTACACCTCAGTCAACCCAGTATTATATAGATTTGTCGATATTTATGAACACCTCACCCAAAGCGTGGCTTTACCTATAGAGAGTTATGCCTTAAAAGCCATTGCGCGCTGGATGGGTTTTGAGTGGCGTGATAAAGAAGCCACTGGTGCTAAGTGTATATACTGGTATGATCAATGGCTAGAAACAGGCGATCGCACCTTACTAGAAATCATTATCCGCTATAACGAAGACGACTGTCGCGCCACCCGCAAAGTCAAAGACTGGCTAGTCGAATTTGTGCAAGACAAGTATCATTTACGACGTGTAGGTTAAAATTTGGTAGTCAGGAATTTCATTATGTCTTAGTAGTAAAAATAATCAACCACTAAGTAGAACAGGGTGAATAATTAAATGTTTTTAGTGAGAACTAAAGTTCTCACACAAGGACTAAAGTCTTTACTAGGAAATGAAGCCTAGTATTTTTACATCACTTAACATAGGTTGGTTTTTTCAAATTGTTCTACTTAAGAGAAAAAGACCAAGCAAGAAAAGATGAAAATAATTAGAAAAAACTTAAATTGGCGAACCTTTATTTTCTTTACTATTGGAATTTTAATTACCAGCTTATTCTTTACAAATTTAGTTACAGACGCTGTAGAAATCAGTAGTATAGAATTTATTGGGCAAGCTACTTTACCAAAAAGATTATCCTTTCAAAATACTCCATTAGGTGGGCTATCAGGTATCACTTATGATTCTAGTAATGACCTTTATTACGCTATTTCTGATGATAGGGGACAAAAAGCACCTGCACGTTTCTACACCTTCAAAATTGATTTAAGTCAAGGTAAATTACAAGATAGTAGCGTTGTTCCCGTAGGTGTTACCACTCTATTAAATGAAAATGGTCAACCCTTTGTCCCTGGGGAAACAGATACAGAAGGAATTGCAGTTACTCAAGCAGAAACAGTATTCATTTCTTCGGAAGGTGATGTGGATAATTTAACCAATCCTTTTATCAAAGAATTTCCTTTATCATCAGGTAAAGCAATTAAAAGCCTACCCATCCCTAAAAAGTTTTTACCTGATAAAAATCGAAAACAAGGTATTCGTAATAATTTAGCCTTTGAAAGTTTAACAATTACACCTAATAATAAATACTTATTTACAGCTACGGAAAATGCTTTAATTCAAGATGGAGAAGCAGCACAACCTAACATTGGTAGCCCTTGCAGAATTTTACAATATAACTTACAAAATAATCAACCAGAAAAAGAATTCCTCTACCAAACAGAACCCGTATCAGCTTTTTTAAATTTAACAGGTAAATTTGCCAGTGGATTACCCGATTTAATAGCCTTGGATAATCATGGACACCTTGTAAGTATAGAACGTTCCTTTGCTGGTTTAGGATTTGGTGTTTCTTTATTTCAAGTCTCCCTTGCAGGTGCTGATAACATCCAAAATCTAAATAGCTTGCTAACAATAAACTCCAAAAATATCAAGCCAGTTGAGAAAAAATTGCTCTTAGATTTAAGAACCTTAGATGTAGCACTAGATAACATAGAAGGCTTAACCATTGGGCCTTGGCTACCTAATGGACAAAAAGCGTTAATTCTCATTAGTGATAATAATTTCAATTCCATACAACGCAACCAAATCCTCGCCTTTCAACTCAAAATAGAATCACCTTTTATCAGGTTATTCCGGCGAATAGTACAAAATTTTAAACTTTAAATTTGCATAAAAGACTACACCACGAACCCAGAAAAACTTTTTATTGTCAAATTCTGACCCTAATATTAGCCGTTGTCAGTAAATTTACCGTTGATTCTTGAGAAATTCATTCATACAAATCAGGGATTAAGTGAATTTCCTCATTTCTTTTGCTGAGTTATTATGTAACATAATATTTAGGAAATTTTCTATAAAATTTTGCAAAATTTTCAATACACAAAAAACTAATTTTTAGCGGATACAGGTACATCAATAAAATCTGAAAATTCCCCTAAGTTAAAGTTAAGTTTTCATTCAATAAAGCAGTTACTAGATAACCTCAAATTACCAGTTATGGTAAACCCAAAAACAGAACCGGATGTTTATATTGGAAAATTCTTAAATAATCGTTATCTAATCATAGATTTAATTGGCAAAGGGGGAATGGGGCGAGTTTATTTAGCAGAAGATGCAGCTAAAGGCGGAAAGAAAGTTGCATTGAAAATTCTCATGTTGAACTTAGTGAATCAGCACATATCTCAACGGTTTGCCAGAGAAATTTTTATTGGCGCACAATTAGGGCGTAAAAGTAAAAATATTGTGCGTGTTTTAAGTTACGGCGTGACTGATGAAAAAACTCCTTTTTATGTAATGGAGTATCTCCAAGGAAAAAATTTAAAACAGATATTAAAGCTTAAGCCGTTAACAATAGAAAAATTTTTAGATATTTGTTATCAAATTTGCGTAGGTCTAAAATGCGCGCACCAAGGCATTATTCTCAAAGGTGAAATATACCCGATTGTACATAGGGATATTAAACCAGAAAACATATTTATTACGGAAAATAATAAGCAAAATGAGAATGTAAAAATTCTTGACTTTGGCATTGCTAAGTTTTTAACAGAACGCAGTGGGATGACACTCACCGATTCATTTATCGGTAGTTTACCTTATTGCTCGCCAGAACACATGGAAGGACGTAAACTACTGGATGTACGTTCTGATATTTATAGCTTAGGCGTGCTAATGTTTGAAATGCTAACAGCTAAACATCCATTTCAAACACAAAGTAATTCTTTTGGTAATTGGTATCAAGCCCACAGATTTCAAGCGCCACCTACACTTGTGGAAGTAAATGACCAAGTGAAAATACCAGAAGAATTGCAAGATTTAGTCATGTGTTGTCTAGCAAAAGAAGTAGGCGATCGCCCGCAAAATATTGAGGAAATAATCCAAGTATTAGAATTAGTTAAACAGCAAAATACGAGTAGTAATTCTATTAGTAATGATATTTGGGAAACTCTACCTACAGTTCAATTAGTACCTGTAACTTCTATTACTGAAAAAGAATGTTTACAGAAAACTTGGCCAAAAAATAAACCAGTAGACCTGATTGGCTTTCCCCATCTTCTCCATACAACTCAAGGGCTAATACCAACCTTTTGGGCAATGTTGCCGAAGCAGGAAATAGCACAGTTCTTATCTAAGAATAATAGCATTAAATTTATTAATAAAATGAATGTTTATCCCATGATATTATGGGTAACTTTACTATATGATGTTCAGCTATCTTTAATTAGATGGCTATCTTATTTTATTGATTTGCAAGAAAATAGAGGACAAAAAATAGTTAAAGCTTTAGCAGAAACAGGCTATTATCATCTCTTATTTTTCGCCATAGAAGAACCAACTAATTGCGCTCAAGTGGTCACCCTCATTCTCACCGCGCAACAACGTCAACAACTGACAGATTGGTTAACATTTAAACAAAATATCAAATCTAATGAATTAGTCCCTGCTGAACAAGCGAGAAAAATATTGAAAACAGAATATGAAAAAATAAAGCTGGAAATATTGGAGAGTTTAGCGGTCAATAAACCACAAGAACAAATGGAAATTAAGAGTTGGCTGACCAAACTAATAGATAAAGTCTTACAAATTTTTAAATATCAGTCATAAAACCAACACTTGACATTTTAAATTGTCAAAAGTGGGCATAGGAGAGGTTGTCAAAGTGAATCAAAGTGCATTTACATCTCCACACAATACAGGACTACTTGCCAATCGTTATCAACTGCAAAAGTTGATTGGTATAGGCGGTATGGGCGAAGTTTTCTTAGCAACTGATGTTCTGTTAGGAGGAGCGCCAGTTGCAATTAAATTTCTGACTCAAACTGTATCTGATCCTAAAATTCAGAAAGACTTTGCCCGCGAAGCATTGATGAGCGCAGCCCTCAGCCAAAAAAGCCTGCATATTGTTAGGGCTTATGATTATGGTGTCAGCGACACAGGGAAACCATTTTATGTCATGGAATACCTCAATGGCAAAAGTTTAAAAGACTTAATTCCCTTACCTTTAAACCAGTTTGTCCATCTCACCCGCCAGATTTGTTTGGGCTTACAGTGCGCCCATCAAGGTATTCAAATTGAGGGTAAAGTTTATCCTTTAGTACATCGAGATATTAAACCAGCAAATATATTAGTTATTCCCGATCCGATATTAGGGCAATTAGTAAAAATCCTCGATTTTGGTATTGCTAAATTTTTAAATCATACAGTTACATTAAGTACAAATAGAGGATTTCATGGGACTCTACCCTACTGTTCTCCAGAGCAATTAGATGGAGAAAAATTAGATGGTCGTTCTGATATATATAGCTTGGGCGTGATCATGTTTGAAATGCTCACTGGAGCGAAACCTTGGCAACCAGAAACTGATTTATTTGGTGCTTGGTATAAAGCTCATAACTTTGAGAAACCAAGGACGATCGCCGATGTCAAACCCCAATTAAAAATCCCGCAACAACTCAACGATTTAATTATGGCTTGCTTGGAGAAAAAAGCCAGCGATCGCCCACAGAATGTAGGAGAAATATTGCGAACTATTGATGGATTAGAACAGTCTGACTGTGCTGGATTACCTACAAATATAAGCCCTCCATCATATCCCAAATTAATATCAGCTTCTGATGTAATAAAAGCATTAGAACAACAATGCAAAGAACTTACTTGGCCTCAAGATAAACCCAAAAAAGAAATTGTTTTCCCTCTACCACTAAACACACACCAAAAAAACTTATCCACGCTCTGGCTGATGTTACCCAAAAAAGAAATTCAGCAGCGTGCCAATTCTAAAATTTATAACCGTTTTATCTTTGTTACATCACCCCACCCCATGCTTTTGTGGGTGACACTCCTCTACAACCAAGAACAAGAACCAAAGTGGCTACCTTGCTACCTGGATATGCAACATCCCCTCAATCGTACATTAGTACTATCATTAGCCGATAATGAAACCTACCCCCTAATTTGCTTCACCCTAGAACCACCCCACAGATGTATTCAAGTCCTCAGCAGTAACATTGAAACCAGTCAAAGGCAAAAGTTGAAAATTTGGGTAGAACAAAGTCAAAAACTCCCACCAACTTCTCAACCTCTGGCTAGTAAAAACCTGCTCAGGCAGCAGTATAAACAAATTCAAGCCCATATGCTTCAGCATCTGTCATCTACACGCCGGCTGGAAAAATTAGCCAAGGGATGAAGTTAGGACTTACGCACACGGGTTGTCTGTTGAAACTGGGTGTAAGGGTGTAAGGGTGTAAGCAATACGGTTCGGATAAGCAGGGGAAGCAGAGGAGGCAGGGGAGGAAAGGAGGTTATTTTCATAATTTTTCTCTTCCCCTGCTTCTCTTCTCCCCTTACTTCCCCTGCCTGACTTGACCAAGAAATCCCTTAACCGAACCGTATTGGGGGTGTAAGGGTTTAAGGATGTAGGGGTTTCAAACATTTATACCCCTATACCCTTGATGTTTCATTTTCATGGGTAAATCCTAGAAATTAAAATTTGAGCTAAAAAAGAAATTTCATAAATGAGGTTGACAAATCCTTGAAGGTTCGTCATAATAGGGAAGTTGCCAATTAAGGGACTGTAGTTCAATTGGTTAGAGCACCGCCCTGTCACGGCGGAAGTTGCGGGTTCGAGCCCCGTCAGTCCCGTTCTAATTTGTAAGTAATTATAGCTGAGTCCTGAGTAGCATAGGTATGGGATGGAAGTAATTACTTAACTATGTTGAGTCCATGTTTCCTAGATTGATCTCAGGACTCAGAAGCTTAAGTATTAAGCTAAATTTATTCATGCTTTGCGAGAGAGAGAAATACTGTGACTGTTAGAGTCAGAATTGCCCCTAGTCCAACAGGGAATTTACACATTGGTACAGCGAGAACAGCCGTATTTAACTGGCTGTTTGCCCGCCACCACGGCGGCACATTTATTTTACGAATTGAAGACACAGATTTAGAGCGATCGCGTCCCGAATATACGGAAAATATCATGACGGGATTGCGTTGGTTAGGGTTGAATTGGGATGAAGGGCCATTTTTCCAATCCCAACGCCTCGACCTTTATCAAAAAGCAGTAAAACAACTTTTAGATCAGGGTTTAGCCTATCGCTGCTACACCACATCAGAAGAACTAGAAGCCCTACGAGAAGCGCAAAAAGCCAAAGGCGAAGCCCCGCGTTACGACAATCGTCATCGCCACCTCACCCCAGAACAAGAAGCCGAATTTAAAGCCCAAGGACGTAGTTTCGTCATCCGCTTTAAAATCGACGATGAGCGAGAAATCGTTTGGAATGACCTAGTACGGGGTAAGATGTCTTGGCGAGGCAGTGATTTAGGCGGTGATATGGTCATTGCCCGTGCTTCCGAAAATGATACTGGTCAGCCGTTATATAACTTCGTCGTGGTGATTGATGACATCGATATGCAAATCAGTCATGTCATCCGGGGAGAAGACCACATTGCCAATACCGCCAAACAAATTCTGCTATACGAAGCCTTTGGGGCAAAAATCCCAGAATTTGCCCATACTCCCCTGATTTTAAATATGGAAGGGCGGAAACTCTCCAAACGGGATGGGGTGACATCCATTTCTGACTTTCAGCAAATGGGCTTCACATCTGAAGGTTTAGTCAACTACATGACCTTGCTTGGTTGGTCGCCACCAGATTCTACCCAAGAAATATTTACCTTAGAAGCAGCCGCCAAAGAATTTACTTTTGAGCGGGTGAATAAAGCCGGGGCAAAATTTGACTGGGCGAAACTAGATTGGTTGAACAGTCAATATATTCACAACACCCCAGTTGATCAGTTGACTGATTTACTCATTCCCTATTGGGAAGCGGCTGGATATTCATTTGCTGGGGGACGCGATCGCCCTTGGTTAGAACAGTTGGTGGGTTTACTCAGCGCCAGCTTGACTAGGTTAACCGATGCAGTGGATATGAGCAAACTGTTTTTCAGTGAAACAGTGGAATTGAGCGAAGAAGGTAGCAAACAATTGCAGCAAGAAGGTTCTAAAGCTGTACTTGAGGCAATTATCGCCGCCTTAGAAGCTCAAACCCAACTTACAGAAAATGCCGCTCAAGACATAATTAAGCAGGTAGTGAAAGCCCAAAATGTGAAGAAAGGTTTAGTCATGCGATCGCTCAGAGTCGCCCTCACCGGTGATGTGCATGGCCCAGACTTAATTCAATCTTGGTTACTCCTGAATCAGATTGGTTTGGATAAGCCACGCTTGAGTCAGGCGATCGCAGCTAGCCTTTAAGTTGCACAATCCATCGTAAGGGTTGTTGACTGTTGACAGTTAACAGCCCTTATCAATAGTTATGCAATTGATACCAATTACCTTTAATCAGTCAGCAAACTAGGAGAAGTTAATACAAAAACATCCCTAATACCTTGAGCTTCTGTCTGCGGTTTTATCGGAGTAGTAAAGTGATAAAAATCATGGTCGTTGACCAATAATAACTCTCCGGGATTGAGAATCTTACTGAATACAGGCTTATCTTTTTTGGCAGTATACAAGTGCGTTTCCCCACCTTGAATATTTTCTCTATCAACAGAGAAGATACCGATAAAATCTGTACCATCTTGATGGATACCCTCAGGTGCGGGATTGCCAAAATTATCTGGAGAACAAGTAGTTCTGATTTGATGCACGCCGATTTCTGCTTCTGGATGGAGTTTGCAAGAATCGCTAAATGCTAATACCAGATTTTTAAAACTATTAAGTCCGATGAGTGCCTCATCTAATTCTGCAAATTCTCTTTTAATATCGCCAACTAATGGATTGTAATCTTTACTTTGAAACAGATAACCATGAGGTAGCTTAACTAACTGATCCTCTGCAACTATAAATCGAGATAATCTTCGCAGACGATAGTTGCCTTTAATATAAGGATCAACTGGTAAATTATTATAAAATGGCTTAAAATCTCCTAACTCGATTGAATTTACCTTTCTGAGGGTGAACAAAAAGGCATATTCTAATTCCGTCATTCCCCCGACTATTTGCATAGGATTTCTCTCCTTGCAGATTGCAACCCTTCCGATTTTCCTCTAAGGAAGGCTTATTACATCGAGTATATGCTTCTTTTTATTAAAATGTCGTCATTTTAACTACAAAAATTGACAAATTATGATAGAGGCATAACAAAAGCTCAACCATAGGATATGCCAAACAGATTAATGGTAATGGGTAATGGGTAATGGGAGTATCACTTATTACTAGTATCCCAATTCTCTTGTAAGTAAAGATTTTAAATAGTCAGTACTTAGGTGTATATTGGCTAAGTACTGAAAAAAGGCCAGTAGTTTTTAGCTGAATGCTCAACACTCATCGCTCCTTGAAGCTAGACAGCTAAAGACTTAAAGTTTCCGGGTTGGTATCTGTTTCATAATTTTGGTGAATCGGTATCAGGGTATGGAAATCTATCTTCCCAACCCCAGTCCCTAATCCCCAGTCCCTAATCCCCAACCCCCTTAAACATGATTGATTGGCTCTACAGTTACCCACCTTTATATCCTGGCATTTTGCTAAAGCGCTATAAGCGCTTTTTCGCTGATGTACAACTAGCTTCCGGCGAAGTCGTAACAGCACATTGTCCCAATACAGGCCCCATGACCGGAGTCTCAACTCTAGGGAGTGTGGTACAACTTTCTAAAAGTGCCAATCCTAAGCGTAAATTGGCTTATACTCTAGAACTGATTCAAGTACACGATAACGAGCCGACTTGGGTAGGTGTAAATACAGCTTTACCAAATCAGATAGTCAAGTTGGCTTTGGCAAAATACTTGTTTCCAGAGTTAGGTAGTTATAACCACATCAAAAGTGAGGTAGTTTACGGGGTAGATAAAAAAAGTCGGGTGGACTTCTTTTTGACAGGAAGTGATACAGAACGCCCAATTTATCTAGAGGTAAAAAATACAACTTGGGCAAAAGGGACTTTAGCATTATTCCCCGATACAGAAACCACAAGGGGACAAAAGCACTTACGGGAATTAATGACGTTATTGCCACAAACGCGATCAGTAATGCTGTATTTTATTAATCGTGGTGATTGTACAGAGTTTGCCCCTGGTGATAGTACAGATCCTATATATGGTAAGTTGTTACGAGAAGCGATCGCCTTAGGTTTAGAAGTTTTACCTTGTCGTTTCGATGTTACCCCAGAAGGCATCCGTTATTTAGGTTTAGCAAAACTGGTAATTTAATCTCAGCAATGATAATTATCATCATGGGTGTATCTGGTTCTGGTAAAACCACCATCGGACAAATGTTGGCGGAATCTTTACACTGGGAATTTTATGACGCTGACAGTTTCCACTCACTAGAAAATATTGAGAAAATGCGGCGTGGTATTCCTCTGGATGATGCTGATAGAATACCTTGGTTACAAAGTTTGCAAACCGCTATTACAAATTGGTTGCAAAACAATAGAAATGTTGTCTTAGCTTGTTCTGCCCTCAAAGCTAGCTATCGGCAATTTTTATTATTAGATACTGATATTAAACTAGTCTACCTGCAAGGGACATTTGAACTCATTCAAACAAGACTACAAAAGCGTGAGCATCATTTCATGAATGTCGAATTGCTCACAAGTCAATTTGCATCACTTGAGGAACCAGATGATGTTATACGTGTCGATATTTCCCAGTCACCTCAAGTTATTATACAAGTTATTAAAACAATGATAAATGTTTAATAACAAGAAGAATTTACATATTTAATGCTCCTGTTATATACCTCATTTATTTGCAAAAATATGTTATTAAGAGCAAGATTAAAAAATTTAAAATCACACACTAAAATTGAATACGCCCTTGCCAATTTTCTATCATCTTTGGACTGATTCCAGGTACTTTATCCAAGTCTTGTGATGAGACAAATTTTCTCTGCTGACGGGCGGTGATAATTTTTTGGGCTAGCTTTTTACCTACACCGGGTAAGGTCTCCAATTCTGCCAAATTTGCTGTATTGATATTCACCACTTGAGTAGGAGTAAGTTCACTGGAAGTAGGAGTTTTAATTTGACCACATTGCTTTTGTTCTTGTTGAATTTGTGCTTGGACTTTGGCTGGGACACCGACTTGAGCTTTAGCGTAAAGACGAGCAAATTCACGCTCATAATGAGCAGCAATTGTGGGATTATTAATTACTATCAAAGTCTCATCATTGCCATGATTTGCTGCATCAGACCAGTTGTGAGAACCTGTAATTACCGTTTGGTTGTCGATAACAGAAAATTTATGGTGTAGCAGGTCTCCTTCTCGTAAAGTGGGTACGCCCACCGTAGTAACGGGATTAGACCAAGGTCGATTATCAATTTCATATCGGCATTTATTACCCAGGGCAATTCCCATCATATCTAAAGCTTCGCTGTAATAACGATAGGCGAATTGTTTATCAATTAATGCTCGAATTGAGACTTGTTGTTGATGACGTTTTTCTAATGTATTAGCAAGACGCTGTTCGGAAAAAACAAACAACGCCATATCAATAGATTTATTCGCTAAATTTAAGCTTTCATTAATTAAGCCATTGCTGCTTTGAGTCCAAGGTAAGGTGGGTGAAGTTGGGGAAAAATGCACAGTAATTGTGTTGTCACCCAAGGTAATTTTTTGGGGAGGACGTACAGGTTTATTTAAACCGAATTTACTGTCTGGTTTACCTCCAACACCATCACCCCACATGAGGTTGAATTCTTCTGTGACCAAAGCTGCTAATTCTGGGCTATCAATGTGTAATAGGTTGTTGGCATTTCCCAAACTTGAAGAATTAGAGAAATCCCCGAAAACGTCGCTTAAGGTGAAGTTTGCCGAAGTCACAATTACTATGCGATTATCTACAACCACAAACTTATGGTGCATCAACTTACTACCTGCTGAACCATCAGCTTGATCATCTATCCAAGGAATTTTGGCATTTTGTAAAATTATCAGTGCATCCCTCTGATTAACTTCCTCAGGACTGAGTTGATTATCTTGGTTTAGGTCTACAAATTTAAAGTATTCTTGATAGCGTGCTTGTTCCCGTTCAGGTAATTTCTTGACTTCATCTGGTGTCAAGTTACTCAAAGAACGAGTATAGGTATTTTCTAAAATTACTCTGACTTTGATTCCCGCTTTTTGTTTGTCTTTGAGGGCTTGGGCGATTCTCGGTAAACGCAATTCTTGTACTGCTACATCGATAGTAGATTTAGCTTGAGAAATAGCGTCAATAATCTGCTGTTCTAAGTTATCTCCCAGTCGAGTTTGTTGACGGTAAGGTTCTCGATATTCTGAGGATTCGGATTGATTAAAGTAAACTTTCACAAATGAGTCTTGCGGTAGAGGTGCAGGACGATTATTGTGAGATTGGACTTTTTGACAGGCGGCGATCGCCACTATCAAAAAAAATACCCAAAAATTCCTAAATGCTGGGAAAATCCGCACGTTAATCTGCTACAAGTGGGATGGGAATAGACATATATATAATTCCCACATTTGTGATTAATCCATAGTCAACAGTCAGTATTTATTCCCCTCTGCCCCTGCCCTTGCCTTATATGCAAATATATCTAGATTACAGTGCTACTACTCCCACTTGTACAGAAGCGATCGCAGTTATGCAATCAGTCCTGACTCAACAGTGGGGGAATCCTTCTAGTCTACATGAATGGGGACAACGGGCAACGACTATTGTAGAACAAGCAAGAGTACAGGTAGCAGGGTTAATTAACGCTGCCAATCCCGAATCAATTATTTTTACCTCTGGCGGTACGGAAGCCAACAACCTAGCAATTATGGGTGTTGTCAGAATGCAAAATGTGCCGCAACATATCATTATTTCTAGTGTGGAACATTCGGCTATTAGCGAACCTGCCAACTTACTAGAAAAATGGGGTTGGGAAGTCACCCGCTTGGGTGTGGATAATACAGGGAGAGTTAACCCCGAAGATTTAAAAGCTGCGTTACGACATAACACGGTTTTAGTTTCTGTGATTTACGGTCAAAGTGAGATTGGCACAGTCCAACCAATTGCAGAGTTAGGTAAGATAACTCAACAACATGGGGCGTTGTTCCACACAGATGCAGTGCAAGCAGTGGGACGTTTACCTATAGATGTGCAGCAACTACCTGTAGATTTACTCAGTCTTTCTAGTCACAAGCTATACGGGCCGCAAGGGGTGGGGGCGCTATATATTCGTCCTGGTGTGGAATTGTTGCCTTTATTGAATGGTGGTGGACAAGAAAGGGGATTACGTTCTGGTACGCAAGCAGTACCCATCATCGCCGGTTTTGGTGTTGCTGCCGAAATTGCCGCAGAGGAATTATCTATAGAGATACCACGTTTAATGAAATTACGCGATCGCTTATTTGCCCAGTTAGCAGATGTCCCTGGTTTAATCCCCACCGGCGACAGAGAAAATCGTCTACCTCATCATGTAAGTTTCTACCTCGAACAAGCCGACGGCGAAAAACTCAGTGGTAAAACCTTAGTGCGTCATTTAAACCTTGCCGGTATTGGCATTAGTGCGGGCGCAGCTTGTCATAGTGGTAAACTTAGTCCTAGCCCCATATTGTTGGCAATGGGTTACTCAACAAAAGCCGCCTTGGGAGGAATTAGGTTGACATTAGGGCGTGAGACTACAGCAGCCGATGTAGATTGGACGGCGATGGTCTTAAAACAAATCTTACAGAGGTTGGTACCAGGAGAATTAGTGATTAGTCATTAATCAATGGGAAACAGATTCACCAACTCATCGGCCAAATTTTGATAATATTCTCAGCACTACCGCCACTAGCAAGATTACGCCCATCGGGACTAATGGCTACGGAATAAATGTATCCAGAATCGCGCTTTAAGGTGCGGATTATCTCTCCTGTCGTTAAATTCCATAGTTTAATTGTGTTGTCATTACTGCCACTGGCAAGAACTGTGCTATTTCTTGGTACATAGACAACAGAATTAACCTTGTCAGAATGCCCTTTTAGGGTGCGGATAGTCTTTCCTGCTGCCAGATTCCACAATCTAATCGTTTTGTCCTTACTAGCACTGGCAAGAGTTTTGCCATCTGGATTGAAGACTACAGACATGACCAAATCGGAATGTCCTTCCAAGGTACGAAATACCTTGTTGGTTGTGAGATTCCATAATTTAATTGTTTTATCCCAACTGCCACTAGCAAGAGTTTTGCCATCTGGACTAAAGGCTACATTGGCAACCACATTGGAATGTTCTGACAACGTGCGGATTTCTTTGCCTGTTGCTAGGTTCCACAGTTTGATTGTCTTATCTAAGCTGCCACTAGCTAGAGTCTTGCCATCTGGACTAAACGCAACGCTAGCTACTCCCTGAGAATGCCCTTTCAGAGTGCGAATTTCTGTTCCAGTTGCCAGATTCCACAATTTGATGGTCTTATCAGCACCTGCACTAACAAGAGTTTTACCATCTGGGGAGAAAGCAATAGCCCAAACCCAGCCAGAATGACCTGGAAGAGTATGGATTTTCTGTTTAGTTTTTAAATTCCAAACTTTAATAGTTTTGTCATCACTGCCACTAGCTAGAAATTCTCCATTAGGAGAAAAAGCAACGGAATTTACATCACTGGCATGACCCTTGAGAGTGTAAGGTTGAGTAGAGATTTCGGAAAATTTAGTAATTAGCTGCGGGAGAGACTGTAAATGCCCAACGCCCACTAAACCTAACAGCGCACTCATGGTATTTATGAGGAGTTGTTGTTTAAACTTACCATTGAGTGATTTCCGAGCTTGTTTTTTGGTTGTAGACGCGGTTAATGAGGTTGATGCAGACCAAGATGTGGAAAAGAGAGCAGACTTTGGTATTGTAGTTTTTAATCTTGAGAGTAGCGATCGCTGCTTGATCAAATCATTCATCACTTCATCAGCCGATTGATAACGCCTTTGAATATCCGTTTCTAACAGCTTGTTCAAAACCTTAACTAGATATTCACCTTCTTTTCTATCGGAATCTAAAGTGTTCCAATATTGCTGCCAGGATTCAACCCAACTGTAGCCTTGTTCGACAAACAAATTAGATGGGTTAATCCCCGTCAACAGATGAAAGCAAGTCGCACCCAGACTAAATAAATCACTCGCTGGGTAAGCTTTGCCATACTGCATTTGTTCAATTGGGGTGTAACCGAGCGAGCCAATAGTGGTTCCCAATTGAGTCTGCATTGTCGCTTTTAGCTGCTTGGCAGCACCAAAATCAATTAGCACTAATCCCCCATCACTCTGACGGCGGATGATGTTCTGTGGCTTAATATCTCGATGAATTACCCCACGCTCATGAATATATTTCAATACAGGGAGTAAATCTAAGAGAAATTCGACAATTGTACTTTCGTTGTAAACTACCCCTTGACGTAATTCTTGTAATAGATTGTTTCCATTAATAAACTGTTGCACCAAAAATAAATAATTATCTTGCTCGAAGTAAGCTAGTAGGGTAGGAATCTGGTGATGCTCTCCTAAATGTTGCAAGCGTTGAGCTTCTTGTTTAAATAACTCAACGGCTTTTTTCATAGCTGAATTTTCTTGAACTTTAGGTGCAAATTGTTTAACTACACACAATTCGTTCAATTTATCTATATCTTCTGATAGATATGTTCTCCCAAACCCACCTTCATCCGATAGTACCTTGATGATGCGATAATGCCCCCTTAATAAGGGTATCAATTGTGTATTGCAGCGTTGGCAATACATTTTGCCATCAGGATTTTGAGGCATGGAGCAATTAGGATTCAAACAGCAAAGCATACTGGGAATCCGTGTACAGTTTGAGTATATGTCAATCCAACAGTTATAGTTTTGCTATCAACCTGGTGCATTATGTTAAATCAAAAATTTTATACAAATGTAACTAAGAGATTGAAGATGGAAGATGATTTTTTTCAAAAACAGTTAACATTCTCTAGGAATCAGATTTGATTATTGCAACAAATATCAGTGTGAGTGGGGGTGGCTGCCCACTCTGGGTATATTTCAAAAATTAAGTATGAATCTTATCCCTGCTTAATATCAATTCCTATATGTGAGCTATATGTTCCTAATAAAGTATAGTGAAGTTATTGACTCCAAAAATCTAGTATCTTTTGTATATAAAGTTTCTTTCATAGTATAACAATAAACGAGGCAAAACAAAATTTGCCAATACTTGGATATTGTCCAGCATTAAAAGTAGATAAGGCTATCTATCTGAAGTTATATAAATAACTCAATACTAGCAGTATGAGGAGTGAAATTATGGCAGAACAGAAGAACAAAAATTATTGGTTCAAATTTAACTTAGCTTTGATTGCTTCCATGAGCAGTGGCTTAGTAGTTGCAAACTATACTTTGCCTATAAAGGCTCTTGATATCCATGAGAACTCTGGAAAACTGATAATAGCTAAAACCCCAGACGAGAGACAACCAGAAGCAGTACAACAAGCTATCGAGCAAATCCCTACTTCTCCACCGCCTGCAACTCCACAACAAAGCAAGCAATCAATCGAGTCACCCATTCCTGTTCGTGAATCTTCCAACTCAACAGCCTCTAATCCAACTCCCCAACCTAGAGAAAGTAATTCTGCAAATAGAACATCCACACCATCAAATTCCAACCCAACTTCTCAGCCGAGACAAACTAACTCTGCGCCTAGAACATCTACACAGTCCAACTCTAACTCTAGACAAACTAACTCTGCTTCACCGCAGAGAGGTCGTCAATCAGCTACAAATCCAGGTAGCCGCAATTCAACTGCCAAAATTTCCCCTGTTTCCCTGTCTAATCTTCCTTTTAGGGAGATTAACTTCGTAGATATCGCTTTTGGCGTACTTTCTAAAGGTGATTTTCAGTCCCAAGGAAGGTATTTTCATTTCTATAAATTCGAGGGAAGAGAAAACCAACTACTCCAAATCAGGCTGGGTGGTAGCACTGATTCACGTCGCTCCAGCAATTTGAGTCTCAGTCCGTTTATGTTCCTCCTTGATCCTGATAATAAAGTGATCTTAAAAAGAGGTAGTGTTGGGACAAATAGTGATCTTCAGGATGCGTTTGTCTTTGTACGATTACCTGTCAAAGGTACTTACACGATTGCAGTGACTAGTCGCAACCCTGGTGATACAGGACGTTATAGTTTAGCTCTCAGGAATGATAGAGCCAGCTATATCCTAGACGAATCGGCGGAACTGAATGCTCAAAGTTTAACTATTAAGCAAAATCGCAGTGCTTATAATGTGTCTCAGTTCCAAGGCAAAAAAAATCAGCTTGTCAGTATTCGTGCAGATAGTGTCAATGAAGAGTTTTCTCCTTATATAGTCTTGCTGAATTCTCAAGGGAAGACTATTGCTGCGGATAATGCTAAAGATGGTCTTTATAGTGCTTTAATTGACCGAGCTAGGTTGCCTGAGGATGATACCTACTATATAGTTGTTACTTCCAATAATCCCAACAACCGTGGCACATATCGATTGACTCTTTTCTAAAAATTATTCCTCATAATATCTGCGGAACTTGGTAATGGGGAATGGGTAATAGTAAAAACAATTACCGTTCGACTGAAGCTCACGGCGGAAACCCGTTACCACTCAAGCCAACTACAAGTGATTATCCGGGCTTGGTATTATACACGCTCATACAGAAGAGTGTTTTGGCTTAAATAATCGACAACTTCTGAGAAAGCCCTAATTTGATTTTGATGTTAATTTAGGATTTAAAACTGGGAATACTATTTGTCTAACCATAAAAAAATATTTACAAACAGTCTTAAAAGCAAGTGAAGTGATGGTAGAGTCTAATCGGAACGACAAAAACAACTTTTTTTCTGCTCGCAGTCGCTACTACGGTCGGGGGAAAGCAGAAAATCTTACATTTAACGCTGATTTGCGAGAATTTGCTAACAAAATTGGCTATGTCACAGCTTTGGAAACATCCGGTAAGCTTTCTCCTGATGAAGCTTGTAAGCAAATTAAGTCTCTTTGGAAACAATTGAAACGTAGTAAAAAAGCTCTCTCGATTAGTAACGACCCACCAATTTCACCTTGAAGATAAGGGTTTTTACTTGTAGAGGATGTTACGGCGGCGATCGCTCAATTGGGTTAAGCTAGCAAATAATTCCTGAAACTGGGGGTGTGAGGCGCTTAACCATGTCTTTACGCGGTTTAATATGTATGTTTATCTCTTGAGCTTTAGCTAGTTAGCGAGGCGCTATTTTTCATAAACTGAAACAATAGAAGTAAATGCTTGAGAGATAAATATATTATGCCGGAACTTCCCAACAGTTTAGAAGACGCGATCGCCCAATCCCGTGAAGCCACTAAAGCAGCTCTCGCAGACGGTTGTCACCGCATCCAAGTCGAGTTGCTGTTTCCCGAACTCAAGTTTATGCCTGTAGCAGAACAGTTTCTCCCCTGTTTGGTAGAATACGAATCTCGCTTGAAAGTCTTCTTTGCTGATGCTGGTGCTGCTGCTTTAGCTCGTCGTGATTGGAAAGACGCACCCTTTCAGATTTTGGATATTGGTACGGGAAGGACTGCTTCTATTCAATCGAAAATTCAACCAGAAGATGAAATTTTCCTCTTTATCTCCCCCACTTCCGTAGAAGTACCCCAACTAGAGAAAATTTGTGAAATAATAGGCGATCGCCCGGCTATTTTCCTCAACCCTCGCTTAGAAGATGCAGGTACTGTAGGTATTGGTTATACAGCCAGACAAACCCGCGAGCGTTTCCTCAATATCATTCAATCCTGTTACTACCTACGTCCTATTGATGATGAAACGGCTTTATTCCGTTCTTACCCCGGAGACTGGGAAATTTGGGTAGAAAATGATGGTAACTGGGCGAAAATTGCCAATTTACCCAAAAAGCCTTCAGGTGATGAAATAGATTTAATTCTCATGAAAGGGCAAGCACAAACAGCAGAAACAGATGCTATACCTGCCAGAAAGCCCAGTGTTTTCAAAAGTTTACAACGTTTTATTAAGGCGTTGAATCGTTGAGTTAGGGGGATTGGGGATTGGGGATTAGGGATTGGGGACAAATCAAATTCTCTTTCATTACCCATTCCCCAAACCTAATTCGCCTGCAATGGGGCATTCAAAGCTTTCTCAATGCGATCGCTAGTTTCTAACAAGTGGGCTTTGGTATATTCATCGTTGGTATTGACTGACTTGAGTTTGTCGTTTAATTGTTTAAGTTTATACCAAGCCAAGGAACGGGCATCTTCCGGGACGTATTCTCGCCGCAACACCATACCAATCAAGATATCGAGGTATTCTCGCTGCAAGCCGCGCCGGAGGCTAGTAATTTTCAGCGCCCCGGCTTTTGGTTTGAGAACTTCTGTCCAAACTCCAGCTTGCAAAGTATCAAAAAGCTCAGGTAATGCTAGTGATTTTTCGGGTAAGCTCTTGAGTTCAATATCCTTGAGACGAGTGAGGCGATCGCCTGCCAGTAATTCCCGTAATACAGCAGCTTGCAGGAATAATATTAAGTCATGAACGGGATAATCTAAGCGGCCAATTTGGGGAAAACTCCCCCAGTGATACCAGCGAGAAGGTGCTAATTTATTCAGTAGGTCTGGGGGAAAATTCAGGGCATCTTCAGCAAAAATATACTTTTGTAGTGTTTTGAGTGCTTGCCGTTGTTGTTCAACAGGTACAGGTTCAAAGGGTAAGTGATTTGGGCGACTGGCTAGCTTAGTAGCTGATATTTCCCCAGCCTGTAGACGGTAGAAGGACTGCCCACCAATGTATTTTGTTGTGTAGAAGATATTCTGAAAATAGTTACTGAGAACTGAGCTAAAGCGATCGCTTAAATCACTATAACTTTCTCCCGGCATAGGGAAACGTTTATTGAGATTTGCCCACATCAACCGAGAATTATCTAATTGCCATTGAGAATAAACCAGCACGTTACCACTATGATCCCAAGCATCGGCGGTGGGGTCGAGGTCATACATATCCTCATCGGGAGAATAACTCAATTCCGGCTTATAAGATTGGCTGGCGATTGCTTGTAAAATCGGCTTTTCTGCTATGGGAGTTTTCGCGTTGGTTTGGGTATAACCGTACTGAATAGCCCAATCATCATAAGACCCCACCATACTGGGAAAATAGTCTCCCTGCGGTGTCCCTTGGGGGGCAATATTCGGTGGAATATAGTCCATCACCGAACTTGTCAAACCTTTATGGCGGCTAATTTCTTGATTGTTCATCTCTTCTGGTGATAGCAGATTACTACCACGGAAGTTATGACGTAAACCCAGGGTATGTCCTACTTCATGGGCAACAATTAAACGTAAATATTGATTGATATATTCTTGTAGCTGTTCTTGATTCGGTGCGTTGTTTTGTAGCAGTGACATGGACAAAGCCCCAAAAGCAAATTGATTGGCGGCTTCCATGCCGTAGCATAAGTCATAATCACCGGCTAGCTTGGATAAACGCTGCAAAAAACCATTTGGTCTTGGAGATTTTTCTTGAGTAGTGTTGTTGGCTTTTGCGGCTAAACCTTTGTTACAAAGTCCCCGATTCCGCATTAATGCCGATAAGGAGGTACGGGTATTGAGTTGACTAGGTTCTACAAGTGTGCTGTATCGATTTTTGAGTAAGCGGACAAGACTAGCATCAACTAATATGTCTGCATCCAAAATTTCCCCAGTTAAAGGATTAACGCGAGATGGCCCCATAGCAAAATAACCATCAACAGTGTTAATCCAACGAATTGTATTGTAACGAATATCGGCTGGGTCCCATGCGGCATTGTCTGGCATTTGTCTGGCTTCCACTGCATCTTGAAATCCCGCCTTAAGAAAGGCCTTGTTCCACATGAGTATCCCTTCTTTGACAGCTTCGCGGTACTGTAAGGGTACGGCGTTATCAATCCAGAAGACAATGGGTTTTTTGGGACGAGATAGGGATGATTCCGGGTCTTTCTTTTCTAAGTGCCAGCGATTAATATAGCGGACAAAAGGATCGTTGCGTTCTTCTTTAGATAAATCTTGGTAAGCAGTGATAAAGTAACCAACCCGTTCATCAGCTATCCGGGGACGATAATTATTTTCTGGTAGTTGGGAAAGACTATAGTGAACCCTGAGGGTGAAGCCACGACTATCTGGTACGGTCGTGAAATATAACATTTCATTGTTAGGGTTTGTACCAGTACTGCTAGAGAAGTTCAATACCGACTCAATTTCTAAGTTGTGGGGAAAGGTTTTAGCACTGCCAAAGGAAGACTGGTCTGTATTTGGAGTCAATCCTGTAAACAAAGATAATCCGGCTAAATCTGCCAGCAGCAAGTCACCCAAGTCAATTAACAAGGTTTTTCTTTGGGGATGGATGCTTTTGATTTCCACCGAGTAGAGAACGGAATCGCTAAACGAACGGGCGAGCGATCGCGCTTGTGGATCACCTTCCCTTGTGCGAAAATTCACATTACGCACCACAAAAGATAGTTTTTTGTCTACTCTCTGGAAATAAAATAAAAAGTCTTGTAATGGTAAACCACTGTAAATTCCTTGTTCGCCAATACCAGATTCTAGGGTTGCGGTAGCTAAGTAATTTTTATTTAGCTGTTCTGGCTTAATTTCTAGATATATTTTATTCTTTTCTTTATGACGATAGAGAGTAAATAGACCGTCTAGTTTTTCAGTATCTTTTACTACTTCATCAAAAGATTCTAAGTCATCCTTTTTTTCCGGCTTAGATTCTGTAGCAGGTTTCTTATCCGGTTTATCTGTGGATTTACCAACTTGTAGAAATGGTTGCTGTGCTGCCTTTTTATGATCATTCACCACCCAAATAAAGGGTTGATCCTTGACCTGTTGATTTTGGTTAATTACCCAAATTTTTTCTGGCCTTTGTAGTAGAGGCTGATGTGATTGCTTGATAGCAGCAGAGGGGGAAAGAGTGTAAGCAGGATGTAAGGGTGTAGATATATGGGGGTGTTGATTGGTTATGGGTTTTTGAGGCTTAGTTGTTATATCTATAATTGGAGAATTTTGCAAATGTTGATTAACTATATCTACAGGTGATAACTTGGCGTTCGCTGTTGCAATTCCTAAAAATAATCCATTGAACAATATTAAATAAAAGGTAAATTTTCTCATCTAGTTTATTCCTGATAAGTATCGTTAATTATTTCTCATGCGCTATGAACGTTAGTTAGTTGTCTGTTCACCGGAAAAGACCCAAAACTACCTGATGGCTAGCAATTAGCTTCTCAGTTTGGTGAGGAACAGCATTTTTTAGATTTTTTGTGCTGTTTTGTTGTAGTATTTTTCCTAACAATCGTCTTTGTAGCAAACAGTACGTATTATTTTTACATCTGTTTTGGTAGAGTTAGCGCCTAAAAATAGAATTATTTCCTTAAAATAGCTCAATTTCCCCAATTTTTGAGAACATATAGCCTGATCGTCCTCTTAAAGATTAAATTTTCTACCGAGAAAATCCTTATGTCAGGTGTTGTTGATGTAATTTTAATTTTAAATACTTGGATTTATTTTATACTAAACATTTATGTTCTCACAGCACCAAACCATTGAATTTATCTATATATTTCTACCTTGACAATTTATTATTAATGGATAAAAAAATGTCACAACTACCTCATGTTTGGAAACTATTACAGAATTACGTTCGGGGTACAAGGTCAACAGATAGGCCTACAACAAAGTATGTAGGTAGTCGCTCATTTTTACCTCTGGGAAAATACCAACAAAAACCAGCCAAAGATGTAAACTTTTCTCAAGTTAATTTACAGAAAGAAATTTTATGTGAAAGATTACAAATCAGTTTAGAGGCATGGATAAGAGAGGATAGTAGGGGGCAATTTTCAACTAGTAGTAGCCAACTCCAACAAGAGATTTATGATTTACTCGGTAATGGTGCATTAACTCCAGAAATAGTCGAAAAAGTTATAGAATTGCCTATCCTTGAAAGAGAATTTCGCCCAGAGTTGCTATTTCACCGCCTAGAAGACTTTTATCAACGTTGGTGTCGAGGAGAATTTATCGATGCGCCACCAAGCGAGAACTTACCTCAGCGAAAATTGCTGGAGATGGCAGCACAAAATCAGGGTATTGGACTGAGGCAGATTGATATTTACGCCGGGCTTAATGTCCTGATTTTACTTCTAGAATTACACCGCCACGCCCAAGAGCAAGAAGAACTGCGGCAACAAATCAACTTTTATCCTTCTTCCCCACCAGATACAGACAGCTTTTTCACCTCCCAACTACTGCGGGTAATTAATTATAGCGATGCCATTGAAATTGGCAACTTTAGTAATATCGTGGGGGAATTTCTCCGGGATGGTAATTTTCAAGGTGCATACCTGGGAAATGCCAACTTGACGGGAGTCAACTTCAGTGGTGCTAACCTCAGTGGTGCATACCTTGGTGATGCCAACCTTACAGGCGCAAACTTCCAAGGTGCTAACCTCACAGGTGCAGACTTTGGTGATGCCAACCTCAGTAGTGTTAATCTCAGTGGTGCTAACCTGAGTAGTGCCGACCTCAGCAGCGCCAACCTTACAGGTGCAAACCTAAGCGGTGCTAACTTGGAACGTGCCGACCTCAGCCGCGCTGACTTGAGTAGCTGCATCCTCAATGATGGCGAATTAAGCCACGCCAACCTCAGTGGTGTCAACTTCAGAGATGCCGAACTCTGTCGCGCTAACCTCAGCAACGCCATCTTATTTGGTGCTAACCTCAGTGATGCCAACCTCAATCATGTTGACCTCAGTCGCGCCGACCTTTGTCGTGCAGACCTGAGTGGTGCAGACCTCACCCACGCCACCCTCAACGGTACTAACCTCAGCGACACCATTCTTTTTAGTACTAACTTAAGTGATGCCATTCTGGAGGCAGCCGACCTCAGTTATGCCAAACTCAACGGCGCGAAACTCAACTACGCCAGACTCAACGGTGCTATGTTCTTAGGTGCAGACCTCAGTGGCGTAGATTTAACTGGCGTGGTTCTCAACGATGCCGATTTGAGTGGCGGAATTCTCAGCGAAGCCGACCTCACAGGTGCAGACCTCAGCGATGCGGTACTTTTGGGTACTGACTTCAGCTTTGCCAATCTCAACAGCGCCAACCTCAGTGGTAGTAACTTGAGTGGCGCAATTTTGAATGGTGCAGACCTCAGTAGCGCTAACTTCAGTTATGCCATTCTCGACGATACAGACTTAAGTGAAGCCAACCTAGAAGATATGACCTGGGGAGAAATTCAGCAATGGGAAGGTGTGCGCGGTTTGGAGACAGCGCTGAATCTGCCGGAGGCGTTGCGGGAAAAGTTGGGAAAGAGGTAAATCAATTCAAAATTCAAAATTCAAAATTCAAAATACCTCACTGGCGTGTCTAGAGTTTAGTAGGGTGCGTCAGTGCGATAGAACCTAACTATACTCAGAAATTGTTCATACTGACGCACCCTTACATTTTGGATATTTTTTTAACGTGAATTCGACGGAACCTAACCCCAACCCCTTCCCTACAAGGGAAGGGGCTGAAAATCTATAACTGAGTAACAAATAATCAGGGTTTTAAGCCTCTCCCCGCGTCGGGGAGAGGTTTGGAGAGGGGTTCTTCCAAATTTATCGAACTCACGTTTTTTTATTTTGAATTGATTCATCTAGAAGTTCCCTACTCGGCGTTCCCTAAAATGCTACACTAAGCTCGAATTAACGGTAGTTATACGGGTGTTAGTGGATGGGCAAGCGTTTCTGGCAAACTTGGCAAGAATTTAGGCAGTCATTTTCAGTATCAGAAAGCCTAAGTACAAGTGTCGAGACAGGTAAGGCAGTCTTGGAAGCTGCCAATACTCTCAAAGAAGAGGGTGATAGTATAGAAATCTTGCAATCAGTCCTGCAAAACTCATCTTCTTTATTAGATGTGTTGTGTTCGCCAATGGCGCAGGTTATAGGTGCGGGGTTGCCCTTTGTACCAATTGGCATTGCTTTGTTAAAGTTTGCCCGTGATATAAATCAGAAAGAACCATCCTTAGAAGACTGCTTTTTTATAGTTAGTCAAGCGGCTTATTTGGAAAGCACCAAAGAAATTTTAAGTTTAAATATATATCAAAATTTTAACTGGGATGCCAAGCTTGATATTCAAGCCATCAGTCAGCAAATAGAAAAGCTCAATGATGTTGAATTTAATTCTGATACTGCGAGTAAAGCAATCAGATGTTTCCATGAATCACCTTTAGCTGAAGCTTTCAACAGGGTTTTATTAGCTAGATTAGCAGCAGCAAATATTTCCCCAGGACTAGCGGACATTTTAACCCAACGTGTGGCTCGGAACACTCACCGCCATATCATTAAAGCTTGGATAGAAGCGGGTGAGGCGATAAAAACTTTAATTCAGCCTTCCTTGGGTGATTGGCAGAGAGAACAGGAAAGGTTTCAGAGTATTGATAATTATTTAAAAACTCATATTGAGCAGAAACCTTTTGAGTTAGTTTTTGATGAAAAGTTCGCCTTTAAAGATATTTATGTACCTATCAAAGCCAAGCCTGTAGATGCAAATGGCAAGATAGATGAAGAAAAGGATTCATTCAATTTAGACACTTGGGCGAAAACGATTCTGTTGAATCCTGATAACTTGGAACAGGTGATGTTTATCCAAGGAGGCCCAGGCAGGGGGAAAAGTGTTTTCTGTCGAATGTTTGCTTACACAGTGTGGCGACAGTTACACCCAATTTGGACACCAATCTTAATTCGCTTGAGAGATATCGACACTTTTGAAACACGGTTAGAGAATACTATTAAAGCCGAATTAAAACTGGGTTTTATTCAAGGTGATGCTAACTGGTTGACTAATGCCAATACTCGGTTTTTGTTTATTCTTGATGGTTTTGATGAACTGCATATTGAAACGAGAAATAACCTCAATTTGGGCGATTTTATTAAACAAGTAGCTGGTTTTCAGAAAGAATGCAAAGATTATAGGGAAATGGGGCATCGAGTTATCATTACTGGTAGGTCGATGGCTTTACAAGGTATTGCTGATTTACCCCGCAATTTGGAACGGGTGGAGATTGTGGAAATGGATGGGCAACTCCAACAGCAATGGTTAAATAAGTGGGAAGCTGTACAAGTAAATAAAGGTAAAACCATTGCGTTTGAGCAGTTTTTACAAAGTGATAAATGCCCCGATGAAGTTAAGAAATTAGCTCAGGAACCGCTATTGCTCTATTTATTAGCGGCAATGTATCGAGATTCTAAATTAGATATTCATAAGTTAGAGCAGGCAAGTGATAATCGCACCGCTAAAATTATCATTTACCAAGAAGCTGTAAATTGGGTACTGACTAAACAGCGTTCTGAACCAGATGGAACTGATTTAAATATTGAGTTAACTAAACAAAAGCCTGAGGATTTAAAACGCATCCTCATGGAAGCTGCGGTTTGTGTTGTGCAGTCTGGTGGTGAGTTTGCTTCTATGTCCATGTTAGAAGCACGTTTACAAGAAGATGAAGGAGCGAAGGCTTTAATTGAAAAAGCGAAAGAAAAACTGGGGAATGAAGCACTGAAAACGGCTTTGGCTGCATTTTACATTCGTCCGGCGGAAAAACAAGAAGGTGGGGTTGAGTTCTTCCATAAAAGTTTTGGGGAGTTTCTCTTTGCTGAACGCCTGAAAGCACGGCTTAAGGCTTGGACGCAATATTACGATGGGGATGAGGGGAGACAGCCAATTATTTCTGAAGCTGTAATGAATTGGGAAATCTATGATTTACTCGGTTACGGTGGGTTAACACAGGAAATTGTAGACTACCTGATGGGGTTGTTAACTGAGAGTCAAGATTTCCGGTGGGTGGAATTATTTAAGCGGTTAGACAAGTTTTATAGTAAGTGGTGTCAAGGGAAATTTATTGACACATCTGAGGAGACTTTACCCCAGAAGAAGTTGCGACAGTTGCAAAGGTATGGCATTCAAGGGTTAGGTCAGCGTCAGGTGGATGTTTATGCTGGGTTGAATGTGATGATTCTGCTGTTGGAGTTACACCGCTATGCTCAAGGGCGAGATGAGCTGAAAGCAGAAATTGTCTTTTATCCATCTGGGAAACCGCAGGGACATAGGCTCACAGCCCGATTGCTTCGCATCATGAATTATAGTGATGGGTTGGATTTAGGGAACTTTATTAGGATAGTTGGCAAATTCCTCAGAGGCGCAGACCTCAGTGGCGCAGACCTCAGTGGCGCATTCCTCAAAGGAGTATTCCTCAGAAGCGCAGACCTTAGTGGTGCATATCTCAGAGGTGCAGACCTCAGAGATGCATACCTCAATGGCGCAGACCTCAGTGGCGCAGACCTCAGTGGCGCATACCTCAATGGCGCATACCTCAATGGTGCATACCTCAATGGCGCATACCTCAGCCACGCAGACCTCAGTCGTGCAGACCTCAGAAGTGCAGACCTCAGAAGTGCAAACCTCATTAGTGCAGACCTCATTAGCGCAGACCTCATTAGCGCAGACCTCAATGGTGCAGACCTCAGTCACGCAAACCTCGGTGATGAATTTTGGGGAGATGTCAAATGGGATGAAAAGACAAACTGGGAGAATGTACGAGGGCTGGATACAGCGATTAATGTGCCAGAAGCGTTAAAGCGACAGTTAGGACTGAGTTAAATTTGTGATTAACGCTCTGTGCAACTTGCTCTCAATGTACAAGGTTGGGTTGCGCTGTTGCTTCACCCAAAGAGATTTTGATTTACGTGGGAAAATAACGCTCTGCTTTGACTTTGGGTAGAGGAGAATGAATTTGGAAGAACCCCTCTCCAAACCTCTCCCCGACGCGGGGAGAGGCTTAAAATCTTGATTCTTTGGTGGTCGGTAATTCGTGATTGGCGAAAATATGATTGCAGGTTGGGTGGAGTGATAGCGCAACTCAACAAAGTTTCGACTTGTCTGTGAGAATAAAAGACTCATGGGCGAAGTTTTGATACTCGCGCACGAGAATAAAAGACTCATGGGCGAGATTCTGATACTCGTCTACGAGAATAAAAGACTCATGGGCGAGATTCTGATACTCGTTCACGAGAATAAAAGACTCATGGGTGAGGTTTTGATACTCGTTCACGAGAATAAAAGACTCATGGGCGAGATTCTGATACTCGTCTACAAGAATAAAAGACTCATGGGCGAGGTTTTGATACTCGCTCACGAGAATAAAAGACTCATGGGTGAGGTTTTGATACTCGTTCACAAGTTTTCATGATTAATAAAACTGATTAATCAGCATCTTGTTAAGAGAGGTTAAGGGGCTTTCAAGTGTTGGGGCATAATTAATGTACAGATACAGATATATTCAAACCCATATTCTGTTTGGCTTTCCTAATTTACGCGATGTGCGACTTATTCTTAAAACCCCTCTCCAAACCTCTCCCCTGCAAGGAGAGAGGCTTTAATTATTATGCCCCTTCCCTTGTAGGGAAGGGGTTGGGGGTTAGGTCTGAGAGAAAGTTGCACACGGCGTTAATTTTGAGTTTTGAATTGGTATTAATTACCTCTATTGAGGGTGTAGGATAAGGGCTGAGATTATTTATGCTGTTAATCCAGTCTTTAGCTACACAACTATAGGTTAAGCATTATGCCAGCATTGCAGAGACTAGAACGCTTTGGAAATCACTTAATTCTGGGTATTTCTGGTACTAGTTTGAGTGATGAAGATAAACGCGCTCTGGGTGAATTGAAACCAATAGGGGTAATATTTTTTGCTAAAAACTTTGTAGATGGTGTACCTTACGAGGTTTGGCTGGAGACTTTTCAGGAGTTACATAGCCAAATACAAGAATATGCAGAACGCGATTCGATGTTTTTTACCTTAGACCATGAGGGAGGACGCGTTGTGAGGACACCTTTACCGATTACCAGATTTCCTCAGGCGTTGTTGTTGCGATCGCACGCCCGTGAAGTAGCAAAAGCCACGGCAATTGAATTAAAATCTTTAGGCATCAACTTATCTTGGTCACCTGTAGCTGATATTTATTCCCATCCGCAAAATCCGATTATCGGTTCTCGCGCCTTTGGAAATACTCCTGAAACTGCGGCTACTGGTGCGCGGGAATATTATTTGGGACTGACAGAAGCCGGAATTGTGGGATGCGCCAAACATTTCCCCGGACATGGTGATACTAGCAAAGACTCCCATGTGGAATTACCAATCCTCAACCTGACTCCAGAGGAATTACGAAGGCGAGAACTTATCCCCTTCAAAGCTTTGATTGAAGAAGGGATTCCCCTCATCATGACCGCCCATATTTTATTTCCCAAAATCGACCCAGATTTACCAGCTACCCTATCCCGCCCCATCCTCAAAACTATACTGCGGGAAGAACTTGGTTTTCAGGGTGTCGTTGTGTCTGACGACTTAGATATGAAAGCAGTTTCCGATATGTTTATGGAACGTGGTACGGTCGCGCGGGCTTTTAATGCTGGCTGTGATTTATTTATTGTTTCTCGCAATATCCACGCGTCTTCTATCGAGCGTACCTATAAAATTGCCGAAAATTTTGCTGATGCTTTAACTGATGGTAGTCTGGCTGAGTCAGTAGTAGATTCCGCTAAGGAGAGAATCGAAAGACTATTGGCGGTAACTCCAGAATATTCTGTACAGATGTTAGATAAAGATACTTTAGTACATCATGGCGAATTGGCGATCGCTTGTTGTTTTTAAGATTGTGCCTGAGAGTTTATTAATAAAGTAAAAATACAATACTCTTACTCTTGTGAGTGGGGATTTGGTAATCAGTAATAGCGCCAGTTACCTATTACCAATTACCAACACAAAGCGGCGGCTTTCTGTAATTAAGCTTTGAGGTTTTTTAACTCCATTTAGGGGTCATCGAGCCAAAACGGGAAATTGTACGCGAAGGAAATGCTCAGACTGCTAAACACCTACTGTGCTTTGCTTATAGCAAATACTTGAGGGAATTTTTCAGCTAATGGCTCAAAATCGGCTTCAAGACGAACTTGCCCATAAATGATAGTTGGCGTTCGTAAAGTTGTGAACGGTAGAATAAGCTTTCTAGGTTATTTCATATCAACAACTTGCCCAAAAATGGTTATTTTTGGCAATTCCACCTTGATTATTGATCTTTAATATTTGGATGTGTTTGCCCCACAGGCACTACCTCTTGCCATTTTTTAGTTTCGTCGAACTCATGTTTTTTAGCAACATAAAAATCACTGCTAAATTCATTTTTCTCGGTTACACCATTAATCAATAAACCTAAAACCTTTTGTCCAGAACGCTCTAATGTATCTTTAGCAGCCCAGGCACTACCCGAATCAATTACATTAGGTCTAGATACTAATAAAATTCCATCTGTCATGTGGCTTAAAGTTAGGGAATCAGCCGCAACAAGCAGAGGAGGAGCGTCAATAATCACAAAATCATACTGTGATGAAAAATCAGCGATTAATGCAGCCATTCGCTTTGAATCTAGCAAAGCCAACGGATTGGGAGGTCTGACACCTGCTGTCAAAACATCCAAATTATCCATTACCTTAGATATAGCAGTAATAAATTCTACTTGTCCAACAAGTACTTCACTTAAACCTACTAAATTATTCAATTGCCAGAATTGATGTTGAGATGGAGAACGCATATCTCCATCGATTAATAAAACTCTACGTCCTAATTGAGCGATCGCAGCAGCTAAATTAGCTGAAACAGTAGATTTACCTTCTCTAGGTAAAGCACTTGTTATTACTAAGTTTTTGAGAACTTGATCAGAACTCAGAAATCTTAAATTAGCTTGAATCATGCGATACATTTCGCTAGTCAATGAATCAGGCGTATCTCTGACAGCTACTTCCAGATTAGTTAACTCTACATCCCGATGGGAAGATGTTATTTTCTTCGTAGTTGCTGAAGGAATAATTCCTAGTAAAGTATATTCAAATATTTCTCTAATTTCTTGAATTGTTTTTAGGGATCTATCTCTTATTTCTAAAAACAAAACTGTAGTAATTGACAAAAATATCCCAAATAAAATACCTAGCAATATAACAATTATTTTATTTCTGGAATCTGGTTTATCAGGAACCAAAGCATTAGCAATAATCCTCGCACTTGCAGTATTTTTACTTTCTGCTAGTCTTAATTCTTGAACTTTAGTTAAGAGAGTCTGATAAGTCGAGCGAGCGCTTTCGAGATTTTGTTCTAATTCACCTAAATTTTGTTCTAATTGGGGTATAATTCGTAAGCGTTGTTCATAATCTGCACGAGACTTAGA
The DNA here is from genome assembly GCF_009856605.1 of Trichormus variabilis 0441. Taxonomy (NCBI): domain Bacteria; kingdom Bacillati; phylum Cyanobacteriota; class Cyanophyceae; order Nostocales; family Nostocaceae; genus Trichormus; species Trichormus variabilis. Next base: position 1,034,097 of record NZ_CP047242.1, on the reverse strand, counting down.
CAAAGAATTTAATTTTTTAATTAAACTCAATCGTTCTTGTTCCGATTGCAAAAATTCTTTAATCATACTTTGCTTAAGTTCACTAAGTGGGAACTTTGTCTGTGGTAGTTTTACTTGACTACCAATAATTTGGTTAGTTTGTTTTTGTAATAAATCTTGCAGATTTTTTTTGTTAGTTTCCAAATCAACTATTTTCGGATCGTTATCCAGAAATCTACTACGTTCTAAAGCGAGTTTTTGTTCTACTTGTTGAATTTGAGTTAAAATAGATTGAATTGCCTGGGATTGAGAGAGATCATTTATAGCGATCGCTTGCTCTACATCCAGAGAAATTTGCTTGCGGAGTGTATTATTTTTAGATGTAACTTTTTCTAATTCTGAACTGACATTAGCAACCTGAGTATCTAAATTGTTAATTTGTAAAACTGCTAATTTAGATTCTTCTGCAAGATTGACAATTTTATTTTGTTCTTTAAAACTGCGTAAGGCTAATTCTGCTCTTTGTAAATTTAATTTGGGTTGATTTAATTGCTGAGCAATCAGCATTCTGGTCTTTTCAGCTTCTGCTCTACTTGTAAGAATACTGTTCTCTAAATATAAGTCCATCACCTTGTTCACAATCGCTGCTCCCTCTTCAGGATTACGACTTTTATAAGCCACTCTTAAAACATCTGTACCACCAATAATTTTTAAAGTTAGTCCAGATTTGAGAGTATTATAATTTAAGGGTTTACCTTGTTTGTTTTTCAGATTTAGCTCTTCTATTACCTTGTCTAGTATCATCGGAGAAGAGAGAACCTCTATCTCAGTATTAATAGGGTTTTGACTGGATACCAGTGATTTAAGATCCCCTTCAGCTTCTGAACCACTAGCTAATAAATTTTGACCTATGATCTTAAAAGATGGTACTTTGAATAAAAGTTTTCCTTCTGCTTCATAGGATGATTTCAGCAAGGTGGTAGATAAAGCACTAAGAGCAACTGTTACCGTAAAGATATTAATAGCCACTAACCAACGACGCTTCAGTCCAGCAAAATATCTGCTTAAATCTAAATCTATCGATTCTTTTGATTGCATAATTTTATTCTAGGAAGACTCTGTATGAACAATGTTAGTTTTAAAACTCCAGTAAATATAAAAATCTAAGTGTTTCACAACACAACCAACAAGAAAGATTAGTAGATTATTCTTATAGAAGTCACCCCTCTAAGTATTTTTACATGATTTTACATTACATGATGCTTGGTCGTTATTTTTTAAGGTAATTGTAAAACTTTATTGATGTTATTGTGTTGCTTAGATTCATACACAGTGATTCAAACTTTAAATACTGTTGTACCACAAGTAACGTAATAAATAGATTGAATGTCAGAACAAGAAAATATAGAAGAAAATTAGGTACATCATTATGAATATGAGTAGTCAAGCGTATCGGGAGTGAACAAACCAGCGATTGGAGAAGATAGATAGGATAAACATTTTGCCCGCACCATTCAAAACAACGCACGATTTTGCGAATACGTTTTTTCCGAGGGTATTTCCAAATATGTTTGAGAATAATAAATATATGAATTGGTATAAGACTATAAATCAGATATAGAAAGGATAGAGGAAATTTATGAGCTTGAATTAAAATTCTTCCATTATCTAGTAAAAAAACAGGATATATCAATATTAGTTCAACAAAAATGAAAATATTAACTATCGCAAATTAATTCTTAATTCCTGTTGTTTATAGAATGCACCTAGTAGACATATAAACAGGTAAAATAGACCAAAAAAATAGTTTTTTTCAAAAAAGATATTTGGTTTATTTCTAAATACCAGAGAAAATAAAAAAACAATAGTGGCGATAATATAAGAATAAATTTTCGTTTAAAAAACCTCATTACATAAAGTGCTTCAATAAATGTATCAAGCCAAAATCACAACTATATTTATGACTAAAATCTGTGATTTTTTGAGTATTTTCATTTAACATAAAGAGTGAATTATTGAAATATATTCTATCTTTAACTTCTATTTGAACTCATAGGCTCCAATATCATATCCTGAACCTATAGGTCTTTTTTGACCATTAAAATCACTACTAGCTGCACTCATTGATGTACCTGCGTCAATCACAGGACTTGTGGCTTGCAAGCGAAAATTGGCAACACCATGAATAATAGATGGATTAACAAAAAGAGGATTAAAGTCAATTAGATTATTTTTGCCCAAACTAGCATCAGAATGACCATCATTGATTAAAATAGAGCCATTGTATGACAAGTTATAATCCCATTTGTTATTTTGAGAATAATCATCTACAAAAGTTTTTTTAGACTTATTTGCAGCGTAGGCAATGTTGTTATAAAAATGCACATTAGATGAAAAATATGTACTAATTTCTCCATTAAGAGTGCCTTCCAAGTTATCAGATTTCAGATTTTTAAAAGTGGTATTGTTTCGGACAACAACATTATCACTTTGAAAAACATGAATCCCTCTGCCACCATTATCAAAAACGATATTATTTTCTATCAAAGTCCAAGCAGTGTATTTTGATGTTTGCCCTTGACCTTGAGTATGTCGAAAATCATCAATGATAATACCGTTACCATCAGTAACTTTACCATTTTCTCTCGGTAATTTATTTTCATTAAAGTAAGATATATTGCCTCTAATGATATTGTGAAATCCAGGTTTATTATCGAATGCTTTAGCTTGATAAATGGAGATGCCACTACATTGATAAGGTGCTTTGAATGCGTTTCTATAAACAATATTACCTTCAATGTAAAGATAATCCGTCTCTTGACCAGAAATTCCTCCACACCCAGAGTCATGAATTTCATTGTTGATAATTTTCGTATGGTGGTTACCATTACCAACATGGATTCCAGAGCCGAGTTGAGTAGAAGTAATTCTAAACCCAATTATTTTGATGTAATTACCAGAAACTCTAAAAGTACCGTCTTGAGTTCCTCTAACAAATGGCTTGTGTCCAGGAAAAGCTTGGAACACAATCCAATTATTGGGATTTCCAGATTTAGTTACTGTAATGTTTTCGTCATAAGTACCATTTTTCACATAAACAATATCTCCCTCATTTATTATTTGATTAGCTTTCTGTATTGTCTTAAATGCTAGATTTTCTGTAGTACCAGGATTGCTGTCATTTCCAAGACTTTGATCAACGTAGTATGTTGTACCTAAACTTTGACTGACATCTCCGTTTCGACCAAATTCTTGTGCTTCAAACTCTGCCCATAGATAGTTGTTTTTAATTGCTTCCTGATTTATTGAATCTCCATTGTTAGCATTGACGATTTTGCTAACATATATTGTGGTTAAGCCAAAAATCAGAATGGTAAAAACACCCCATGTTAAAGATTTGTACCTCATCATAAAAAATGTTGCTTGATTGCTATCAATACTTTGAACACCTCTCTGAGAATAAAACTAAAATTATTTGAACTTTAATTTTCTAGAAGCTAATTGCATCATAAAGAACAATACAAAGCGAGGATTATGCTTAAAATACCTCTTCCATAACCTTTTTGGTTCCATTATGAGCCGGAAAAACCACTCCAAACCTATGTTTTGCATCCAGCTTGGAGCTTGCTTAACACGACCCGAATGAAAATCAAATGCTGCTCCGACACCAAGCATTACTGCTGGAATAATATTCTTATGTTCTGCAATCCAAAACTCTTGCCGAGGACAACCAATACCAACAAATAAGATTTGCGCTCCTGATGCGATAATTTCATCGGTGAAAGCTTCATCTTCTTCTGGTGTAAGTGGACGAAAAGGCGGTGCAATTTGAGAAACAATTTTAATGCCTGGGAACTGATTTCTTAAAAATTTACTGAATGCTGCCAGACTTTCTGTTGTACCACCATAAAAAGCAATAGGAACACCTAAATTTGCAGCCGCATTGCACACGTGTAAAGTGAGAGTTGGCCCGTATACCCTGGAGGCATTTTTGATACCAAGAGCTTTTAAAGCCCATACCAAAGGCATACCGTCAGCTGTAACTAAATCAGTATTATTAACTACTCTTGCAAATTTGGAATTGTCATGAGTTTCCATTGTCATGTGAACATTAGCAGCAAAAACAGACTTGCTTTCTTTGTTAGCTGACCAAGCTAAAATTCTTTGGGTTGCATCTTCATAACTGGTAGCATCGACACGCATACCCAAAATATAACGATATTCTAAGGGTAATGTTTCTTTAACAGTCAACTTCATTTTGATGAATCTCCTATCTTAGTTAAGGTTAAATGTAAACAAAAATCTCTGCATTTTATGGATTTAGTTACTGAATAGAATTAATATTTTGATTCCATTTCTGTTGTTGAATTAACTAAATAATTACTACATTGAACTGCTGAGAAATAAGTTTCTGATAAAGAATTTATGTAGTGTTTAACGTCAAAATATTCAACACTATGGCGGGCAGCATTACCTAACGCAATCCTCATATCTTCGTCATTAATAAGTTGCTGCATGGCTTGTACTAACTGTTGTTGATTTCCTGGTTGCACTAATATGCCGTTTTGATTGTGATTGATCACTTCAGGTATGCCACCAACAGGTGTCACAATCACAGGTAAACCCCATGACATGGCTTCTAACATTGACATAGGCAAACCTTCGTTATATGAAGGTAAAACAAAAACATCTGCTGATGCTATCAGAGCATCTCTTTGTTCAGGATTCAGCCAGGCGCTAATTTTTACTTGAGCTTCAAGACCTAATTCTTGAATTAGTTGTTGAGCTTTATCTAAATCTCCATTACCAGCTAGAACCAATTCAGCAGATTTTTTACTTTCTTCGGGTAGGGCTGCAAATGCTTTAATAAGATCAAATGCGCCTTTATCTTGCTGAGGGAACTTCATAACAGATTTTGCTACGTCTAGCGCACCACCGCGTTTACCAATTCTTCCAAGAAAGACAAATTTTACAGATTGTTTTTGTCGTCTTACAGGAATAAAGGTTGGCATTTTTACAGGATTATGTAGTACGGAAATTTGATTTTTATCAAGATTAAATGTTTCTAAATAATAAGACTTCCAACTTTCTGATAGAGCTATAAATTGACTACATCGCCTAAATAAATTAGATATAATTTTTTGCAGTATCTTAGGAAGATCGGCAAAAAATTCTTGATATGTTGCGCCATGAGCATGAAGAATAAAAGGCTGGCGAAAGCTAAGAATTATAAGGACAAGAATTAGTTTTCGGAAAGTACTGCCTCTCTCAGCGAAATGAATATGGACTAAGTCTGTTTTTCTTTGTATCAGATTTTGTATCAGTATTTTAATTGATTGTAGAAATACGAAAATATTATGCCGTCCAGATCCAGGTGCAAATGTAGCAACATGAGTAATTTGTAATTCTGGGCGCACATTTTCGATAATTAGTTTTTCAACTGACGTAATTCCACCTTGGACATCTAAACTAGCACCGAGCATTAAAACTTTTAGAGGAGACTTTTGATAATAAATTCTATTCATAAACTCCTGAAATGTTAGGTAGTAAAAACACAAAAATGTTACGGTATTTTGTAGGTTTTCTGTGAATAATTAATCTTCTTTTTATGCTTGATCATGGAATGAGTTGTTTTTTGTTCTTCACATATTCGTAGTGATAGTAATATAGAAATTTGAATCACAAAAAAGAAATTATTTTGGATAAGTAATGTACTTTCTGTGAGATTTGACAACACAACATACATAAGAAAAACTCCTGGCCAAAATCCATCTGATGTTTTAACTGACCTCACATAAGCTAATGCCTTGAGTAGACCTTGTAAATAATCAATTACATATAGTGATAAGCCTACTAATCCCAATTCAAGGCAAAGGTCTAAGTAACCATTGTGGCTATTTGGTGGTTTCCAGCCAGAGGAGTACCAAATATCGGCGGAAGGACCAGTCCAGCCCAGCCAGAATGCACCATATCCATAACCAAACCAAGGACGTTCAGCTATTTTATCGATGATCAAAGGCCAAAAATTAGTTCGTCCAGTGAGTGTTAAATCTTTGCCTAATAATGCTGCTATAGCTTCAGCATTAGTAGTCATTAATATATATGCAATGGTACTTAATGTTGTGATTCCCACTAACGCGGGGATCATAAAGTTATATCGCCACCTTAAAATCCGAAATAAAAATAATGAAAGACTTAAAGTAATAACATTGATAAGAGGTGATGATGCTTTTGAAGCAATAATTAGCCAGATCGATGCTATGAATCCTCCCCAAAATAGCCAACGCTTTTTTTCTGGTTGAAGAGCCAGAAGTAAGAACACCATGGCACTGGGAGCCATGACTTTACCAAGAACGTTTTTATGGTTATATATTCCTCGCCATGTACCAAAATGCACTCCAGCCATACGACCATAATTTCTTAGGCCGAAAGCGAATAAAAAGCTACCTACGATCGCTATGCCGAAAGTCCATGCTAGTAAATGTAATTGTTCTTTTAAAGTGTAGCGACTGGCTAAGTAAAGAGGAAATAGAAGTGTTCCTGATAGAGCTATGACGCGACTTTGTGTCATTGCAGGTACATCAGACCAAAATATGGAAAATATAGCTACTAGGAGTAAAAGCCATATATACCAATCTTTATTAATTAATTGAATTACTTTTTTCCAACGCAGGACGAGTAAGGCAAAGGTAATGAAGTAAATTATTAAAAATATGAATTGAATTAAGGCAAAATCAGGAGCCGCTATTGAATCATCACCTTCACTTGCTCCCCCTGACAGAATCACAACTAGAGGAGCGCCTGAATAATGGAGTAGAGACAGAACTGTAAAAGCTTTTTCTGCAAGTAGTAGATATTTTTTCATCTGGTCATCAAAGATGTACTTTTGGCGGCGATCGCTTGATGGTAAACTTCGATTGTTTGAGCTGCAATGTTTGACCAGTTCAAGTCTTGTTGACAACGCTCTAATGCGGCGATTTGCATCTGACGTTGTAAGTGAGAGTCACTTAATAGCCGAATGATTGCATCTGCAAGAGACTGGACATCACACGGTGGTACTAGCAGTCCGTCTTGTTCATGTCGGACTATTTCCCTCAAACCGCCAATATTAGAAGCAATTACAGGAGTACCCATCGCATAGGCGATCGCTGCTACACCGCTTTGTGAAGATTCAATGTAAGGTAGAACAACAGCCGCACTTCGTTGAAATAAATTGGCGACATTTCCGGTAGGGATAAAGTTATTGAGAATTTCGTAGTGTTTTTTGTCTGCATCCTGCAATAATTCACTGACATTTTCTCCCCGTCCAGCAATGATAAGTTTGACTCCGGGGATGTGTTCTGCAACTAAGGGGATAGCTTGCAGCAAGTATTTTAGACCCTTGTATGGCCAGATACGCCCGAAAAATAGTAATGTATGAGGCTCACGAGGTGCTATTTGACCACTTGACCAACTTTGAAACAAACTACCTAACTCTCCGTGAGGTAGGACGTTAATTCGCTGTTGAGGTAAGCGGAACTGTTTGATGAGGATATCTTGAAGTGACTGGGAGTGGACAATTAATTGCTGGGAACGGTAGAAAGCTATTCTGCGAGTATATTCAGCGCCCGGTGTTAAATCGCGATCGCCTGGGTGACGATATACATCATGAATTGTAGTTACCAGAGGGGGCATTTTACTGAATAAAAGAGTTAAATCATACCAAGGATCGTTAGTTTCTTGAACATGGAGTACATCAGGGTTTATCTCTCGAATCATTCGCATCATTGCTGCTATCACCTTAATGTTGCGAGGATCACGAATGCGGGGTTTCTTAATTTGAATCACTCGAATATGAGGATTAAGAACATCTTTGCATTGCCTATATATTTCTTCTGAATGTATCAGTGTTAAATCAACATATTTAACTAAATTATTTGCCAATTGAACAGTATATTCACTAAAAGAAAAATGTAATAAAACGACTTTAATTCGATATTTACCCATTTTCGTTAAATTATAATTTTATTATCAATACAGTTTCTTATTTATCATCTGTATTTTTTCTCTCAGATGATATTGGGGAAGTTGCTAATTGATTCATAAGAAATTTGGCAATTTTCATCTGTAGATTATCCCATTGAAACTGATTATTACCTTTTGGATTGATAATTTAATTTAGTTATAAATCTTAAATGCGGATTTATCTTTGAATAAATAGTATTGAATACGTCTTTTAATTATTCCTGGTATTTTTAGTAATAGATGGATAAGAACATAAGGATAATTAATCAATTCACGTACGGCCTGTAACCAATACTTTTGCTTAATTGGTTCAATAACTCGGTAATAAGCTAAATTTTTTTCAAAAATTTGAAGATTATACGATAAAGCTTGTGCTAATTCAGGGTTTTGATTATACAAATTTTCTTGTTTAATGAAGTCTACAATTTTTTGGCAAGACTGCTCTAAATTTTTTTTATGATTATGACTAGAAGTGATTAATGAACCTTCACGACAGCGATAATAATAATATGGCTGGGGTATGAGTATAAATTTAGCTCCCCTGACTAAACACTCCATATCTAACCAAAAATCTTGCACCACAGTCAGAGTTTCATCATATTTAATATTATTTTTAATGAGAAACTCTCTTTTGAACATAGGCTTAGAAAGTCCGAGACGCAAACCCCGTTTTCCATAGACATCTGTTTTTACAAAAAACACAGGCTCGATTATTTTTAAATCATTAATCTTTTCTCCACTTTCACGGATGGCTGTACTCCGAGGAAAATGTTCACCATCTTGTACAATATAGAAATCATCGGCAACAATGTCAGCATTTTCTGAAGTTGCTACTTGCCATAATTTTTCTAATCGCTCTGGTGCATACCAATCATCTGCATCCAAAACTGCAATCCATTTACCCTGAGCTATCTGGAGAGCGCGATTACGCGCACCGCTTGCGCCAGTATTTTTGGGGTTTACAAATAATTTGATTCGTTGGTCAGTAAAACTTTTAATTACATCTACCGTGCAATCTGTAGAAGCATCATCTACCACAATCAATTCAAAATTTCTCCAAGTTTGGAATAAAACAGATTCTATTGCTTTGGCAATATAGGCCTCTGTATTGTATGCAGGAATAATTACAGATATATCAGGTTTCATATAAATATCTTCTTGATACATTTTAAAATTTACCCTTTGCTTAGAATTTTTTTATATACAGAATTAAAACCACCAAACTGACGAATAGCCAACAATGAGATTAGCATAATATAGACGGAGAATGCAAAAATTAAAATCCATACAAAATTTAAATTAGTTGTTTTAAGTAAGAAAAAAACAGCAGTCATAAAAGTGGTAATCAACAAGGGACGTATTAAAACTCGCCGAAGATTTAGGGAGAATAGACGACGATATATGATGTATCCAAAAAAAGATAAGTTAGTATAGCTCATAAACAGACTCATCAAGGCAGCACCTAATAGTTGATGTTGACCAATTAAAACAATACCTGATATTCCTCCCACCAATGTAGTTAATACTGCTTCTAGTAAGTTAAATTTTTCAAAGCCATTTGCTATCAACAAATAGCCAAATATTCCCGAAAAACTATTTGAAATTAGTGCAAAAGAGACTAACTTTAAAGTTGTTGTTGCTGCCGTGATACCTTGGTCTTTGTAGACTAATGACAATAATTCATGAGAAAATAATAAAATTCCGATAAAGAACGGTAAACTCATACAAAGTAGGATGTTAATTACATCTTCTGCTACTTTGCGTTGTTGATTTTTACCTAAAGCAACAGCTTTGGACATACTAGGAAAAGCAGCCAAGGCTATACTACTAGAAACAAGAATAAAGGGCTGTAAAAGCTGTATGACTGCCCCATAAATGCCAACTAATATTTCACTACCTAAAATAGATAAAATAAGTAGATTTAATTTGCCGGCAATAATACCTATTCCCTCAATAGCAACAAAAGTGCGGGCTGCTTTGATAGTTTTCCAGATAAAATCTTGCTTAATGTGCCATTTAGGTTTAATTATCTTAGTCAGTAACAACCATTCAATTACCAGAATCAAACATTCGGAAAATAGTAAAATTCCGGCAATATATTCAACTCCATAATTTAGCTGCATTGCCCAAACCATCACCAGTAAACGCAGAATATAAACTGGTACCGTAGAAATAGCAATTAAGTGCATTTTTTCTTGAGCTTGAAAAATTGCCTCCGTGATGTTGGAAAGGGCAAAAGGTACAATAGTCAAGCCCATAACGTAACAAATGAATGAAGTATCGGCATTATAGGGTAGTAAAAATACTACAACAACTAGGGCTAAATAACCAATAATGCTAAAAACAAACTGTAATAAAGTACCGCTTACTAGGTATTCTGATGTTAATTCTGGCTCACGAGCTATTTCTCTAGTAAACAAGGTCTTAAAACCTTGAGATATAAGATTCACAAAAATGTAGTAATAGCTGAGAGCCAAAAGATATTGCCCTAAGGAGGAAGCGCCGAGATTACGAGCTATAGCCGCAGTTAATACAAAGGTTGTAATCCCTTGTGTTAACTTATTTACTAACATTGATAGAGAATTGACTACTAGTTTGCGTTGTCCCGACATGAGAAATCAGCCTTGGTTGAAATTTATTTAAATCATCAAAAAGCAAAGTATTGTCTGTTAGCGATCGCTCTAAACAGATTTTCAATTGTTTTGTCAATTTTTGGACGTGGGGTTCTTTGAGTAACCTGCTGTGATCTCCAGTAAGATGATGAATCTCTAAACCTCCCGTGACTAAATCATGCCATCCCAAATCAATATTGTCTGACAATTTTACTGGCTGTATGCTAGAGCGAAATAAAGTCATTGCTCCTGCATACGGTTGAGCTGTGTAATTTTCATAAGCTTGTACGTTAGCATCTATAACATTGACAATATGAGAGTTTTCCAAAACTTCTTGCCAATCTTGAATTAAAACATCTCTGGTATTTTTCTTTTTTAAATACCACTTCAACCAATTGCGGATATAAATCAACTTCTCTTGGGGTTGAAGTTTCCAAAGATTATTTACATGAACTCGGACAAATTTATTCAATGATGGACGAGTTATTTGTAAGTTAGGACAGCTTGTATCTAATAAGGCTAAGAGTCCTATTTTTTGTCCTTGAGTGTATAGTTGTTGTGCCATTTCATAGGCTACTAATCCACCAAAGGAATAACCTGCAATGAAATATGGCCCATTAGGTTGAATGCTACGTATTTCTTGAAGATAGGCGTTAGCCATGTCTTCAACTCGGTTCAGAGGAGCTTGCTTACCATCTAATCCCAAGGACTGTAGTCCGTAAATGGGTTGTTCTTCACCTAAATAATGGGTGAGGGTAGAATACTCTAAAACGTTACCACCAATTGGATGAATTAGAAATAAAGGTGGCTTAGATCCATTGAGTTGGATAGGAACAAGTGAAGACCATGAAGTTGAGCATCCTTCCTGTTGCAAAATGTCAGATAATTGCTGAATTGTCGGTGCTTGAAAGAGGATAGCTAGGGGGAGATTTTTACCAAAAATAGTTTCAATCTGAGAAAACATTCGTAGTGCTAAAAGTGAATGTCCTCCCAACCCGAAAAAGTTGTCTTTTAATCCTATTGGATGTTTACCTAAAACATTTTCCCAAATTTTCGTTAACTCTATTTCTAGCTGATTGCGAGGAGCTACAAAATTAGCTCCTGATTTTTGTTTGATGAAATTAGGCTCTGGGAGAGCGCCACGATTGACTTGCCCGTTGGTATTGACAGGTAGAGATTCTAGGAAAATAAAGTCTGAAGGAATCCAGTAATGGGGAATTTTTTGTGAGAGAAAAGTTTGTAAATCATCAATTGTAGGAGTTTGTTCTGGTTGAGTGACGAGGTAAGCTACTAGCTGCTTTTCGCCAGAAGTTACTTCAGTAGCAATAACCACGGCTTGAGTTATGGCTTGATGTTGATGAAGTAGAGCTTCTATTTGTTCTAAATCAACACAGACACCACATATTTTAACTTGGTTGTCAGTGCGTCCCAAATATTCAATGTTGCCATCTGGTAGGTAGCGGGCTAAATCTCCAGTTTTATACAATCTTTCATGAGTATTGTCACTGAAGGGATGAGGAATAAATCTCTCAGATGTCAAATCAGTGCGTCTGAAGTAGCCTTTAGCGACACCAACACCACTGATGTAGACTTCTCCAGGAGCGCCAACGGGTACAGGTTGCAATAGTTGATCGAGAATGTATATTTGAGTATTGGCTATGGGTTGACCGATGAGAATTTCTGTTTCACTACTAGCTGTTTGTGGATCGTAAACTGTGGCAGTGAAAGTTGTGGCGATTGAGCCATAGGCATTGAGCCAGCGTGTTTGTTTCCCGACCAGTTCTATCCAACTTTCATAAGCAGTACGTGAGACTTTTTCGCCGCCAACCATTACCAAGCGTAAGCTTTCAAGTAAAGGTGCTTGAGAGGTTGATATTTCTTTAAGTATTTTATACCAAAAGAAAGTAGGTAAATTGAGAACTGTAATCTGCTGTTGGGCGATGAACGAAAAGAAATTTGTGATTGAGTTTTGGGTGGTTTGGGGCTGAATAACTGCACTAGCACCATTCATCCAACAGGGAAATAGTGATTCGATAGTTGTATCGCTACTGATACCAGAAAACACTAGGATGCGATCGCCTGCGCTCACTTCCCAAAGTTGATGAATAGCTACAGCATGATTAACTAAATTGCTGTGGCTCATGGCGATCCCGTCGGGTTTATTTATCGGATTGGGTGCATATATTACACAGGCGAGATTCCCAGATGTTACCTGAGTGACTAAATTTTGCCGACTGTGGGGGGCGATCACTTCTTCATCACTATCCAAACAAATAATGCTGGATTCACACTCAGGTAGTTTCTCAGACCAGGACTTTTTAGTTAACAATAAAGATACATGAGCATCATTTAAGATGAAAGCTAGATCATTGGGGTGGGATGTTGGGGTGATTGGTATGTATGTTCCTCCGGCTTTGCAAATACCTAGCAATCCGACAATCATTTCCAGAGATGGCTCTAAATATAAACCAACACATATCCCTGCACCTACACCTAATGTCTGCAAATAATGAGCTAATTGGTTGGCACGTTCGTTGAGTTCTTGATAATTTAGTTGTTGATTATCCTCAATTACAGCAATATTATGGGGAGTGCGTCGGACTTGAGCCTCAAATAATTGATGAATGCAAATATCTTTAATATCCGCAGTTTGGCGATGATTCCACTCAACTAAAAGCTGATGCTGCTCTGGCTGTGTTAACAGAGTTAATTCGGAAATCGGACAATCTGGATTAGCTACAATACCTTCAAGTAAATTCTGGAAGTGTCCCAACATCCTTTCTATGGTACTTGACTCAAACATATCTGCATTGTAGTCAAATACCATGCCTAGTCCGTTATCCTGTTCCCGTAACACCAATGTCAAATCATATTTGGTCTTGCCATGATAGATGTAACCAAACAGGGAAGTAATCTTCAAATCAGGCAACTCCACCGATGCCATGCCACGACCATTCGACCAAGGGGGGTTGAGGGAAAATTTCACCTGAAATAGTGGTGAGGTGCTGCGATTGCGTTGTTCTGGTCTGAGTTCTTCAATTAATCGTTCAAAGGGTAGGTCTTGGTGGGCATAAGCTTCTAAGCAATCCTTACGTACCCGACCCAACAATTGGCGGAAAGTTGGGTTACCTGCCAAGTTACTCCGCAGGACAAGAGTATTAGAAAAAAATCCAATTAGTCTTTCGGTTTCCACCTGCCCCCGACCAGCACTGGCAAAACTAATAAGTAGGTCTTCTTGACCAGAATAACGGTAGAGTAATAGCTCAAACACTGTCAGTAGAGTCATAAAGAGAGTTACACCCCACTTTTGACTCAATTCTGTTAGGGCATAATTCAGAGATTTTGGTAGCAATAGGGCGGAGCGATCGCCCCGATAAGTCTGCGCACCAGCAGGACGAGGGCGATCGTAAGGTAATTGAATAATAGGTAAACTGCCCTCTAGTTTTTGCTTCCAGTAATTTACTTGGGACTCTAAAACCTCTCCTTGTAGCCACTGATGTTGCCAGTGAGCAAAATCAGCATACTGTAGTGGTAAAGGAGATAATGGAGATGCTTTTCCCTCTGCCAAAGCTTTGTAGATGGTGGTCAAGTCCTGATAAAACACATCAGATGAAGCCCCATCACAAACTATGCAGTGCATATTCCAAATTAGCAGATGCTCTTGTTCGCTCAACCTGAGCAGTAAGACTCGCAAGATGGGGCCGTTAGCCAAGTCAAAGGGTCGATGAGCTTCATTAGTTGCTAATCGGTAAGCCTCAGCCTCCCGTTCTTCATCTGATACTGACTGCAAATCAATTATTGGCAATTGTAAAGAAATATCAGGAGCGATGAGTAGAGTAGCTTTTCCATTGACGGCGGGGAAAGTTGTCCGCAAAACTTCATGACGACGGACGACTTCGTTAATGCTTTCTTCGAGGATGGTAACGTTGAGATTCCCTGTAAAACGCACCACCACTGGCATATTATTTGAGGAACTATCAGGTTCAAACTGATGGAGAAACCATAACCTTTGTTGACCAAAAGAAAGTGGTAAGCTACCGTTCCGTTCACAGGATACGATTGGAGGAATTTGAGAACTGGCTACTGTGGTAATTCGCCGCAGAAAGTCAATGATTTCCGCTTTTTGAGACTTTAACTCTGTTAGCAGTTCTGGGGTGAGGCTGTCTTTTGCTACCCGATAGCGTAGGCGATCGCCTTCCAGCCAAAGCTGCACATTTCGCTGACGTAGCTCAGATAGGAGTTCATCCAATGTTTTCATAGCTCACCTTCCTCGTAATCATCTGCGGTTTCAACTCCAGTAGCTTGAACGTTCTGAGTTGCCCAACGCAGAGTCTCTACTCGTTCTGCTAAATCTGCCACGGTTGGTAGTTCAAATAAGTTGGACATCAAGATTTCTACTTGCAGGGCTTGGCGTAGTCTAGATATTACTTGGATGCCTACTAGAGAATATCCACCCAGTTCAAAAAAGTTGTCGTAAATTCCCACCCGTTTGATATTGAGAACCTGCGTCCAGATGTCAGCAATTTGTTGTTCAATGGGAGTGCGCGGTGCGACATAATTTGCTTCTAATTCTGGACGAGAAGAATCAGGTTTTGGTAGTACTCGGCGATCAACTTTGCCGTTAGCATTTAGTGGTAAAGCTTCCAGTGCCATAAAAACCTTTGGCACCATATATTCTGGGAGTTGTTGTTTTAAAAATTGACGTAATTCCGAGATGATTGACAAGTTATCTTGACCAGTTTCTGCAACAAAATAACCAACTAAGAGTTTCTCTCCAGGAATATCTTCTCTAACAACTACAACAGCTTCTTTGACTGCTGGATGTTGTAAAAAGGCGATTTCAATTTCACCCAATTCTATGCGGAAACCACTGACTTTTACCTGATTATCAATCCGACCCAGGTATTCAATCTCGCCATCGGGTAAATAGCGTGCCAAATCACCACTTTTATATAAGCGTGATTGAGGATCTGAGTTAAAAGGATGAAGAATAAATCTCTCAGCAGTTAAATCAGGGCGATGGAAATATTCTCGCGCTAGACCATCCCCACCAATGTACAGTTCACCTGTGACCCCAATGGGAACTGGTTGTAAATGAGAGTCTAATATATAAACTTGGCTATTGGCGATCGGGCGACCAATGGGAATAGAAGCCCCTGGTTTTAGTGGTGCTGTGATGTCATAACAGCAAGTAAAAGTTGTGTTTTCCGTTGGTCCATAACCATTAATTAATTTACAGTTCTCTACTGTGCTAAGGAATTTCTGGACGTGGGAAACTGATAAAACATCACCACCTGCTAATAATTGACGTAAGGGTTTTAACGCATCAATTTTTTCATCGACTATCAGATGAAATAACCCAGCCGTTAACCACAGAGTTGTTACCTGGTGTTGTTGAATAATTTGCTCTAATTCGTCTAAAGATGGTGTGTTTGGAGGGAATATTACTAGTTTTCCACCGTTGAGCAAACAACCCCAAATTTCAAAAGTTGAAGCGTCGAAAGAGATGGGGCTAATTTGCAGAAATACTTCTTTATTGGTGAGGCTGACATAGTTAGTTTCTTTGACTAATCTCACTACGCCTTGATGAATAACACTGACACCTTTGGGCTGACCTGTAGAACCAGATGTGTACATCACATAAGCCAAGTTATTGGCTGTGACGTTACTAACGGGATTTTCTACTGTTGTTTGGTTGATCGTATCCCCATCGGTATCTAAACAAATTAATGTTGCAGTGTGGGTAGGTAGCTTTTCAACTAGGTGTTTTTGAGTCAATAATAATTGAATTTGGGTGTCTGCCAGCATGAAAGCCAGGCGTTCTGGTGGATAACCAGGATCTAGTGGTACATAAGCGCCACCTGCTTTTAGGATGCCTAAAAGACCCACCACCATTTCTAAGGAACGCTCCACGCAGATACCCACCAGAACGTCTGCCCCGACTCCTAGTGTTTGCAGATATTGCGCCAATTTATTGGCTCGAATATTTAATTCTCGATAAGTTAGTTGTTGCTCTTGAAATATCAACGCCACAGCGTCGGGGGTGCGCTCTACCTGTTCCGCAAATAACTGGTGTATGGATTTATCTTGGGGATAGTCAGTTTGAGTCTGGTTCCATGCGGCTAATAACTGTTGCTCAACGGCTGGTAAGATGGGCAACTTAGCAATAATTTGATCGGGGTTAGACACTATACCCAATAGCAAGGTTTCCAACTCTGCCAGGCGACGGCGGATAGTATCAGCATCAAATAAATTAGTGTTGTACTGACATTCCAGTGTCAGTTGACCACGCAATTCTGTAGCGTTGATAAACAGTTCAAAATTTTCAAATGAGCGAGGATTAGAGAAAAATTCTACTTCCAGTCCAGCGAAGGGTAATTTATCACTATCCAATCCTTGATCAATATTGAATGTAATTGGCACTAAAGGAATCCGGCTAGAATCCCGTGGCAGTGACAGTTTTTTGACTAGGCCACCAAAGGTGAATTGTTGATGATCGTAGGCATCTAAGATGGTGGAACGTCTAGTTTGTAAGTAGTCACTAAAAGATTTTTGGCTATCTATCTGAGTCCGCAGTGGTAATAAATTTACGCAATGCCCTACAAGATTATACTGTCCTGAGGCAGCTTGTCCGGCGGCGGGAATACCGACCACTAGATCATTTTGTCCGGTCAATCGATGCAGCCACACTTCAAACCCTGCCAAAATAGTTGTCATAAAGCTACAACCAAATTTTGTTCCTAGTTGTTTGAGGTGGGTAACTAGTTCGGGTTTTAATTGCCAGTCTTCACGGGCGGCGTTAAAAGTCCTCAGTGGTGGACGGGGACGATCTGTAGGAAAGTCTACTACGGGTACTGAGTCGGAAAATTGCTCTAACCAATATTGTTCTGTGGCGATCGCTTCTGATGTTTGTTCTTCTTCTTCCTGTAAAATAGCGTATTCACTAAATTTGTCTGGCTCTTCTAAATCAGGCATTATCCCTTGCAGCAAATCAGAATATATCTGACCCAAATCAGGCATCAGCACCCCCCAAGACCAACCATCACAAATAATATGATGGGCAGTTAAAGTAACTAAATGTTCTTGGGGATGCAATTTAATTATTTTTGCTCGAAATAGTGGGCCATGTTCTAAATCAAAAGGTTGTCCTACTTCTTGCTGTAAGATTTCAGCTACTTTTATTTCTCTCTCTTGAACCTCTAAATTAGAAACATCAATAAAAGGAATATCAATTAGTAACGAAGCCACAATACAGAGTGTACTACCATTAGTACTAAAGGTTGTTCGTAAAGCCTCATGACGTTGAACTAGCTGTTGGATAGCAGATTGAAAAGCTTCTAAATTGAATTGTCCTTTTAAGTTTAGGGATTGGGATTCGTTATAAGCACAATTAGCAGCACTCCCCATCTGTACAGATGCCCAAATTTCTTTTTGAGATTCGGTAGCAGGGGCAGTTAATAATAATTCACCATCTGCAAATGGATCGAAATCAATAGCGGTCAATTCAGTTTGATTTTCTATAGGTAATATTTTCATAAAACATTGTACTCTTGCTATTAGAGTAGGCTAATAAATTTCAAGTTGGCTCACTCATAAAGAAGATTGTATTTTACTCGTGAGCTACTAATGATGAAGATATTGTTTTATTGTTTAGTTAAAAATTTATATTTTAAAGAATTTCGCCCAGGTACTTCTATAAAATTATGAATTAATGATGCACTGCATAATACTATTACCATAAATATACCCAAGGATATCATAGATTGATATTCGTTAAAAGTACTTCCGAAAGTAACATTAAACTTATAAAACCAAAAAACTTTTAATGCTTCTTGAATAAACCAGTGAATCATATAAATAGAGTAAGATATAGTCCCCAAATATACGATAAATGATGATTTAAGAAATTTTGTCATTACATTATTTTTGTTAACGGATAAAGATAAGATAAGTAGCGAAAACCCCGGTAAGACTATCCAGTCGTGGATACTACGAATAAGACGCGAATCATCCCAGTTAAAATTCATAATCAAAAATATCCACAATAAAGATACTATGGTTAATAAATTGTTATTCCAATATTTTTGATAATTGCCTTTGCGATATACCTTATAAGTAATAATACCAATAATACATTCTAGTCCACATCTAGCTATCGAAGGTATTCCAATAATGCTGTCTAGATTACCTCTGGTTAGTGTGACCAAGAATAATAATGTCAGACTAAAAAAGTAAATTAACAAATCATCTTTTTGCTGGTTGTTTAACAATTTAATCAAGAGGGATGGAAATATAAAGTAAATAATAAATTCTACACTGATTGACCAAGCTGGTTCATTCCAATAGGTATTACACCAAAATAATGGTGGACAATTAAGAGCGAAAGCTTGCAACATGAAAATGTTAGCAAAAAGTGCAGTTAAATTAAATTTTTCTGTAAAAGGCTCAGCATTTGGTAAAAATATTTTTATAATCTCTAATCCAATAAAAAGAATCAATATAAATATATGTAGGGGATAAATCCTAGCAAAGCGCGAAAATAAATATGAGCAGTATTTATGTAAATTGACTCCAGATGAAAAATGATTGATGTAAACATGAGTCATAATAAAACCACTCAGGATGAAGAAAAAATCAACCCATAAATAGCTGTTATAGAAAAAAGCACTATGGGATGACAAAATTACACCTGTTTTTGGTAAGGCATAGTAAGAAAAATGAAGTATTACAACTGATAAAGCTGCAATACCTCGTATAGAAGTCAGAGGCTTAATATGTTTTACATCGTTGGTCATGAAAGCTATATCTCGATGAACTATTAACAGTCTGTTCCTCAGCTAAATTTACATCTAAAACTATTGAAGACGTAAATAGAATCCTTGATAGTTACGAACCAATCTCTCAGGATGAAAAGGTATAGCACAGGAACGCTCTAATTTCCAATTATCAATTAATTCATATCCAATTGCAGAAAGTGATGCAATAAATTCGTGGCGATTTTGAATTTTGTAAGGACAAAAAGCATAACCAATATTTTGTAGTGTAATAAATGTTTCTCCGTCGTAAAATGGTACTTGATTTATCAAGATGTGACGAGGTTTTTTCTTCAATTTATTCAACATCTCTGCCAATGATGGTTCTATGTATTGAAGAGTCCCGCAAGTAATCAAGATGTCTGAATTTTCCGCCTGGGAAAAATCTACAGTAAAAGATAAGCCTGGGTTATTGCCTTTTTTTGCTAACTCCTCTCCTGCGTTAACTACTTCTGGAATATCACATACTAACCATTGTAAATTGTGAGGATATTGCAAAAACTTTTTGGAAGTATAGTAGGCGTGTCCTACATTACCACCGAGGTCAAAAACAGTTGAACTATTTCTGAATGCAGACGCAAGCCAGACAAGGATTGGATAATCCTGACTATTAAACTCATTAGCCTCCCTGGCTGCTGTTAATTTTGCTGCGGATGGATGTTTACTAATTTCAGGCTGGTTGTAGCCAGCTTTAGCCCCTTTTGGAGTTGCCCGCAACGCTTCAGGAAAGTTACGATAAACGCCCCGGCAAGCAGTTAGAGTTCTATAAAAACTCCAGTGATAACGGATGTAATCTGAGATAACCGGAATGTTCTTTAAAACTTTTTTCAAAAACTGATATTTTTGATAGGGGGAGGCTATTACAGTCATATTGCTTTGCTAATTTACTAAAATTAAATTTTGAAAAGAAAATCAATTCAATGTATAAAAATTACCTCTGTTGCTTTATTAGCAAAAACCTGTTTTTTAAACAACAGAGATAGGCTGATGTCAATCTGTTTTAAGAAACACTACTGACTTGTAAATATTTCCCTGGTCGTTGAGGATCTGGAACATACCAGGATGGATTACCTTCAGGATCTCGCCCTAATTTAGCTCCGGGTTGGGGTGGACGGTTACGAAGGTTTTTAGATGATTCTGGACTACCTTTAGTTGTTGGAGTTGGGGCAGAAAAAAAACCAGCAGACTGCATTTCGGCAATACTTTCTTTAAAGGCTGCCATTGCTAAGGACAAATCAGCATCAGAATGAGCTGTGGTGAGGAAGCATGGTCGATGATCCCAAATATGCACTCCCTTATCCCGCATCAAATAGAATAATAAGTCTCCGTAGAGGAATTCTGGTGCAGACTTCACCATAAACAGAGAACCGAAATTGTGAACAGTGTATGGTGCTTGCATTTGTTGGAAATAATCCGTTAGTTCTACCACAAACTGATCAGTTTTAGCGTTTAACTGTTGTTGCAAGCTTGGTCCATTCTTTAGTAGATGTTGGAGTACTGCTTTTGCTGCCGCTAATGCTAGGGGGTGACGAACAAAAGTTCCGGCAAAGTAAGTCACACCAACTTCTGGAACAGAATCATCTCCGTATTGCCAAAAGCCACCATCCAACGCATCCATGTATTTCGATTTGCCTGCAATGACTCCAATAGGTAAACCACCACCTACAATCTTGCCGTAGGTAGCAATGTCAGCTTTGATGCCAAAATGAGCTTGTGCGCCACCGGGATGAATCCTAAAGCCGGTGACAATTTCGTCAAAAATCAAGGCAATATCTTCTTGTTCAGTGAATTGTCGCAATTGTTGGAGAAATTCCCTTGGCTGGTATTCTGGGCGGCGACTCTGTACCGATTCCACCATGACACCAGCTAATTCATCAGCCCGACTTTTGAGAATATCTAAAGCATCGGGGGCATCGTAGTCAATTACTAAGATATTGTCTACTTTTTCTTGGGGGATACCAGGGGCTGCGGGAATCGATCGCAGTTTTTTTGTACCACGAACAATAACTTCATCTAAAATACCGTGATAACCTCCAGAGAAGATAGCGATTAAGTTACGTCCTGTAATGGTTCGTGCCAGGCGCATCGCTCCTAGTACTGCTTCTGAACCTGTGTTACAAAAAGCGGCGCGATCGAAGTTGGTTATTTCACACATCAGCTTGGCAACTTCTCCCACCAATGGGGTCTGG